>NZ_JNWZ01000016.1 GCF_000716545.1 Kitasatospora phosalacinea
GGGCGGGGCGGGGCGGGGCGGGGTGGAGGACTCAGCGCAGGCCGGAGCGCATGCCGATCAGGAGCCAGTCGAGGGCGCGGTGGAAGTCGCGTTCGCGGATCAGGTGGTCGGGTTCGCGGGGGCGTTCCAGGAGGACGCCGGAGTCGGTGACGCCGGGGAGGTCGCGGACGGCCTCGGTGATCTCCTCGATCAGCTCGTCCGTGGTGCCGCCGGCCTGGCCGGCCTTCTCGGCCCAGTTCACCTCGGTGGCGGTGAAGCCGTAGGTGTACTGGAAGATCGCCGAGAGGGCCGCCATCGCGTCGGTCCCGGAGAGCGGGGAGGCGCGGGCGATCTCCAGGGCGCGGGCGGAGTAGCGGACCGAGTTCGGGCCGATGTTCAGGTAGTCGCCGTAGATCCGGATCGCCCAGGGGTGGGCCAGCATCGCGGCGCGCCACGTCACGGCGAGGGCGCGCAGGCCGGACTCCCAGTCGGTGCCGTCGCCCGCCTCGGGGAGCACCATTTCGCCGGCCACCACGTCCAGCGCCAGCTCCAGCAGGTCGTCCTTGTCGGCGACGTACCAGTACAGCGACATCGGGGTGACGTCGAGCCGGGCGGCCAGCGCGCGCATCGAGAACTTCGCCTCGCCCAGCTCGTCCAGCAGCCGGACCGCCGCGGCGACGATCACCTCGCGGTCCAGGCTGCCCGCGCCGCCCTCGCCCGCCCGCGGGGAACGGCGGCCGCGGACCGGGCCGGGGGTGAGCCACACGCTCTTCTTGACCTGCGAGGCTCGCTTGCTGGCCACGCTGCTCCTTCGCTTCGACGGGGTGCCACCACCGTACGGGTTCGGGCCCGCGCGGCGTGCGCGGGCCCGAAGGGGGCGGGGGAGGCGGTCAGCGGGAGGTGGGGACGGGCTCCGGGGCGGTGTCGGCGGGGGACGGGGCGGCCGGGCGGTCGGCCCGGTGCAGCAGGGCGGCGGAGAGCAGCCCGCCGAGCAGGACGGCGGCCGCGCCGATCAGCTGGCTGGACGTCAGCCCGTGGGCGAAGGCGTCCCGGACGGCGCCGCGCGCGGCGCCGTCCGGCGCGGCGGCCAGCGCCTCCGGCAGCGACTTCGCGGCCGAGGCCGGGACGGAGCCCGGCAGGCCCGCGGCGAACCGGGAGCCGAGCACCGCGCCGAGCACCGCCACGCCCAGGCCGCCGCCGAACTCGGTGACGGTGCCCTGCACGCCCGCGCCGGCGCCGGCCCGCTCCGGCGGGATCGCGCCCATCACGGCCGCCGCCATCGCCGGGTTGGCCACCGCGATGCCGCAGCCCATCAGCAGCAGGCCGGCCAGCAGCCCCGGGTACCCGTGCCCCGAGCCCAGCGCTGCGACCAGCGCCAGGCCGCCGGCCAGCAGCCCCATGCCGATCGCGACGGCCCCCGCGAAGCCGATCCTCGGCAGCAGCCGGGCGCCGACGCCCGACAGGTTGAGCAGCACGATCACCAGGGCCAGCGGCGACATCCGCAGGCCCGCCTCCAACGGCCGGTAGCCGAGCACCAGTTGCAGGTACTGGGTGAGCAGGAACAGCGAACCGGCCATGCCGAAGGCGACCAGGACGCCGCCCGCCACCGCGCCGTTGAAGCGCCGGTTCCGGAAGAAGGCCAGGTCCAGCATCGGGGTGGGGGTGCGCGCCTCCCAGGCGACGAAGGCCGCCAGCGCGGCCAGGCCGACCGCGGCCGACACCAGCACCGGGCCGGAGCCCCAGCCGTGCACCGGGCCGGAGATGATCGCGTACACCAGGCCGACCATGCCGACGGTGGAGAGCGCCGCGCCCGGTACGTCCGGCCGGCGGCCCGGGGGGTCCTTGGTCTCGGGGAGCAGGCGGGCGACCGCGACCAGGCCGATCAGCGCCACCGGGACGTTGATCAGGAAGATCGCGCCCCACCAGAAGTGCGCCAGCAGCACGCCGCCGAGCAGCGGGCCGCCCGCGAAGCCCAGCGAGCTGACGGCGCCCCAGACGCCGATCGCCTTGGGCACCTCCGCGCCCTGGAACACCTGCATCACCACCGCCAGCGTGGTGGTCATCAGCAGCGCGCCGCCGACGCCCATGCCGGCCCGGGCGGCGATCAGCTGCCCGGAGGACTGGGCCAGGGCCGCCGCCGCCGACCCGAGGCCGAACAGCGCCAGGCCGATCGTCAGCGCGCGCTTGCGCCCGTACCGGTCGGACAGGCTGCCGGCCGTCAGCAGCAGGCCGGACTGGACCAGCGAGTAGGCGTTGATCATCCACTGGATGTCGGCCGTGCCCGCGCCCAAGTCCTCGGTCAGGGAGGGGATGGCCACGTTGAGCACGGTGTTGTCGAGCAGCACCACCAGGGTGGCCAGGCAGACCACGGCCAGGATGACCCACCGCCGCGGGTCCGGTGCGGGGGGCGTGTGGACGGAGTCTTGAGACAAGGGGGCTCCTGGATCGGGGCGGGACGGCCGGACAGCCGCTCGTTCTACAGCGTAGAGGAGTTCTTCTACGGCGTACAACCATTTCCCGGGAGAGGCCCTCGGCGGACCGTCGGACGGGGGACGCCGCTGTTCGCCGCCTCGGTGGTGCGGCACGCGGGGCGCGTCCGGGGGCGGAGCCGGGCGGTGCGGTCGGCCAGGTCGTGCAGGCGGCGGGTGAACTCGGCGACGCCGAGGCCCCCGGTGCCGCGGGACCAGCAGAAGCTGTCGCCGCTGAAGCAGTGGGTGCCGTCGGCGAGGTACGGCACGCTGCCCTCGGTGTGACCGGGCAGCGGGTGCGCGTGCACGCCCTCGGCGACCCCGACCGGTTCGGTGCCCCGGATGACCCGGTCGGCGTCCGGCGCGGCGTCCGAGTCCCCCTTCGTGGATCCACAGCAGGGCGCCAACTCGTCGGCGTGCGCGCGGCCGTGCGCGGCGTGGTCGCGGTGGGTGAGCAGGACGTCGGTGACCGGGCCGAGCACGGCGTACCCGGCGGCCGGCGCGGGGCTGAAGCGCGGGGTGTCGACCATCATCAGGTTCCCGGCCGGGCGGCGCAGCAGGTGGGAGTCGGCTCCCGCGGTGCGCGTCGAGTCGTGCCCGCACAGGTGCACGTGCGCGGAGATCCGCAGCGGGAAGGGATCGCGGCCCGCGGTCGGCGCGGGTGTGATCGAACGGTGAAGGAATGAAAGGTGACGGGTTCTGTCACCTTTGGCGTGCATCGTGGAAGGCATGGAGAACATGAACGACGCCGGTGACCGGCTCCGCGACAGCCTCCCCGCCCTCCCGCTGGCGGGTCGGATCGCCCTGGTCGCGGGCGCGACCCGGGGCGCGGGCCGGGCGATGGCGGTGGAGCTGGGCCGGGCGGGGGCGACGGTCTATGTGACCGGGCGGACGACGCGCGAGCGGGTGAGCGAGGTGGGCCGGGCGAGCGAGACGATCGAGGAGACCGGCGAGCTGGTGACGGCGGCCGGCGGGGTCGGGATCGCGGTGCCCACCGACCACCTGGACGAGGAGCGGGTGCGGGCGCTGTTCGGGCGGATCGAGGAGGAGCACGGGCACCTCGACGTCCTGGTCAACGACCTGTGGGGTGGCGAGCACCTGATGGCCGGGTCGATCTTCGGGAAGAGGAGCTGGGAGACGCCGCTCGCCGACGGGCTGCGGGTCCTGGAGCTGGGCGTGCGCTCGCACGTGATCACGGCGGCGCTCGGCCTGCCGCTCCTGGTGCGGTCGGACGGGCCGCTGCTGGTGGAGGTCACCGACGGCACGGCGGCCTACAACCGCCGGTACCGGGAGAACCTCTACTACGACCTGGCGAAGAACGCGCCGATCCGGATGGCCTTCGGGCTGGGGGAGGAGTTGGCGGAGTACGGCGGGACGGCGGTGTGCGTCACGCCGGGCTTCCTGCGCTCCGAGCAGATGCTCGCGCACTTCGGTGCGGCGGAGGAGAACTGGCGGGACGTCACCGCCGTCGAGCCGACCTTCGCGATCGCGGAATCGCCGCAGTACCTGGCGCGCGGGGTGGCCGCGCTGGCCGCCGACCCGCGGCGGGCCGAGCGGTGGAACCGGAAGTCGACCTCCAGCGCCGAACTCGCCCGGGTCTACGGCGTCACGGACGCGGACGGCAGCAGGCCGGACGCCTGGGCGTACTTCGACGCGCTGGCGGCGCAGGGCGAGCAGGGCGCTCCGGTCTCGGCGGACGACTACCGCTGAGACCCGGCGGGGCCCCCGCCGGGGGCCCCGCCCGGTTCCGTGCCCGGCCCGGCGCCCGGCTCCGCGTCGGCGTAGAGCGCGGCGAGGCCCCGGGCGCGCCGGGCGAAGCGGGCGCGGAGCGCGGGCGGGGCCAGCACCTCGGCCTCCGTGCCGAGCGAGCCCAGTTCGACGAACGCGATCTCCTCGGACTCCACGGCCAGTTCGAGGGTGACCCGGCCGTCCGGGTCCGGGGGCGGCGCGGCGGCCAGCGCCCGTCCGGCCGCGCCCCGGTCGGTCACCTCGGGCAGGCGGCGCGCGCCCTCCGGGGTGAGTCGCACCGTGACGGCGGCGCGCAGCAGGGAGCGGGCGAACCGGGCGCTGTGCTCCTGCCAGTACGACGCCAGGTCGAAGGACGGGTCGCGGTCGAACGGCTCCTCGGGGAGCGTGCGCAGCGCGGTGATCCGGTCGGCGCGGTGGGTGCGGAAGGTGCTGCCCGCCGCGTCGGGGACCCGGCTCACCAGGTACCAGACGCCCGCCTTCAGGACCAGCCCGTACGGCTCCACCCGGCGGGCGGCTCCGGGCTCGCGGCCGGGGCGGGCGTAGGCGAACTCGACCGCGCGGTCCGCCCAGAGGGCGCGGGCCAGCTCCGGCAGCAGCTCCGGGGTGGACGGCTCGCGGAACCAGGCCGGGGCGTCCAAGTGGAAGCGCCGGGCCGAGGACTCGGCGGCCGCCCGCAGGGAGGGCAGCAGGGTGGCGGACAGCTTCAGCCGGGCGGTGTCGGCCGCGTCGGAGAGCCCGAGGTCGCGCAGCGCGGAGGGCAGGCCGGAGAGGTAGAGGGTCTCGGCCTCGGTGGGGTGCAGCGTGGTGAGGCGGGTGCGGTGGCCGGGAGCGAGCCGGTAGCCGCCGGCCCGGCCGCGTTCCGAGCGGACCGGCACCCCGGCCTCCTGGAGCGCCTGGACGTCGCGGATGACGGTCCGTTCGGAGACCTCCAGCTCCCGGGCCAGTTCGGCGGCGGTGAGGCCGGGGGTGGACTGGAGCAGGAGGGCCATGCGGATCAGGCGGGCGGCGCGCATGCGTACCAGCATCGCCGATCCGCGGCCGGACGGTCGCGGGGGCCGGACGGGGAGCTCCCCGGGGGCGCGGCCCCGCCCCCGGGGAAGGGTGGACCGCCGTCAGTCCAGCGGGAGTTCGACCTCGGTGGTGCCGGCGGGGAAGGCGTGCTCGCGGCCCGCGCGCCGGAGGTTCCAGGGCTTGGTGCTGTCGGTGGAGACCAGCAGCCGGTCGCCCTCGCGGCGCACCGTGAAGAGGGCCGCCGTGCCGGTGCCGGAAGCCTCCGGGACGGCCACCTCGCGCACGGCGCCGTCGGCGAAGGAGTGCACCAGCAGGGTGACGCCGTCGGCCCAGTCGGAGACCGGGCGGGAGTCGTCGGCGGCCAGCGGGAGCACCGAGTCCGGGCGGGCCAGCAGCGGCAGGGTGTCGAAGCCGTGCCGTTCGCGGACCCAGCGCGGGCCGGTGACCTCGTCGCCGGTCAGCACGTTCGTCCAGACGCCCTCGGGCACGTAGTACTCGACCGTGCCGTCCTCGGTGAACACCGGTGCCACCAGTAGGTCGTCGCCCAGCACGTACTGCCGGTCCAGCGCCGCCACCGCCGGGTCGTCGGGGAACTCCAGCAGCATCGCCCGCATCACCGGCGTGCCGTGCAGGTGGGCCTGCTGGGCGGTGCGCTGGAGGTAGGGGGCGAGGCGGTGCTTGAGCCGGGTGAAGGCGCGGGTGACCTCGACCGCCTCCTCGCCGTAGTCCCACGGCACCCGGTACGACTTGGAGCCGTGCAGGCGGCTGTGCGAGGACAGCAGGCCGAACTGCACCCAGCGCTTGAACAGCGCCTCGGTCGGGGTGCCCTCGAAGCCGCCGATGTCGTGGCTCCAGAACCCGAACCCGGACAGGCCCAGCGACAGGCCGCCGCGCAGCGACTCCGCCATCGCGGTGAACGTCGACTCGCAGTCGCCG
Source organism: Kitasatospora phosalacinea (assembly GCF_000716545.1). Taxonomy (GTDB): domain Bacteria; phylum Actinomycetota; class Actinomycetes; order Streptomycetales; family Streptomycetaceae; genus Kitasatospora; species Kitasatospora phosalacinea. The sequence goes on from NZ_JNWZ01000016.1 coordinate 6,144, forward strand.
CCCCAGTGCACCGGGAACTGCTGCCCGCCCGCCGTCGCCGACCGGGCGAACAGGACCGCCTCGCCCTCGCCGCGCTCCTCGCGCAGCAGTTCGAAGACGGCCTCGTTGTACCGCTGGGTGTACAGGTTGTGCATCTGCTCCGGGTCGCTGCCGTCGTGCCACACCACGTCGGTGGGGATCCGCTCGCCGAAGTCGGTCTTGAAGCAGTCCACGCCCTGGTGCAGCAGCCGGCGCAGCCGCTCGGTGAACCAGGCGGTCGCCTCCGGGTTGGTGAAGTCCACCAGCGCCATGCCGGGCTGCCACAGGTCCCACTGCCAGACCGTGCCGTCGGTGCGGCGCACCAGGTAACCCCGGCGCATGCCCTCCTCGAACAGCTCGGAGCGCTGCGCCAGGTACGGGTTGATCCAGACGCAGAGCTTGAGGCCCTGCTCCTTCAGCCGGGCCAGCATGCCCGCCGGGTCCGGGAAGGTGTCCGGGTCCCAGACGAAGTCGCTCCAGTGGTAGCCGCGCATCCAGAAGCAGTCGAAGTGGAAGACGCTCAGCGGGATGCCGCGCTCGGCCATGCCCCGGGTGAACCGGGTGACCGTCGCCTCGTCGTAGTCGGTGGTGAACGAGGTGGACAACCACAGGCCCAGCGACCACGCGGGCGGCAGCGCGGGACGGCCGAGCAGGCCGGTGTAGCGGGCCAGCACCTCCTTGGGGGTGGGCCCCTGGAAGACCAGGAACTCCATCGACTGGTCCTCGACGCTGAACTGCACCTGCCCGACGGCCTCGGAGGCGACCTCGTACGAGACCCGCCCGGGGTGGTTGACCAGCACGCCGTAGCCCCGGCTGCTCAGGTGGAACGGGACGTTCTTGTACGCCTGTTCGCTGCTGGTGCCGCCGTCGGCCTGCCAGATGTCCACCGTCTGGCCGTTCTTGACGAACGGGGTGAACCGCTCGCCCAGGCCGTACACCGACTCGCCGACGCCGAGCGCCAGTTGGGCCACCATGTGGTGCCTGCCCTCGGCGTCGACGGCGAAGCCGAGGCCGCGCTCGCCGAGTGAGGTGACCGGCTTGCCGTCGGCGAGGAAGTCGGCCCGCCACGGGCCCTCGGTGTCCACCCGCAACGTCAGTGCGCCGGAACGGAGTTCGACCACCGAGCCGTCCCGGACCACCTTGCCCGCGCCGTCGGTGCGGCCGACCAGTTCGAAGCCGCCGCCGGGGCGCACCGATCCGGCGTGGTGGGTGAACCGGACGGCGATCACGCCCTCGGCGGGGGAGTGGCAATCCACCGTCAGCAGCGGGGAGTTGAGCGTGTCGGCCCGGTTGGTGACCCGGCGCAGCGGCGCCCAGAGGGTGAACCGGTCCGACTCGGTGCGGACATCGGCCACCTCGGCGGCGTAGCGGTTGGTCACGCCCGGGCGCATCAGCCAGTAGCCGTCGGTGAACTTCATCGGGGGATCTCCAAGCGGGAGGGCAGGAAGGCGGGGTGCGGCGGGGCCGCGCCCACGGCTGTCAGGTGCGCGTGGGCGCGGCCCCGCCCGGCCCCGGGGGCGGAAGCGGGTCGCGCTCCCGGGGCGGTCGGCTCACCGGCGCGGTCAGGCGACGGTGAAGGCGGCGAGCCGGACCGGCCCGCGCAGGGCGACCCGCAGGTCGTGCACGCCGTGCGGCGCACCGTCCAGCGCGGCGGTGACGGTCGTCCAGGCGTAGCGGCCGCCGGTCGGCGGGACGGCGAGGGTGGCGAGCACCCGCCCGTCCACCGAGAACTCCAGCTCGGCGGCGTCCGGGCCGTCCAGCGCGCCGTCCAGCGCGACCTCCGCCGAGACCTCCCTCGATCCCGTCAACTCGACCGTGGAGAAGACGAGTTCGGCATCCGACCCGGCGGGGGTGACCGCGTCGCCGTCCGTCCGGGTGGCGTCGACCAGGGCGATGCCCCGGTGCGCGTCGAAGTCGGCCGCACCGGTGCGCCGGCCGAGGACGGCGCGGGGCGCGGGGGCCGGGCCCTCGACGGTGACCTGCGCGGTGGCGCGGACGTCCTCCGCGGAGGCGGCGGCGAGCAGTTGGTAGCTGCCCGGGTCGACGGTGAACGTGCCGGTGGCGACGTCCCAGTGGGCCAGGTGCGCGGCGACCGGGAGGTCGAAGACCAGGCGGCGGCTCTGGCCGGGCGCCAGGGTGACCTTCCGGAAGTCGGCCAGCCGGCGGCGCGGCGCCTGGTAGCGGGCCTCCAGCGGGCGCACGTACAGCTGCACCACCTCGGTGCCGCCGCGGGTGCCGGTGTTGCTGACCGTCAGCGCGGCCCGCACCGTGCCGTCCTGGCCGAGGACGCCCTCCTCGACCTCCAACCCGCCGTACCGGAAGGTGCCGTAGGACAGGCCGTGGCCGAACGGGTAGCGCGCCGGGGCCTGGTGGTACTGGTAGGTCCAACCGGCCTGGATGATGTCGTAGTCGAGCGGGTGCGGCAGCTCGTCGTCGCCCCGGTACCAGGTCTGCGGGAGGCGGCCGGCGGGGTCGGCGTCGCCGAACAGGACGTCGGCGAGGGCGTGGCCGGTCTCCTGGCCGCCGTGCGAGGTCCACAGGACGGCGGGCAGGTGCTCGTCGGCCCAGTCCACCGCGTACGGGTAGCTGCTCATCACGATCAGCGCGGTCTCCGGGCGGACGGCGGCGACCGCCTTGAGCAGCTCCTCCTGGGCGGGCGGCAGGGCCAGGCCCTGGCGGTCCAGCGTCTCGCGGCCGTGGATCAGCGGGTGGTTGCCGAGCACCACCACGGCGAGGTCGGCGTCGGCGGCCGCGGCGACGGCCTCCGCCCGTCCGTCGCGCAGCAGTTCGCGGGTGAAGCGCTCGGCGCCGGCGGCGTCCTCGGCGGTGACCTTGACGGCGCCGTCGGCGCCGGCGGCCGCGTACCTGCCGGTGAGCACGGACTGCAGCAGCAGCGCCCCGCCGTCGGCCTCGACCAGGCGGAAGGTCTCGTGCACGTCCCAGCTCTTGATCACGGCCTGGTCGGCGACCAGCGAACCGTCCTCCTTGACGGAGAGGAACCCGCCGCTGTCGACGGCGCGCAGGGTGAGCACGCCCAGGCCCCAGTCGCCGAGGTCGAAGGCGGTGCCGTTCAGCGGCTCGCCGCTGGTCGCGGCCCGCAGCAGAATCCGGTCGAGGCCCTCGTGGACGGCCAACTCGCCGCCGGCGGGAACGAGTCGGGCGCGCAGGCCGTCGGCGACGGTGACCGCGTAGGGCAGCGTGCCGGAGTACCAGTCCTCGAACAGGGCGTCGCCGTGCGGGCCGATCACGGCGATCTTCTTCGTCGGGTCGGTGAGCGGCAGCAGGCCGGTGTTCTTCAGCAGGACGGTCGACTCGGCGGCGGCCCGGCGGGCCAGCGCCCGGTGCGGGGCGCTGTCGACGACCTCGGCGCCGATCTTCGCGTACGGGTCCAGCTCGGGATCGAACTCGCCCATCCGGAAGCGGAGTTCGAACTGTCGGCGGACCGCCAGGTCGACGTCCTCCTGGTCGATCAGACCGCGCTCCAGGGCTTCGCGGAGCCGGCCGATGACGGTCTCGCTGTCCTCGCCGTGGTCGGTGAAGGAGTCGATGCCGGCCTTCAGCGCGGCGGCGTGGCCCTCGGCGTGGTCGTCGAAGTAGTGCTCGGGGTCGACCAGGTTGGAGGGGGCCTCGGCGTCGGAGACCACGAACAGCTCGCGGCCGGTCGGCTCGGCCCAGCGGCGCAGTTCGGCCTCCAGCAGCGGGGAGACGTGGCAGGGACGGCCGTTGACCAGGTTGTACGCGGCCATCACGCCGGTCGCGGCGCCGGAGGCGATCGCGGGCTTGAAGGCGGCCAGGTCGTACTCGTGCAGGACGCGCGGGCGCACCCCGGAGGAGGTGGTGCAGCGGTCGTCCTCGTTGTTGTAGGCGAGGAAGTGCTTGAGCACCGGGGCGGCCCGCAGGTAGGTCGGGTGGTCGCCGGCCAGGCCGCGGCAGAACGCCTCGCCGAGGCGGGCGGTGTGCACCGGGTCCTCGGAGTAGCCCTCCTCGTTGCGGCCCCAGCGCGGGTCGCGCAGCAGGTTCAGCACCGGCGCCCAGGCCTGCAGGCTGTTGGGGCCCCGGTCGGGCGCGATGGCCGCCGGGCGGTGGTGGTGGAAGGCCCGCAGCTCGGTCGAGACCGCCTCGGCGACCTCGCGGACCAACTCCTCGTCCCAGCTGGCGCCGAGGCCGACGGCCTGCGGGAACGCGGTGGCCACGCCCAGCCAGGAGACGCCGTGCAGGGCCTCCGCGCCGGTGCGGAAGGCGCCGATGCCCAGGCGGGGCACGGCGGGGGCGTACTGGTGGAGCATCGAGAGGCGCTCGGCGGGGGAGAGCCTGGAGAGCAGGTCATCGACGCGCTTGTCCAGCGGAAGCGCGGAGTCGTGGAACGGGTACCGCTCGGCCGGGGTCGCGGCGGCGGACGGGGACGGGGAACTCAACAGGCTCACCCCAGGGTGATCGTGCGGTGCGGTCGGTCGTCGAAGCGAATCGACGCTGACACGAAGCATCACCCCTGTCAACTCCCAGTAGCAACGCGGAAAATGAATTTGTCCGGGCACTTGTCTAACCGGAAACACGCCGTTAGTGTCGCCGCAACATCAAGCGCTTCGACAGTCAAGCGCTTCGACAGCGCCCAGTGCAGGGCGCCGCGGAAGGGCCTCCCCACCATGAGAACCGAGCTGAACCGCAGATCCTTCGTCACCGCTGCCGTCTCCGTCGCCGGAGCAGCGGTGATGACCCCCCTGCTGGCCGCCTGCGGGGGCGGCGGCTCGAAGCACAAGACCGGCGCGAACTCCGCCGAGGGCGTCAAGTCGGCCCTGCCGGCCTTCGCCGCCAGTACCTCAGTGGCCGCGGACATCCCCTCGGTCCCCGGCCCGGACGGCGCGATGACCGACCCGGCCTTCCTGACCTACCCGGCCAACCCGGTCGCCACCGTCACCGGTGTGCCGGGCAAGGGCGGCAGCTACACCGCCGTCACCCCGCTCTGGGGCACCGTCCCGCCCGCGGACAACTCCTTCTACGCCGCGATGAACAAGGCCCTCGGCATCACGATGGAGATGAAGCCGGCCGACGGCAACAACTACAACACCATCATCCCCACCATGACCGCGGCCAAGAAGCTGCCGGACTGGATCCAGCTCCCCACCTGGTGGAACTCGAACTTCAACGTCGGCGAGCTCGCCGCCAGCCAGTTCGCCGACCTCACCCCCCACCTGGCCGGCGACAACATCAAGAAGTACCCGAACCTGGCCGCCATCCCCACCGGTGCCTGGCAGGCCGGCATCTGGGGCGACAAGCTCTACGGCATCCCCTCCTTCTCCACCGGCTTCTCCATCGCCGGCACCACCTTCTACCGCCGTGACCTCCTGGAGGCCAGGGGCATCACCGCGGACCAGGTCAAGACCCTCGACGACCTGATGAACCTGGGCAAGGAGCTCACCGACGAGAAGTCCGGCACCTGGGCCTTCGACGACGTGTGGACCTACCTCTTCCCGTTCTTCGGCCTCCCCAACAAGTGGAAGCTCGCCGACGGCAAGCTGGTCCACAAGTACGAGATGCCGGAGTTCCTGGAAGCCCTCGACTGGCACTACAAGCTCGCCACCGCCGGCTACCTGCACCCCGACGCCATCGCCGGCAACAACGCCGACGCCAACACCCGCTTCTACGCCGGCAAGACCCTGATCCAGGGCGGCGGCCCCGGCGTCTGGAACCTCGCCGACCACCTGTCCGGCACCGCCGCCACCCCCGGCTTCCGCCGCGGCTCGTTCGACTTCCTCACCGCGAAGGCCGGCGCCACGCCCTCGCTGTTCATGGGCTCCTCCACCAACATGATGAGCTACCTCAACGCGAAGCTGAAGCCCGAGCAGATCGAGGAACTGCTCGCCGTCGCCAACTACCTGGCCGCGCCGTACGGCAGCGCCGAGTACACGATGGTCAACTTCGGCGTCGAGGGCACCCACTACACCCGGGTCAACGGCGTGCCCACCGCCAACGACGAGGGCAAGAAGGACGTCCAGGCGCAGACCTACCCCTTCCTGGCCACCGCCTCCTCGGTGATCTCCAACCCCGGCGCCGACCAGGTCACCAAGGACATCGCCGCCTTCCAGGCCGCCAACGTCAAGTACCTCTACAAGCCGCTGTTCTGGAACATGAACATCTCGATGCCGCAGAACATCGCGACCGTCGACACCGCGCAGGCCGTCGAGGACACCGTCAAGGACTGCTACCACGGCAAGAAGAAGGTGTCCGACGTCCAGGCGGCCATCTCCACCTGGAAGTCCAACGGCGGTGACCGCCTCAAGCAGTGGATGACCGACAACGTCCTGAGCAAGTACGGAACGGGTCAGTGAGCACGGCGCGATCGGAGCGGGGCAAGAGCACCACCGGCGAGGACGCCGCCGGCCGGAGGACCACCGGCAGGAACGGCACCGTCCGGCTCAACTGGCGGACGAGGCTGCGGCGCGACCGGACGCTGCTGCTGATGACCGTCCCCGCCGTGGTCCTGCTGCTGGTCTTCAACTACGCGCCGCTGTTCGGCCTGGTCACCGCGTTCCAGTACTACGACCCGCTGGTCGGCGTGCGCGACAGCGAATGGGCCGGCCTCGCGCAGTTCCAGCAGCTGTTCCACGACCCGCTGTTCTGGGGGGCGCTGAAGAACACCCTCTGGCTCAGCCTGGTCCAGCTGGTGCTGTTCTTCCCCGTTCCGATCGCGCTGGCCCTGCTGCTCAACACGGTGCTCAGCGAACGGCTGCGCAACTTCATCCAGTCCGTGGTCTACCTGCCGCACTTCTTCTCCTGGGTGCTGGCCATCACGATCTTCCAGCAGATGCTCGGCGGCGCCGGGATCCTCAACCACTTCCTGCGGCAGAACGACATGGCGCCCTGGGACATCACCACCAACCCGCACACCTTCGCGCTCCTGGTCACCTCGCAGGCGATCTGGAAGGAGGCGGGCTGGGGCATCATCGTCTTCCTCGCCGCGCTGGCCGCGATCAGCACCGAGCTGTACGAGGCGGCCGCGGCCGACGGCGCCGGGCGCTGGCGCCGGATGTGGCACATCACCCTGCCCGGGCTGCGCGGCGTGATCGTGCTGATGCTGGTGCTGCGCCTGGGCAACGCGCTGACCGTGGGCTTCGAGCAGTTCCTGATCCAGCGCGAGGCGGTCGGCCACGAATCGGCCGACGTGCTCGACACCTTCTCCTTCTACTACGGCATCGCCACCGGCAACTACAGCTTCGGCGCCGCGGCCGGCCTCTTCAAGAGCGTCATCTCGCTGCTGCTGATCTGGGGCGCCAACAAGCTGGCGCACGCCTTCGGCGAGGACGGGTTGTACCGCAGATGAGCCAGACACCCACCACCGTCCGCGAGGGCGCCGCCCAGCCGGCGCCCGCCGCCCCCGCGCCCCGCCCGGCCCGGACCGGCCGCCCCCGCGCCCGGGCCGGGCGGGCCCCCTGGGAGGAGCCGCCCACCGTCATCGGCCAGGGCGCCAAGGGCATCACCCTGGCCGGCGTGATCGCCGCCGTCGCCGTGCCGCTCTGGATCATCGGACTGACCAGCGTCTCCACCCCCGGCGCCGTCAACCGGGCCGGCGGGCTGGTGATCTGGCCCGACGGCGTCACCTTCGACGCCTACCGGCAGATGCTCGGCGACGGTACCGTCCGCACCGCGCTGATGGTCAGCTTCGCCATCACCGTCGTCGGCACCGTCGTCTCCATGGTGGTCTCGGTGATGGCCGCCTACGGACTGTCCCGCTCGGAGTCCTTCGCGCACCGCCCGATCCTGACCCTGCTGATCGTCACCATGTTCGTCAGCGGCGGCCTGATCCCGACCTTCCTGGTCGTCACCGGCCTCGGCGGCTACGACCAGTGGTGGTCGCTGATCCTGCCCAGCGCCGTGTCGGTGTTCAACATCCTGGTGCTGCGCTCGTTCTACTCCACCACCTCCGCCGACCTGATCGACGCCGCCCGGATCGACGGCGCCGGCGACTGGCGGATCCTGTGGTCCGTGGTGCTGCCCACCTCGCGGGCCGTCACCGCGGTGATCGCGCTGTTCTACGCGGTCGGCTACTGGAACTCCTTCTTCAACGTGATGCTCTACATGCCGACCTCGGCCGAGAAGTGGCCACTGCAGTACGTGCTGCTGACCTACGTCAACCGCGGCAACGGCCTGCCCGGATCGGTCAACTCCGGCTTCGGCGCCGCCAACGCGCAGACCGCGCCGCTCACCCTCCAGATGGCCGTCGTGGTCCTCACCCTGGTGCCGCTGCTGCTGGTCTACCCGTTCATGCAGAAGCACTTCCGCACCGGCGTCCTCACCGGCGCCATCAAGGGCTGAACCGGACCCGGCCAGGCGGGCGGGAACCGCGTACGACCCGGCGTCAGTAACCTGGCGCCACAGGGGCCGCAGACCCCCACGACCAGGAAAGCAGGAACCCCACCCATGGTGACACTCGCCGACGTGGCCCGGCACGCGGGCGTCTCGCCCAGCACCGTCAGCTACGTGCTCAGCGGCAAGCGCTCGATCTCGGAGGCCACCCGCCGCCGGGTCCAGCACGCCGTCGAGGAACTCGGCTACCACCCCAACGCCGGCGCCCGCGCGCTCGCCGGACGGCGCTCCCACATCATCGCCCTCGTCGTGCCGCTGCGCACCGACGTGTACGTGCCGATCATGATGGAGATCGCCGTCTCGGTCACCATGGCGGCCCGCCAGCACGGCTACGACGTGCTGCTGATCACCAACGACGAAGGCCCCGACGGCGTCCGCCGGGTCGCCGCCAGCGGCCTGGCGGACGGGGTCATCCTGATGGACGTCGAACTCGACGACGAGCGCATCCCCGTCCTGCGCGAACAGGGCATCCAGGCCTCGACGATCGGCCTGCCCGCCGACAGCTCCGGCCTGTCCTGCGTCGACCACGACTTCGCCGCGGCCGGCGCCCTGTGCGCCGACCACCTCGCCGACCTGGGCCACCGGGAGGTCGCCTTCATCGGCTACGCACCCGCCGTCTACCACCGCCACGCCGGCTACGCCGAACGCACCCTGACCGGATTCCGGGAGCGCGCCCTCGAACGCGGCCTGAGATTCCTCCACCGCCCCTGCGAAGGCACCTACGAATCCACGGCCGGCACCCTGGCCCGGATCATCGCCGACCGCCCGGACACCACCGGCTTCGTCGTCCAGAACGAGAACGCCATCGGCCCGCTGCTGCAACTGCTGCCCACCAGCGGACGCACCGTCCCCGAGGACGCCTCGGTGGTCGCGCTCTGCCCCGAACAGCTCGCCGAGCAGTACGCCCCCGGCCTCACCGCCGTCACCGGACCCGCCCAGGAACTCGGCCGGGTCGCCGTCGACCAGGTGATGCGCCGGATCGCTGCCGCCGAACGCGGCACCGACCCCGAGGACGAGATCGTCCTGCTCACCCCCGTCCTCACCCCCCGGCAGAGCAGCGGACCGCTGCTCACCCCCGTCCCGCCCGCCCGCAGGAGGTAGCGTCCCGTGACGGCCACCGACCCGGCGACCGGCCCGGCCACCAACCCGGTGGTCGCCGGCTTCCACCCCGACCCGAGCGTCTGCCGGGTCGGCGAGGACTACTACCTCGCCTGCTCCAGCTTCGAGTACCACCCGGGCGTGCCGATCCTGCACAGCCGCGACCTGGTCCACTGGCGGCAGGTCGGCAACGCCCTCGCCGACCTGCCGCTGCCGGCCGGCACCCCCTCCTCCGGCGGCGTCTACGCCCCCACCCTGCGCCACCACGACGGCCGGTTCCACCTGATCACCACCGAGGTCGGCACCGGCAACCTGCTGGTCACCGCCGAGGACCCGGCCGGCCCGTGGTCCGCGCCCGTCCGGCTGCCCGACGTCCCCGGCATCGACCCCGACCTGGCCTGGGACGAGGACGGCGCCTGCTGGTGCACCGTCGCCGGCGTCGCCCAGCTGCGGATCGACCCGGCCTCCGGCAAGGCCCTGGAGGCCCCCCGCCCGCTGTGGTCCGGCACCCGGCAGGCCCCGGAGGCGCCGCACCTGTACCGGATCGGCGACTGGTGGTACCTGATGATCGCCGAGGGCGGCACCGAACGCGCCCACAGCGTCTCCGTCGCCCGCTCCCGCCGCCCCGACGGCCCCTTCGAGCCCTGCCCGGACAACCCGCTGCTCACCCACGCCGGCCGCCACAGCCCGATCCAAAACACCGGCCACGCCGACCTGGTCCAGGGCCCCGACGGCAGTTGGTGGGCGCTGCTGCTCGGCGTCCGCCCCCGCGGCGGCACCCCCGGCTGGCACCCGCTCGGCCGCGAGACCTACCTGACCCCGGTGACCTGGGTCGACGACTGGCCCGTCATCGGCGAGGTGCCCGTCGAACTACCGTCACTGCCCTGGGAGCCGCACCCCTGGCCGGCCGAGCCGACCCGCGAGGACTTCGACGGCCCGCTGCCCCCGCAGTGGCTCTCCGTCCGCGACCGGCCCGCCGCCCACGTCACCACCGGCCGGCGCCCCGGCTGGCTCACCCTGCAGGCCCGCGGCGGCCACTTCGACGGCACCTTCACCGGCCGCCGCCAGCAGCACCACGCCGTCCGGGCCCGCGCCCGCCTCGACGCCGCCACCGGCACCGGCGGCCTCGCCGTCCGCCTCGACGACGAGCACGCCTACACCGTCGAGGCCGACGGCCGCCGCGTCCGAGTCGTCTCCCACCTCGGCGGACAGGTCACCGTCGTCGCCGAACGCGAACTCCCGCACCACGACGTGGTGCTGCGCGTCGAGACCGCCCCCGCCGCCCCGCGCGGCCCGCGCACCGGCCCCGACGCCCTCACCCTCGGCCACGAGCGGCCCGACGGCACCTTCACCGCGCTCGCCACCCTCGACGGCCGCTACCTCACCACCGAGGTCGCCGGCGGCTTCACCGGCCGCGTCATCGGCCTCTACGCCGCCGAAGGCACCGCGCACTTCGACTGGTTCGAACTCCGACCCCTCAGCCAGGGCGACTGAACGGACAGGAACACCCCCATGCCCGACCTGAACGACGCCACCCGCGGCCGCATCCTCTACGGCGGCGACTACAACCCCGAACAGTGGCCCGAGGAGACCTGGCCGGAGGACGTCCGCCTGATGCGGCAGGCCGGCGTCACCAGCGTCACCGTCGGCGTGTTCTCCTGGGCCAGGCTCGAACCCACCCCCGGCGCCTACGACTTCGGCTGGCTCGACCGCCTGCTCGACCTGCTGCACGGAGCCGGCATCGGCGTCGTCCTGGCCACCCCCACCGCCTCCCCGCCGCCGTGGCTCGGCCACCGCCACCCCGAGACGCTGCCCCGGGCCGAGAACGGCACCACCGTCTGGTACGGCTCCCGCAACCAGTTCTGCGCCTCCTCCCCGGAGTACCGCCGCCGTGCCGCCGCCGTCACCGAGCGGCTCGCCGCCCGCTACGGCGCCCACCCCGCGCTCACCATGTGGCACGTCAACAACGAGTACGGCACGCACTGCTGGTGCGACGAGACCGCCGCGCACTTCCGCCGCTGGCTGCAGGACCGGCACGGCACCCTGGAGGAACTCAACTCCGCCTGGGGCACCGCCTTCTGGAGCCAGCACTACGCCGAGTGGGACGAGATCCTGCCGCCCCGCCAGGCCCAGTACATCCGCAACCCCGCCCAGCTGCTCGACTTCGCCCGCTTCACCTCCGACGCCCTGCTGGAGTGCTACACCGCCGAACACGCCATCGTCGCCCGGCACAGCCCCGCCGTACCCGTCACCACCAACCACATGCCGTTCTGGCGCGGCCAGGACGGCTGGGCCTGGGCGGAGCGGCAGGACGTCGTCGCGCTCGACATCTACCCCGACCCCGACGCCGCCCTCGGCGCCCAGCACGGCGCGCTCGTCCAGGACCTGGCCCGCTCGATGGCCGGCGGCCCCTGGATGCTGATGGAACAGGCCACCGGCGCCGTCAACTGGCGCCCCGTCAACCGGCCCAAGCCCGCCGGACTGATGCGGCTGTGGTCGCTGCAGGCCGTCGCCCGCGGCGCCGACGCGATCTGCTTCTTCCAGTGGCGCCAATCCCGGCAGGGCGCCGAGAAGTTCCACTCCGCGATGCTCCCGCACTCCGGCACCGGCAACCGGGTCTTCCGCGAGGCCGCCGCCCTCGGCGCCGACCTCGACCGGCTCGGCCCGCACGTCTCCGGCACCCCCGTCACCGCCGGGGCCGCCCTGCTGCACGACTGGGACGCCTGGTGGGCGAGCGAACAGCCCGGCCGGCCCTCCGAGTTGCTCGACTACCAGGAGAACGTCACCGCCTGGCACCGCGCCCTGTGGGAGGCCAACCACACCACCGACCTGGCCCACCCCGCCGCCGACCTCACCCCCTACCGCCTGGTCGTCATCCCCTCGCTCTACCTGCTCACCGACGCCGCCCTCGACAACCTGGCCGGCTACGTCCGCTCCGGCGGCACCCTGGTGGCCGGCTACTTCACCGGCGTCGCCGACCACCAGGACCGGATCCGCCCCGGCGGCGTGGACGCCCGGCTGCGCGAGGTGCTCGGCCTCGCCGCCGTCCACCAGTGGTGGCCGCTGAACGAGGGCGAGACCGTCGGCTGCACCGGCGCCGACGGCCACGACTTCCAAGGATCGCTGTGGGCCGAGGAGTTGGAGACCGCCGGGGCCGAGACGGTGGCCCGCTACGCGGACGGCGAACTCGCCGGACAGCCCGCCGTCACCCGCCACACCCACGGCCGGGGCACCGCCTGGTACCTCTCCACCCGCCCCGAACCCGAAGCCCTGCGCGCCCTGCTGGCCCGCGCCGCCCGCGAAGCCGGCCTGTGCCCCGCCGTCGAAGGCCTGCCCGCCGGAGTCGAGGCCGTCCGCCGCGGCGACCTGCTGTTCCTGCTCAACCACGGCCCCCAGCCGGCGAAGTGCGACCTGCCCGGCCGCTGGGACGAGCTGCTGACCGGGCTGCACCACACCGGAACCGTCGCCCTGGAGCGCCACGGCGCCGCCGTCCTGCGTCCGGTCGCCCAGTGAACCGCCCACGCCCGCGCGGGAGTTGGGAACCCGCCCCGGCCGCCCGCTGGGAGGACGCCTTCCTCACCGGCAACGGCACCCACGGCGCGATGGTGCACGGCCGCACCCGCGACGAACTGGTGGTGGTCAACCACCACCTGCTGCTGCGCCCCAACGGCGGCGAGGACGCCCTCGCCCCGGACCTGGCCGGGCAGTTGGAGGAACTGCGGGACGCCGTCCTGACCGGCCGCGCCCGGGAGGCCGTCGCCCGCCAGGTCACCACGCCGCTCCAGTGGGTCCGCCCCTTCCACCCCGCCCTCGCCCTCCGGCTGCGGCGGGAGCCGGAGGCCGCGACGGACTACCGGCGCGAAGTCGACCACCGCACCGGCACGGTCACCACCCGCTGGAGCGGCCGACGCGCCGAAACCTTCGCCTCGCGCGCCGACGACCTGATCGTCCACCGCGAAGTGGGCACCGGCACCGTCGAGTTGACCCACCACTGGCAACTCGACGGCGCCCCGGCCGACTTGGCCGCGCACACCACCGCGAGCGGCGAACCCGGCGGCGCCGTGCTGCGCACCGACGTCCGCCACCCCGGCGGCCCCGGCTCCGCCTTCGGCTACACCTGCTGGACGCACGTCCGGGCCACCGGCGGCACCCTGCGCGCCGAGGCGGGAGCCGTCCGGGCCGAGGGCTGCGCCGAAGTCCTGCTGCTCACCCGCGTCCACCCCTGGGAGGACCCGGAGCCGCCCGCCCTCCCGGACCGCCCGTACCCCGAACTGCTGGAACGCCACCTCGCCCGGCACACCCCGGCCTACGACCGCGTCGACCTCGACCTCGGCGCGCCCGAGGAACACCGCGCCCTGCCCGGATCCGCCCTGCTCGCCGACCCGGACACCCACCGACTCGCCCTGCTGGAGCGGCTGTTCGACGCCGGCCGGTACCACCTGCTCAGCTCCGCCGGCACCCTGCCGCCCCGGCTCACCGGCCTGTGGACCGGCTCCTGGGACACCGCCTGGAGCGGCGCGCTCACCTGCGACGCCAACCTCAACCTCCAGGTCTCCTCCGCCGCCGCGGCCGCCCTCCCCGAAGTCAGCCACGCCCACGCCACCTTCGTCGCAAGCCAGTTGGACCACTGGCGGAGCAACGCCCGCCGCCTGTTCGGCCTGCCCGGCATCGTCGCCCCCGCCCACACCGACGGCCGCTCCGGCCACGCCTACCACTACAGCGAGGACTACCCGCTGCACCTGTGGACGGCCGGCGCCCACTGGCTGCTGCAACCCCTGCTCGACCACGTCGAGACCACCGGCGACACCGCCACGGCCGAGACGCTGGTGCGCCCCGCCCTCGCCGAGGCCGCCGACTTCTACCGCGCCTTCCTCACCCGCACCGGCCCCGACGGCCGACTGCTGTTCGTCCCCTCCTACTCGCCCGAGAACACCCCGCTCGGCGCCGACAGCCCGATCAGCGTCAACGCCGCCATGGACCTCGCCGCCGCCCGCCACACCCTCACCGCCACCGGCCACCACCGGCTCGCCGCGCGACTGCCCCCCTACCTGGTCAACCCCTCCGGCGCGCTGGCCGAATGGGCCTGGCCCGCCGCCGTCGACGACCAGGAGCACCGGCACCTGAGCCACCTGCACCCCGTCTGGCCGCTCGGCGAGATCAACCCGCTCGACACCCCCGACCTGGCCGCCGCCGCCCACCGCGCCCTGCGCCTGCGCGGCAGCGAGAACCACTCCGCCCACGGCCACCTGCACCGCGCCCTGATCGCGGCCCGCCTCGGCGACGCCGACCTGCTCGGCGAGGCGCTCGACGCCGTCCTGCGCGGACGCTTCTTCCACCCCTCGCTGATGAGCTCGCACTACCCGGGCCTGGACGTCTACAACGCCGACGCCGCCCACACCCTCCCCGGCGTGCTGATCGAAGCCCTCCTGCACTCCACCCCCGAACGGATCGTCCTGCTCCCCGCCCCGCCCGCCCACCTGCCCCGCGGCACCGTCCGCGGTCTGCGCACCCGCTGCCGCACCACGCTCACCACCCTCGGCTGGGACACCGCCCGGGGCCGGGTCGACGCCGTCCTGACCGCCGACACCGACCGCAGCGTCACCGTCCACCTCGGCACCGACCCCGGCCGCCCCCCGCTCCACCTCGACCTGCGCGCCGGACGACCCACCCCCCTCCACCTCGACCACCACCGGAGCTGAACCACCGTGCCGCTCACCGACCTCGACCTCGACGAACTGCGCACCTACCGCCCCGACCTCACCGCCCCCGCCGGCTTCGACGCCTTCTGGGCCGACACCCTCGCCACCGCCCGCGCCACCGGCGGCCCCGTCACCGCCGAACCGCGCACCGACACCCGGCTGACCGCCTTCGACGTGTACGACGTCCGCTTCCCCGGCTGGAGGGGCGAACCCGTCGCCGCCTGGCTGATCCTGCCCCGCGGCACCACCGAACCGCTGCCCGTCATCGTCAAGTACATCGGCTACACCGGCGGCCGCGCCCTGCCCGGCGAACACCTGCTGCCGCCCGCCGCCGGCTACGCCCACCTGGTCGTCGACAGCCGCGGCCAGGGCCACGACACCCCCGACCGGGGCGAGGGCGACGGCACCCAGTGGGCCGAGGGCTTCATGACCCGAGGCATCGACTCCCCGGAGAACTACTACTACCGCCGTCTGATCACCGACTGCGTCCGCGCCCTCGACGCCCTCCCGCAGCTGCCCGGCACCGACCCGGCCCGCGCGGTCGTCTCCGGCGCCAGCCAGGGCGGCGGCCTCGCCCTCGCCGTCGCCGCGCTCGCCCCCGACCAGGTCGCCGCCCTGCTCAGCGACGTCCCGTTCCTGTGCCACTTCCGGCGCGCCGTGCGGATATCCGGCGAGGGCCCCTACCCCGAGATCGCCAAGTACCTGCGCTGGCACAGCCGGGAGCGGGAGGAGCGAACCTTCGCCACCCTCGACCACTTCGACGGCGTCCACTTCGCTCCCCGGGCCACCGCCCCCGCCCTGTTCAGCGTCGGCCTGATGGACCCGATCTGCCCGCCCTCCACCGTCTTCGCCGCCTACCACCGCTACGGCGGCCAGGCCGCCATCGAGGTCTGGCCCTACGCCGACCACGGCGGCGGCTACGGGTCCACCGCCGTCAAGCAGCTCGACTGGCTCGCCGAACGGGGCCTCGCCCCGAAGGACGCCGGCTGACCCGTCGCCGACGGGGCCCGGGTCCGGGAGCGCCGCCTGCGGTCGGGGGACCGCAGGCGGCGGGGGTGCTCAGGCCGGGACGATCGACAGGCGGGCGGTGTTCGGGGCGACGTCACAGAAGTAGGTGACCGCCTGGCCGCGGGCCACGTAGCCCTGGCCGGCCGCCTCGCACGCGGCACCGCTCGGGTACATGCCGACGTAGACGAACCCGGCGGCCTGGGCGGACGGGGCGATCAGCAGGGCGGCCGAAGCCAGCAGGGTGGTCAGACCGAGAGCCGAAATCGCTTTGCGCATGGGTGGGTTGTTGCCTTCCTGTTCCGGGGGAGAGCGTTCCGGTCGTGATGATCCGGTGCCGGGCAGCAGCTTCCTTCAGCGGCGGGCGGTGCGGCAATGGTCGAGACCAATTCGGCCGGAAGTCGCCGGGACCGGCGCGGCCCCGGCGGCCCCGGGCCCCGGCGCGGAGCAGGAGCGCGGGGCGGCGGCCGGAGGGTGCGTCGGCGAAGGACCGGCTCCGGCGCGCGGTTCTCCGGGGCGCACCGGCGGCCCGCACCCCCGTTCCGGCCCGACCCGCCCCGGTCCGCCCGCCCCGGCGGGTGATCGCGCGGACCCCCCGGTTTCGGCCATTGGTACAGACCATGTGCCCGACGGGCCCGGTCGGGTACGGCCGTGCGGCCTCAGCGGAAGTCCGCCGCCGCCGCCCGCAGTCCGGCCGCCGCGTCCCCCACCAGCGGCGTGCCGTGCCCGAACACCGCGTTGGCGGCGCCCAGTCCGGCCAACCGGTGCAGCGAGGCGATGGCCCGTGCCCGGTCGGTGTTGAACACCCCCAGCATCGTCCGGCCCACGTTGGCCACCGCGTCACCCGTGAACAGCAGGTCCGGGCCCGGCAGGTACAGCGCCAGCGAACCGTCCGTGTGCCCCGGCACCGCCACCACCCGGGCCCCGCCCGCGAACGGCAGCACGTCCCCGTCCTCCACCTCGACGTCCACCCGGCACGGCGGCGCGGGCGGCAACTCCGGCACCGACGCCCGGATCGGCCGCTCGAACTCCTCCAGCACCGGCGGCGCCCCCGCCGCCTCGCCCCGGATCACCGGCGCCTCCGCCCGGTGCGCCACCACCGGCACACCCCCGTAACGCGCCGCCAGCCGGGCCGCGCCGCCGGTGTGGTCCTCGTGCCAGTGGGTCAGCACGATCCGCGCCAACTCCCCGCCCGGCACCGACTCCACCAGGGCGGCGACCCGGTCCTCGGCCCCCACCGGCCCGCTGTCCACCAACGTCGACTCCCGCCCGTCCGACCACAGGTAGGCCGCCCCGACCGGGAGTGCCAGCATGCGCAGACCGGGCAGCACCTCAATGACATCCATGCCGCCAGTCTGGGCGACCGCCCCGCCCGCCACCCCCTCGTTCAGCCGACGGCAGACCCCCCGGCGCGCCGCACCGGCCGCGCGGTCCGTGACCGTCCTACCCTTGGTGAGCACGGAAGGACGTGACGACGTGGCCCACCGGACCGGCGGCAGCGCGGGAGACGCCATCACCGCGCGCCTGCGCACCCTGACCACCGAACTCGCCGCACTAGAACCGGACGTCCGCGCCGACCGCCCCGACGCCGTCCACCGGATGCGCGTCGCGGTCCGCCGCCTGCGCAGCGCCCTGCGCACCCACCGGCGCCACCTGCGCGGCGACCACACCGCCACCGAGAACGGACTGCGCCGGCTCGGCCGCGCCCTCGGCCCGGCCCGCGACACCGAAGTGCTCGGCGCCCGCCTGCTCGCCCACGCCCGCGAACTGCCGCCCGGCACCGACCGCGAACGCGTCCTCGCCGAACTCACCGCCTGGCACGCCCGCGAGACCCGCGACGCCCGCCAACGCGTCCTGGCCGCCCTCGACGACGAGCGCTTCCGCCGCCTGCTCGCCGCACTCGCCGCACTCGCCGCCGATCCGCCCCTCAACTCCCGCGCCGCCAAGCCCTACGGCCCCGAACTCACCCGCACCCTGCGCCGCGAACACCGCCGCACCGCCGAACGCCTCGCCCTCGCCCGCCACACCCCCGACGGCCCGGCCCTCGAACGGGCCCTGCACGACGCCCGCAAGGCCGCCAAACGCGCCCGCTACGCCGGCGAGACCGCCGGCCGCCCCGCCCGCGCCTTCACCCGCCGGATGAAAGCGCTCCAGGACGTCCTCGGCCGCCACCAGGACGCCGTGGTCGCCCGCGACACCCTGCGCACCCTCTCCGACGGCGGCTTCGGCTACGGCGCCCTCTACGGCCGTCAGGCCGCGGAACTCGGCTTCGCCCGCGAGCTGCTGCCGCAGGTCTGGGAGCAGGTCGCCCGCCGGCCGAAGAAGCTCCGCTGAGGGGGCCGCGCGTTCAGGGGCCCGGGCCCCTACAGGCCCGCCGCCGCGGCCGCCGTGCCCAGCAGGTCGTCGACCATGGCCGGGGTGAGGCGACCGGTGTAGGTGTTGCGGGGGCTGACGTGGAAGCAGCCGAACAGGTGCAGCCCGGGGCCGCCGTCGGCGGCCGGCAGGACCGCGTGGGCGCCGTGGCCGAACACCGGCTTGGGGCGGGGCACCTGCCAGCCCGCGGCGGCCAGCACCGGCAGGACGGCCTGCCAGGCGAAGCCGCCGAGGGCGACCACGGCGCGGACGGTGGGGCGCAGCTCCTCGAACTCGCGGACGATCCAGGGTCGGCAGGTGTCGCGCTCGGCGTTGGTCGGCTTGTTCTCCGGCGGGGCGCACCGCACCGGGTCGGTGATCCGGACGCCGTGCAGCCGCAGGCCGTCGCCGTGCCAGGTGGACTCGGGCCGGTTGGCCAGGCCGAGCCGGTGCAGCGAGGCGTACAGCAGGTTGCCGGAGGGGTCGCCGGTGAAGATCCGGCCGGTGCGGTTGCCGCCGTGCGCGGCCGGGGCGAGACCGACCAGCACCAGCCGGGCGTCGTACGGCCCGAAGCCGGGGATGGGCCGCGCCCAGTACTCCTGGTCCCGGAACGCCCTGCGCTTGACCAGCGCGGTCTCCTCCCGCCAGGCCACCAGCCGCGGGCAGGCCCGGCAGTGGACCACCAGTTCGTCCAGCTCGGCGAGGTCGCGGACGCGCGGGGCCAGGACGGCGGGGGAGGCGGCTTCGTCGGAGGAGCGGGGGGAGGGCGGTTCCATGACCCGATCCTACGGTCGGCGACCGGCCCGGGACGGGAGGCGGCGGAGTAGCGTGGGAGTGCGGATCCGGGCGCGGTCCGGGCGCGGACGCGGGTCGAGGTGACGGCGATGATCGTGGTCGACGTGGTGATTGCGCTGCTGGTGGTGCTGGCGCTGTACGCGGGGCTGAGCGTGCGGATGGTGCAGCAGACCCAGCTCGGGGTGGTGTTCCGGTTCGGCCGGGTGCTGGACCAGGTGCGCGGCCCCGGCCTGGCCCGGATCCTGCCGGTGGCGGACCGGCTGCGGCGGGTGAACGTGCAGATCATCACGATGCCGATCCCCGCGCAGGAGGGCATCACCCGGGACAACGTGACGGTCCGGGTCGACGCGGTGGTGTACTTCAAGGTGGTCGACCCGGTGAAGGCGATCGTCAACGTCCAGGACTACGGCTTCGCGATGTCCCAGGTCGCGCAGACCTCGCTGCGCTCGATCATCGGCAAGAGCGAGCTGGACGAACTGCTGGCCAACCGGGAGCCGATCAACCAGGGTCTCGAACTGATGCTGGACAGCCCGGCGCTGGGCTGGGGCATCCAGATCGACCGGGTCGAGATCAAGGACGTGGCGCTGCCCGAGTCGATGAAGCGCTCGATGGCCCGGCAGGCCGAGGCCGACCGGGAGCGGCGGGCCCGGATCATCACCGCGGACGGCGAGTTCCAGGCGTCCGCGCGGCTCTCGGAGGCCGCGAAGGTGATGTCCGCGACGCCGGCCGCGCTCCAACTGCGGCTGCTGCAGACCGTGGTGGAGGTCGCCGCGGAGAAGAACTCGACCCTGGTGCTGCCGTTCCCGGTGGAACTGCTGCGCTTCCTGGAGAGCTCCACCGAACGCGCCACCGCCCAGGCCGCCGAAGCCGTCCGGGCCGCCGACGCGCCCGGCCCGGACGAGGGGGCGGACGCCCCGGGCGTCGAGCAGCTGGAACTCCCGGAGGTCGCCGCCGGACGCGTCGACGGTGCGGGCCCGTTGCGGGCAGCCCCGCCGCACGCGGCCTGAGCGGTCGACGCCAGCGGTGGCGCCCCGCACCGGCCCGGGGCGAGCATGGAGGGACGGACGTACCGTGCACGGGGCCGCCGTGCGCCAGCCACCTCGGGAGGTCCGGCCATGACCACCGCCAAAGAGATCATGCACCACGGAGCGGAGTGCGTCACCGGCGGGCAGACCCTCGCCGAAGCCGCCCGGATCATGCGCGACCAGGGGGTCGGAGCGCTGCCGATCTGCGACGAGCAGCAGAAGCTGCTGGGCATCCTCACCGACCGGGACATCGTCCTGAAGTGCGTCGCCGAGGGGCGCGACCCCGCCGACGTGCGCTGCGTCGAACTCGCCGCCGGACGCCCGAAGGTGATCGAGGAGGACGAGGAGGCGGACCTCGTCCTGGAGCTCATGGAGGAGCACCGGGTGCGCCGCCTGCCGGTGATCAACCACCCCGACCACGAGCTGGTCGGCATGATCAGCGAGGCCGACATCGCCCGCCACCTCTCGCAGGAGCGGCTCGCCGAGTTCGTCACCGCGATCACCGCGCGCTGAACCCCGCCGCACCGACGGCCGGAGCCCGTCCCACGGGCTCCGGCCGCCTTCGTTCTAGCTTGCTAGCATGCTAGCCTCCGAGTGTGGCCACCGGAGATGTCAAACAGTTCAACGTCTACCTGCCGGTCGAGCTGATCAAGCAGGTCAAGTTCCGTGCCGTCGAATCGGGCATGTCGCTGTCGGCCCTGGTGGCCGAGGCGCTCCACGCCTACCTCGACGACGACCGGAACCGCGGACAGGATCCGGCCGGAGAGCCGGGGGAGGAGGGTTGACCGTGTCGACCGAAGGCATCGAGGCCGTGTTCCTGACCACCCACAACTGGGGGCGGACGGCCGGGTTCTTCCAATCGCTGGGCTACCGGCTGGACTTCGAGACCGACCACGCCTCGGGGCAGCTCCGCAACGGCGACGGGCCGTACCTGTTCGTCGCCGAGGTCCCGGAGGGCGAGCAGCCGCACGCCCGGATCGTCCTCAAGGTCCCGGACGCCGACGCGTTCCGGCCCGGCCCCGGGGTGGAACTGCTCACCCCGTTCGAGGACACCCACTACGGGACGCGCGAGGCGACCGTCCGCGACCCCGACGGCCGCGAGTGGATCCTGCAGGCACCCGCGGAGCGGGGGGAGGGCGACGATGAGCGGCAGTGACCTGGCCGAGCCCGACAACACGGCGGTGCGGACGGCCCTGTGGCGCGCCCTGCACCTGGCCGCGGACCGGCCCCCGCACGTGTTCGAGGACGAGATCGGACTGCGGCTGGCCGACCCGGACGGCCGGGCCGACCCGGACGGGCGGTGGCGGCAGCGGCCCGACATGGACCCGGCGGGCACGGCCGGGTTCCGGGCCGCGATCGTGGCCCGGGCCCGCTGGGTCGAGGAGCTGGTCGACGAGCGGGCCGCGCAGGGCGTCGACCAGTACGTCCTGCTCGGCGCCGGACTGGACAGCTTCGCTCAGCGACGGCCCCAACCCCCGGGCGGACTCCGGGTCTTCGAGGTCGACCAGCCGGGGCCGCAGCAGTGGAAGCGCAACCGCCTGGCCGCCCTCGGCTACGGCGTCCCCGACTGGCTGCGCCTGGTGCCGGTCGACTTCGAACGCGGCGAGGACTGGCTGGAGCGGCTGGCCGCGGCCGGGTTCGACCCCGGCCGCCGCGCCGTGGTCGCCTCGGTCGGTGTCAGCATGTACCTCACCGAGGACGCCACCCGCGACGTGCTGCGCGAGGTCGCCGGACTGGCCGCCGGAACGACCCTGGCGATGACCTTCCTGCTGCCCGCCGACCTGCTCGACCCGGCCGACCGGGCGGGCCTGCGCGCCAGCGGCGAGGGCGCCGCCCGGGCCGGGACGCCGTTCCGCAGCTTCTACACCCCCGAACGGATGCTGGCCCTCGCCCGGGAGAGCGGCTTCCGGGAGGTCGGCCACCTCTCCGGCCGGGCCCTCGCCGCACGCTGGTTCGCCGATCGGCCGGACGGCCTCCGCCCCTCCAGCGGCGAGGACTTCCTGCTCGCCACCGTGTGAGCGGGGAGCCCACCGGCCGTCACCCCTGGTACCGCCCGGGCAGCTTGGCGAGGAAGGCGTCCGCGATCACCCGGTAGCCCGCGTCGTTGGCGTGGATGTCGCCGCGCGCCATGTTGGTCCACTGCAGGATCCGGGCCACGTTCAGCGGCACCTGCTGCCCGCCCAGCGGCACCGTCGGCGCGAAGGCGTCGGTGGCGAAGGCGCCCGCCACGTCGGCCGTCGGGACGTGGTGGCGGGCGTCCACGCCCTCGATCACGCCGTTCAGCGAATCGCTCAACTCCACCGAGGCGGTGGCCAGTTGCTTACCCAGATCGCCGGTCACCCAGGCGGCCAGGAACGGGTCGTACAGGTTCATCCCGACGATCCGGGTGCGCGGGCCCGCCGCCGCCCGCAGCTCGCCCAGGATCCGGTCCAGCCCGGTGCGGACCCGCTCGATGCCGTCCAGCGCGCACGGCAGGTCCAGCGCCCCGCCGGCGGCGCAGCGCTGCACGTCGTTGGCGCCGATGTCGATGGTCACCAGCACCTCGTCCTTCCGGTGCGCCTTCAAGTAGGCGACGGCCGCCGACAGTTGGGAGCCGGTGAAGGAGTGCGGGTACGGGCAGCCGCCGTTCGCCATGGTGCCGGTGGTCTCGCCCGGGCAGCCCAGGTCGGTGAACTCCAGCGCCCGGTGGCCCCGGGCGGCCCGCGACTCCAGCTCCCCGGCCAGGTCCTGCGCGTAGCCCCGGCCCACCACGTGCCCGCCGTCCGGCGTCGACTGGTAGCCCGCCGCCAGCGAGTCCCCCAGCGCCAGGTAGTACGCGGTGCGGCCCCGCCCGTCCGGCCCGCCCTTCCCGCCCGGGCCGTGCCCGGCGTCCTGCGCGGACGCGGGGGCGGCGCCCGCGGCGGCGAGCGTCAGGGCGGTGAGAGCGGCGGCGACGAGCGTGCGGCGGCGCGCGATCGGGCGCACGGGACCTCCAGGCGGCGACGGATCGGGATCGAATCGACCAGGGGAGGCTACTGCCCGGTACCGCCGACGGGTAGGGGTCGCGGCTCGACTGCCGCTCCGGTGCCCGGTGCCCGGTGCTTCGAGGGGCGGGGCCGGCGGCCGGTCAGCCGGGGAAGGCGTACACGGCGGTGGCGTGGGCCACCGGCTCGTCGGGGGCGCCCGGGACGGTCAGCGCGATGTCCGCGAAGGCGACCCGGCGGCCCAGCTTGGTCAGCCGCGCGGTGACCAGCAGGTCGGTGCCGCGGGCCGGCCGCTGGAAGGTGGTGGACAGCTGGACGGTCGTCATCGGTGCGAAACCGCCGAGCGCCGCGCAGACCGCGATCACCGCGGCGGTGTCGGCCGCCGCCGTCATCGCCTGCCCCGACAGGCCGCCGCCCTCCCGGGCCAGCCGCTCCGACCAGGGCAGCCGGAGCACCGCGTGGCGCTCGCCCGTCTCCACGGCGGACAGCCCCAGCTCCCGCACCCAGGGCGCGAAGTGCTCGGCGAGGACCCCGTCCGCCTCGGCGGGGGTGAACTCGCGTTCCACGTGGTCGGTGGCGGGGGTGGTGGCCATGGAACCGATGGTAGGGGCCTGCGGTGACGCAGCGCCACAGTCCGCGCGCGCAGCGTGCACCGGGTCGTGGGCGCGGCGTCCGCGGGGCATGGTGGTGGGGTGGGAGTGCGGCGGAGAGCGGCCGGGCTGCTGGGCGAGTGGCGCACCGGACACCTGATGGTGCTGCTGCCGCTCGGCCTGATCGTGCTGATCTCCGCCATCGACATCTCGCTCTCCCCGAACATCCACCTCGGCCCGCTGCTGGTCGTCGCCCCCGCCATCACCCCGTCCTTCGCCGGCACCCGGCTGACCGCCCTGGTCGGCGCCCTGGCCCTGATCGCCCAGGCCGTCATCGCCGCCCTGCACGGCGGCCTGCTCACCCCCAACCACCAGGCCCAACTGGCCGCGCTCGCCGTGGTGACCGGCGTCATCGTCGCCTACACCCGCATCCACGAACGCCACGGCCGCGAACTCGACCGGGTCCGCACCGTCTCCGACGCCGTCCAGCGCGTCGTGATGCGGCCGCTGCCCGACCGCGCCGGGCCGCTGCGGATCGCCACCCGC
This sequence comes from Kitasatospora phosalacinea, assembly GCF_000716545.1. Classification (GTDB taxonomy): domain Bacteria; phylum Actinomycetota; class Actinomycetes; order Streptomycetales; family Streptomycetaceae; genus Kitasatospora; species Kitasatospora phosalacinea. The sequence continues at coordinate 30,596 of NZ_JNWZ01000016.1, forward strand.
TACCTCGCCGCCGACGACGAGGCCAACGTCGGCGGCGACCTGTACGCCGCCGCCCGCACCCCGCGCGCCACCCGGCTGCTGATCGGTGACGTCCGCGGCAAGGGCCTGGCCGCCGTCGGCGACGCCGCCGCACTGCTCGGGGCGTTCCGCGAGCTCGCCCACCAGCACGAGGACCCCGCCGCCCTGGCCGACGCCCTCGAAGCCTCCTACCGCCGCCACCTCGCCGAGCTCACCGCCGGCGGCCAGGACGTCCAGGAGAACTTCACCACCGCCCTGGTCCTCGACCTCCCCGACGACCGCCCCACCGTCCGGGTCGCCGACTGCGGACACCCCCCGCCGCTCCTGCTCACCCCCGCCGGCGCCGCCCCGCTGCCCCTGCGCCGCGCCGCCCCGCCGCTCGGCATGAGCGCGCTGGGCCCGGTAGAGCGCCGCACCGAGGAGTTCGACTTCCCGCCCGGCAGCATCCTGCTCCTCCACACCGACGGCGTCACCGAGGCCCGCGACACCGCCGGCGCCTTCTACCCCCTCCCGGCCCGCGCCGCCGCCCTCCCCGCCGGCACCCCCGGCACCCTGCTGGACGCCCTGCGCGACGACCTGCTCGCCCACGTCGGCGGCCGCCTGCCGGACGACGCGGCGATGATCGCCGTCGCGCGCGAGTAGCGGCACCACCGGGGGCCCGGGAACGGCGAGTCCGCGCCGCCGACGGCCGGATCCCGGTGAACGCCCGCGCGGATCCGGGCCGGGGAACGGAACCCGGAGCCCGGTGCCGCGCGACGGCGGCGAACCGTCGGCAGCCCGGGATCCGCCGTCGCCCGGGCCCCTGATGCCGCCTCCCACCAGGTGGATAGGGTGGGGCCGCCCGTACCGCCGCAGGACCGGAGGAGCCTCCCGTGCAGCCGATCACCGACCGTCCGATCCGTTGGGGCATCCTCGCCACCGGGGGGATCGCCGCCTCCTTCGTGGAGGACCTGGCGGCCGTCCCCGGGGCGGAGGCGTTCGCCGTGGCCTCGCGCCGGGAGGAGACCGCCCGGACCTTCGCCGAACGGCACGGCATCGCGCACGCGCACGGCAGCTGGCAGGAGCTGGCGGCCGACCCCGAGGTCGACGTGGTCTACGTGGCCACCCCGCACGCCGCGCACCACGCCGCGACCGCGCTGCTGCTGGAGGCGGGCAAGGCGGTGCTGTGCGAGAAGCCGTTCACGCTGAACTCCGGCCAGGCCGCCGAGCTGGTCGCGCTCGCCCGCAAGCGCGAGGTCTTCCTGATGGAGGCGATGTGGACGTACCTGGACCCGACGGTGCGGCGGATCGCCGAGCTGGTCGCGGACGGGGCGATCGGTGAAGTCCGCTCGGTGCAGGCCGAGTTCGGGTTCACCGCGACGGAGGACCCGACCCACCGGCTGTGGGACCCGGCGGCGGGCGGCGGCGCCCTGCTCGACCTCGGGGTGTACCCCGTCGCGTTCGCCCAACTGCTCCTCGGCGCACCGGAGTCGGTGCAGGCCTGGGCGCGGCTGACCGACCTCGGAGTGGACGCCAACACCGGCATCCTGCTCGGCCACGCCGGCGGTGCGACCGCGCTGCTGTCCTGCTCGCTCGACGTGCAGTGCGGCCAGCGCGCCTCCGTCCAGGGCAGCACCGGCCGGATCGAGATCGACCGGGACTTCTTCCACCCGGCCGGGTTCACCCTGCACCGGGACGGCGCCGAGCCGGAGGTCTTCACCGGCCCCGCGAAGGCCGGGCACGGCTACGGCCTGGAGGCGGCCGAGGTGATGCGCTGCCTGCGGGCCGGCGAGACGGAGTCCCCGCTGGTGCCGCTGGACTCCACGCTGTCCGTGATGCGCACCCTGGACGCCGTCCGGGAGCGGATCGGGGTCCGCTACCCGGGCGAGTGATCCGGGCGGCCGCCCGGACGGCTGTCACCGGACGCGCGCGAAATGGACGTCCACCGGCCTCGGGCCATGAGGAACACACTGGGACGAAGGATCGCGTTCATCGGTGCAGCGGTGGCCGTCGCGCTCGTCATCGGTGCATCGAGCGCCGGTTGTTCGAGTAGCAAGAACGATTCGGGCGGCACTTCCAGCGGTACGCCGACGGCTGTGGGGACGGAGGCGGACTCCCTGAAGGCTTCCGCGGCGGGTTCGTCCGGTGCGACCGCCGCGATGAAGACCGCGGTCGCCGACCACGTGACCAAGGTCGGCGGGGCCCATGGCACGGTGAACATCTACACCGACCTGACCGGCAGCCTCGGGTCCAGCGACGGCGACACCGCGAAGCTGGTCGTCTCCGCCGCGACGGACCGGGCGGCGCAGGAGCACAAGCCGGTCACCGCTGGGGCGGGCCTGATCACGGTCTACAACGAGAGCGGGGCGATCCTCTCGAACGGCGACTACTGACACCCCGGCCCCTCGCCGCGCGGCGCCACCACCGGTGGGGCCGCGCGGGGTGGCCAGGACTGGACGTCGGGGGCCGCCGCGTAGGCTGCCGTCCCGTCCTTGACCCCACCGCGAGGAGGAACCGTCCGTGCCGGGCCGCACCCGCATCCGTCTGATCGAGCCCGCCGACGCCGCCGCGATCGCCGCGCACCGGGCCCGGGACGTCGAAGCCTTCCGCCGCTGGGAGCCGGACCAGCCGGCCGGGTTCTCCACCGAGGCCGGCCAGGCGGAACGGATCGACCGCCTGCTGGCCGGGCACCGCGCCGGTACGCTCTGGCCGGGCGTGGTGCTCGCCGACGGGCAGGTGGTCGGCCAGGTCACCGTCGGCGGCATCCTGCCGCAACCCCACCTGCGCCGCGCCTCCCTCGGCTACTGGATCGCCACCCCCGCCCAGAACCGGGGACACGCCGGCCGCGCCGTCGCGCTCGCCCTCCGGCTGATGGCGGACGAACTCGGCCTGCACCGCGTCGAAGCCTCCACCAACCTGGAGAACCTGCCCTCGCAGCGCGTCCTGCGCCGCAACGGCTTCACCCCGTACGGCGTCGCGCACTCCTCGATCCTGCTCGGCGGCAGCTGGCACGACGCCCTGCTGTGGGAGCGGATCCTCGCCCCCTGACACCGGCCCCGCCGGGGGCGGCGCTCGGGACGGTGGAGGCCCGGCCGCCGCCCCCGGAGACTGGTTGACGCCCCGTCAGGGGTTCTCGGGGGAGGTGGTGTGCTGCTGCGGGATCACCGGCTGTCCCGGGTCCGCCGTCGCGGGCTGGGGGAGCGTGGCCAGGACGGCGGCCTGCGCGGCGGTCTGCGGGGTGGCCGGGGCCGTGGTGGCGGGGGCGGGGGTGCCGGGGGCAGGGGCGGCGGCCTGGATCTTGTCGTCGCGCTCGTCGTCGCCCGCACCGTCCTTGGTGGTCAGGACGGTGTCGAAGACCTCGCGGAGCTTGTCGGTGGCCTGCTTGGAGAACAGGCCGCACAGCCCGGCGATCCCGGCGAAGCCGTACGGGTTGGTGGCCGTGCCGTCGGTGCCGTTGGCGAACAGGCCACCGCGCAGCAGGAAGTAGACCAGCAGGGCGAGCGCCCCGCCGATCGCGGTGCGCAGCAGGTACCAGGGCAGCCAACTGGGCAGCAGTTGCCGGTTGCCCGCGTAGGTGGCGAAGGAGGTGGCGGCGTGCACGAAGCTGCCCAGGCCGCTGGCGGCGAGCACGGCCAGCAGCATGGCCGTGTTGGAGGTCAGGTGCCAGGGGCCGAGGCCGAGCACCGTCCACGGCATCGGGTCGCCGGTCGGGGCGTGTTCGGCGGTCAGCGTGGTGAGCGGCGTCCAGACGCTGATCAGCACGGCCATGCAGGCGAACGCCTCGGCCAGCAGCAGTGCCCCCAGCAGGAGCAGTGTCCAGCCGGACATCAGCCGCTGCGGCGGGAGTTGGCCGGCGGTCTCCGGACCCGGCCCGCCGGCGGTCTCGGTCGGGTCGGCGGCCGACGGGTCTGCGGCCGGGTCCGGCGTCGGGGCCGCTGACGGGGAAGCAGGGGAGGACATCGGGGAGTTCGCCTTCCGGTCCGGTGGGTGCGTGCACGGAACTGGGCGCGGTGAGCTGGGTACGGAGCGGACCCGAACTGTCCGCGGGCACGGACTCTACCCCCCGGACCCGGCGAACGGTGCGTCAAGACACCGTGCCTGCCGTGTCGTTCACCGTGCCCGGCTACCGGAACCGCCCCCGCGCGCCCGGCGGCTCAGCGGCGGCCGCCCGCCAGCCGGGAGAACTTGGCGACCTCGAAGGTGGCGTACGAATTCGAGGCCAGCAGCGAGAACTTGATGCCCTCGCGGCCCTCGGGGCGCCGGTACCCGCTGGGCAGGAAGCGCTTGTAGTGCTCGGCGGCGCGCTGGAAGAACTGCGGGCGCTCGGCCCGGGTCAGGCACCCCGGCAGGTCGAAGACGAACAGGTAGTGCCGGATCATCCTGGTGAACAGGTGCGGGCGCACCGCGGCGGTGACCGGCTCGGCCTCGACGGGCTGCGCGTCCAGCAGTTCGAAGGTGCTCGCGTAGCGGTCGAACAGGTCGAAGTGGCTGGCGCCCTCGCTGCCCGCCGGGTGCAGGGTGTGGCGGCGGCGGATGGTGACGCACTCGCGGTCCAGCACCGCGACCCGGGTGGCGGCCAGCAGCGAGCGGTGCACCGCCGGGACCTCCTCGTAGAAGCCGTCCGGGAACGCCGGGATGGTCCCGCTGCGCATCAGCCGGTCCCAGACCAGCGGCGGGGCGCCGAACAGTTCGGGCCGCTCGGCGGGGGAGAACACCGCGGGCCCGGCGGCGGCCAGCAGTTCGGCCGCGTTGCCCGGCCAGACCTTGCCCCGGTACTCCCGGCTGTGGCCGAACAGCAGCACGTCGACCTCGCCGGTCTCGGCGAGCCGGGCGTCCATCGCCTCGAAGGCGTCCTCCGGCAGCAGGTGGTCGGCGTCCAGGAACAGCAGGTACTGCCCGCGGGCGTGCGCCGCCCCCGCCATCCGGGCCCGCCCGATGCCGGTCTCGGCCTCCAGCCGCAGCACCCGCACCCGGGCGTCACGCAGTTCGTACGCCTCGACCAGCCGCTCGGGGCAGTGCTCGGAGGGGGTCTGCACCACGATGATCTCGAACTCGCGGAAGGACTGTCCGAGCAGCGAGTCGAGACACTCCTTCAGTTGTCCTTGCTCGTCGTAAGCGGGCAGCACGACGGTGATCAGTGGTGGGGCCATGGCCGGGAGGCTAGGGGCGGGGACAGCCCCAGGCAAAGGTCGGAAGCCGCACCAAAGCATCGATACCGGACATCAGCCACGGGAAGTTCGCGAAATCTTCACCGAACGGACATGACTGTGCGCTGAAATGTCCGGATACGGGGCGGAACGCCGCGACTTGCTGACGTATCGTCAGATGTACGCACCGTGGTGGAGCTGCGGAGGCCCCGTGCGAGCGGGCCCCCGCAGCCGACCGGATCAGTACCAGTTGTGCGCCTGCCAGAACGACCACGCCGCGCACGGGCTGCCGTACGTCTCGTTCATGTACTGCAGGCCCCACTTGATCTGCGTCACCGGGTTGTCCCGCCAGTCGGCGCCCGCCGAGGCCATCTTCGAACCCGGCAGCGCCTGCATCAGGCCGTACGCCCCCGAGGACGCGTTGGTCGCGTGCACGTCCCAACTGCTCTCCCGCTCCACGATGTTGGAGAAGCACTGCAACTGTCCCGCCGGCACGATCCGCGCCGCGATCTGCTGCGGCGTGCCGCTGTACGCGGAAGCCGAGGGCGAGGAGGCGGAGGCGGCCGCCGACGGGGAGGCGGTGGCGGACAGCGACGGCCGCTGCTGCGCGCGGGACGCCGCCGAGGCGGACGCGGACGCCCGGGCCTTCGCCTCCGCGGACGCCGCTGCCTTCGCCGAAGCCTCGGCCTTCGCCTTCGCGGCGGCCTCCGCCTTGGCCTCGGCCTCCGCCTGCGCGGACGCGGACGCGGATGCGGACGCGCTCGCACTGGCCTCCGCCGCCTGTGCGGACGCCGAGGCGGCGGCCTCCGCCTCGGCCTGCGCGGAGGCGGATGCGGAGGCGGACGCCGACGCCGAGGCGGCGGCCTCGGCCTCCGCCCGGGCCTGCTGCGAGGCGGACACCGAGACGGCGGACCGAGACGCGGCGGCGGACCGCGAGGCGAAGGTGTCCGAGGACAGCTGCGGACGGTCGGCCAGCGTCGGGTTCGCGGTGGCGGCGGCCGGGTCCCCGCTCTGCGGCAGCGCGAGCGCCAGGGTGGCGGTGCCGGCGACGGCGAGCGTGGCGATGCCCGTCACCAGGGCGTGCCGGTGGCGGTGGAGCTTCTCCGAAAGGGTCAGGGTCCTGCGATGGTGCACGGCGACCTCTCCTCGCGCGGGGCCGGACGGCCGGACGGACACGGTGGCCGCCGACCGGGACGCGGAGCGCGGGCGGCGCACGCGGTGGCAGGGGATCCGGCGGTGGAACCGGCCGGACCGCCTGGCGGACGAGACATTCTTGGCAGACGCCGGAGACCCGAACAATGGCCCTCGAAACTACTCGCCGTAGTAGCCGACCCGGTGGCGAGGGCGCAGAAAGCCCGGTTTACCCGACCCGCCCGCACTGCAAACCCGTCCCCGCCGGAGCGTCTGTCCACGCGTCGCTGACCTGCGCGTTCGCCGCCCGCTGCGACACGCCCGAGCGGCGCCCGCGCCCCCCGTGCCCGCGATCCGCCGCACACCAACTACCGGGGGCCGTAGACCGCCACCCGCATGTGCTCGGGCTCACAGGGGGTGACCGGGAACCGAACCGGGACCGGCACCCACCGCGTCCGGCCGACCACCCCCCGTCGACATCCCGCCGACCCGCCGTCCGGCCCGCCGGACCCGGCACGGATACTTGTCCGATGAAGATCGCGGTGATGGCGGCGGCGGCCCTCGGGCTGATCGCACTGCTCGGGGTGGCGCACTGGTACCTGTGGCGGCGGCTGGTCCGCGACGTCTCCCGCCCCGGCGGGTGGTACCGCCGCGCCGGCACCGTCCTGGCCTTCCTGCTGCCCGCCCTGATGCTGCTCGCGGCGGTCGGCGGACGGGCCTTCCCGCTCGCCGTGGAGCGCTGGTTCGCCTGGCCCGGCTACCTCTGGATGGCCGTCGGCCTCTACCTCCTGCTCGCCCTGCTGGCGGGCGAGGTGCTGCGCCCCCTGCTGCTGCGCCTCCACCGGGGCCGGACGGCCGCGACCGCCCCCGCCGCGACCGCCGCCGCCCCCGTCACCGTCCCCGCGACTCCCGGAACCTCCGCGCCCCCTGCGGACGAGCCGCAGACCGGGCCCGCCGGGCCGGTGCGGCCCGCCGTGGAGGCGTCGCGGCGCCTGTTCGTCTCCCGCGTGGTGGCCGGCGGCGCGGCGGCGGTGGCCGTCGGGGTGGTCGGCAACGGCACGTACGGGGTGCTGCGCGGACCGCGGCTCAAGCACGTGACGGTGCCGCTGGCGAAGCTCCCGCGCGCCGCGCACGGCTACCGGATCGCGGTGGTCAGCGACATCCACCTCGGACCGATCCTCGGCAAGGCGCACACCCGGCGGATCGTCGACACCATCAACGCCGTCCAGCCCGACCTGGTCACCGTGGTCGGCGACCTGGTCGACGGCACCGTCCCCGAGCTCGGCCCGGCCGCCCGCCCGCTGGCCGACCTGCGCGCCGAGGACGGGGCGTACTTCGTCACCGGCAACCACGAGTACTTCTCCGGCGCCGGGCCCTGGGTGGAGTTCGTCCGCGAGCTGGGCGTGCACCCGCTGGAGAACGACCGGGTCGAGCTGCCCTGGTTCGACCTGGCCGGCGTCAACGACATCGCCGGCACCGCGCAGGGCCAGGGGCCGGACTACGGGCGGGCGCTGGGCGACCGCGACCGGGCCCGCGCCGCGGTGCTGATGGCGCACCAGCCGGTCACCATCCACGACAGCGTGCGCCACGGCGTCGACCTCCAGCTCTCCGGCCACACCCACGGCGGCCAGCTCTGGCCCGGCAACCACCTCGCCGAACTGGCCAACCCCACCGTGGCCGGCCTGGAGCGCTACGGCGACACCCAGCTCTACGTCACCCGGGGCGCGGGCGCCTGGGGCCCGCCGGTCCGGGTCGGCGCCCCGTCCGACATCACGGTGGTCACGCTCGCCTCGCTCCAGACCTGACCCGGGGTGCGGCGCCGGGAAGCGCGCGGCCGGGAGGCCGTCCCGCAGCCGTCCCGCGGCCGTCCCGCTGCTGCCGTTCCGCAGCCGCCGTCCGGCCGCCGGAAAACCAGTGGTCCGACGCGGCGTCAGGCCCTACCTTGCTGCCGGTGACCCGCGACGCCCGTGAACCCGCAGAGTCCCCGCCCGCGCCACCACCCGGGCTGTTCTCCCGGGCGTACCTGGCCACCACGGCGAGCTTCGCCGCGGTGATGTTCCTGACCGGGTTCGCGGCGATGGCGGTGATGCCGCTGCTGCCGGTGGCCGCCCGGGAGCTCGACGGGGTCGGCCTCTACCCGCTGGTGGCCGGGGCGTTCGTGGCGGCTGGCCTGCTCGGCGGCGTGCTCGGCGGCTCGTGGGCGGACCGCGCCGGGGCCAGGCGGCCGCTGACCGCCGGAGTGGTGCTGTCCGTCGTGACGCTGCTGGTCTCCGCGACCAGCGGCACCGTCTGGCAGCTGGGCGTGGGCCGCTTCACCGACGGCATCGCGGCGGGCCTGGTCGCGGTGTCCGTCAACGCGGCCGTCGGACAGTCCTACCCGGACCGCCTGCGGGCCCGCGTGCTGTCCCTGATGAGCGCCTGCTGGATCGTGCCGTCCCTGGTCGGGCCCCCACTCGCCGGGCTGGTGGCCGGGTGGTGGTCCTGGCAGGCGGTGTTCTTCGCCCTCGCGGGGCTCACCGCGGTCCCCGCCGCGGCCGCCGTGCTGCTCCTGCGCGGCCGACCGGGCCGACCCGAACAGCCGGCCCGGTCGGGGCAGGCACCGGAGGAGCCCGGCTCGGCCGGGCGGCGGCCCGCGCTGTCCGCCGCGCTGGCGGTGAGCGCGGCCGCGGCACTCACCCAGTACGGCGTCACCGCCTGGGACGCCGTTCACCTGCTGTGCGCGGCGGGCGGCGCGGCGCTGCTGGCGGCCTTCGCCCCGCGCCTGCTGCCCCCGCGCACCTGGCGGGCCGCCGGCGGGCTGCCCGCCACCGTGCTGCTGCGCGCGCTGACCTCCGGCGCGTACTTCACCCTGGAGGCCTTCGTCCCCCTGCTGCTCACCACGGCGCGCCGGGTGCCCGGCACGGTGACGGGGCTCGCCTTCACCGGGGCGACGCTCGCCTGGGCCGGATCCTCCTGGGTGCAGGGACGGCTGCACCACCGGGTGCCCCGGCACCGGCTGGTGGCGGTCGGGGCCGCCGTGATGGCGGTCGCGGTGGCGGTGGCGGCGCTGTGCACCGTCCCGGCGGTGCCGGCGGCGGTGGCGGTGTCCTCGATGGTGCTGGCCGCCGTCGGGATGGGGCTGGCGGCGCCCTCGCTCACCCTGCTGTCGCTCGCGCACGCCCCGGCCGGCCGGCAGGGCTACGCGAGCGGCGCGATGCAGACCGCGCAGAACCTCGGCCAGACCCTGGTGCTGGCCGTGGCCTCGGCCCTGTTCACCACCCTCTCGGTGCTGTCGGACGGCGAACTCCCGGCGTTCGCCGGTGCGTTCGCGCTGCTGGCGGTCCCGATCGGGACGGCCGCCGCGCTCTCCGGCCGCACCCGGGTCAGGACTGCGGCCACCGGTGGGCAGCCCGCCCCGCGGCCGTCCGCCGCCGAGGCGGTCAGCGGAACGTGACGGCCGCCCACCCCGGCGGGCCGCCGCCGCACCGCCCGGCCCTGCTGGTCATCGACATGCAGGCCGGTACCGCACCCTTCATGCACCGCCCCGGCCCGACCGTCCGCACCATCGCGGGCCTGAGCCGCCGGGCCCGCGCCGCCGGCGTCCCCGTCGTCACCGTGCGGCAGCGGGGCTGCGGCGCCGTCCTGCCCGAACTGGCGCCGCCGGACGGCGAACCGCAGCTGACCAAGACCACCGCGGACGCCTTCCTGCGCACCGACCTGGCCGACACGCTGGCCCGGCTCGGCGCGACCGAACTCCTGGTCACCGGCTTCGCCACCGAGAACTGCGTGGAGACCACCGCCCGCCAAGCCCTCAGCCGCGGTTACGACCTGGTACTGGTCGCGGACGGGCACACCACCTCCGTCCGCCCCGAGCCGACCGGCTTCGTCCCGCCGGACGCGGCCATCGCCCACCACAACGAGATCTACCGCCACCTGGACTTCCCCGAGCGCAGCATCCGGGTCCTGCCCGCCGCCGCCGTCGACTTCACGGCGCCCCCGCCCCTGGAGCCCCGGCGCCCCTGAAGCCCCGACGCCGAGCGCCGGCGCCGGCAGCCACTCGTCGACCCGCCGGCCGACCAGCCGTTCCGGCGCGAGCATCCGCAGGTGCCCGACCCCCTCCTCGGCGGTGGTCGCGTACGGGTCGCGCGGGGTGGTGCACCAGGTCTCCGGCCCGGCTTCGACGAGGTACGACCAGAAGCCGACGGTGGAGCGCGCCGAGGTGCCCGGCGACGACCGTCGCGCCGGGCAGGTAGCGGTGCCCGTACACCGGCACCGGCTGCGGGACGTCCGCCGGCCCGTCCCGAGCGTCCCGCAGCGCCTGGGCCGGGTCGGCCGACCCCAGCCGGGATACCGGAAGCCGGTGCGGCGGACGTCGAACAGCACGCCCTCGACCGGCGCGTCCAGCCGGGTCCGCAGGTCCGCCGGGTCACCGGCGCGCCAGTCGGGGCGGCGGCGCGAGCCCAGCGGCAGCCCGGCGGAGAGTAGGACCCGGTGGTCGGCGGCGAACCGGAGGCCGAACCGCTCCTCGACCGCGTCGGGCTCCCGCCCGTTCAGCGGCCGGGGCGCGGTGGGCCCAGCGGGCCCAGGGAGGCGAGGAACGCCGCGTCCAACGGGTGCTCCCAGGACGCCACGCAGACGTGGGCGCGCTCCCAGTCGAAGGTCAGCAGACCGACCCGCCCGTCCGCCCAGCGGTGCCGGACGCCGGGCCGGGGCGTCCCGGTCACGGTGACGATGGTCTCCTCCAGCCGGGGCGGTCCGAGCAGTTCGGCGTGCTCGGGCCGCCCGTGGTGGCCGAGCAGGTTGCGCAGCGCCGCCGCGCTCTGGTCGCGCACGGTGGACTGGGCAAAGACCAGCAGCGGGGCGGAGCGGGGCCCGCCGGTGAGGTAGCCGTGGATCACCGAGTCCGTCCCCGCGCCGGTGCCGCCGGTGACGGTCATGCCCCGGGAGCCGCCCCAGCCGGGGATTCCGAGGACCGGAAAGTCCGTCAACTCCGCCTCCGCGGCTCGCTCCCCGTGCCCTCCCGTCCGCCGGGGCGGGGGACACCTCGCCGTCCACCGTACCCGCCGGCCCGCCCGCACCCGCCCGCTCAGCGCAGCGGGCGGTTCAGCTCGATCGCGTACAGCGCGGCGGCGAGGGCCGGTCCGTCGCCGACGTCGAGGGCGGTGTCGGTCGGTTCGAGGACGTGCTCGTCGCCGTGGGCCAGCGCCCGTTCGACGACCTCCTCGGGCGTGCACCCGACCGTCGGGACGCGGTCGGCCGGGGCGTCGGGCGCGTACATCGCGGTGACGCGGCGGAGGCGGCCCAGGCGGCGTGCAGGCTCGGCGCCCACAGCTCCCGGGGGAGCGCGGGCAGCGTGCGCAGCACGGCGTTGGGCGCGGTGGCCGCGTGGACGAGCATGGTCCCCTCGCCGTGGCCGTGGGTCGCGTACCGGTGGGTCGCGGTCCGGACGAGCCCGGTCAGCCGCCGGTGCGCCTCGGCCGGATCGGTGACGGCGGACGTCCAGTCGGGCAGGGCCGTGACGCGCTCCAGCCGTTCGGGGAAGCCGCCGGTCCGTCCGGCGACCGGCACCACCGCGTCGAGCGCGGCGGCGGCGCCCCCGGCGACCGGCGCGGCGGGGCGGACGGCGAGCGGGCGGTGGCGGGCGGCCCAGTAGCCCGGGCCGTGGGCGAGTTCGGCGAGCCGGGGCCCGGTCTCCGGTCCGGCCGGCAGGGTGCGGACCGCGTGGCCCACCCGGATCACGGGGTGGGTCGAACCGCCGTACAGGCCGGGCAGCAGCCGGGGCCACCACCGGGCGAGGACCTCGCGCCACGGGCGGTCGGCGAGTTCCCGTCCGAGCCGCTCGGGACCGCAGGCGTGCAGCCGTTGCCGGGCCTCGTCGAGGGTGCCGGTGGTGTCCACGGGAGGGACGGTAGGCGGGCGCGGGCCGCCCCGGTGAGGGTCCGTGGACGTAGGACCGGGGTCTGCGCCGCCGGACGGACGGCACCGGGGCGTGAAAGTTTCACCCGGTCAGGGGCCTCGTGGCGGGTCCTGCTGCGGGTTCGGCGGGTCCGGCCGGGCGGGCCTTGACGGGGTGTCGCCGGGGCTGGCTGCATGGCGGCTCCGTTCGCCGATCCCCGCCGGAGAGACCCGCCATGCGCCCACCCCACCCCGTTCGAGCCGCGCTCTCGCTGGCCGTGCTGCTCGCGTCCGGCCTCGGCCTCGCCACCTCCCAGGCCCAGGCCGCGCCCGCCGCGCCCGGGGCGCGGACCCTCGCGCCGGACACCCGGTTCTACGTCGACCCGGGGAGCAAGGCCGCGCAGCAGGCGCTCACCGACCTCAAGGCGCACGACCTGGCCGGGGCCAAGTCGATGGCCCAGCTGGCGTCCTGGCCGGTCGCCCAGTGGTTCAACGGCACGGCCACCCCGCAGGAGACCACCAGCGCGATGGCCGCACTGCAGACGAAGGCCGCCCGGGCCAAGCAGGTGCCGGTCGCCGTCGCCTACAACGTGCCGGGCCGGGACTGCTCGCAGTACTCGGCGGGCGGCGCCTCCAACAGCACCGAGTACGCGGCCTGGATCGACGCCCTGGCCCGCGGCATCGGCGACCGCAAGACGGTGGTCATCCTGGAGCCGGACGGCCTCGCCCTGTCGCCCGCGTTCTGCGGCGGCACCGCCGCCCAGCAGCAGGACCGGCTCGCCGAGATCTCCGCCGCCGTGACCCGGCTGGAGCGCCAGCGCGGCGCGATCGTCTACCTGGACGCCGGGCACAGCACCTGGCAGAACGTCGGCACCCAGGCGCAGCTGCTGATCGACGCCGACGTCGCCGACGCGCAGGGCTTCTTCCTGAACGTGTCGAACTACCAGACCGACGCCTCGCTGATCCGCTACGGCACCCAGGTCTCCAAGTGCGTCTGGTACCTGCGCAACACCCCGGGCGCCACCGCCGACTCCTGCGCCAACCAGTACTGGCCCGCCGCGGACGCCGACGCCTGGTACGCCGAGCACGTCCCGGCCGACGCCAAGCTCACCCACTTCGTGATCGACAGCAGCCGCAACGGCCAGGGCCCGTGGACCCCGGAGCCCGGCAAGTACACCGGCGACCCGCAGACCTGGTGCAACCCGCCCGCCCGCGGCCTGGGCAGCCGCCCCACCGCGAACACCGGCCAGGCCCTGCTGGACGCCTTCCTGTGGATCAAGGTCCCCGGCGAGTCCGACGGCAGCTGCACCCGCGGCACCGCCGGCCCGGCCGACCCCGAGTACGGTTCGGTCGACCCGATCGCGGGCGGCTGGTGGCCCGAGCAGGCGCACTCCCTGGCGGAGAACGCCGCCCCGAAGCTCACCTTCAACACCGGCCTGCTGCCGCGTTGACGACGGCGCACCGAGGTCGGCGCGTCAGTGCCGGGACACCGGTGCCGGCGCATTGACGGTGGCGCACCGGGGCCGCGACACCCGTGTCAGGCACCGACGGCGGAACACCGACGGCGGAACACCGATGACGGAACACCGACGGCGGACGCCCGGGCGAGGACCTACTCGCCCGGGCGTCCGCCGTACTGCCCCCGCAGCACCGGGCCCAGCTTGCGCTGGACCGAACGCAGCCGCCGGACGGTCTCCGCGTCGTCCCACCCCGTGGTGGTGGACCACTCGACGCCCGAGCCCACCAGGTCGCTGGCGAAGACGACCTCGGTGGCGAGCAGGGCGCGCGCCCAGTCGGCCGGGGAGAGCGGCAGGTCCTCGCGGAGCGCGCCGGACAGCCGCCCGCACCCCGTCAGCAGGTCCGCGGCGTCCGCGAAGCCCAGCGCGTAGGCCATCGCGTCGCCGCTGCGGGCCGGGCCGCCCCACTCACCCAGCGCGCGGCGCAGCAGCTCGCGCTCCTGCGCGTCCAGCAGTTCACTCGGCTTCGGCATCCTGTTCGGCTCCCCCGTTCCCGTCCCGGTTCCCGTCCGGGCCCCCGTCCCCGTTCGCGTGCCGGGCGACGATCTCCCGTACGGACGCCAGGAATCCTTCCACGGTGGCCCGCTCGGTCGCCGACAGCCCGTCGACCAGGGCGGCCGCCTCGCCGATCAGCGGGCCGAAGAAGCCCTGGCCGAGCGCGACCGCCCGCTCGGTGACCGCCAGCAGGACGCGCCGCCGGTCGTGCGGGTCGCGGCTGCGGTGGACGTGGCCCAGCCGTTCCAGCCGGTCCAGGACGGCGGTGGTGCCCGCCGAGTTGAGGCCCAGTTCGCGGCCGAGCCGGCCGGGCGTGGCGGGCGTCCCCTCCCGGGCGGCGTCCAGCAGCGCGATCAGCGCCCGCAGGTCGGTCGGGTGCAGGCCGTGGCGCTGCGCGAACGAGGCGGCCAGCAGGTCGAGTTCGACGGTGAGCGCGCGCAGTGTGTGCACGGTGCGCAGGCCCGGCCCTGGATCGTTCATCTGCTCGGCCTCTCGTGGGGTGTCTCGCGGGGACGGTTGTCCGCAGGGGCTACGGCATGCATATTATCTCGCCCAGCGAGAAGATTGCCGAGCGAGACACTTTCTCCAGGAGAGCCCAGCATGGGATTCGACCGTTCCGCCTTCCTGTCCGCCTACGACACCCTGCTCGACCGCTGGCCGGTCCCGGTCGAGACGCTCGACCTGGAGACCCCCTGGGGCACCACCCGGGTCAACGCCGCCGGGCCGCCCGACGCCCCGCCCCTGCTGCTGCTCCACGGCGGCGGCGCCACCGCCGCCAGTTGGTGGGAGAACGTCGCCGAACTCGCCCGCACCGCACGGGTCCTCGCCGTCGACCGGATCGGCGAGGCCGGGCGCTCCAGCGCGGACGGGCACACGCCCCCGCGCACCGTCGACGACCTGCACGGCTGGCTGGACGCCGTCCTGGACGCGCTCGGCGCCGAGAGCGCCGACCTGTGCGGCCACTCCTACGGCGGCTGGATCGCCCTGAGCTACGCGCTGCGCCGCCCCGACCGGGCCGCCCGGCTGGCCCTGCTCGACCCCACCGGCTGCTTCACCGGCTACCGCCCCTCCTACCTGCTGCACGCCGCCCCGATGCTGGCCCGCCCCAGCGAGCGCCGGGCCAGGGCCTTCCTCGCCTGGGAGACCGGCGGCGTCCCCCTCGACCCGGACTGGACCCGCCTGTACGGCCTGGCCGCGACCTTCCCGGCCACCCGCCCCGTCACCGGCCCCCGCCCCACCGCCGAGGCCCTGGCCGCCCTGAAGGCGCCCTGCCTGCTGCTGCCCGCCGCCGACAGCCGCACCCACGACCCGCGCACCCTGGCCACCCGCGCCGCCGCCCTGCTCCCGCAGGCCCGCGTCCACACCCTGGAGGGCGTCTCCCACCACGGCCTCCCTCATCTGCGGGCCGCCGAGCTGAACGCCGAACTGACCGCCTTCCTGACCCGCTGAGACCCGGGCCCGGGGGCAGTGCGGACGGGGGCCGGGCGGCGGTCCATACTTGGGCGATCCGTTCGTCGAGAGGCGCCGCCCGCATGGCCGAGAACCCCACCGCCCCGAGCAAGGCGCTGCTGCGACTGACCGGCGTGAGCCGTTCGTACGGCGGCCGGGAGGTGCTGCACCCCGTCGACCTCGCGCTGGCGGCCGGCGAGTGCGTGGCACTGCTCGGGCACAACGGCTCCGGCAAGTCGACCCTGCTGCGGGTCGCGGCCGGCCGCGACCTGCCGACCGGGGGCACGGTCCGGTTCGACGGCCTGCCGATGGACGAGAACGACCCCCGGATCCGGGCCCGGGTCGCGGTCGTCGGCGACACCGTCGCCCACTACCCCGACCTGACGGTGCGCGAGCACCTGCTGCTGGTCGCCGTCGCGCACGGGGTCGCCGACGCCGCCGACTGGGTCGACCAGGTGCTGGAGGCCCGCTCGCTCACCGAGCGGGCCGACGCCCTGCCCTCCGCCCTCTCCTCCGGCCAGCTGCAGGCCCTGCTGCTGGCCTGCGCCCTGGTCCGCCCCCGCGACCTGCTGCTGCTCGACGAACCCGAGCAGCGCCTCGACCCGGAGGCCCGCCGCCGGCTCGCCGAACTCCTGAAGGCCGAACTCGCCGACGGCGTCGCGGTGCTCCTGGTCACCCACCACACCGACCTCGCCCTGGAGGTCGCCGACCGGGCGGTGGTCCTGGAGGACGGCCGGATCCTCCGGCAGGGCCCGCCCGCCCAGGTCCTGGCGGCCGGCGCCCCCGGCGTCGGCGCGGCCGGCACCGGAACGGCCGGCCTCCGGTGAGCCGCGCGGAGACCGCGGCCGAACCCGGGGAACGGGACGGGGCCACCGCGCCCGCCGAGTGGACGGCGGACGACGACTGGACCGACGAGGCGCTCGCCCTGCTGCGCGCCCTGCGCGCCCCGCACCGGCGCAACCGGGCCAAGCAGGTCGCCTTCGCGCTCTACTGCACCGTGCTGCTCATGCTGTCGTGGGCCGGCGTCCCCAGCCTCGGCCTCTTCCTGCAGGCCTCGATGGGCGCCGACTACACCCACTACGGCCCCGGCCTGCTGGCCGCCCTGCCCAGCGGTGCCGCCGCGGCCGGGCTGGCCGTCCTGCTGCTGGCCGTCCGCGACGGGCTGTGGCGCGGGCCGGTCGTCCCCCCTCGTGCCACCACCGACTGGCTGCTCGCCCACCCCGTGCGGCCCCGGCCGGTCCTGCGGCCGTGGTTCTGGCTCTCCTGCGCCCTGGCCGCCTTCCCCGGAGTGGTGGTCGCCCTCGGCGGCATGGTCGCGCTCGGACTGACCGTGCGCACCGGCCTGCCCGCGGCCCTCGGCTGGTGCCTGGCCGGCGCGCTCTGCCTGCCGCTGCTGGGCGTCTGCGCCGGCCTGCTGGTGCAGCGCGACCCGCGGGCCGCCCGCTGGGCCCGCCTGCTCACCCCGTACGCCACCGTGCTCGTCCTGGCGTTCGCCACGCAGAGCGCGCTGGCCGTCGCCGGGCACCCGGTGCACTGGCTGGAGCGGATCGAGCTGTGGTCGGGCCCGTGGGGGTGGGCGGGGATCGCCGCGCTGGCCCCGACGCCCGCCGCCGTCCCCGGCGGGGCGGTCGCCGCCGCCCTGCTGGCGGTACTGACCGCACTGGGCCTGCTGCTCGCGGACCGGACCATCGGCACCGTGTCACTGACCCTGCTGCGGGAGCGGGCCCGCACCGCCGCCGGAGTGCTGGCCGCGCTGCGCACGGTCGAACTGCGCGCCGCCCGGCTGGCCGTGACCGACGCCTCCGACGGCGGACGCCGGGTGCGGGTACGGCTGCCCGCGCCCCGCAAGCCCTGGCTGGCCCTGTACTGGCGCGACACCCTCGCCCTGCTGCGCACGCCCGCCCGGCTCGGGCGCGCGGTGCTGCTGGCCGTGCCGGCCCTGCTCTGTGCCGTCCCGGCGCACGGCAGCCGGGGCGCGCTGTCCTGGGCGATCACTGCGCTCGCGCTGCTCTTCGGCTACCTGGCCCTCGCCCAGCTGCTGGAGCCCGCCCGGATCGAGACCGACGACGTGCGCCGCTCGTCCTGGTCCCCGTACCCGTTCGCCGGGCTGATGCTGCGCCACGCGGTGGTGCCCGCCGCGCTCGGTCTGGTCCTGGCGGTGGCCGGCGCGGCGGCGGTGCTGCCGCTCGGCGGCGGGGCGGCGGCCTGGCTGGCCCCCCTCGCGGTGCCGCCGCTGGTCGCGGCCGGGCTGGTCAACGCCTGCCGCGGCAGGGCCCGCCGCGACCTGCTCTACCGCTCCCCGCAGCCGGGCAGCGCGGGCACCGGCGTCCCCCTGTTCGTCGCCTGGTACGCGGCCGGTCCGGCCGTCGCCGTGCCGGTGCTGGCCCTGCCGCTCTCGGCGGCGCTGCGCGCCGGGACGGCCGCCGCGCTGCCGCAGACCGCGCTGATCAGCGCGGCGCTGACCGCCGTCCTGCTCCAGTGGGCCCGGGCCAGGGCCGCCGCCCTGCCCGCCCAGGCCCGCCCCGGCCGCTCCTAGCCACGGGAGCCGGTAGCGTCGGGGCGGGCCGGGGGCGGGGTTCAGCGGCGCCGGTAGCGCCGGGCGACCGCCGCGAAGGCGGCCTCCGGCTCCCAGGCCATGTCCCCGCCGATCAGCTGTACCGCGTCGCAGTGCAGGTCGTCGCGGATGACGGCCAACTCGTGCCGCACCAGCGCCGGGTCGAAGTCCGGACGGAACGTCCGGCCGTGCACGACGGACCCGGTGTCGTAGGTCGTTCCTCTGGCCCGTACGGCGCTCTTCCTCTCCTCGGACTGCCCGGTGCGCGGTCGAGGCCGGCAGGGAAAATGCGGGTACGCAAATTTGCTGATGAGAAAGTTTGCTTCCGTGCGAGCTTTCGGATGCGCAAGTTTGCGGGCGCGCAGAGCCGCATGGAAGGCTGGCGGCATGACGACACCCGGGCTGCGGGAGCGGAAGAAGCGGGCCACCCGTGAAGCCCTGCGCGCGGCGGCGCTGCGCCTGGCCCTGGAGCGCGGCCCGGACGCCGTGCGGGTCGAGGACATCGCGGAGGCGGCCGGGGTCTCCCCGCGCACCTACAACAACTACTTCGCCGGCCGCGAGCAGGCGATCGCCTCCGCCGTCGCCGCCGACCGGGAGGAGCGGGTCGCGGCGGCCGTCACCGCCCGGCCCGCGGACGTGCGGCTGGCCGACGCCGTCACCGACGCGGTGGTCGAGCAGTACGCGGACACCGGCGCGCAGGCCCCCGAGGCGCTGCTGATGGTCGTCGCCCGGCCCGCGCTGCGCGCGGCGTTCCTCGACACCGCCGCCGGGATCGAGCCCCCGCTCGCCGAGGCGATCGCCGGCCGGCTCGGCGACGCCGCGCCCCAGACCGCCCGCGTCCTCGCGGCGAGCACCGCCGCGGCGGTCCGCGTCGCGCTGCACGACTGGCTCCGCCCGGCGGGCGGTGCGGAGACCGGCAGCACGGCGGCGGTCGGCGGCCTGGTCGTTCCCGCCGGTGCGCTGCCCGGGCGGCTCCGGGCGGCGCTGGCCCCGCTCGCGCCCGCCTTCGACGCCGCCGAGCAGCAGGCCCGGCCGGAGCGCGGCCGGGTGCGGCGGGTGGTGCCGAACCTGCGGGTGGCGGGGGAGGGGGCGCAGCGGAGGAACCGGGAGTTCTACCGCCTGCTCGGCCTGGAGGAGGCCATGAACCACGGCTGGATCATGACGCTGGCCGCCCCCAGCAGCCCGACCGCGCAGCTCAGCCTCGCCACCCGGGACGCCACCGCGCCCGTCGTGCCGGACCTCAGCGTGGAGGTCGAGGACGTGGACGCGACGTACGAGGCGGTGCGGGCGGCGGGAGCGGAGATCGTCCACCCGCTGTGCGACGAGGAGTGGGGCGTGCGCCGGTTCTTCGTCCGGGACCCGAACGGCCGGGTGGTCAACGTCCTCGGCCACCGCTGAGAGCGTCCACCGCCCGGGCGTCCGCCGCCCGGGCGTCCGCCGCCGGGGCGTTCGCCACTGACGGCGGCCGCCGCCGGGGCGCCCGCCGTCGGCCCCGGGGCTACCAGCCGGTGCGCAGCCGGTAGGAGGCGGCGAGGTCGCGGACCTCCGCCGAGCGGACCACCTCGCGGCCCAGCACCGGGCGCAGGTGCTTGTCCAGCAGCCGCAGCACCTCCTCGGCCAGCCGGCCCTTGAGCCCCTCCGGCCGACCGGGCAGCAGGCCGATCGCGATGTGCACGAAGGCGACCAACTGCCCGTCCGCGGTGTCGACCCAGGTCTCGGCGGCCGGGCGGAAGAAGGTCTTGCACACGCCCCGGGACGCCACCCACTCGCGCACCAGCGGGTGCAGTTCGCGGACGAAACCGGGGCGGTCGAAGGCGTCGGCGAGCTGCGGCGAGTAGTCGACGGTGATGTGGGGCATGGTGGAGACCTCTTCGCGCAGATGCTTGGCTTCTACATCCGCCTATCCTCTCCCCGGCCCGTTCCGGCCCCGCCCCCGGGGGTGCCCCGGACGTCCGGAGACCGGACGCCCCAAGGCGGACAGCGGTCACCAGCGGCCCCACCACCCCGGCGCCGCCGCGTCCACGCGCACCCGTACCGCGCAGTGCCGTGGGCCCGCGGTCAAGCCCGCAGGTACTCGTCCAGTGACGGCTGCTCCGCCACGTTCGGGTGGCCCAGCACGGGCACCCACTTCCCCTCGTCCTCATCCACGCGGCCCGTTCCGCTCCGGTCCTGACCTCCCGTCAGGTGAACGAGGGCCGGTCGGAGCCGGCTCATCGGCGGGGGAAATCCGGGCGCGGCCATTGGCCCGCTCCGAGCCGGGAGTGTAGGAATGGGCGTATGACCCGGTTCCGGGCAGCACCCGGTGGACGCAGCGTGGCGGACCAGAGCCCTCCGCGACAGCTGTCCACCGCCCCGCGCCCCGTCCCCGTGGCACCCCGGTCCCCTGCCCCCGCCGGACGGCCCGGATGACGGCCGCCGCCCCCGGCGCGGGGCGCCACCGCGCTCCCGAACCCGTCCTGGTCCGCGAAGGCGTGCTGCTGCTCGACGCCGGCCTGCTGGTGCGCTACGCCAACGACGAGGCCCGCCGCCTGCTCGACCTGCCCGCCGACTGCGAGGGCCGCCCGCTCGACGCGCTCGGCCTGCCGCCCGCGCTCACCGCCCTGCTGCGCGGCGGCGAACTCACCGACGCCCCCGCCACCGTCCACGGCCGCACCCTCACCGTCGACCTGCACCCCGCCGACGGCACAGGCGGAACGTCCTGCCGGATCGCCACCCTGCGCGACAGCACCCCGCTCGCCGTCCCCGACACCGCCCGGCTGCGCCTGGAACTGCTCTACCGGGCCGGCGCCTCGATCGGCACCACCCTCGACATCACCCGCACCTGCGAGGAGCTCGCCGCCGCCCTCGTCCCGGCCTTCGCCGACTTCGCCAGCGTCGACCTGTACGAGGGCGTCCCGGCCGGCGGCGAACCGCGCCCCGAGCGGGGCCGCCCGCTGCGCCGCGCCGCGCTGGCCGGCGTCACCGACCTGTCGCCGCTGCTGGCGCCGGGCTCGCCCGTCCCGCTCGTCCCCGGCACCCCCAGGGCCAGGGCCGTCGCCGGGCTGTGCTCGGTGGTCGAACCCGACCTGTCCGCCGCGCTGGCCGTCTGGGACGAGGTCAGCCCCGGCACCGTCGACGCGATGCGCGCGCAGCGGGTGCACACCCTGGTCACCGTGCCGCTGGCGGTCGGCGGGACGCTGCTGGGCGTGGCCACCTTCTGGCGGGCCCGCCCGCGCCCGGCCTTCGACGAGGAGGACCGCAGCCTCGCCGAGGAGCTCGCCGCCCGCGCCGCCGTCCTGGTCGAGAACGCCCGCCGCTACACCCGCGAGCACACCATGGCCGTCGCCCTCCAGCACAGCCTGCTGCCCGCCGGCCTGCCCGAGCAGCACGCCCTGGAGGTCGCCTCCCGCTACCTGCCCGCGCAGGCCGGCGTCGGCGGCGACTGGTTCGACGTCATCCCGCTCTCCGGCGCCCGGGTCGCCCTGGTCGTCGGCGACGTGGTCGGCCACGGCGTGCACGCGGTGGCCACCATGGGACGGCTGCGCACCGCCGTGCACACCTTCTCCTCGCTCGACCTCGCCCCCGACGAACTGCTCGGCCACCTCGACGCCCTGGTCAACCGGCTCGACCAGGAGCACCCCGCGCCCGCCGGCGCCGAACGCCCGATCACCGGCGCGGCCTGCCTGTACGCCGTCTACGACCCGGTCACCCGCCGCTGCACGCTCGCCCGGGCCGGCCACCTGCCGCCCGCCGTGGCCTACCCCGACGGCCGGGTCGAGATCGTCGACCTGCCCGCCGGGCCGCCGCTCGGCGTCACCGGCCTGCCCTACGAGACCGCCGAACTCGAACTCCCCGAGGGCAGCCGGATCGTGCTGTACACCGACGGGCTGCTGGAGTCCCGCGGCCAGGACATCGACCACGGCCTGAAACTGCTGCGCGCCGCCCTCGCCCGCCCCGACCGGAGCCCGGCGCGGACCTGCGAGGACCTGCTCGCCGCCCTGCCCCCCGCCGACCCCTCCGACGACATCGCCCTGCTGGTCGCCCGCACCCGCGCGCTGCCCGCCGACCACGTCGCCGACTGGGACGTCCCCGCCGACCCCGCCGCCGTCGCCCGGATCCGCGCCGCGGTGCTGCGCCGGCTCGACGACTGGGGCCTGTCCGAGCAGGGCTTCGCCGCCGAACTCGTGCTCAGCGAACTGATCACCAACGCCATCCGGCACGCCGCCGCGCCGATCCGGGTCCGACTGCTGCGCGACCGGGCGCTGATCTGCGAGGTCTGGGACGGCTCGGCCACCTCCCCGCACCTGCGCCACGCCACCGACACCGACGAGGGCGGGCGCGGCCTGTTCCTGGTCGCCCAGCTCGCCGAGCGCTGGGGCACCCGCTACCCCGCCAGCGGGAAGGTCATCTGGGCCGAGCTGCCGCTGGGGGAACCGTCGGGGCGGTAGGGCCGCCGCCGGGGGCGCCGTCGGGGAGCGGGCCGGGCGGGCTCACTCCTCGCAGAGCTGCTTGAACAGCTCCAGGTCGGTGCGGACCGCCTCCTCCACCGCCAGGCCCTGCGCGGGGCCGGGCGGGCCGCCCAGCGCCCCGGCCAGTTCCTGCGGGTCGTACTCCAGGCGCAGCTGGACCCGGGTGTGCGCGGCGTCCAGCGCGCGCAGCGCGAAGGTGCCGCGCAGCGGCGGCCCGTCCACCGTCTCCCAGCTCATCACCCGGCCCCGCCCGTGGTCGGTCAGCTCCGCGTCCACCGCGTGCCGCTCGCCGCCGAACTCCACGTCCAGGTGCGCGTGGTGCCGCCCGTGGGCGCTGGCGTGCACCACCCCGGCGACGAACAGCGGGTACTCCGCCACCCGGTGCAGCTGGGACCAGGCCGTCCCCACCGGGACGGTCACCTCGATCTGCTCCTCCAGCGTCCGCATCGGCCGTACCTCCGCGTCGGTTCCGTCAGCGCGCTCCCTCCAGCCTGCCAGGGCCCGGGCCCGGCCACGACAGCACACCGCCCCCGGCCGTCGGTTCGGACGGCCGGGGGCGGTGCGGGCGGTGCGGTCGGCGGTGGTGGTCAGACCTCGGGGAAGTCCCCGTCGAACGCGGCCGCCAGCCGCAGGTAGGGGACCGCCTCGGCGGCCCGGCCCTGGCGCTCCAGGACGCGGCCGAGCACCAGGTGCGCGTAGTGCTCCACCGGGTCGCGCTCGATCACCTCGCGCAGCTGCTCCTCGGCGCGGCGCAGCTGGGCCGAGTGGTAGTAGGCGCGGGCCAGCAGCAGGCGCGGGCCGACCTGCTCGGGCACCTCGGCGACGACCCCGGCGAGGATCAGCGCGGCGTCCGAGTACGCCTTGGAGTCGAAGAACAGCTGGGCGCGGGCCCAGCGCTCGGCGGTGCTCTCGCCGGGGGCCACGACGGACGCGCCGCGGTGGCGGAGGTCGGTGGTCATGTCTGCTCCCTCCCGTTTCCGGGTCCTGCCGGGCCGCGATGGCCCGACAGGTGGTTGAACATTCACCTATCGGCGGGTATTCCGCCGTCCGCCGCACCGCTCAGGACAGCTCCAGCAAGCGGTGCATGAACGGCACCGGCAGCGCCGGGTTCGCGGCCGCCGCCTCCGGCTGCGCCCCCGGCTCCAGGGCGCCCAGCAGCGCCCGCAGCGGCAGCCGCGGATCGCCCGCCGCCGCCCGCGCCACCACCGGGTCCGCGTCCGCCGCCAGCGCCGCCAGCACCTCCGGCTCCGGCGCCGGGTCGCGCAGCGCCGCCAACCGCAGCGCCGGCTCCGCCCGCCGCGCCCAGCGGGCCAGGCCCGGCGCCGCGAACCGGTCGTCCGCCACCAGCGAGGCCGGGCCGAGCAGCTGCTCGTACACCGAGCGCAGCAGCTCGCCCGGCGCGTCCGCGCAGTGCTCGGCCAGCGCCAGGCGCACCATCAGCTCGACGTCCGCCGCCAGCACCGCCACCACCTCGGCCGGCAGCCGCTCCAGCGACGCCACCGCGCAGCGCACCAGCGGGTGCGAGGAGCGGGCCAGCCGCAGCAGCTCCGCCGGATCGCCCGCCCGCCGCGCCACCCAGGGCAGCTCCGGCGGCACGTCGGGCAGCCGGTACGCCACCGCCGAGCGCTGCTCCTCCGTCAGGTCCGCCCGCAGCGACACCGCCAGCCGCACCGACTCGTGCGGATCGGCCGCCAGCGCCAGCGCCAGATCGGTGGGCAGGTGCGGATTGCCCGCCGCCGCCGCCCGGATCCGCGGGTCGTCGTCCAGCACCAGCCACTCGCCCAGCGCCCGGTCCAGCGGGGCCGAGGCCGCCGTCCGCTCCCGCCGGGCCGGGTCGCTCTCCGCGATGTACCCGGCCAGCGACACCGGCAGCTCGCGTTCCACCCGCAGCGCCCGCCGCACCGCCGCCCGCACCGCGGGGTCGCGGTCGGCCCGCAGCGAGGTGCGCACCCGCGGCGGCAGCCGCGACCAGGAGTCCGCCCGCACCGCGGCGGCCCGCACCAGCGGCGAGGTGTCCTGCGCCAGCTCCACCAGCAGCTCCGGCGGCAGGCCCGCGCAGCCCGGCACCCGGCGGCGGGTGTCCGGGTCGCGGTCGGCGGCCAGCTCCGCCAGCGCGGCCGGCGGCAGCGCCGTGCGGTGCGCCGCCGACGCGGCGGCCCGGCGCACCCGGCGCTCCCGGTCGCCCGCCAGTGCCGCCAGCACCGGCGCCGGCAGGCCCGGGCGCTCGGCCAGCGCGGCCCGCACCGTCCACTGCGGGTGCTGCCGGGCGGCCTCCAGCACCGGCGCCGGCAGCTCGGGCCGGCGGGCCAGCCAGCCGGGCTCCGCGCCGTCCTCCAGCAGCCGGCCCAGCACCTCGGCCGGGGCCCCCGGATTGGCCGCCAGGCCGCTGCGCCAGGCCCGGGCGGGCGGCGGCCCCGACAACGGGCGCCAGCGGGCGGCCGACTGATCTGCGCTCAGATCGAGCACGTGCGAGTACCTCCCCCGGAACGACAAACGCCATCGACCCTACCCGCGCGGCGGCGGTGCGTGCACCGGTTCCCGCCAGGCAGGCACAGCTGGGGCACGGGATGTCGAAAGCGTGCGCACGGCACGGATGTCCGAAGGAGGAGCGCCCCCGTCCGGTGGCACCCGGTGCCAGTGGACGGGGGCGCGGACCGGGCGCCGGTGGGGCGGCGGCCCGGGGCCGGGGGAGCGGGCGGGGGCCGCTCAGAGCCGGGACGCGAGGCGGAAGGTCAGCACCCGGCCGCCCTCCTCGCTGGCCACCAGGTGCACCCGGGCGCCGATCGGCACCGCCCCCGGCAGCCCGCCGAGCACCGCGGCCTGCACGGTGAACCCCTCGTCCAGCACGATCAGGTAGGGCCGTCCCGGCTGCGCGCCGCGCCGGGTCGGCCGCAGCAGGCGCTGCACGGTGCCCTGGCCGCAGGCCCGCGCGGGCGTCAGGTCGGCCGAGCCGCACACCGGGCACAGCAGGCAGGCCGCCGAGCTGGCCGAGTGGCACCAGCGGCAGCGCCGGTAGTCGAGTTCGGCCTCGCCCGGCTGCGACGGGAAGGCGGTGGAGTGCTGCGGGGCGAGCGGTGCGGACGGGGCGAGTGTGAGTGTCATGGCCGTCTCCTCCCTGGGACATGGGCGCGCCGCCGTACCGCCGCCCGGGAGTGGGCGTGCGGTCGGGGCGACTGCCAGAAGGAAGGTATGGCACTCAGTGCCTTGTGTAAAGGTACCCAGTGCCATTCATATCGGACGATCTTCGACAGGCCGCCGGAGCTGCGCGGACGGGCGGGCGCGGGCCGCCGGGGCCGCGCGGGCGGAGGGCGCTCAGCCCTCCAGCGCCGCCTCGACGCCCTGCACCACCCGCCACATCGGGGTGCCGCGCCGGGCCACCATCACCACCACCTCGTCGTCCCGCGAGGGCGCTCCGGTCCCGCCCTCGCCACCGCCGCCCCAGGTCTCGACCACGAGCTGGAGCGCCTCGTCCACCGCCGCCCCCACGTCGCCCTCGCCGCCCGAGCGCAGCCAGGAGCGCAGCGCGTAGTTGTGCGCGGCGACCACCGCCGCCGCGATCACGTCCGCGCGCAGCGCGCCGTCCGAGCGGGCCGCGTAGCGGGTGCGCAGGTGGCCGGCCAGGGTGCGCTCGTAGCGCCACACCACGGACAGCTCGTGGACGCGCAGGGTCGGAACCTGCTTGGTCAGCCGGTAGCGCCCCACCGAGAACGCCGGGTTGCCCGCGTACATCCGCAGCACCAGCCGGGCCGCGTCGCAGACCTGCTCCACCGCGTCGCCCGCCGGGTCGGCCGCGGCCAGGAAGGCCGTCATGTCCGCCAGGCAGCCGTCGTGGTCGGGGAAGACCACCGCCTCCTTGGAGGGGAAGTACCGGAAGAACGACCGCCGGCCGACACCCGCGAGCGAGACGATGTCGTCGATCGTGGTCTGCTCGAAACCCCGCTCCGAGAACAGCTCGAACGCCGCCTCCACCAGCGCGTCCCGCATCGTCGGACGCGCCGGGCCGCCCCCGGCGGTCCGGTCCTGCTCATGCACCTCGCTCATACCCGGACGGTAGCACCGACCAGGACCTTCGGGCTGGGCCAGACGACACTGAGTGTGCATAATCGGGGGTACTGAGTGCCACACCGAGGAGACTGCCATGACCCAGGACTTCGACCTCTACCGGCTCGGCGAGGAGCACGACATGCTCCGGGAGTCGGTGCGCTCGCTCGCGGAGGCGAAGATCGCCCCGTTCGCGGCAGCGGTGGACGAGGAGGGGCGTTTCCCGCAGGAGGCGCTCGACGCGCTGCAGGCCGCGGACCTGCACGCCGTGCACGTGCCGGAGGAGTACGGCGGCGCGGGCGCGGACGCGCTGGCCACCGTGCTGGTGATCGAGGAGGTGGCGCGGGTGTGCGCGTCCTCCTCGCTGATCCCGGCGGTCAACAAGCTGGGCTCGCTGCCGGTGCAGCTGTCCGGCTCGGAGGAGCTCAAGGCCAAGTACCTGGGTGCGCTGGCCCGGGGCGAGGGCATGTTCTCCTACTGCCTCTCCGAGCCCGAGGCCGGCTCGGACGCGGCCGGCATGAAGACCAGGGCCGTGCGCGACGGCGACTTCTGGGTGCTCAACGGCGTCAAGCGCTGGATCACCAACGCGGGCGTCTCCGAGTACTACACGGTGATGGCCGTGACCGACCCCGAGAAGCGCTCCAAGGGCATCTCCGCCTTCGTGGTCGAGAAGGGCGACGAGGGCGTCTCGTTCGGCGCGCCGGAGAAGAAGCTCGGCATCAAGGGCTCGCCGACCCGCGAGGTGTACTTCGACGACGTGCGCATCCCGGCGGACCGGATGATCGGCGCCGAGGGCACCGGCTTCGCGACCGCGATGCGCACGCTGGACCACACCCGGGTCACCATCGCGGCCCAGGCGCTGGGCATCGCGCAGGGCGCGCTGGACTACGCCAAGGGGTACGTGAAGGAGCGCAAGCAGTTCGGCAAGGCGATCGCCGACTTCCAGGGCGTCCAGTTCATGCTGGCCGACATGGCGATGAAGCTGGAGGCGGCCCGGCAGCTGACGTACGCGGCGGCCGCGAAGTCCCAGCGCGGTGACGGCGACCTGACCTTCTTCGGGGCGGCCGCCAAGTGCTTCGCCTCGGACGTGGCGATGGAGATCACGGTGGACGCGGTGCAGCTGCTCGGCGGCTACGGCTACACCCGGGACTACCCGGTGGAGCGGATGATGCGCGACGCCAAGATCACCCAGATCTACGAGGGCACCAACCAGGTGCAGCGGATCGTGATGGCCCGCAACCTGCCCTAGCACCACGGTGTTTCCGGGCCGGGGGTGCGGGGAGCGAGAACGCTCCGCGCGCCCCCGGCGGCGTTCCGGGGCGAGTGGTTCCGGTCACAGGCGGGGCGGGCGCGTGGTTCACGGCATGAGTGAAGTCCCGATGTGGGTACGGGAGTTGGCCGGAAATGACTGGTGGCGCGGGGCGGCGCGGGAGGCCCTCCGCGGCACGGGGTGTCGACCCGGTGCGGCAGGGGACCTAAGGTATGCCTTAGCTTACTGGGCGGTCGCCCCCGGTCCCCCCGGAGCGGCCGCCGCATCGGCCCGACCCCGCGTCCCCTCGTCCCTGGAGTGAGCATGCCCGCCCGTCGTACGTCCGCCGCCGCGTTCCTGGTCCTCGCCGTGGCGGGTGCCGCTCTGGTGGGGTGCTCGAAGAAGGACGACGGCAAGGCCTCCGCGGACGGTGCCGCCGGGCCGGTGCAGGTGACGGCGACGGACAGCGCGTGCGGACTGTCGAAGACCTCCTTCCCGGCCGGGCACGTCGAGTTGGCCGTGGCCAACAAGGGCAGCAAGGTCACCGAGGTGTACGTCTACTCCGACGGCGACAAGATCGTCACCGAGCGGGAGAACATCGGCCCCGGCACCAAGGTGACCATCAACGCCGAGATCAAGGCCGGCACCTACGAGGTGGCCTGCAAGCCGGGCATGACCGGCGACGGCATCCGGCAGAAGATCACCGTCACGGCCGGCGCCTCCGCCTCGGCCAAGGCGGACGACCGGCTGACCCAGGCGGTCGCCGACTACCGGAAGTACGCCCAGGAGCAGGCCGACGCGACCGTCCCGGTGGTGGAGCAGTTCGCCGCCGCGGTCACCGCCGGCGACGTGGAGAAGGCCAAGTCGCTGTTCGCCGCCTCCCGGGTCGGCTGGGAGCGCACCGAGCCGGTGGCCGAGAGCTTCGGCGACATCGACCCGAAGACCGACACCCGCGAGGACGCCCTGGAGGAGGGCCAGGCCTGGACCGGCTGGCACCGCATCGAGAAGTCGCTGTGGGTGGACGGCAGGATCGGTGACGAGGAGAAGACCCTCGCCGCCCAACTGGTCGCCGACCTCAAGGACTGGCAGAAGCGCGTCCCCGAGGCCGAGATCACCCCCACCGGCATGGCCAACGGCGCCAAGGAGCTGCTGGACGAGGTCTCCAAGAACAAGATCACCGGTGAGGAGGACCGCTACAGCCACACCGACCTGTCGGACTTCGCCGCCAACGTCGAGGGCGCCCGCCAGGCATACGAGCTGCTGAAGCCGGTCGCCTCCGAGAACGAGCCGGAGCTGTCCAGGACCCTGGACGCCGAGTTCGAGAAGATCACCGAACTGCTCGGCAAGTACCGGGGCGCCGACGGCACCTACACCTCCTACGACAAGGTCACCGAGGACGAGCGCAAGGCCTTCTCGGACGCGGTGAACTCGCTGGGCGAGCCGCTGTCCAAGCTGGCCGCCGCGGTCGTGGCCAAGTAACGGCCCGCCGGCACGCCGCCCGCCGCACGGCGGCCTGACCCGGCCGGGGACGGCCGGAGACGGTCAAGCCCAGGTCAAGGGGGGCGGGCCGCGCGGGAAGCCCAGGTAAGGGCAGCGTAAGCTAAGTCCTCGTCAGGGTGCTGTCGCGGCCGCGGCAGCACCCGTACCCGGTTTCACGTCCGAGAGGGAACGCCAGAGATGGACGCCGAGAACGAGCAGCAAGCGGCCCCCGCCGAGGGCGGCGGGCAGGCGCAGCGCGCCGGGCTCAGCCGACGGGCCGTCATAGGCTGGGCGGGAGCCGGAGTCGCGCTCGGTGCGGCCGCGGTCGGCACGGTGGCCGCCGCGACCATGTCGGACGGGGACGGCGCCGCCGCACCGCAGACCTCGCCGGAGGTCCCGTTCTACGGCGAGCACCAGTCGGGCATCTCCACCCCCGTCCAGGACCGGCTGCACTTCGCCGCCTTCGACGTGATCACCGACGACCGGGACGCCCTGGTCAAGATGCTCAAGGAGTGGACCAAGGCGGCCGCCTCGATCACCGGCGGCCGCGAGGTCGGCGGCGGCGCGGTCGGCGTCGTCCCCGAGTCGCCGCCGGACGACACCGGCGAGGCGCTCGGCCTGCCCGCCTCCCGGCTCACCCTCACCATCGGCTTCGGGCGGACCCTGTTCGAGAAGGACGGCCAGGACCGGTTCGGGCTGAGGGCCAAGCTGCCCGAGGCGCTGGTCGAGCTGCCCAAGTTCAAGGGCGACCGGCTGGAGGCCGCCCGCAGCGGCGGCGACCTGTGCGTCCAGGCCTGCGCGGACGACCCGCAGGTCGCGGTGCACGCGATCCGCAACCTGGCCCGGATCGGCATGGGCGTGGTCAACGTCCGCTGGTCGCAGCTCGGCTTCGGCAAGACCTCCTCCACCACGCCGGACAGCCAGACCCCGCGCAACCTGATGGGCTTCAAGGACGGCACCCACAACATCGCCGGGACGGACGCCGACTCCCTGGCCCAGCACGTCTGGGTCGCCCCCGGCGACGGCGCCGACTGGATGACCGGCGGCTCCTACCTGGTCGCCCGCCGGATCCGGATGACCATCGAGACCTGGGACCGCTCCTCGCTCAAGGAGCAGGAGGACACCTTCGGCCGCACCAAGATCGAAGGCGCCCCCTACGGCAAGCAGAAGGAGCGCGACGCCCCCGACCTGTCGGCGATGCCCGCCGACTCGCACGTCCGCCTGGCGCACCCCGACAGCAACGGCGGGCTGATGATCCTGCGCCGCGGCTACTCCTTCACCGACGGCACCGACGGCCTCGGCCGCCTGGACGCCGGCCTGTTCTTCCTGGCGTACCAGCGCGACACCCGCAAGGCGTTCGTCCCGCTGCAGACCAAGCTCGCGGCCAACGACAGGCTGAACGAGTACATCACCCACGTCGGATCCGCCCACTTCGCCTGCCCGCCCGGTGTCCGCAAGCCCGGCGAGTGGTGGGGCCAGACCCTCTTCGGCTGACCCCCGCCCCCACTCTTCTGAAGCCCCGAAGGAGGAGAACCGCCGTGTTCGCCAACTACCTGATCGGCCTGCGCGAGGGCCTCGAAGCCAGCCTGGTGGTCTGCATCCTGATCGCCTACCTGGTCAAGACCGGACGCAAGGACCGGCTCGCCCCGGTGTGGATCGGCGTCGGCAGCGCCGTCGCGCTGGCGATGGCCTTCGGCGCGGTGCTGCAGTTCGGCTCCAACCAGTTGTCCTTCGAGGCGAAGGAGGCCCTCGGCGGAAGCCTGTCGATCATCGCCGTCGGCCTGGTCACCTGGATGGTCTTCTGGATGCGCCGCACCGCGCGCCACCTGAAGAGCGAGCTCCAGGGCAAGCTGGACGCCGCGCTCGTGATGGGCACCACCGCGCTGATCGTCACCGCCTTCCTGGCCGTCGGCCGCGAGGGACTGGAGACCGCGCTGTTCATCTGGACCGCCGTCCAGTCCACCGGCGACGGCTGGAGCCCGCTGGCCGGCGCCACCCTCGGCCTGCTCACCTCGGTCGTCCTCGGCTGGCTGTTCTACCGCGGCGCGGTCAAGATCAACCTGGCGAAGTTCTTCACCTGGACCGGCGGCATGCTGGTCGTCGTCGCGGCCGGCGTCCTCGCCTACGGCGTGCACGACCTGCAGGAGGCCGACTGGATCCCCGGCCTGCACGTGCACGCGTTCAACATCTCCAGCACCATCCCCGCCGACAGCTGGTACGGGACGCTGCTGAAGGGCGTGTTCAACTTCCAGCCCGACCCGACCAAGGTCCAGGTCTGGGTCTGGGCGCTGTACCTGGTGCCGACGCTGTACTTCTTCTTCCGCAAGCCCGCGGGCTCCCCGCCGAAGACCGCGGCGCCGGCCCCGACGGGGGCCAAGGCCGCCTGAGCCGACGAGGTGCGGACGAACCGCCCGGCTGCCGCGAGAGCGCGGCGCCGGGCGGTTCCGCTTTGCGCGGTCGGGCGGTCGGGCGGTCGGGCGGTGGCGGCACGGGCGCGGGCCCGGGGTCAGTGCGGCCAGCCGCGCAGGGCGTGGGCGGCGATCAGGTGCAGCCGGTCGGGCGGGGCGCCCTCGGTGGCCTGGACGGCGAGGCCGTAGGTGAGCGCGGCGAGGTGGTCGGCGAGCACCCCGGGGTCGGTGCCGGGAGGGAACTCGCCCGCCAGGGCGGCCTGTTCGAAGCGGGCGCGCAGGGCCTCGCGGTGCGCCGCGCGGCGGGCCGCGCTCTCGGCGCGCACGCCCTCCGCGCCGGGGCCGGTGGCCAGCGCGCCGTGCACCAGCAGGCAGCCGGGCCCCTCCTCGCGGGTGACCACCTCCACGGTGCCGCGCAGCAGGTGCTCGGCGACGGCCCGGGCGGTGGGCTCGGCCAGGGCCTCCCGGGCGTGCCGGGCGGGGCCGCGGTGGTAGCGCTCCAGGCACCGGAGGAACAGCGCCTCCTTGTTGCCGTACGCCGCGTACAGGCTGGGCCGGTTGACGCCCATCGCGGCGGTCAGGTCGGAGAGCGCGGTGCCCTCGTAGCCGTGCCGCCAGAAGACCCGCATGGCGCGCTCCAGCGCCTCGTCGAAGTCGAACGCGCGCGGACGGCCCGTCATCTGGCCCTGCCTTCCCGGGGGTTCGGGCGCTGGCCCGCGATTTCCGTACCGATCGATATGGTAGCGTGCGCGATGTGTACCGAGCGGTACACATATCGGAGGGGAACCCGACATGACGCACCCGCCCACCGCCACCTTCGCGCCCGACGTGCTGGCCGGCCGCACCGCCCTGGTCACCGGCGGCTCGCGCGGCATCGGCGCCGCCACCGCGCTGGCCCTGGCCGCCGCCGGGGCGGACGTCGCGCTCAGCCACAGCGGATCCGCGCCCCGCGCCGAAGAGGTCGTCCGGCGGATCGAGGCGCTCGGGCGGCGGGCCGCCGCCTACAAGGCGGACCAGGGGGACGCCGCCCAGGTCGAGGCCCTGGTCGCCGCCGTCGCCGCGGACTTCGGACGGCTCGACGTGCTGGTCAACAACGCCGGCGTGATAGCCCCCGGGCTCGTCACCGGCGTGGCGGACCCGGACGCGCTGGCCCGGCAGCACGCGGTCAACGTGGGCGGGGTGACCGCCGCCGTTCGGGCCGCCGCGCGCCTGCTCCCCGACGGCGGACGGATCGTCACCATCGGCTCCAACCTGGCCGCCCGCCCCGGCCGGCCCGGACTCGCCGACTACGCCGCCACCAAGGCCGCCGTCGTCGCCTGGAGCCGCGCCGCCGCCCAGGAGCTCGCCCCCCGCGCCATCACCGTCAACGTGGTGCAGCCCGGCTCCACCGACACCGAGATGAACCCCCAGGACGGCCCGAACGCCGCCGTCCAGCGCGCCGCCAACGCCCTGGGGCGCTACGGCCGCCCCGAGGAGGTCGCCGCCGCGGTGGTCTTCCTCGCCACGCCCGCCGCCGCGTTCATCACCGGCAGCGTGCTCGCCGTCGACGGCGGCTACTTCGTCTGACCAGGCCCGGGCCGACACCCGCCGGGGTGGCCGCCAGCCCGTCGCGAATCGTGGAGGGGGAGGCCGGTACGGGCGTCCAGGAACGGCCCGAGGTCGGCGCGGAGGCGCTGCGGCAGGCCTGCGCGACGGCCTTCGACTGGTGGCAGTACGGCTGACCCCGGGGGGAATCCCGGCCGGGCGATGAGTTCCGCGCCCCCGGGCGGTCAGCACAGGCATGGAGACCCTGGAACTCGCCCTGCACCCCGAGGCGGAGGCGCGGCTCGACGCGCTGCTCGCCGGCCCGGTGCGCCCCGTCCGTGTCGCGCTGCTGGTGGGGGAGGTGGCCCGGCCCGGGCCCGCCGACCTCCAGCGGATCGGGCGGCTGGCGGTGCGGGTGCGGCGGGCGGGCCACCAGGTGGTGCTGCGCGGGGCCGGGCCCCGACTGCGGCTGCTGCTGCGGCTCACCGGGCTGGACGAGGCACTGCCCGTGGAGTGAGCGCGCCCGTCCGCCGCGGGCGGGGCCGGGCGCGGTCAGGCGCGCGGGTCGGCGGTCAGCCGCATCGGCAGGCCCCACAGCGGGAACAGCCGCTCCACGTCCATGTGGTTGGTCATGGTGGCGATCCGGCCGTCGACGATCTCCACCAGGGTGATGCCCCACGGCGTCCACCCCTCGCCGTCCTCGGCCGGGCGGTACTGGGCGAAGGCCGGCGTGCCGTTGGCCTCCACCGGCAGCAGCCGGGAGCCCGCGCAGCCGCAGCCCGCGCCCTGCCACCACTCGCCCAGCTCGACCACGCCCCGCACCCACATCTGGAACGGCGGCATGTTCAGCACCGCGTCCTCGTGCAGCAGCCGCTTCAACGCCTCGATGTCGAAGGACTCGAACGCCTCGACGTACCGGGACAGCAGGGAGCGCTGCGTCTCGTCCAGCGGATCGAAGGTGTCGCCCGCCGGGCCCTGGGCGGCCATCGTCGCCCGGGCCCGCTGCAGGGCGCTGTTCACCGACGCCACCGACGTCTCCAGCAGCTCCGCCGTCTCCGCCGCCGACCAGGCCAGCACCTCGCGCAGGATCAGCACCGCCCGCTGCCGGGCCGGGAGCTTCTGCAGCGCCGACACGAACGCCAGCCGGATCGACTCCCGCCCCACCGCGACGTCCGCCGGATCCCCCGACAGCACCCGCGCGTCCGGCACCGGGCCGACCCAGACGTTCTCCTCCAACTGCGCCAAGTCCGGCGCGTTCGCCGGGCACGGCGAGGTCAGGTCCATCGGACGGGCCCGGCGCTGCGCCGCCGGGGCCATGTCCAGGCACACGTTGGTGGCGATCCGGTACAGCCACGTCCGCAGCGCGGAGCGGCCCTCGAACCCGTCGAACTTCGACCAGGCGCGCAGCAGCGTCTCCTGCACCGCGTCCTCCGCCTCGAACGCCGAGCCCAGCATCCGGTAGCAGTACGCCGTCAACTCCCGCCGGAACGGCTCCAGCCGCTCCGCCACCCCGTCACGATCCATGATCATTGGCACGGTCCCCAGCATAGGACGCGCCACCGACAGCCGGGAGGGCTCAGCCGGAGGCGTCGGGGCGCAGCGCGATGTGGTCGGCGGCGAGGTCGGCGGCGACCCGGTGCTCCATGCCGAGGGCGGCCAGGAAGGCGGCCGGGAGCTGGACGCGGCCGGTGCGGTCGAGCATCACGTACTCGCGTTCGCTGACCGTCTCGGTGCCGTGCTCGTCGACCTCGGTGCGGCGCAGCACCTCGCTGGCGGTGCGGCCGTCGCGGATCGCCACCGTGCGGCGCACCTCGCTCGCCACCATCGGGTCGTGGGTCACGATGACCACGGTGGTGCCCAGTTCGCGGTTGACGGTCCGGAAGGCGTCGAAGATGCCGGTGGCGGTCTCGGTGTCCAGCTCGCCGGTCGGCTCGTCCGCCAGCAGCACGGCGGGCTCGTTGGCGAGCGCCACCGCGATCGCCACCCGCTGCTGCTGCCCGCCGGAGAGCTCGGCCGGGCGGCGGTGGGCCAGTTCGCCGATGCCCAGGGCCTCCAACAGGTCGGTGACGCGGGCGCGTCGGCGCTTGGCGGCGCGGTGGCCGGAGCGCAACTGCACCGGCAGCGCCACGTTCTGCGCGGCCGTCAGGAACGGCAGCAGGTTGCGGGCCGTCTGCTGCCAGACGAAGCCCACCACCTCGCGCCGGTAGCGCAGCCGCTCCTTCGCGGACATCGCCAGCAGGTCGCAGCCGTCCACGGTGGCACTGCCCGCCGTCGGCGCGTCCAGCCCGGCCAGGACGTTCAGCAGCGTCGACTTGCCGCTGCCGGACGCCCCCACCAGCGCCACCAGGTCGCCCCGGTCCACCGTCAGGTCCAGGCCCTGGAGCGCCTGCACCTCGACGCCGTCCGTGGTGAAGATCCGGACCAGCCGCTCGCAGGCGATCGCCAGGTCGGCCCGGACCGTCCGGGGCGCGGCCGCGGCCAGCGCCCGGCGCCGCAGCTCCTCCAGGCTCGGGGGCGGGGTGTTCATCGGGTCGTCCCTTCCGACGGACGGGGTGGTGGTCATCGGGCGTCGCCCGCGCGCAGTTCGGCGGCGATCTGCCGGCGGGCGGTGACGGCGGCCTCGGCCAGCACCGCCAGCGACGCCAGCAGGGCCAGGCCCGCGGCCTGGCGGACGACCGGCGCGGCCAGCAGCCGCGGCCCGGTCGGGAGGCCGGCGCCGACCAGCGGCGAGAGGTCCAGCGCCGGGCCCAGCAGGAGCAGGCAGCCGACCGCGACCAGCGCCCCGCCCAGGGCGGCGACCAGCGCCTGCGGCAGCACCTCGGCCAGCACCAGGGCCAGCCCCTGCCGCGGCCGCAGCCCCATCGTGCGCAGCCGGGCCAGCACCGCCGCCCGCTCCGGACCGGCCCGCAGCAGCGTCAACAGCAGCGCCAGCAGCGCGAACAGCGCCGTCGCGCCGACCGACAGCCAGAACAGCCGCACCGACGACGCCTGCAACGGGTCGTCGCCGAGCGCCGCGGCCTCCCCGGCGGCGGTCCGCACCCGGTGCCCCGGGTGCCCGGCCGCGGCCGGCGGACCGAGGAAGCGCTCGGCCAGCGCCCGCAGCGCCGCGTCGTCCGGCCGCCCGACGGCCAGCCACTCGTCCGGGCCGCCGAACCGGGGCAGCAGGTCGGCGGCGGCCACCGACGACAGCAGGACGGTGGGCCCGGCCGCACCCGTCAGCGCGGGCGTGCCGTCGGCCACGGCCACCGTGCGGACCTGCACCGGTTCGCCGCCCGCCAGCCGCAGGTCGAAGGTGCCCGCCGGCAGGTCGCCGCTGACCACCACCGGCAGCGGCCCGCCGCCCGCCGGGGCGGCCAGCGCCGCCGGATCGAACCGGCCCCGCCCGGCCGTCCCGGCGAGCCGCGCGTACCGGACCGGATCGGCCACCACCACGTTCACCCGGACCGAGGCGCCGGCACCGACCGACATCGTCACGTCGTCCTCGATCCACACCGGCAGCGAGGTCTCCACCCCGGGCAGCCGGGCCGCCGCGTCCAGGAACGGCTGCGGCAGCGCGCCGTTCAGGCCCGCGCTCACCGAGGCGTCGCCGCCCAGGCCGTACCTGGCCACCCGCATCCGGTCCGCGGCCACCGAACCCAGCACGTCCGCGCCGACCGCGCCGCAGGCCACCGCCAGCACCAGCCCCAGCAGCGGCAGCACCGAGGGACGCGACCGCGCCCCGCCACCGCCCCGGGCCGCCCGCGCCAGGCCCAGGAAACCCACCGCCCCCGGCCGCCGCCCCGCCCACCGCGCCAGCCACCCCACCAGCACCGGCTGCACCCGGGCCAGCAGCAGCGCCCCGCACAGCGACAGCAGCAGCGGCGCCGCCACCAGCAGCGGATCCACCCCCCCGCCCAGCGGCGACACCCCGCGCCGGGCCAGTTGGGCCACCGCCGCCGCGGTCACCGCCAGCACCACGCCCTCGGCCGACAGCCGGAGCCGCCCGCGCCGGGCCCCGCCGCCCGCGCCGCGCAGCAGCAGCGCCGCCCGCACCGGGAGGGCCAGCAGCGCCAGCAGCGTCACCGCGCCCGCCGCGACCACCGCCGGACCCCAGCGCGGCGTCGGCAGCAGCACGAGGGCCGCCGCCCCGCCCAGCACCGCCGCGGGCAGCACGGTCAGCGCCCCCTCGCCCAGCAGCCGCCACAGCACCCCGCCGATCCCGGCGCCCCGGGCCCGCAGCAGCCGCAGCTCACCCGCCCGCCGCTCCACCCCCAGCGCCGCCGCCAGGCACAGCACCACGGCCGCCACCCCCGCCGCCCCGGCCGGGCCGACCGCCGTGATCGAGTCGATCGTGGCCTGCCGCTGCCGGGCGGTGTCGATCGCCTCCCGCAGCCCCGAGCCGATCCGCACGTCCGGCCGCCCCGCAGTGGTGGCCACCCGCACGGCGACCGGCCCCGCGGTGACCGTCGCCAGCGCGGCGGAGACCGCCTCCAACCGGTCCGCCCGCAGCGCGTCCACCCGCACCGGCAGCCGCCAGAAGTCCTCCACCGCGCCGCCCCAGGTGCCCAGCCGGGACACCGACTCCGGGCCGGTCAGCGCGACGGCGTACCAGTACGCCATCGGCAGTTCCCCCGGGCCGTGCGTGGGCGTCAGGTTCCGGCAGACCCCGACCGCGCACCGCAGTTCGGCCCAGAACGGGTCGGCCGGGTCGTCGACGGTGTACAGGCCCACCACCCGCACCCGCTGCGGCTTCAGCGGGGTAGCCGGGAACAGCACCGAGGCGTCGCCGTCGAGCACCGCGCCCAGCCCCGCCTTCACCGTCTCGGCGGTGGACACCGACAGCGCGACCGGCACCGGCTCCCCGTCCGCCGCGCCGCCCGGCCACTGGCCGGCCGTCAGCCGGACGTGCTCGCGCGCCCCGTGCTGGTACACCAGGGCGAACTCGGGCGCGGTGCCCTCCGGGCGGTCCAGCGCGGGGTCGGGCAGCGAACGCGGCTGCAGGGCCCGGCGCCCGTACACCGGGGCGCCCTCGTCCAGCGGCAGCATTGGGCCGACCAGGCCGGTCAGCTCCGCCAGGGTGTCGTCCAACTGCCCGGCCGGATCGCCGCCGCCGGGCCGCGGGTCGCCGGTCACCACCACGCTGGTGCCGACCGGGCCGTACCCGTGCAGGAAACCGCGCAGCGCGCCGTCCGCGCCCCGGTCCAGCGCCCGGGGCAGCGCGGCCGCCAGGAAGGCCAGGACCAGCGCCAGGGCGGCGGTGAGCAGGGCGGCCAGCGGCGCGGTGCGCAGCCGGGTGCGGACCCAGGGGGCGGGGGTGCTCATCGCTCCTCCACGGGGCGCGGACGGGCCGGGGGACGGCGGGGACGGACGGGCCGGGGCGCGGGCGGCGCCGGGAGGCGGCGCGAGCCGCAGGGCCGGGGCGGGCTCACGCGTCCTCCGTCGCGCGCAGGCGGGCGGCCGGCGGCTTGCGCCGGGGGCCGCCGAGGAAGAGCGCGCAGCACAGGGGGAGGGCGGCCGTCGCGGCGGTCAGGGCGAGCACCCGGCCCGGCGGCAGGTCGACCAGGACACCGGGGAACGGCGGCCGGGCCGCCGGGGTGAGCACCACCAGCGGCACCACCAGGTGCACCAGGGCGGCGCCCAGCAGCAGGCCGACCCCGGTGCCCAGGCCGACCAGCACCACCTGCTCGGCGGCGGCGCTCCGGTGCAGCAGCCGCCGGGGCGTGCCCAGCGCCAGCAGCACCGCCGACTCGCCGGCCCGCTCGGCCGCCGCGGCCGCCGAGGCGGCGGCGAAGCCGATCGCGGCCAGCACCGAGGCGGCCAGCGCCAGCGCGACCAGCATGCTCTGCGGGGCCGCGCTGAGCGGGTCGCCGAGCCGGGCGGCGGCGTCCTCCTCGCGGAGCGTCAACCGCTGGGCGGTCGGCCCGGCGCGCAGGGCGGCGGCGGCCTCGGCCGGGACGCGGTCGCCCGGACCGGCGGCGGGCAGCCACCACTCGGAGACCGCCGGGACGTCCAGGTCGCGTTCGGCCAGCCAGCGCCCGGTGTCGGCCAGGTCCAGCAGCAGGCCGGTGCCGCCCTGCACCGGCAGCGCCTCGACCGCGCCGCTGATCCGGACCGGCACGGCGGTGCCGCCGACCTTCACCTGGACCAGTTCGCCGACCGCGCCGCCGACCGCCGCCAGGTAGCCGCGGGTGGCCAGGCCCCTGACCTCCCGGTCCGGCCGGGCGTCGCCACCGGGCGGGAGCAGCACGGCGTGCGCGCCCTCCCAGTGGTCCGGCGGCGCGGCGTAGGAGGCGGTCAGCAGCCGGTCGGCCGCCGGGCCGTCGGCCAACCGCACCGGGGAGCCGTCCTCGGCCCGCAGGCTCCAGGCGCCCGCGGGCACCGGCACCGGCACGCCCGGCCCGTCCGCGCGGTCGGCGACCTCGATCCGGCGGACCGTCAGCTCGCTGCTGCGCTCGTTCCCGCCGGAGGGGTACGTCAGCCCGAAGCCGGTCAGGGTCAGCGGGCCGGCGGCCGAGCCGAGCGGCGCGGCGGCCAGCGCGTCCAGGTCCACCGAGACGGTCAGCTCGCCGCGGGCCGGCAGCTGCGGCACCAGCAGGCGGTGGGCCGTCCCGAAGCCGTCCCGCACCCACAGCCACAGGCCCGGCGCCTGCGGGGGCGGGGCGTCCCGGACGAGGTGCTCGGCGGCCTCGACGGACACGCCCACCACCAGGTCGATCCGGACCGGGTGCCCGGGCAGCGGCACCCCGGACGGCTGCGGCGCGGCCAGCGGGGCGAGCAGCTCCCCGGGCGGCCGGCCGTCGAACAGGTCGGGCCGCACCCGCAGCTCGGCGGCCGCCCGGACGGTGTCGGTCAGCAGCACCCCGCCCTGCGCCCGCCCCGGCAGCGACTGGTCGATCCGGGCCACCGGCAGCAGCCGGTCGCCGCCCGGCAGCCGCGCGTACCGGCCGCCCTGGCCCAGCGGCGGCAGCGCCGAACCCTGGATCCGCAGGCCGCCCGCGGCGGCGAAGTCGGCCTGGTCGCGCTGCGAGTCGTGCCACGCGGCGTGCTGGCCGACCGCCAGCATCCCGCAGGCCACCGCCAGCACCAGCAGCAGCACCGGCCCGTTCGCCCGGCCCGGGCGGCGGGCCAGCTGCCAGCCGCCCAGCGCCACCCCCAGCCCGCGCCCCCGGGCGGCCAGCCGCGCCCCCAGCCGGGCCGCGAACGGCAGCACCCGCAGCACCAGCAGCGTCCCCGCGCACAGCGCCAGGGTCGGCGCCGCGACCAGCACCGGGTCGATGCCCAACCGCCCGCCGGCGTCCACCGACAGGCCGCCGGTGCGCCCGTCCAGCTGCCGGTAGGCGACCGCCGCCAGCGCCAGCAGCGCCAGGTCCGCGCCCGAGCGCACCGCCGTGCCGACCACCGCCTGGCGGCGCGACACCACCCGGGCCCGGCCCCGCCGCAGCAGCGCGGGCAGCGCGGCGAGCGCCACGCACAGCAGCGCGCACAGCGCGGCCGCCGGCCAGCGCACGGCGGTGTCGGCGTGCTCCAGCGGCAGGCCGGCCAGCGGGCCGCGCCAGGTCAGCAGCCGCAGCAGCGGGCCGGTCAGCAGCGGGGCCAGCAGCGCGGCGGGCAGCGCCAGCAGCAGCGCCTCGACGGCCGTCCAGGCCGCGAGCCGGCCCCGGGTCGCGCCCCGGGCGGCCAGCAGCGCGTCCTCCCGGGCCTGCCGCCCCGCCACCAGGCGCACCACCAGCAGCAGCGCCGCCCCGGCGAGCACCGCCAGCTGCAGCCCGCCGATCAGCAGGCCGGACTCGGTGACCAGCGTCGCCGCGCGCAACTCGGCCAGCAGCGCGGGAAGTTCGGTCTGCGACTGGAAGCCGGGGGCGTCCCGCCGGATCAGCTCGGCCAGCCGGTCGGCCCGCTCCCCGACCCGCCCGATCCGCTCCCGGCCGGCGTCGGTGAAGTCGGCGCTCAGCAGCGCGCTCCGGCCGCCCTGCGGCAGCAGCCCGGAGGTGAAGGCGCGGTCGTCCACCAGCATCGGCCCGTACGTGGTGAAACCCCGGACCTGGATCTCCCGGCCGCCCAGCGGGTCCAGCCGCCAGTAGGGTGCGTCCCGGTCCTCGGCCCGGTAGACGCCGGTCACCTCGACGGTCAGCGGGGGCCCGCCGTACCGGTCGGAGAGCACCGCCCGGGCGGGCAGCGCGTCCTCGGCCAGGCCGAGCCGGGACAGCGCGCTGCCCGGTACCGCGACCTGCACCGTCCCGTCGGCGCTCCGCTCGGCGGGCCACCGACCGGCGGTCAGGCGCACCCGGTCGCGTTCCAGTGCCGCCAGCACCGTGAGGTCCACCTCGCGGGCCGGAGCGGCCGGGGCGGACGCGGGGGCCGCGGCGGCCGCGGGGGAGGAGCCGGACTGGGCGGGCAGACCGTACGCGCGGCTGCGGGCCAGCGACCGCACGGCAACCGGCAGCCCGTCGAACAGGTCGGTGCCCAGCGCGGCCACCGCCGCGTCGTCCGCGCCCCTGGCGCCCAGCCCGTGGTCGGAGTCCAGCAGCACGGCGGCCCGGCCCGCGCCGGCCAAGTCCCGGCGCACGCCCGCCTCGGCCACGGTGCGGTCGAAGGCGACCAGGGTGGTCAGCACGGTGGTCGCGATCAGCACCGTGAACAGCACCGCGGCCGCCAGCGGCAGCCGCCCGCGCAATCTGAGCAGGACGAAGCCCAGCATGGTGACGCACCCCCCGTTCCGGCCCCGGCGCACCGGATAGCGGACGACTCTGTCAGAATCCGGCCGGAAGCGGAAGAGTCCGGAGCCGATCGGTCCCGGTACGATCGGTACCCCCCGGGTGCGGCAGGATGAGGGCCGTGGAACTCGAGGCGCACCGACCGGAACTGACGGCCTACTGCTACCGGATGACCGGCTCCTTCCACGACGCCGAGGACCTCGTCCAGGAGACCCTGCTGCGGGCCTGGAACGCGCGCGAGCGCTACGACCCCGCCCGCGCCTCGGTGCGCACCTGGCTCTACCGGATCGCCACCAACGCCTGCCTCACCGCCCTGGAGGGCCGCGCCCGCCGCCCGCTGCCCGCCGGGCTCGGCGCCCCCGGCCGGGACCCGGGCGCGCCGCTGGCCCCCGCCACCGACGTGCCCTGGCTGGAGCCGTTCCCCGACGCCCGGCTCGACGCGGCGGCCCGGACCGACCTGCGCCTGGCCTGGGTCGCGGCCGTGCAACTGCTGCCCGCCCGGCAGCGGGCCGTCCTGGTGCTGCGCGACGTGCTGGCGTTCAGCGCCGCCGAGGTCGCCGAACAGCTCGACACCACCGTCGCCGCCGTCAACAGCGCCCTGCAGCGCGCCCGTTCGGCCGTCGGGAGCACGGCGGCCGAGCAGGTCAGGGAGGCGGACGACAGCGCGACCAGGGCCGCCGTCGACCGCTACCTCGCCGCGTTCGAGGCCGCCGACGTGCCCGCGCTGGTCGGCCTGCTCGCGCGGGACGCCGTCCTGGAGATGCCGCCGCTGCCGCTGTGGTACCGGGGCCCGCAGCACTACGGCCGGTTCATGGAGCGGGTCTACGCCATGCGCGGCACCGGCTGGCGCACCCGCCCGGTCGGCGCCAACGGCCAGCACGCGTTCGCCGCCTACGCCCCCGACGGCGCCGGGCACCGGCTGCACAGCGTCCAACTGCTGGAGCTCGCCGGCGGGCTGGTCACCCGCAACACCGTGTACACCGACCCCGGCGTGCTGGGCCCGTTCGACCTGCCGGAGCGGCTGTAGCGGGCCCGCCCCCGCCGCGCGGGAAACCGGCCACGGCGACGGCGATGAGTTCCGGGCGCGGCGCCGGTACGTACCGGTGGAACACCCCACCGGAGAGGAAGCACCGCCATG
Organism: Kitasatospora phosalacinea; assembly: GCF_000716545.1. GTDB lineage: Bacteria > Actinomycetota > Actinomycetes > Streptomycetales > Streptomycetaceae > Kitasatospora > Kitasatospora phosalacinea. Next base: position 73,740 of record NZ_JNWZ01000016.1, read on the forward strand.
AGCGTCATCGTCATCGAGTTCACCACCCTGGACGGCCGGATCACCGACCCCGACGGGTCGGACGGCACGCCCCTGGGCGGCTGGATGTTCCGGCACGGCCGCGAGCACGTCTCCGGCGACAAGTTCCGCCTCGGACGGACGCTGGACGAGGGGGTGCTGCTGCTGGGCCGCCGCACCTGGCAGCTGTTCTCCCGGCTCTGGCCCGGCCGGGCGGGCGAGTTCGCCGACCGGATGAACGCCGTGCCCAAGCTGGTCCCCTCCCGCACCCTGACCGCCGCCGACACCACCGCCTGGGCCAACTCCCGGCTGCTGGAGGGCGACCTGCTGAGCACCGTGGAGGAACAGGACCGGGACGTCATCGTCACCGGCAGCATCGGCGTGGTGCACCGGCTGATCGAGGCCGACCTGGTCGACGAGTACCGGCTGCTGACCGTCCCCGTGGTGCTCGGCACCGGGGCCCGGCTGTTCCCCGACGGCGCACCGGTCGGCGACTTCCGCTGCGAGCAGGCCGAACCGGTCGGCCCGGCCTGCTACACCCGCCACCGCCGGGCCTGACCGCCGTCCGGGCCGCCCGGACGGACCGGCAGACCGGCGGTTCAGGCGGACCGGCGGTTCAGGCGGACCGGCGGTTCAGGTGGACCGGCGCACCACCAGCTCGGTCGGCAGGATCACCGTCGGCGCCTCCTCGCCCGCGATCCGGGCCAGCAGCAGCCGGACCATCTCGGCGGAGATCCGGTCCCACGGCTGCCTTATCGTGGTCAGCGGCGGCCGGGTGCCCAGCGCCACCGGCGAGTCGTCGAAACCGCCCACCGCGACGTCCCCCGGGACGCTGCGCCCGGCGTGCTCCAGGGCGGACAGCGCGCCGTCCGCCATCAGGTCGGAGGCCACGAACACCGCGTCCAACCCCGGTTCACGGTCCAGGAGTTCGCGCATCGCGGCCTCGCCGCCGGCCCGGCTGTAGTCGCCGTGCGCGATCAGCCGCCCGTCCGCCGGCAGCCCGTACTCGGCCAGCACCTCGCGGTAGCCGGACAGCCGCTCCACCCCGCCCGGGGTGTCCTGCGGGCCGGCGATGGTGGCGACCCGGGTGCGGCCCGACTCCAGCAGGTGGCGCACCAGGTCCTTGGCGCCCTCGCGGTCGTCCGCGGCCACGTACGGCACCCGGCCGCGCTGGCCCAGCGGGCGGCCGCAGCACACCATCGGGATGTCCGCCTCGCGCAGGTGCTCGATCATCGGGTTGCCCCGGTGCGAGGAGACCAGCAGCACGCCGTCCACGTGGCCCGCCGCCAGGTAGCGGGTGACCCGGCGGCGCTCCGCGTCGTCGCCCGCCGTCATCAGCAGCAGCGGGATGTCGTGCTCGGCCAGCGCCGCCGTGCAGCCGCGCAGCAGGGTGGTGAAGTTCGGGTCCTCGAAGAACCGCTCCTGCGGCTCGGTCAGCAGGAACGCCACCGAGCCGGAGCGCTGGGTGACCAGGCTGCGGGCCGCCCGGTTGACCACGTACCCGAGCTGGGCGATGGCCGCCTCCACCGCCTGTTGCGAGGCCGGGCTGACGTTGTGCCCGCCCTGGAGGACCCGGGAGACCGTGCCCCGCGAGACGCCCGCCACCGCGGCGACGTCGTGGATGGTCGGCGGGCGCTTCGGCCGTCCGGCCGCCCGGCCGCGGGGCGCTGGTGGGGTCATCGGGATGCGGGTCCTTGCAGATCGGGGTGTGGGGGTCACTGTACTGGCGGTTCGTCAGGACTTCACGGCACCGGACAGCAGGTCCACCCGCCAGTACCGCTGCATGCCGAGGAACAGCGCGATCAGCGGCAGGATCGACAGCAGCGCGCCGGTGATCACCAGGGTGTACATGGCCGGCTCGTTCGCGCCCTGCTGGAGCAGCGAGTACAGGCCCACCGTCACCGGGAACTTGTGGTCGTCGCCGAGCATGATGTACGGCAGCAGGAAGTTGTTCCAGATCGCCACGAACTGGAACAGGAACACCGTCACCAGCCCCGGCACCATCATCGGCAGCGCCACGCTCCGGAACAGCCGCCACTCCCGGGCCCCGTCCACCCGGGCCGCCTCCACCACCTCGTCCGGGATCGCCGCCTCCGCGTAGATCCGTGCCAGGTAGATGCCGTACGGGGACAGGATGCTCGGCAGCAGCACCGACCAGTAGCTGTCCGCCAGGCCCGCCTTCGACATCAGCAGGTACTGCGGCACGGCCAGCGTGATCGGCGGCATCAGCACGCCCGCCAGCAGGACGTTGAACACCGTCGAGCGGCCGCGGAAGCGGTACTTGGCCAGCGCGTAGCCCGTCACGCCGGACACCGCCGCCGACATCAGCGCGCCCGCGCCCGCGTACAGCGCCGAGTTGGCCATCCACTGCCAGTAGACGCCGCCCCGGTACGAGGACAGCTCGGCCAGGTTGTCCCAGAAGCCGGTGCCCGGGGCGTAGGTGAAGGTGGTGAACAGCTCCTGGCGGCTCTTGGTGGCCGCCGTCACCACCCAGATCACCGGCACCAGGCAGTACACCGCGCCCAGCAGCAGGAGCAGGGTCGGCGTCCAGGCGGTGCGGCGCGGGGCGGCGCCCTTGCGGGGGAGGGCGGGGGCGGGGCGGTGCCTGCTCGCGCGCGGGGTGGACGTGATGGTGGCGCTCATCTCAACTGCCTCCGTTGGCGCGCTTGTTGACCAGCTTCAGGAACCCGAAGGAGAGCAGCAGGGTGGCTGCCGCGATCACCACGGAGGTGGCCGCCGCCGAGTAGATGTTGCCCTGCACGAACGCGTCCCGGTACACCTTCATCAGCGGCGACCAGGTCGAACTCATCGAGTTGGTCAGCGGCTTGAGCGTCATCGGCTCGGCGAACACCTGCAGGGTGGCGATCATCGAGAAGAAGAAGGTCAGCACCAGCGACGGCGCCACCATCGGGATCTTGATCCGCAGCGCGATCTGCAGCTCGGAGCAGCCGTCCAGCCGGGCCGCCTCGTACAGCTCGGCCGGCAGCGCCCGCAGCGAGGTGTAGATCACGATCATGTTGAAGCCGGTGCCGCCCCACACCGCGATGTTCGCCATCGCCAGGTACAGCCCGTTGCCGTGCAGCAGGTCCGGGCCGCTCATCCCCGCCCGGGTCAGCAGGTAGTAGCCCGGGCTGACCTGCGGCAGGTACAGGAAGCCCCACAGGGTGGAGGCCACGATGCCCGGCACCGCGTACGGCAGGAAGATCACCAGCCGGGAGAACGCCCCGAACCGCACCCGCGGCACGTCCAGCAGCAGCGCGAAGAACAGCGCCGCGCCCAGCATCGTCGGCACCAGCAGCGCCCCGTACAGCAGCACCCGGCCCGAGCCAGACAGCAGCTCCGAATCCGCCAGCGCCGAGGTGTAGTTGGACAGCCCCGCCCACACCTCGGTGCGGGCGTGCGAACCCAGGCCCAGGCCCTTCACCCGCGAGGCGCGCAGGCTCAGGTAGACCGCGAAGCCGATCGGCAGCGCGAAGAACAGCGTGAACAGCAGGGTCGCCGGGCCGAGGAAGCCGTACGGCGCGAGCGAACCGCGGCGCCGGACGGCGCGGGGGACCGGGGGAGGGGAGGCCATGGCGGCTCCTAAGTGCCTTGGGGGGAAGGGGAGTTCGGGGCCCGGTCCGCCGCCGGGCGGGGCGGCGGACCGGGGGTGCGGCGGCGGGGGCCGGCCGGACGGCGGGGTCAGCCGACCTGGAAGCCGTTCTTCTTCAGGTCCTCGACGGTGGCCTGCTGCATCGTCGACAGCGCCGCGCCGAAGTCGCCCTTGTCCTGGGCGGCCTTGCCGAAGGCGTCCTTGAACGCGGAGTACGCCACGTTCACGTTCGGGCCCCAGGCGGCCGACGCGGTGCCCTTGGCGATCTCCGCGGCCTTCGGGTAGAAGTCCGGCTGGTTGGAGAAGAACTCCGGCGCCGCCGACAGCAGGCCGCCGGTCTGCGCGGAGGTCGCCGCCGGGTAGACGTTGACCTGCTGGACGAGGGCGGCCAGCGCCTCGGGGTCGGTGTTCAGCCAGGTCGCGAACTTCGCCGCGGCGTCCCCGTGGCCCGCCTTCACGGCGCCGGTGGTCACGCCGGTGGCCGAGCCGCCCCAGCTGCCGGTCACCGAGGCGCCCGACTCCCACTGCGGCAGCGGCGCCATCGCCCACTTGCCCTTGGTGTCCGGGGCCGAGCTGGTCAGCACGCCGGGAGCCCAGACCGCCGAGACCCAGCCGATCTGGGTGCCGTCGTTGAGCGCCTTGCTCCAGGCCGGGGTGTACATCGGCTGGTTGTCCACCGCGCCGTCCTTGACCAGGCCGGACCAGAAGCCGGCGACCTTCTTCGTCGCCGGGTCGTCGATCGCCACCTTCCAGTTGTCGCCGGAGGCGGTCCACCACTTGGCGCCCGCCTGCTGGGCCAGGCCCGCGAACAGGCCCGGGTCGTTGGCGGAGAAGGTGGTCAGCGACTTGTCCGGGGCCTTCTGCTTGAGCGCGCGGGCGGTGGCGGCGAACTCGTCCCAGGTGGTGGGCACCTTCAGGCCGTACTGCTCGAACAGGTCCTGCCGGTAGTAGAAGGCCAGCGGCGCGGTGTCCTCCGGGACCGCGTACACCGCGTCCGAGCCGAGCGTGACCTGCTTCCACACGCCGTCCGCGAACTGCGACTTGGCCCCGCCGACCTGCTTGGAGACGTCGGCCAGCACGTCGTTGGAGACCAGCGTGGGCAGCGCCTGGTACTCGGCCTGCATCAGGTCCGGCGCGTTGCCGGCCTTCGCGGCCGTGATGGTCTTGGTGACCAGGTCGTCGCCGCCGGCCTGCTTCAGCACGCTGACCTGGATCTCCGGGTGCGCCTTGTTCCAGACCTCGGCGACCTTGTCCATGTTCGGCGCCCAGGCCCAGAACGTCAGCTTCACCGGGCCGGAGGCCGCCTTGGCGGAGTCGCCGGAGCCGCCGTCGGACGAGCACGCGGACAGCACGAGCGTGCCGCACAGGGCGGCGGCCGCGGCGAGGGCGAGGCGACGGTGCATGGATCCTCCCGAGGATCACGGAATTCGAGTGAGGGGGCCGGGCGGCCGGCCGCCGCGCGAGGGGGTGCGCGGCGGCCCGCCCGGAGGGGTGGTGCGAGGGGGACTTTCACGGGGACTGCGGGGAACTGCCGGGGCCGCGACAGGCGCCGTGAAGTGCGGCCCGTCGCTGTGCACGTTCACAGTACGGAAACCTGGGAGACACTTGTCAATGCCTGAGTTCATACGGTTATCTGGGCGAGACACAGCGGCACCCGGGTCTGATCAGGGTGTGCACGTTCACAGTTCTTCTCGATGGAGCACGCCATGGATCACCCGCGGTACCCCCGCCCGCTCGGACTCGACCCGCTCGCCTACGGCGGCGACTACAACCCCGAGCAGTGGCCCGAGGAGGTCTGGGCCGAGGACGTCCGGCTGATGCGCGAGGCCGGGGTGACCATGGTGAGCGTCGGCATCTTCTCCTGGGCGCTGCTCGAACCCGAGCGCGGCCAGTACGAGTTCGGCTGGCTCGACCGGCTGCTCGACCTGCTGCACGCCCACGGCATCCGCGCCGACCTGGCCACCCCCACCGTCGTCCCGCCCGCCTGGTTCTACCGCGACCACCCCGAGGCGCTGCCCGTCACCCGCGAGGGCGTCCGCCACTCCTTCGGCTCCCGCGGCGCGATCTGCCACAGCTCGCCCGCCTACCAGCAGGCCGCCGCCGCCGTCACCGAACAGCTCGCCCGCCGCTACGGCACCCACCCCGCCGTCGCCCTGTGGCACGTCCACAACGAGTACGGCGTCCCGGTGAGCGACTGCTACTGCGACGAGTCGGCCGCCCACTTCCGGCGCTGGCTGGGCGAGCGCTACGGCACCCTCAAGGAGCTCAACTCCGCCTGGGGAACCGCCTTCTGGGGCCAGCTCTACACCCGCTGGGACGACATCCAGCCGCCCCGGCTCACCCCCACCGCCGGCAACCCCGCCCAGCAGCTCGACTACGCCCGCTTCACCAACGACGCGGTCCTCGCCAACTTCAAGCGCGAACGCGACCTGCTGCACCGCCTCGCCCCCGGCATCCCCGTCACCACCAACTTCATGACCGCGCTCAGCCAGTGCCAGTCCATGGACTACTGGGCCTGGGGCCGCGAGGTCGACCTGGTCGCCAACGACCACTACCTGGTCGCCGAGGACCCGCGCAGCCAGATCAACCTCGCCATGGCCGCCGACCTCACCCGCTCGGTGGCCGGCGGCCGCCCCTGGCTGCTGCTCGAACACTCCACCGGCGCCGTCAACTGGCAGCCCCGCAACCTCGCCAAGCGCCCCGGCGAACTCGCCCGCAACAGCCTCGCGCACGTCGCCCGCGGCTCCGAGGGCGCGATGTTCTTCCAGTGGCGGGCCTCCCGCTACGGCGCCGAGAAGTTCCACTCCGCGATGCTCCCGCACGCCGGCACCGACAGCCGGATCTGGCGCGAAGTCGTCGAGCTCGGACAGGAGTTGGGCGCGCTCGCGGAGATCCGCGACAGCCTGGTGCGGGCCGACGCCGCGATGCTCTGGGACTGGGAGTCCTGGTGGGCGCAGCGCCTGGAGTGGCGTCCCAGCGTCGACCTCGACGCCCGCGAGCGCGCCGAAGCCTGGTACACCGCGAGCTGGGACGCCCACCTCACCGTCGACTTCGCCCACCCCGAGGCCGAGCTGAGCCACTACCCGCTGGTCGTCGTCCCGGCCCTCTACCTCACCACCGAGGCCGCCGCCCGCAACCTGCGCCAGTACGTCGAGAACGGCGGCACCCTGCTGGTCTCCTGCTTCTCCGGCATCGTCGACGAGCACGACACCGTCCACCCCGGCCCGCACCCCGGCGCCCTGCGCGAGGTCCTCGGCCTGCGGGTCGAGGAGTTCGCCCCGCTGCGGGCCGGCGAGTCCGTCCGGCTGGAGGGCGGCGGCGGGAGCGTCCGCCCGGAGGACGACGGCGCGAGCGTCCGCTTGGAGGGCGACGGCGAACTGCGGGCCGGGGCCTGGACCGAGTTCGTGGTGACGGAGGGCGCCGAGACGGTGTGGCGCTACGCCGACGGCCCCGCCGCGGGCGGCCCCGCCGTCACCCGGCACGCCCTCGGGGCCGGTCACGCCTGGTACGTCTCCGCCCGCCTCGACGGCGAAGGGCTCGACCGGGTGCTGCGCGCCGCGTCCGCCGACGCCGGACTGGCCGAGCGCCGACTGCCGCGCGACGTCGAGGTGGTGGAACGGGTCGGCGAGCACGGCCGGTACCTCTTCGCGATCAACCACGGCGCAGCCGACGCGGACGTCCCGGCCGCCGGGCCGGGCGTGGAACTCCTCACCGGGGCGAGCGTCACCGACACCCTCGCCGTCCCGGCCGGACGGACCCGGGTGCTCCGGTACTGAGCCGGGTGTTCCGGTGGTGATCCGGTGGGCCGTCCGGTGCCCGGTGGCCCGGCCGTCCGGTGCCGAACCTCCCGGACGGCCGGTGCCGAACCGTGGGTCCCACCCCTCCCTGCGCGGGGGTGGGACCGGCGTCGGCAAACCGGGTACGGCGGCGAGAGGTGACAGGTACAGTCCGGAACGACGGGCCGGGCGGGGCGGACCGCCCGACCGGTCGACTCGGAACACCCTCACCGGAGAGGCCACTCGATGGACACCCAGCGCTGCCCGTACCGCCTCGACCCCGCCGGCGCGGACCTGCACGCCGAGACCGCCGCCCTGCGCGCCGCCGGACCGGCCGCGCCGATCGAACTGCCCGGCGGCGTCCCCGGCTGGTCCGTCACCGACCCCGACCTGATCCGGCGCCTGCTCACCGACCCCCGGATCTCCAAGGACGCCGCCCGGCACTGGGTCGCCGACCGGGCCGGCGAGATACCCGCCGACTGGCCGCTGCGGATGTGGACCGACGTCCGCAACGCCCTCACCACCTACGGCGACGAGCACGCCCGGCTGCGCCGCCTGATCGGCCCCGCCTTCACCGCCCGCCGGATCCGCGCGCTCGCCCCGGAGATCGAACGGATCGCCGCCGAACTCCTCGACCGCCTCGCCGCCCACCCGCCGGGCGAAGTCGTCGACCTGCGCGCCGAGTTCACCTGGGTCCTGCCGCTGAAGGTGGTCAACACCCTGCTCGGCGTGCCCGAGGAGATGCACGACGCGTTCCGCTCCACCATCGGCCGGCTCTTCGAGACCGGCACCGGCCCCGAGGAGGCCGTCCGCAACGCGGAGGCCGTCTACACCCAACTCGCCCTGCTGGCCGAGGCCAAGCGCAAGGACCCCGGCGAGGACGTCACCACCGCGCTGATCCAGGCCCGCGACGAGGAGACCGGCACCGGCCTGGACGAGGGCGAACTCCTCGACAGCCTGCTACTGCTCATCGGCGCCGGCCACGAGACCACCGTCAACCTGCTCGGCAGCGCCGTCGTCCAACTCCTCGACCATCCAGACCAGTTGGAGCAGCTGAAGGCCGAACCGGCCCGTTGGCCCGACGCCGTGGAGGAGACCCTGCGTCACCAGCCGCCGGTCGCCAACATCCTCGCGCGCTTCGCCGTCGAGGACGTCCACGACGAAGCCACCGGCCTCACCTTCGCCCGCGGTGACCTGCTGGTGATCAACTTCCTGGCCACCGGCCGCGACACCGCCCTGCACGGCGAGGACGCCGCCCGCTACGACCACACCCGGGCCACCCGCCGCGACCACCTCTCCTTCGGCCACGGCGTCCACTACTGCCTCGGCGCCGAACTCGCCCGCCTCGAATCCCGGATCGCCCTCGCCGCCCTCTTCGACCGCTTCCCCCGCCTCGCCCTCGCCGTCCCCGCCGCCGAACTGCGCCCCCTGGAGTCCTTCATCTCCAACGGCCCGCGCGAGCTGCCCGTCCTGCTCCACGGCCGCGCCTGAGCGGCACCCGGACCAGCCCCCGCCCGCCCGCTCCACGGCGCTTCCGTCCACCATCCGGGACGGGTGGCAGGGGCGGGGATCCGCGCAGTAATTTAGTTCACATCAGCTAACTATCATCACGGCTTCCCAGGGGGCGGCAGGAGATGGCGGACGTGGACACGAAGAAACGGTGGATCGGCGCGGAACACCCGCGCTACAAGTGGGTGGCGCTGTCGAACACCACCCTGGGCATGCTGATCGCCACGATCAACTCCTCGATCGTGCTGATCTCGCTGCCGGCGATCTTCAACGGCATCCACCTCAACCCGCTGGAGCCCGGCAACGTCAGTTACCTGCTGTGGATGCTGATGGGCTACATGCTGGTCACCGCGGTGCTGGTGGTCACGCTGGGGCGGCTCGGCGACATCTGGGGCCGGGTGCGGATCTACAACGCCGGCTTCCTGATCTTCACCGTCACCTCGGTGATCCTCTCGCTCGACCCGATGGGCGGCGGTGGCGGCGCGCTCTGGCTGATCGGCTGGCGGGTGGTCCAGGCCGTCGGCGGCGCCATGCTGATGGCCAACTCCGCGGCCATCATCACCGACGCCTTCCCGGCCCGGCAGCGCGGCATGGCGCTCGGCGTCAACATGGTCGCCGCGATCGCCGGATCCTTCATCGGGCTCGTCCTCGGCGGCGTGCTGGCCGAATGGAACTGGCGCTCGATCTTCTGGGTCAACGTCCCGATCGGCATCATCGGCACCGTCTGGGCCTACCGCTCGCTGCACGAGACCGGCGTCCGCCGCCCCGGGAAGATCGACTGGTGGGGCAACGTCAGCTTCGCCGTCGGCCTCACCGCGCTGCTCGCCGGCATCACCTACGGCATCCAGCCCTACGGCGGCCACACCATGGGCTGGACCAACCCCTGGGTGCTGGCCGGCCTGATCGGCGGCGCGGCCGTGCTGGTCGCGTTCTGCGCGATCGAGAGCAGGGTCGCCGAACCGATGTTCCCGCTGCGCCTGTTCCGCGACCCGGTGTTCGCGGGCGGCAACCTGGCCACGCTGCTCGGCTCGATCGCCCGCGGCGGCCTGCAGTTCATGCTGATCGTCTGGCTGCAGGGCATCTGGCTGCCGCTGCACGGCTACGACTACGAGGACACCCCGCTCTGGGCCGGCATCTACCTCGTCCCGCTGACCATCGGCTTCCTCGCCGCCGGACCGATCGCCGGCCACCTCTCGGACCGCTTCGGCGCCCGGCTGTTCGCGGCCGGCGGCCTGGTCGTGATGGCCGGTTCGTTCGCCGGGCTGCTGATCCTGCCCACCGACTTCGGGTACGTCTGGTTCGCCCTGCTGGTGTTCCTCAACGGCCTCGGCGGCGGACTGTTCGCCGCCCCCAACACCGCGCTGGTGATGTCCAGCGTCCCGGCCGCCGACCGCGGCGCCGCCTCCGGCATGCGGGCCACGTTCCAGAACGCCGGCATGGTGCTGTCCATCGGCGTCTTCTTCTCGCTGATGGTCGCCGGCCTGGCCGGTTCGCTCCCGCAGACCCTCACCGACGGCCTCACCGGGCAGGGCGTCTCGGCGGCCGACGCCCACACGGTCGCCCAACTCCCGCCCGTCGGCATGCTGTTCGCCGCCTTCCTGGGCTACAACCCGATCCACGAACTGCTCGGCCCGCAGGTGCTCTCCGGCCTGCCCGCCGACAACGCCCGGACGCTCACCGGACGGGACTTCTTCCCGCACCTGATCTCCGGCCCGTTCCACGACGGCCTGATGGTGGTCTTCTCGCTCGCCATCGCGATGTCGCTGGTCGCCGCCCTGGCCTCGCTGCTGCGCGGCCGCAAACCGGGTACCGTCGGCGACGGACCCGAGGACGGGACGGCCACCGCCCCGGACGGCGGCACCGCGGTCTCCCGGGGCGCGGCGTGACGTGAACCAGACGGCGGAACAGGAGAGTTCGACAGTGGTGCAGGACGACGAGGGCGGCCTCGACCCGGCAGAGGTGGCGCGGCTGCGCCTGGTGATCGCCCGGCTGAACCGGCACCTGATGCGGGCCTCCGACCGGCAGGAGTTCACCTTCGCCCAGCAGTCCGCGCTGGCCCGGATCGAGCAGCACGGTCCGATCCGGCTCGGCGAACTCGCCGCGCTGGAACGGGTCACCGCCCCGTCGATGACCCGCACCGTCGCCTCGCTGGTCGAAGCCGGACTCGTCAACCGCGTCCCCGACCCCAGCGACGGCCGCTCCGTCCTGGTCGAACTCTCCACCGGCGGTGTCGAGTTGCTGGCCCACATCCGGCGCCGGCGCTCCGAACTGCTGGCCCGCCGCACCGCCGAACTCACCGAACCGGAACGGCAGACCCTGATGGCGGCGCTGCCCGTCCTGGAACGCCTGGTCTCCTTCGAGGACTGACCCGCCCGGCTGGAGGGGCGCCGTCCGGTCAGGCGTCCGGCGCGGGCGTCCGGTCAGGCGTCCGGTGCGGGCCTGCGGCGGCGCAGCACCAGCCAGAGCCAGAGCAGCAGTGCGGCCAGCCCGCCGCCGGCCAGGGCCGCGCCGCGCTGCCAGGCGCCGTCGCCGCCCGGCGGGTAGACCGCGCCCTGGTAGCCCACGGCGCGGGAGTGTTCGCCGAGGCGGTCGGCCGACAGGTGGCCCATCACGTTCGCGCCGGTCAGCGCGGGCCGGGCCGGGTCGTCCGGGGCGAACGTCCCCTCCACCGCGCACCGGCCGCAGTCCACCGCCTCCCGGGTCACCGTGAACACCCCCGGGTCACCGGCCCCGTGCGCGACCGCCCACCCCGGCATGGCGTAGCCGAGACCCGCCAGCAGCGCCACCAGCCCGACCACCAGCACCGCCCACCGGATCGCCGCCGCCCGCAGCGCGTCCCGCCGCCCGCCGTCCATGCCCCGCCACCTCCTGTTCCGGTCCTGTTCCGGGGAGAGGACATCCTGTCACGGGGGCGGCGGCCCGCCGGGGCACCGGGGCGTCAGACCGCCGGTCCGGCCGGTTCGGCCAGCTCGGCCAGCTCGGAAGGGGCCAGCTCCAGGTCCGCTGCCGCCACGTTGTCGGCCAGGTGGGCGGGCGAGGACGTGCCCGGGATGGTGCGGGCCGCCGTCGGCCGCTCGCGCTTCGGTCGTCGTCTCCTGCCCGCCGCGCCCCGTCCCCTCGCGCCACGCCCCGCGCCGTCGCGTCCGGGACGGTGGCGGAGCCGGGTTCAGCAGCAGAGGCCCACCGCGCCGGCCGGGCCGTAGTCGCCCGCCGCGAACGCCTTCGCCGGGATCGTGAAGTACAGCGTCCCGGCGTCGCCCCAGGCCCAGCCGAGCTCGTCGTCGGCGGCGAGTTGGAGCAGGTGCACCACGGGGCCGTCGGCGTCCCGGTCGGTCACCGAAGTTCCGTACGAGGTGTCGGGCCAGCCGAACGCGCAGTGGCGCCCGGCGGTGTTCCCGTCGAAGCCCTCCATCGCGTCGAGGACGAGCGAGGCCGCGCCCCAGTGCCGGTCCGGGTCGTACTCGAGGTCGTCGTCCGCGACGTCCCAACTGTCGGGGAGCATCACCGATCCGACCGCGCGGACCGGCCGGGCCGGGTAGCGCCGGGCGGGGGCGGGCGCGGCGGTCTCGACGGCCCGGTCCGGGTCGGCGGGGACCACCCGGTACATCTCCGGGTCGGTGGTGTCGAGCTGCCGGTACTCCTCGTACGGGATGTCCGGGTCGAGCTGGAAGAAGTTGAGCAGGCCCGGCCGGGTGGGCAGTTCGTCGCCGAGCCAGGGGCGGAGGGCGTCGGTGTCGAGGACGGCGAGCAGGGACAGCGGGACGCCGCCGAGCGAGGGCCAGGGGGTCTCCGGGTCGAGCAGGGCGGGGCCGCCGAGCCGGCACCGGCCGGTGGGCGGCGCGTCGTCGGTGGCGGGCTCCAACCGGAAACCGCGGCGGGCCATCGCCGCGAACCGGGCTCCGGCCCGCGCCCCGAGGCGTTCGGCGCAGATGCGGGGCAGGTCGGCGGGGTCGTGGAATTCCATGCCGGCATCCTCTCAACTCCCGCCGACGGCGGCCCGATCGGCGGGTCCTCCAGCGGCAGCGGCGGTGGCGGTGGCGCGGCGTCAAGGTGACGGTCGGTCGGGACGGTCGGTGCGGTCAGAATGCCTGGGCGGTCAGGACGCCTGGGCGGCGATCCCGTCCAGCACCATCTCCAGGCCCGCCGCGAACGACTCGCCCGGCGTCAGGTGGTCGGCCGACGCCATCACCTCCGCGATCGTCGGATGCCGCCCCTCCGCCAGCACCCGCATCATGTACGGCCCCATCGCCACCTGCCACTCGCGGTTCGAACGCCCCTCCGCCCGCTCCGCCCGGCGCTGCGCCACCTCCACCCGCAGCCGGCCCGTCAGGTACGCGTGGAAGACCCCCGCCGCCTGCTGCACCCTGGTCGGGTGCCCGGCGAAGCCCGGTACGCCCCACAGCACGGACAGCGCGGTCTCCCGCGCGGCCAGCGCGTTCGGCCCCAAGTGCGGCCGTCCGCCCAGCAGTTCGATGAACCACTCGTGACGCAGCGCGGCCGCCCGGTACCGCCCGGCGATCGCCCGCAGCTCCTCCCGCCACTCCACGGGTGCAGCCGGCCCGGCGCCGGGCCGGGCGGCGGCGGCGCCGGGGGCGATCTCCCCGTACACCGCGTCCACCATCAGCTCCAGCAGCTCGGCCTTGGTCTCCACGTACCCGTACAGTCGCATCGGGCCGACCTCCAGGGCCGCGGCGACCCGTCGGATGGACACCCCCTCCAGCCCGTCCGCGTCGGCCAGTTCGAGCGCCGCGCCGACGATCAGCGCCCGGCTCAACGGCGCCGGCGAGCGCCGCTCCGGCGGCTCCGGACGCTCCCAGACCAGCCCGGACCCGGAATCGGAACCGGAATCGGACCCGGACCCGGAGTCGGCGTCGTGACGGGGCGTCATGGGGGAGGTCTCCGTTCGGCGGCGCAGGTGGTGCGAGGTGGTGCGAGGTGGTGCGGGAACACGATACGGGGCAGCGTTGCGATACAGTGTATCGAATCGATACGGTGTATCGACGAGAGCGGGCGAACGAGGGGGACGGCAGGACATGGCGCACACGACGGGCACGACGGACGTGGCGATCGTCGGAGGCGGCCCGGGCGGGCTGACCCTGGCGCGGCTGCTCACCATGCGCGGCACCCGCGTCACGGTGTACGAGCGCGACGCCGGCCCGGCGGCCCGCACCCAGGGCGGCACGCTCGACCTGCACGCCGACACCGGGCAGCGCGCCCTGCGCGCGGCCGGGCTGACGCGGGCGTTCCGCCGCCACGCCCGCCCGGAGGGGGAGGACATGCTGCTGCTCGACCGCACCGGCACCGTGCTGCACCGCGACGACACCCCGGACGACTCGCCCGCGCTCCGCCCCGAGATCGACCGCGCCGACCTGCGCGACCTGCTGCTGGACTCCCTCCCGCCCGGCACCGTCGCCTGGGGCCGCACCCTGCGCACCGCCACCCCGACCGGCCGGGACGGTGACGGCGGCGGCTGGCAGTTGGAGTTCGCCGACGGCGGCCGCGCCGAGCACCGGGTCGTGATCGGCGCCGACGGCGCGAACTCCCGCCTCCGGCCGCTGCTCACCCCCGCCGTGCCGCAGCACCTGGGCGTCAACACGGTCGAGGGCGCCGTCCCCGACATCGACCGCGTCCGCCCCGACCTGGCCGCCGCGGTCGGCCGGGGCAGCTACTGGGTGATGGGCGAGGGCCGCTCGTTCGTCGCCCAGCGCTGCAGCGACGGTTCGGTCCGGATCGGCCTGTCCTTCCACGGCCCCGCCGACCGCGCCGCCGACTGGCTGACCACCTGCGGCATCCCGTTCGAGAGCCCGGACGGCGCCCGGGCCGCGCTGCTCCCGCTGTTCGCCGACTGGACGCCCGAGTGCCGGGCCCTGATCGAGGCATGCCCCGGCCCGTTCACCCCCCGCGCCCTCACCGCCCTCCCGGTCGGCCTGCGCTGGCCGCACCGCCCCGGCCTCACCCTGCTCGGGGACGCCGCCCACCTGATGCCCCCCGTCGGCCACGGCGCCAACGCCGCGATGCGCGACGCCCTGGAGCTGGCCACCGCGCTCGACGCCACCCCCGGGAGTTCCGACGCCGCCCTGCGGGCCTACGAGGAGGAGATGTTCGCCCGCACCGCCGGGGTCGCCGCCGAATCGGCCCGGATCCTGGAGATGATCACCTCGCCGGAGGGCGGCCGCCGCGTCGCCGCGTTCTTCCGGGGCGAGGGCGACTGAGCCGCGCTGCCGGGAAAGCCCTGGACGACGTCCCCCTGGCCACCCTGGAGGACGTCCGGGGCGCCGCCACCGCGACGGCCGTCCCGGAGGTCCACCGACCCGGCCGTCCCGGTGGACCTCCGGGACGGCCGGGTCGACGAGCAGGGCGAGCGCCTGGAGCGCGCCCGCCGGACGGACCGGACGCAGACCCCGTCCGGCCGGGCCCGGGTGGTCAGTGACGGCGGCGCAGCTCGCAGGGGTGGGGGAGGTAGGGTCCGAGGAAGCCCTCCCGGTCGCCGTTCTTGAAGGCGATCGCCCGGCCGGCCAGGTCGCCGCCGTGCAGGCGCAGTTCGAGACCGAACGCGGGGCTGTTCAACCGGGCGTCCGGGGTCGGGAGTTGGAGCGGCGCGACGAGGCGGACGTCCCAGCGGTGGGAGGCGGCGGCCGGGACGGCGACCGGCGGCAGGTCGGCGAGGCAGACCTCCACCCGGCCGTCCGGCAGCGCGGTGACGGTCAGCGGGACGGTGGCGTCGTGGGCGGTGACCTCCCCGGACCAACTGCCCGGCGGCAGGGCGAGCGGCAGGTCGGCCTCGGCGGCCGGAGCCAGGTGCGCGAGGTCGAACTCGGGGGCCAGCGCGCCCATCAGGTGCGCGACCACCGCGTTGCGGGCGGACTTGTCGGTCGAGTTGGCGAGCACCGCCACCGACAGCCCCCGCCCGGGCAGGTCGATCATCATCGACGCGACGCCGCCCATCCCGCCGCCGTGGCTGCTGATCACCGTCCCGTCCGCCGTCCGCTGCACCACCCGCCCCAGCCCGTACCCCAGGTTCCCGCCGGGGGCGATGGCGGGCGCGTCGAGCACGGCCGCGGCCGTGCCGGGCGTCAGCAGCCCGGCCGAGCGGCGGGCGAACAGCGCGACGTCGCCGGCCGTCGCCCAGCCCGCGCCCGCCGCCGGGTGCCCCTCGCGACAGGCCGGGTACGCCCGTCCCTCGGGGGTGTACCGCACCGCCGACGGCGCGGGACCGGGGTGGACCGGCCCGAAGGCGAAGCCCGCCAGCCCGAGCGGCTCGGCGATCCACTCCCGCAGCAGCGCGCCGAACTCCCGCCCGGTGGCCGCCTCCAACGCCCGGGCCACCTCCTGGTAGCCGAGGTTGGAGTACTCGAACTCGCCGCCCGGCTCGTGCAGTTGCCTGCGGTAACGGGCGACGTCGATCGGCGCCGGAGTACCGGCCGGGCGGTAGGAGAAGTCGTAGTACCCGGGGAAGCCGCCCCGGTGGCGCAGCAGTTGGCGCACCGTCGGCGCCGCGTACGCGAACTCGCCCGGCACCGGCGCGTCCAGGTCGAGCAGCCCCCGGTCCGCGGCCAGGCACGCCGCGAGCCCGGTGAACGCCTTGGTCACCGAAGCCAGTCCGTACGCCGTCCCCGGCGTCGCCGCCCGCTCCGCCGCGACGTCCGCCCACCCGTACGCCCGGGCGAGCACCAACTCCTCGCCCGCCGCCACGGCCACGCTCACCGACGGGCAGCCGGTCTCCGCCAGCACCCGCCCGCACACCTCGTCCAGCCCGTCCAGCCCGCCCAGCCCGTCCAACATGTCGGTG
Organism: Kitasatospora phosalacinea; assembly: GCF_000716545.1. GTDB lineage: Bacteria > Actinomycetota > Actinomycetes > Streptomycetales > Streptomycetaceae > Kitasatospora > Kitasatospora phosalacinea. Next base: position 90,403 of record NZ_JNWZ01000016.1, read on the forward strand.
CCCCTCCCTCGCGCCGGTCGTCGCCCCGGATGCTAGTACGACGTCCGCGAACCGTTGACGACGGGTCAGCCGCCGCCGCGCAGCCGGTCGGCCTCGGCGGGCAGGCCGGCGGGTAGGTCAGCGGGCAGGTCGGCGGGCAGGTCGGCCGGGGTGCGGACCGGGTCGAGCAAGTGGCGGCGGTACGGGATCGGCTGCAACGCGCCCACGGCGTTCGGGAGTTCGCGCAGCGCATCGGCGGACGGGTCGAGCAGCAGCGTCCGCTCGAACACCCGCGGATCGCCGAACCACGGCGCCGCCGCCCCGGCCACCTGCCCGAGCGCCGCCGCCGGATCGTTCCCGCAGCGGGTCGGCACCCGGGTCGGCACCCGGGCCGGGCCCGGGGCCGTCGACCGATCAGTCGTGCGAAGGAGGTTGTCGTCCCGGGTGGGAGCGGTGTTCCGGCGGTACGGGCAACGGCTGGGCGCTCCGGGGGGCCCGGCCCTCCCGGGCGGGGGAGGTCGCGCGGAGGGCGATCTCCAGTTCGAGCCGGGTGTCGGGGGAGGCGAGGGCGGCGCCGAAGAGGTGGTGGACGCGGTGGAGGCGCTGGCGGGCGGTCTGGGGGTGGATGCCGAGCCGGGCGGCCACCTCGGGGGCGGTGCCGCGGCCGGTCTGGAGCCAGGCGAGCAGGGTGGCGGCGAGACGGTCGCGCTGCTTGGGGGTGAGCGGGGCGAGCGGGGCCAGCCGGCGTTCGGCGATCAGGCGGACCAGGGCGGGATCGGTGAGCAGCAGCAGGTCCGCGTAGCGCTCGCGGCAGTCGACCGGGCGCTGCGGGGCCTCCGGCAGGGAGGCCCGGACCAGCCGGGCCCAGCGCAGCGACTGCGCGGCGAGGGCGGGCGGCACCGCCGGGCCGATCACCGCGCCGCGCCCGTGCAGCGCGGCCGCCAGGCGCGGGTCGGCGAGCAGGACCGCCGGGTCGGGCAGCAGCAGGTGCGGCTGCGGGACGTCCAGCCCGGCCAGCACCTGTTCGGGCAGCCGGGCCGGGGGCGGGCCGGGCGGCCGGGCCGCCGGACGCGGGTCGAGCGAGACGGCGGCGACCTGCGCGGGCAGCGGCCAGTCCGCGAGGCGGGCGGCGGCGGCGAGTTCGGCCGGGTCGGCGCCGGCCAGCAGCAGGTCGTGCAGCCGGTGCCGGGCCCGGCCGAGCGCCCCGGCCAGGTCGGTGCGGGCGTCCACGTAGCCCTGGACGCTGGCCGCCGCGACCTCGTCGATGTGCGCGAACACCGCCTCGGCGAGGGTGACCAACTGCTCGGCGGCCAGCCCGCGACGGCGGGCCACCCGGGCGTACCGGCGCCAGGCGATCCGGGCGCCGAGCCGGAACGCGGCCTGCAGGGCGTCCAGGCTGCGGCCCTCGGAGAGCTCGCCCCGGCCGAGCGAGCGGTACACCCGCAGCTGGCGCGGGCCGGGCGCGGGCAGCCCGGCGACCCGGTCGGTGAACTCGGCGAGCGCCGTCTCCACCCCCTGCTGGATTCCGGCGCCGAATTGCCCGGAGAGCGGTCGGGAGAATTCCGGGACGGCGGCCCGTATCTCCCGGATGATCTCGGTGGCGAGGGATTGCTGCTCGGCTCTGAGTTCGGCGGAGAAATCACGTGGAAGTCCCTCCCACGGTCCGGCCAATTCCGCTCCTCTGGGTAGCGATAATCCGTCCGCCCGAACCCCCGCGCGACACCGGGGCGGAGGCCGCCGGTGCGGCCGGGAATCAGGCGATGCCACCGGGAGTATGCGGCGAGGTTACCCGCGGGTCAATAGGTCCGGCACAAGATTGCGGGCCCCCGGGCCGCCCGGCGCGGGCGGAAACGCTGACACGGGTGACAGTTCCGCCGGAGGGGGGACGCAATTCCTGGCACCTTCGGATGGACTTTCCGCGACCGGCTGCGCCGCGTGTTGACGGCGGGTCGCCGTGCTCCTAGCTTCTGGGCGACCCGGAGAAAGCCGCTGAGGGTTCGGCGGAATTCCGGAAACGGGACGGCCCACGGAGCGGAAGGTGTGCGGAATGCGGAGGAACGGCGTACGGGCCGCGGTGCTCGCGGCACTCACGGCGACGGGACTGCTGGCGGCGGCGGCCGAACCCGCGGCGGCGGCCGGGCACCTCCCGGTGGAGACCCACTTCGCCACCGGCTTCGTCGAGGGCTTCTTCTTCCCGGGGGTGAGCCCGGCCGGCGCCGGCGACTGGTCCTGCCGGCCGTCCGCGGCCCATCCGAACCCGGTGGTGCTGGTGCACGGCACGCTGGAGAACCAGAACGACAACTGGCGCGGCGCGGCCCCGCTGCTGGCCGACCAGGGGTACTGCGTCTACGCCTTCAACTACGGCGGCCCGTCCGCGACCTCGCCGGTCCAGGGGACCGGGCCGATCGCCGACGGGGCCAGGACGCTGGCCGCCTTCGTGGACCGGGTGCTGGGTGCCACCGGCGCCGCGAAGGCCGACCTGGTCGGGCACTCGCAGGGCGGGATGATGCCGCGCTACTACCTGAAGAACCTCGGCGGCGCGGCCTAGGTCGGCAAGCTGGTCGCCCTCGCCCCCAGCAACTACGGCACCACCCTGGACGGCATCACCGAACTCGGCCGCCGGCTGCGGATCCTGGAGCCGGCCAGCGCCCTCCTGTCCGGCCCCTGCCCGGCCTGCGTGGAACAGGAGGTCGGCTCGCCGTTCCTCACCGCGCTGAACGCCGACGGCGGGACGGTCCCCGGCGTCGAGTACACCGTGATCGCCACCAGGTACGACGAGGTGGTCACCCCGTACACCAACTCCTTCCTGCCGCCCGGCCCGCACGTCACCGACATCCTGGTGCAGGACCAGTGCCCGCTGGACGCCACCGACCACCTGGAGATCGGCTACGACCCGGTCGCGCTGACCGACGTGCTGAACGCCCTCGACCCGGCACACCCGCGGCCGGTGCCGTGCCAGGTGGTGCTGCCGGTGACCGGCCCGCTGCTGTAGCCGCCCGGTTCCCGCCCCGGCCCCCGTACGGAGCTCGGACCGCACGGGGGCCGGGGCGCGCTCAGGCGGGGTCGAGGTCCTCGGCGCGGCGCCGGGACGGGGGCTCGGCGGGCTCGGCGGCGCCGGCGATCCAGCGGTCGAGCCGCTCCCAGCACTCGTACAGCCAGTCGGCGAAGTCCTCGGGGTCGGCGGGCACCTGGTCGGCGGGGAAGCCCCACCAGCGCAGCCGGACGCGGTCGCAGGGGCCGGGCGCGTAACCGGGGCCGAGCATCCAGGGCAGCAGCCGCTCGGGGCCGGTGTGCCCGCAGACCAGCACCACGGCGGACGGGCCGGCGGCCCGCAGCGCCGCCATCGCCCCGGGCAGGTGCGGCGGCAGCACGTGCGGCATCGCCTCGGCCCGGTCGGCCAGCGCGTCCTGCCCCCGGGTGCGCAGCCGGGCGATCGACTCCGCGCGCCGGGCCGCGCTGTAGTTGGTGCCCTCGGGGTACAGCCACAGCGCCTCGTCCGGGCCCAGCGCCCGCCCCTGTGCGGCGAGTTCGGCCAGCGCGGCGGCCCGCCCGGCCCGGTTCCAGCGGAACAGCGCCAGCGGCACGCCGCGCAGCAGCGCCCGCAGGCCGGGCTCCAGGGCGACGCAGCGCTTGGCGACGCCGCGCGGGTGGCGGCCGAGCACGGCGGCCACCGCGGTGACCGCCAGCTGGGTGTTGAGGATGCCCGCGTGCCGGGCCAGCACGACCACCGGCCGCCCGGGGTCGGGCAGCGGCTCGGGCGGGTCGACCTGGAAGCGCAGGCCGGTCCAGTCCTCGGCCAGCCGCCGGAAGCGCCGCCCGGCCCGGGCGGTGAGCAGCCGCCAGGCGTCCGGCCCGGCGGGCCGGGCCCGCAGCCGCAGCGAACCGGCCAGCGCGGTCAGCGAGAACCCGGCCAGGTACGCGGCCCACACCAGCGGGAGCCGGGCGGCGGCCGCGGCGCGGCCGGGCAGCAGCGGCCGGAGCAGACCGAGCGGGAGCAGCAGCGGGAGGAGGAGGAGCAGAAACGCGGTCAGGGTGCCGAGGGCGAGGGCGTCCCAGGCCGAGGCGAGCGCCGCGGAGCGCAGCCGGGCCGCCCGGGAGAGCCCCGGCGAGGGCGGAGTCCTGTGCATGGCTCAAGATCTCTCACGCCGCCGGGCCCCGGGCCAGCCGAAGATCCACTGCGCTGGACCGATCGTGTCGAGGGTGCCGTAGACGGGCGAAGGTGCAGGTGGGAGCGGTTGCGGCGGCCGGAGGGCGGATCGGACGATGGGCCTTGCGGGCCCGTCGGGCGCGCGCGGGGGACGGACCCGGGCACGGCCCCGGAGACAGGTGGCGAAGAGATGGACGGTCTGACGGGCGGTTCGACGGACGGTCTACTGGACGGCCGGGGCAAGGTCGCGTTCGTGCTCGGCGGCGGCGGCGAGCGGGGCGGCAACCAGGTCGGCATGGTCCGGGCCCTGCTGGAGGCCGGGATCACCCCCGACATCGTGGTCGGCACCTCGATCGGCTCGGTGCAGGGCGCCATCCTGGCGAAGAACCCCACGATCTCGGCGGTCGCCGAACTGACCGAGCTGTGGATGGAGTTCATCAGCATGAAGGTGATGAAACCGTCCCTGAAGGCGTTCGTGTCCAACGTCCGGCACGTGCGGGCCGGGCTGACCTCGGTGGACGCCGCGCACCGGATGCTGCTCAACCACTTCGCGCCGCACACCAGGATCGAGGACCTCAAGCTCCCGTTCGTCTGCCCGGCGTCCTCGATCGAGCGGGCCGAGGCGCACTACTTCGACCACGGGCCGCTGATCCCGGCGCTGCTGGCGTCCTGCTGCGTGCCGGGGCTGTTCCCGCCGGTGGAGATCGACGGCGAGCACTACCTGGACGGCGGGCTGATCGACTCGCTGCCGGTCGGCGTCGCGGCCTCGCTGGGGGCGACCACCGTGTACGCGCTGCGGATCCGGCAGACCGGTGGGGGCCTCGAACTGCCCCGGATGCCCTGGCAGCTCGCGCACGTCGCCTTCGAGGTGAGCCGGCGGGCGGCCGTGGAGGCCGAGGTCGCCCGGCACCGGCCCGGCGTCACGGTGCACGTGCTGCCCAGCGGCGAGGACGAGCTGGTGAAGGCCGGACGCGGACCGGTGGCCTCCGGTCGTGCCGAACTGGAGACCGTCCGGCGACGGATCGCGCTCGGCTACGACGCCGCCTCCGCATTCCTGGAGGGCCTGCAGCGCACCCGGCAGGACGCGGTCGGCTGACCCCTCCGCACCACCCCCGCGCGCCCGGCGGATGGCGGTGGTCACCCCCGCCGCCGCGCGCCCCTCCCGTGCTCCCGAACGCCCCCGCCCGCCGGGGGCGTTGGCACGTCCGGCCCCCGGGCGGCAGCGGCCCGGCCACCACCGGCCCAGGCGGTGCCGACCCCGTCTGACGCGGCGTCAGCCCTGCCAATCCTCCAGGGCCAAAGGTTCACCTAATCGGGTGCACGCGGGGCCGTGCGGGCGATCCCGGGGCCGGAACGATCTAGTGTTCCGGAGGCGGCGGGGAAGCGCGGCGACAGCGCCCTTCCGATCCCGCCGGCATTTTTCGCTTCCTTTACCGAACGCCCCCCGCACCCCAGCGAAGCCCCAACACGTTCACGGATCTGACGGTTCGTCAGGTCCGTGCGAGACGAAGGAGAGCCCGGCCCGATGTCCGTGGACAGCAGCCCGGAGACTCAGCAGGCGCAGCGCCAGCAGACCAGCCTCACCACCGCAGCGGCCCGCAACCTGGCCACCACGACCAAGTCCGCGCCGCAGATGCAGGAGATCACCTCCCGCTGGCTGCTGCGGATGCTCCCGTGGACCCAGACCTCCGGTGGCACCTACCGGGTCAACCGCCGACTGACCTACACCGTCGGCGACGGCCGGGTCGAGTTCATCCAGACCGGCGGCGACGTCCGGGTCATCCCCCGGGAGCTCGGCGAACTCGCCCTGCTGCGCGGCTACGAGGACGACGAGGTGCTCACCGCCCTGGCCGACCGCTGCCAGCAGCGCGACTTCCGGGCCGGCGAGGTGCTGGTCGAGCGCGGCACCGCGTCCGACAAGATCCACCTGGTCGCGCACGGCAAGATCAACCAGGTCTCCACCGGCAAGTACGGCGACGACGCCGTGGTCGGCGTCCTCGGCGACGGCGACCGCTTCGGCGAGAACGCCCTGCTGGACGCCGACGCCACCTGGGACTACACCGCCACCGCCAAGACCGCCGGCACCCTGCTGACCCTCAGCCGGGCCGACTTCGAGGCCGTGCTCGCCCAGTCCGAGAGCCTGCAGTCCCACATCCGGGACTTCGCCAGCCTCCCGCTGCAGCGGCAGAACGAGCTCGGCGAGGCCGAGATCGCCATGTCGGCCGGACACGAGGGCGAGCACCAGCTGCCCACCGCGTTCGTCGACTACGAGCTCAAGCCGCGCGAGTACGAGCTCTCCATCGCGCAGACCGTGCTCCGCGTCCACTCCCGCGTCGCGGACCTGTACAACCAGCCGATGAACCAGATCGAGCAGCAGCTCAAGCTCACCGTGGAGGCGCTGCGCGAGCGCCAGGAGCACGAGCTGATCAACAATCGCGAGTTCGGCCTGCTCTCCAACTGCGCCTTCAACCAGCGCATCCAGACCCACTCCGGGCCGGCCACCCCCGACGACCTGGACGAGCTGCTCAGCCGCCGCCGCGACTCCGAGTTCTTCCTCGCCCACCCGAAGACCATCGCCGCCCTCGGCCGCGAGTTCAACGCCCGCGGCCTGTACCCCGACACCGTCGACATGCAGGGCCACAAGGTCCCGGCCTGGCGCGGCGTCCCGATCCTGCCCTGCAACAAGATCCCGATCACCCCGGAGAACACCAGCTCCATCCTGGTGCTGCGCACCGGCGAGGACAACCAGGGCGTCATCGGCCTGCACCAGACCGGCATCCCGGACGAGTACCAGCCCAGCCTGTCGGTCCGCTTCATGGGCATCGACGAGAAGGCCGTGATCAACTACCTGGTCACCGCGTACTACTCGGCCGCCATCCTGGTCCCGGACGCGCTCGGCGTGCTGGAGAACGTGGAGATCGCGCACCGCTGAGCGGACCGCGCACCGACGGCCGCCGCCGGCCGTAACCAAACGGCGGCGCACCACGTTGAGGGTGCGTCGGATTGATCATGCCGTTCCGTTTCTGCGGCCCGCCCACCGGCGGCGCGGACGGAACGGTCCGATCCTCCGACGCGCCCTCGACTGCGCTCCGGCCACCTCGGCCGTACTCGAATCGGGGGCGCACCGCACCACGTCACGTCGCACCACCCATCGCCCGATCGTCCACAGCCACCGGAAGGTTGGACCACGCCCATGCAGCGCAACGGCCGTCCGTCGGCGGACGGCAGAACGGGGGCTCCGGCCTTACCCGGCCGCGTCCGTGCCCGTACCGGTTCCGGTTCCGGCCCAGGGGCCCGTGTCCGCGTCCGGAACGGAGCCCGCGCCGCGACCGCCCTGGCCGGGGTGGCCGTGGTCTGCGCGGTGCTCACCGGCGCCACCCAGGCCGCGTCCGCCGCGCACGGCGGCGACGGCCACCGGCTCGACATCTGCGTCAAGGTGCACACCTCGGTCGACGCGCCCGGCGTGCACGTCGAGGTCGACGCGGGCGGCGGGGCCAGCGTCCCGCTCCACCCGCAGGGCGGGGGCAAGGGGCACGACAGCCACGGGAACGGCAACGGCAACGGGCACGAGCACCACTGCCACCCCACGCCGACGCCCACCCCCACGCCGACCCCGACCCCGACCCCGAAGCCCACCC
>NZ_JNWZ01000017.1 GCF_000716545.1 Kitasatospora phosalacinea
CTCCCCGTCCCCGTCCGCGAGCCCGTCCCCGTCCGCCGCCGCCGCCGAGGCCGTGCTGCGGGCCGCCCCCGCCGCCGGACCCACCCTGCAGGCCCCGCCCAGCGCCCCGCCCGACGTCGCGCTCGGCGTCACCGCCACCGCGCCCGACAACGCCGAATCCCGCCGGGTCGGCGCCCTGTTCTCGGGCCCGGCCGGCCCCGGCAACCACTTCTGCACCGCCAGCGTCATCGACAGCCCCGGCCGCAACCTGATCCTCACCGCCGCGCACTGCCTCTCCGGCGCGAACGGCACCACCTTCGTCCCCGGCTACCGCGACGGCCGCGCCCCGTACGGCAGTTGGCAGGTCACCAAGGTCTACACCGCCGACGGCTGGCGCAACGGCGGCGACCCCGACGAGGACTTCGCGATCCTCGCCGTCGCCCCCAGAGACGGCCGCCAGATCGAGGACGCCGTCGGCGGCAACCCCCTCGGCACCGACGCCGCCTGGACGGTCCGGGTCCGGCTCTACGGCTACCCCGCCAGGGCCGAACTCCCCGTCCTCTGCACCAACACCACCACCCGCCAGGACACCTACCAGCGCCGCATCGACTGCCCCGACTTCCCCGGCGGCACCAGCGGCGGCCCCTTCATCGACGCCGCCACCGGCGAGGTCGTCGGCGTCATCGGCGGCTACCAGCAGGGCGGCGCCACCGACGACACCTCCTACAGCGCGGCCTTCGACCACACCGTCGCCGAACTCCTCGCCGAGGCGAGCTGACCGGTCGGCGGCCCGGGGAACGGCAGGGACGCGCAGGGACGCGCAGGGACGCGCAGGGGCGCCGGAGCCCGCTCAGTCCGCCGCCGGCGCGAACCCCCCGCGCGAGCCGCCGTCGAGCAGGGCCGGCCAGTCCAACTGCCCGGTGAGGTCCGAGGGGTCGGGCAGCGAGACCACCAGCGCGCCGCCGGCCCGTCCGACCTCCTCGCACCAGCGGGCGACGCCGTCGGTGTCGAAGGAGCCGCCCAGGGTGGGGACGAGGCAGCCGGCGTCGCCGGGGCCGTCCAGGACGCACATGGTCAGGCGGGCGAACACCGACCAGCCGTCCAGCGCGGGCACCGCGCCGTCGACGACCCGCAGCACCGGCAGCGCGCCGTGCGCGGGGGCGCCGCCCAGCAGCAGGATCGGGGCGGACGCCCCGGAGACCAGTCGGACCTGTTCGGGAGAGATCATCACCCGGTCACCCTGCCACACCCCGGCGGCCCGCCCCGCGGTCGTTCCGCCCGCCGGAACCCTTGGGCGGCAGGGGAGTTCAGCGCTTCGCGCGCCGCTCGGCGACCCGCCGCCCGACCTCGGCCAGGAACCCGTCAGGGGCTTCGCCGGTGGCGCGCAGGTGCGCGCGCTCCTCGGCGGTGAGCGCCTCGGCGGCGCCGTCCACGGCGAAGGCGTACTCGTGCAGCCGGCCCGACCTCCGGTCGCGCCGCAGGTCGCCGGCCGGCCCGGCGGCCCGCCGCCCGGGCCCGCCGCGCGTGCGCGGCGCGGTCGTCCCCGGGAACGGCGAAGGCCCAGAGCAGTGGACGAACTCCACTGGTCTGAGCCTCTGTTGCACTTCGGTGCGAAGTGCCCCCGGTAGGATTCGAACCTACGCACCCGCCTCCGGAGGGCGGTGCTCTATCCCCTGAGCTACGGGGGCCTGGGGCGCTTTTCGGGGCGACCCGGCCTGACACGGAAAACACTACCAAAGAAAGTGCACGCGTTTGCACAGGGTTCTTCCGGCCCCGCCCGACGGCCTGTCAGCGGGTCGCCGGATGTGGCCGAAGGCCGGACGCGGGGGGCGGGGCGCGGCTACCCTCGGTGAGGTGGCGGCGACGTCGGGGCGGGTCCTCGTGGTGGACGACAGCGAGGTGATCCGCCAACTGATCAGGGTCAACCTGGAGCTGGAGGGCTTCGAGGTGGTGACCGCCGCCGACGGTGCCGAGTGCCTGGAGGTGGTCCGCCGGGTCGCGCCGGACGTGGTCACCCTGGACGTGGTGATGCCCCGGCTGGACGGCCTGCGGACGGCGGCCCGGCTGCGCGCCGCGCGGGACACCGCGCACCTGCCGATCGCGATCGTGAGCGCCTGCACGCCGGCCGACCTGGAGCGCGGCGAGTCGGTGGGGGTGGACGGCTACCTGGCGAAGCCCTTCGACCCGGCGGAGCTGGTCGCACTGGTGCGGCGGCTGCGGGCGGCGGCGGCCGGGCGGCGGTTCGCCTACGACTTCGGGAGCCCGGCGCAGACGGCCGGGTGGTCCCCCCGCGATTCAGCTCAGGGCGAACAGGGGCAGGAACTCGTCCGGCCGGACGAGCCGCGCCCGTGAGATGTGCCGGTCGGCACCGCCGTTCGGCCACACGAAGCACGCCCCGAGCGGCGACGCGCGCCGCGGCGGGCAAACCGAGTGGCGGCCGGGTACCCCGTCTCGCCTAGGCTGGGCACCGTGACACCCGCAGAACTCTCCCAGGCAGTCCAGGCCGCCGTCAGCGCCGCCGTCCAGGCCGGCGAGCTGACCGTCGACGTGCCCGAGCACGTCACGGTCGAGCGGCCCAAGAACAGGGACCACGGCGACTACGCCACCAACGTGGCCCTCCAGCTCGCGAAGCCGGCCGGCCGGCCGCCGCGAGCCGTCGCGGAGGTCCTGGCCGCCCGTCTGCGAGGGATCACCGGCGTCGCGAAGGTCGACATCGCCGGTCCGGGCTTCCTGAACATCACGCTGGACGCCGCCACCCAGGGCGAGCTGGCGCGCACCATCGTCGAGGCGGGCGAGGCGTACGGCCGCAACGAGGCGCTCAAGGGCCTGAAGATCAACCTGGAGTTCGTCTCGGCGAACCCGACCGGCCCGATCCACATCGGCGGCGTCCGCTGGGCGGCCGTCGGCGACTCGCTGGCCCGCGTCCTCAAGGCCACCGGCGCCGAGGTGTCGACCGAGTACTACCTCAACGACGCCGGCGTGCAGATCACCAAGTTCGCCAAGTCGCTCAAGGCCGCCGCCAACGGACAGCCCGTCCCCGAGGACGGCTACGTCGGCGAGTACATCACCGACATCGCCAAGGCCGTCACCGACGGCCTGCCCGGCGTGCTCGACCTGCCCGAGGACGAGCAGCTCCAGGCGTTCCGCACCGAGGGCCTCAAGCTGATGGTCGCCGAGATCCAGCGCTCGATGGCCGAGTTCGGGGTGCACTTCGACACCTGGTTCTCCGAGCGGACGCTGCACGACTCCGGCGCCGTCGAGAAGGCCATCGAGCGGCTGCGCGAGCAGGGCCACGTCTTCGACCGGGACGGCGCGATCTGGCTGCGCACCACCGACTTCGGCGACGACAAGGACCGCGTCCTGATCAAGGCCGACGGCGAGACCACCTACTTCGCCGCCGACGCCGCCTACTACCTGAGCAAGCGGGACCGCGGCGCGGAGGTCTCGGTCTACATGCTCGGCGCGGACCACCACGGCTACGTCAACCGCCTCAAGGCCATCGCGGCCTGCGCGGGCGACGACATGGACCGCAACATCGAGGTGATGATCGGCCAGTTCGTGAAGATGCTGCGCGACGGCAAGGAGGTCCGGCTCTCCAAGCGCGCGGGCAACATCATCACGATCGACGACGTGATCGACTGGATCGGCGTGGACGCCGCCCGCTACATGCTGGTGCGGCAGTCCACCGACTCCACCATCACCATCGACATCGACCTGGTGACCAGCACCTCCCGGGAGAACCCGGTCTACTACGTGCAGTACGCGCACGCCCGGATGTGCTCCGTGCAGCGCAACGCAGTGGAGAAGGGCGTCATCCGCAGCGCGGACTTCAAACCGGAGCTGCTGGACACCGAGTGGGAGAACGACCTGCTCGGCCAGCTCGGCGAGTTCCCGCGGGTGCTGGCCAAGGCCGGCGAACTGCGCGAGCCGCACCACGTGGCCACGTACCTGGAGGAACTGGCCCGCGCCTACCACCGGTTCTACGACAACTGCCAGATCCTGCCGAAGGGCGACGAGGAGGTCACCGACCTCACGCACGCCCGGCTCTGGCTGGCCGACGCCACGCGCACGACGCTGGCCAACGGCCTCGGACTGCTCGGCGTCTCGGCGCCCGAGCGGATGTAAGCACCAAGCCCCCAGCGCGCAGCACGCAGCGAAGGGGCGGCGGACCGGTCCACGGCGGACCGGTCGCCGCCCCTCGCCATAGGTCGAGGAAGTGTTGAAGATGAGCCGATCCGCCCACCCGGCGGGGCCCCGCCACGGCGACGTCCTGCCCGAGGGGCACTACCAGGCCCCGCCGGCCGACCTCAACGCCCTCGACCCCAAGGTCTGGGCGCGCACCGTCGCCCGGAACGCCGAGGGCGCGGTCACCGTCGGCGGCCTCGACGTGCGCACCCTGGCCGCCGAGTTCGGCACCCCCGCGTACGTGCTGGACGAGGCCGACTTCCGGGCCCGGGCCCGGGCCTGGCGGGGGGCCTTCGGCGAGGGCGCCGACGTCTACTACGCGGGCAAGGCGTTCCTGTCCAAGGCGGTGGTGCGCTGGCTGCGCGAGGAGGGCCTGAACGTCGACGTGTGCTCGGCCGGCGAGCTGCGGGTGGCGCTGGCGGCCGGGATGCCGGGCGAGCGGATCGCGCTGCACGGCAACAACAAGTCGGTGCGGGAGCTGGAGCTGGCCGTGAAGGCCGGCGTCGGCCACGTCGTGGTGGACTCCTTCGAGGAGGTCGACCGGCTGGCGGAGATCGCCGGGGCGCAGGGCGTCCGGCAGCCGGTGCTGGTCCGGATCACCGTCGGCGTCGAGGCGCACACCCACGAGTTCATCGCCACCGCGCACGAGGACCAGAAGTTCGGCCTGTCGATCTCCGGGGGGCTCGCCGCCGAGGCGGTCCGCCGGGTGCTGGCCCGGCCGTCCCTGGAACTGCGCGGCCTGCACTCGCACATCGGCTCGCAGATCTTCGACTTCGCCGGCTTCGAGGTGGCCGCCCGCCGGGTGGTCGGCCTGCTCGCCGAGGTCCGCGACGAGCACGGCGTCGAGCTGCCGGAGGTCGACCTGGGCGGCGGGCTCGGCATCGCCTACACCCCCGAGGACGACCCGCGCGAGCCCGCCGAGATCGCCGCCGCGCTCGACGCGATCGTCCGGCGCGAGTGCGCCGCCGCCGGTCTGGCCGTCCCCCGGATCAGCGTCGAGCCCGGCCGGGCGATCGTCGGCCCCACCGCCTTCACGCTGTACGAGGTCGGCACCGTCAAGCCGCTGGAGGGCCTGCGCACCTACGTCAGCGTGGACGGCGGCATGTCCGACAACATCCGCACCGCGCTGTACGACGCCGAGTACTCGGTGGCCCTGGCCTCCCGCACCAGCGAGGCCGCGCCGATGCTGGTCCGGGTGGTCGGCAAGCACTGCGAGTCCGGCGACATCGTGGTCAAGGACGCCTTCCTGCCCGCCGACCTGGCCCCCGGCGACCTGATCGCGGTGCCCGCGACCGGCGCCTACTGCCGCTCGATGGCGAGCAACTACAACCACGCCCCCAGGCCCCCCGTGCTGGCCGTCGCCGACGGCGCGGCCCGGGTGATCGTCCGCCGCGAGACGGAGGAGGATCTCCTGCGTCTCGATATCGGCTGACGAAATTTTCGTCTCAGAACGTGGACCAGCCGTAGATCCGTGCGGAAAGTCCCGGAGACTGGTGGGGACAGACAAGCCCCCGGGGGCGACGGAGCACCCGGCGGGGACCGGAGAATGCAGAGCGGAGTCGGATGATGCGTACGCGCCCGCTGAAGGTGGCGTTGCTGGGCTGTGGTGTGGTGGGCTCCGAGGTGGCGCGCATCATGACGACGACGGCCGACGACCTCGCCGCGCGCATCGGCGCCCCGGTCGAGCTCGCGGGCATCGCGGTCCGCCGGGCCGGGCGCCCCCGCCCCGGCGTCCCCGAGCACCTGCTCACCACCGACGCCGAGGCCCTGGTCGGCCGCGGCGACATCGACGTGGTGATCGAGGTCGTGGGCGGCATCGAACCGTCCAAGTCGCTGACCCTGAAAGCCTTCGCGGCCGGCGCCTCGGTCGTCTCCGCCAACAAGGCGCTGCTCGCCAAGGACGGCGCCGAACTGCACGAGGCGGCCGCCGCGGCCGGCGTCGACCTCTACTACGAGGCCGCCGTCGCCGGGGCGATCCCGCTGCTGCGCCCGCTGCGCGAGTCGATGGCCGGCGACAAGGTGAACCGGGTGCTCGGCATCGTCAACGGCACCACCAACTTCATCCTCGACAAGATGGACTCCACCGGCGCCGGGTACTCCGAGGCGCTGGAGGAGGCCACCGCGCTGGGCTACGCCGAGGCCGACCCGACCGCCGACGTGGAGGGCTTCGACGCCGCCGCCAAGGCCGCCATCCTGGCCGGGATCGCCTTCCACACCAAGGTCACCGCCGCCGACGTCTACCGCGAGGGCATCACCGAGGTCACCGCCGCCGACATCGCCTCCGCCAAGCAGATGGGCTGCGTGGTCAAGCTGCTGGCGATCTGCGAGCGCGCCGCCGACGGCGCCTCGGTCACCGCCCGGGTCCACCCGGCGATGATCCCGCTCAGCCACCCGCTGGCCTCCGTCCGCGAGGCGTACAACGCGGTCTTCGTGGAGTCCGAGGCGGCCGGCCGGCTGATGTTCTACGGCCCCGGCGCGGGCGGCTCGCCCACCGCCTCCGCGGTCCTCGGCGACCTGGTCGCGGTCTGCCGCAACAAGCTGAACGGCTCCACCGGCCCCGGCGACTCGGTGTACGCCGCGCTGCCCGCCAAGCCGATGGACGAGGTGGTCACCCGCTACCACGTCAGCCTGGACGTGGACGACCGCGCGGGCGTGCTCGCCCAGGTCGCCTCGGTCTTCGCCGAGCACGGCGTCTCCATCGACACCGTGCGCCAGCAGGGCCGGGACGGCGACGCCGCGCTCGTCGTGGTCACCCACCGCGCCACCGACGCCGCCCTGTCGGCGACGGTCGACAAGCTCCGCGCACTGGACAGCGTGCGCGACGTGGCCAGCATCATGCGGGTCGAAGGGGAATAGGAAAACCGGGTATGAACGCTATTGCCGAAAGCACCGCCCGAGGCAGCCACACCCACCAGTGGCGCGGCCTCATCGAGGAGTACCGCGACCGCCTCCCGGTCTCCGACTCCACCCCCGTGGTGACCCTGCTGGAGGGCGGCACGCCGCTCGTTCCCGCCCAGGTGCTCTCCGAGCGCACCGGCTGCGACGTCTACCTCAAGGTCGAGGGCGCCAACCCGACCGGCTCCTTCAAGGACCGCGGGATGACCATGGCCATCTCCAAGGCCAAGGAGGACGGCGCCCAGGCCGTCATCTGCGCGTCCACCGGCAACACCTCGGCCTCCGCCGCCGCCTACGCGGTGCGGGCCGGGATGGTCTCCGCCGTGCTCGTCCCGCAGGGCAAGATCGCCCTCGGCAAGATGGGCCAGGCGCTGGTGCACGGCGCCAAGATCCTGCAGGTCGACGGCAACTTCGACGACTGCCTGACGCTGGCCCGCGAGCTCTCCGAGAAGTACCCGGTGGCCCTGGTCAACTCGGTCAACCCGGTGCGCATCGAGGGCCAGAAGACCGCCGCCTTCGAGATCGTCGACATGCTCGGCGACGCCCCGGACCTCCACGTCCTCCCGGTCGGCAACGCGGGCAACATCACCGCCTACTGGAAGGGCTACCGCGAGTACGCGGCGGACGGCCTGGCCACCCGCACCCCCCGGATGTGGGGCTTCCAGGCCTCCGGCTCGGCCCCCATCGTGGACGGCGCCCCGGTGCTCAAGCCGCAGACCATCGCCACCGCGATCCGGATCGGCAACCCGGCCTCCTGGGACTACGCGCTGGCCGCCCGGGACGACTCCGGCGGCCTCATCGACAAGGTGACGGACCGCCAGATCCTCGCCGCCTACCGCCTGTTGGCCTCGCAGGAGGGCGTCTTCGTCGAGCCCGCCTCCGCCGCCTCGGTGGCCGGCCTGCTGGCCAAGGCCGAGGCCGGACTGGTCGACCCCGGCCAGCGGATCGTCTGCACCGTCACCGGCAACGGCCTCAAGGACCCGGACTGGGCGGTGGCCGGCGCCCCGCAGCCGCAGGTCGTCCCGATCGACCCCGAGACGGCCGCCCGCCGCCTCGGCCTGCTCGACTGACGGCGCCGACCGCGCTGACCGCACGTCAATCCGGCGAGCGGCCGGTCCCTTCCGGACCGGCCGCTCGCCGCCGTTTTCCGGTCATCCCACCGGCGCTTTCGCGCTGCTTGCGGCAACACGGAAGATCGGAGCCGAGCGGGGTGTACCGCTCCGGAACCTCTCTTCGATACGCTTGACCCCGGCGGGCCGCGCCACGCTGCGCGCCCCTTTCGAGACCCCGCCGCCAGTACCGCCGCAGGCCCCGTCGCCGGGCCTGGCTCCCCCCACCTTCTCAGGAGTGTGTCCACCGCATGGCCGGTCCCGCGTTCCGCGCCGCCGCCGTCCGGGTCCGCGTCCCCGCGACCAGCGCCAACCTCGGCCCCGGCTTCGACGCCTTCGGCCTCGCCCTGGGCCTCTACGACGACGTGGTGGTCCGGGTCGCCGACTCCGGTCTGGCCGTGGACATCGCCGGCGAGGGCGCCGGGAACCTGGCCCGCGACGAGCGCCACCTGGTGGTCCGTTCGATGCGCGCCGCCTTCGACCGGCTCGGCGGCCAGCCCCGCGGCCTCGAAGTGGTCTGCGCCAACCGGATACCGCACGGTCGCGGCCTGGGCTCCTCGTCCGCCGCGATCTGCGCCGGCATCGTCGCCGCCCGCGCCGTCACCATCGGCGGCGCCTCCACGCTCGACGACGACGCGCTGCTCGCCCTCGCCTCCGAGCTGGAGGGCCACCCCGACAACGTCGCGGCCTGCCTGCGCGGCAACTTCACCGTCGCCTGGACCGAGGACGGCGTTGCCCGCACCATCACGCTGGACCCCTCCGACCGGGTCGTGCCGGTCGTGTTCGTCCCCTCCACCGAGGTGCTCACCGAGACCGCCCGCGGCCTGCTCCCCAAGACCGTGCCGCTGTCCGACGCCGCGCTCAACGCGGGCCGCGCGGCCCTGCTGGTCGAGGCGCTCACCCGCCGCCCGGAGCTGCTGCTCACCGCCACCGAGGACCGCCTGCACCAGGACTACCGGGCCTCCGCGATGCCGGACAGCGCCGCCCTGGTGGCCGCCCTGCGCGCCGAGGGCGTCCCCGCCGTCATCTCGGGTGCCGGACCGACCGTGCTCGCCCTCACCGGCGAGGCGGACGTCGGCAAGGTCGTCAACAGCGCGGGGGCGCAGTTCGCGGCGCACCGGCTGGAGCTGGACCGCACCGGCGCCACCGTCCTGCCGCTCGACATGTGAGACGGACACGATTGACAAGCAAAGGGCTGGGGAATGTGTCAGGGGGTAGGTAGTGTTAACCTCATTGCTGCACCAGATGCCCTCCGGGCGCCGGTGCGACGCATCCCGATCCCGTTCCCCCGTCCGCACGGGGGCCGGAAGCTCGGGAGCACGATTCTCCGGGAGTTCGCCACACCGCGTACGCAGCCTGCCTGCGCGAATGGGGCCCATCCCGAAGCCGTGACGGCACCGGACACCCACCTCCAGCCTCAGCCCTGAGGCCCGGCCGGGCGGGGCCCGCAGCGCCGCCGCGCGACGGGGGCCCGGGCATCGACAGGCGCAGCGAGGTCGGCATCAGAACCGGCCGTCCGCGCCGCTTCGCACCACAGTGCACCGCACTTCGCAGCTCCCCGGAAGGACCAGCCTTCCGCGGGAATCCAGCCCCTGACCAGCGCGAAGAGACGCTGGACAGGACAGCACAACCGGTCGCCGTGCCAGACAGGCCGACGTCCGCTCCAGGGAAGGACCCTTAGTGAGCGACACCACCGATCTGATGGGCGCGCGCCCGGACGCCGAGGCGTCGGACGCGGCCGCCCCGGCGGCTCCGGCGCGACGCCGTCGTACCGCCGCCGCCGGCCTGGACGGCCTGGTGCTGGCCGAGCTCCAGAAGCTCGCCTCGTCCCTCGGGATCAGCGGCACCGGCCGGCTGCGCAAGAGCCAGCTGATCGAGGCCATCAAGGAGAAGAGCGGCGGGGACCCGCTGCTCGCGGGCGCCTCCGGCGCCACCGCTCCGGCCGCGAAGAAGGCCGCCAAGGCCGCCGCGCCCGCCGTCGAGACCGCGGCCGCCCCGGCCGAGGAGCAGGGCGAACCGGCGGCTCCGCCGCGGGCGGCCCGCCGCACCCGCGCCGCCGCCGCCGCCACCGAGCCGCAGGCGCAGATCGAGATCCCGGTGCAGGCCGCCGCGGAGACCGCGGCCGCCACCGCCCGGGCCGAGCGCCCGCGCCGCCGGGCCACCGCCGCGGCCGGCGCCCCGACCGCCGAGCCCGGCGCCGCCACCGCCACCGCCACCGAGCAGGCCCCCGCCGAGGCCAAGGCCGAGGCGCAGCGCCCGGCCGCCGCCGAGGGCGAGGCCCGTGCCGAGCGCCGCGAGCGCCAGGGCCGCCGCGAGCGCGGCGACCGTCCCGAGCGCACCGAGCGCACCGAGCGCGGCGACCGTCCCGAGCGCACCGAGCGTTCCGAGCGTTCCGAGGCCTCCACGGCCGAGAGCGACAACGAGATCCGCGAGTCCCGCCGGGACCGCCGCAACCGCCGCGAGCGCGACCGCGCCGACCGCCAGCAGGGCGGTGGCCAGCAGCAGGACGGCGGCCAGGGCCGCCAGCAGGGCCAGCAGCAGGGCGGCGCCCAGCAGCAGGGCGGCAACGCCCACCAGCAGCAGGGCGGTTACGACGACGACGAGTTCGGCGACGGCCGGCGCGGCCGCCGCGGCCGCTACCGCGACCGCCGGGGCCGTCGCCGCGACGGTTTCGAGGGCACGAGCGGCCCCGAGGTCCCGCTGAGCGACGACGACGTCCTGATCCCGGTCGCGGGCATCCTGGACATCCTCGACAACTACGCCTTCGTCCGGACCTCGGGCTACCTGCCCGGCCAGAACGACGTCTACGTCTCGCTGGCCCAGGTCCGCAAGCACGGCCTGCGCAAGGGCGACGCCATCACCGGCGCCGTCCGCCAGCCGAAGGACGGCGAGCGCCGCGAGAAGTTCAACGCCATGGTGCGCCTGGACTCCGTCAACGGCATGGACCCGGACAGCGGCCGCGGCCGCCCCGAGTTCGGCAAGCTGACCCCGCTGTACCCGCAGGAGCGGCTGCGCCTGGAGACCGACCCGGGCGTGCTGACCACCCGGATCATCGACCTGGTGTCGCCGATCGGCAAGGGCCAGCGCGGTCTGATCGTGGCCCCGCCGAAGACCGGCAAGACCATGATCATGCAGGCGATCGCCAACGCGATCACCCACAACAACCCCGAGTGCCACCTGATGGTCGTCCTGGTGGACGAGCGTCCGGAAGAGGTCACCGACATGCAGCGGTCGGTGAAGGGCGAGGTCATCTCCTCGACCTTCGACCGCCCGGCCGAGGACCACACCACCGTCGCCGAGCTCGCCATCGAGCGCGCCAAGCGCCTGGTGGAGCTGGGCCACGACGTGGTGATCCTGCTGGACTCCATCACCCGCCTGGGCCGCGCCTACAACCTGGCCGCGCCCGCCTCCGGCCGCATCCTGTCCGGCGGTGTCGACTCGACCGCGCTGTACCCGCCGAAGAAGTTCTTCGGCGCCGCGCGCAACATCGAGAACGGCGGCTCGCTGACCATCCTCGCCACCGCGCTGGTCGACACCGGCTCCCGGATGGACGAGGTGATCTTCGAGGAGTTCAAGGGCACCGGCAACATGGAGCTCAAGCTCGACCGGAAGCTCTCGGACAAGCGCATCTTCCCCTCCGTCGACGTGGACGCCTCCGGCACCCGCAAGGAGGAGATCCTGCTCGGCCACGAGGAACTGGCCATCACCTGGAAGCTCCGCCGGGTCCTGCACGCGCTGGACTCGCAGCAGGCGATCGAGCTGCTGCTGGACAAGATGAAGCAGACCAAGTCGAACGCCGAGTTCCTGATGCAGATCGCCAAGAACACCCCGGGTTCGGGCGACTGACCCCGGTAGCACCACCGCGTGGACCCCGCACCGCCGTCGAGGCGGTGCGGGGTCCACCGCGTTTTCCGGGCCGCAGCGGGAAGCAGACCACCGCAGCAGGCTGTCACTTATGCTCGAAAGGTCCCATCGAGGGCGAAAAGAGGCGACATGGCCGAGAACACCAGGAAACGCACCCCGCGCCGCCGCGGGGTGCGGATCGCGCTGTTCGGCCTGGCCGGCCTCGTCCTGGTCGGTGCCGGGCTGGGCGGCGTCGCCTACTGGAAGCTGAACGGGAACATCCACGGCGTCGACATCTCCGGGCAGCTGGGCACCGCCCGGCCGCCCGCCTCCACCGGCGGGGCGTTCAACCTGCTGCTGCTCGGCTCCGACTCGCGCTCCGGCTCCAACGGGGAGCTGGCCGGCGGCGACACCGGCGACAGCGCCCGCTCGGACACCGCGATGGTGGTGCACGTCAACCAGGCCCACACCGCCGCCTCGGTGGTCTCGATACCGCGCGACACCCTCGTCGCCCGCCCGGCCTGCACCGGGAGCGACGGCAAGCAGACCGCCGCGGCCCGCAGCGCGATGTTCAACTCCGCGTACGAGGTCGGCGGCCCGGCCTGCGCGGTGAAGACCGCCGAGCAGCTCACCGGGATGCGGATGGACCACTTCGTCGAGGTGGACTTCGCCGGCTTCGCCGCCATGATCGACGCGATCGGCGGGGTGGACGTCACCACCACGGTGCCGATCGACGACGAGGACAGCGGGCTGCGCCTGGACCCGGGCAGCCACCACCTGGGCGGCCGGCAGGCGCTCGCCTTCGTCCGGACCAGGCACGGCATCGGCGACGGCAGCGACCTGGGCCGGATCGAGCTGCAGAAGGAGATGGTCAGGGCGATGCTCGGGCGGATCGGCTCGCTCGGCCTGGCCTCGAACCCGGTGGCGATGTGGAAGCTCGGCGACAAGCTGACCGGCGCGCTGACCACCGACTCCGACCTGGCCTCGGTGAACGCCCTGGTCGGCCTGGCCCAGACGCTCAAGAAGATCGGCCCCGACCAGCTCACCATGGTCACCCTCCCGGTGGCGTACGCGGTCAGCGACCCCAACCGGGTCGTCCCGAAGACCCCGGACGCCCAGCAGCTGTGGGCGGCGCTGCGCACCGACGGGGCGGTGCCGGAGTCGGTGCTCCAGGACCAGCCGACCAACCCGGTGCAGACCTCCCCGTCCGACGCCGCGACCGGGGACTGGTCCGGCATCCCGACCGGGGCCCCGTCCGCGTCGGCGAGCGCCACCGCGCGGGCGACCGCGGTGGACGGGGGAGCGGAATAACGGGATCCGCCTCCCGGTTTGGGAAGAAGCGGGCAGTGCTGGCACACTGGTCCGTCGGTCCCGGTTCACGAGCGGCTGCCCAGCCCGCCGACCCGGTGCCCTCCCGATCAGCTAGGAGAATCCCTTGAAGTCCAACGTTCACCCGGAGTACGTGCTCACCAAGGTGACCTGCACCTGTGGCAACGAGTTCACCACCCGCTCCACCGAGACCAGCGGCGAGATCCGCGCCGAGGTCTGCTCGAACTGCCACCCGTTCTACACCGGCAAGCAGAAGATCCTCGACACCGGTGGCCGCGTGGCCCGCTTCGAGGCCCGCTTCGGCAAGAAGCTCTCCGGCGGCAAGGCCTAGCGCTTCCACGGCGCCGGTCTCGGACGTCCCCGTGCTCGTCACGGGGGTGTCCGGGCCGGCGCCGTTCGCGTCCCCCGCCCTCCCCTCCAGCACCCCGCGGCACACTCACGGAAGTAGGACAGACCGATGTTCGAGGCAGTCGAAGAGCTCCTCGTCGAGCACGCCGACCTCGAGAAGAGGCTGGCCGACCCGTCGGTGCACGCCGACCAGGCCAACGCCCGCAAACTGGCCAAGCGCTACGCCGAGCTGACCCCGATCACCCGGACGTACCTGGCCTGGAAGCAGGCCGGCGAGGACATCGCCGCCGCGCGCGAATTCGCCGCCGAGGACCCGGACTTCATCGCGGAGGCGAAGGCTTCGGAGGCCCGGCAGGAGGAGCTGACCGAGGAGCTGCGGCTGCTGCTGGTGCCGCGCGACCCCAACGACGACAAGGACGTCATCCTGGAGGTCAAGGCGGGCGAGGGCGGCGAGGAGTCGGCGCTGTTCGCCGGCGACCTGCTGCGGATGTACCTGCGCTACGCGGAGCGGCTGGGCTGGAAGACCGAGATCATCGACGCCAACGAGTCCGACCTCGGCGGCTACAAGGACGTCTCGGTGGCGGTCAAGACCAAGGGCAACCCGGAGCCGGGCCACGGCGTCTGGGCGCAGCTGAAGTACGAGGGCGGCGTGCACCGGGTGCAGCGGGTGCCCGCGACCGAGTCGCAGGGCCGGATCCACACCTCCGCCGCGGGCGTGCTGGTCACCCCGGAGGCCGAGGAGGTCGAGGTGGAGATCCACGCCAACGACCTGCGGATCGACGTCTACCGCTCCTCGGGCCCCGGCGGGCAGTCGGTGAACACCACCGACTCCGCGGTCCGGATCACCCACCTGCCGACCGGTATCGTGGCGTCCTGCCAGAACGAGAAGAGCCAGCTGCAGAACAAGGAGCAGGCGATGCGCATCCTGCGTTCGCGGCTGCTGGCCGCCGCGCAGGAGGAGGCCGAGCGGGAGGCGTCCGACGCCCGCCGCAGCCAGGTGCGCACCGTGGACCGCTCCGAGCGGATCCGGACGTACAACTTCCCGGAGAACCGCATCTCCGACCACCGCACCGGCTTCAAGTCGTACAACCTGGACCAGGTGCTGGACGGCGACCTGAACGCGGTGATCCAGTCCTGTGTGGACGCCGACGCCGCGGCCAAGCTGGCCGCCGCGCAGGAGAACTGATCATAAAAGGGGCCGAGGGATGAACCTGCTGCTCGCCGAGGTGGCCCAGGCCACCCAGCGCCTGGCCGCGGCCGGCGTGCCCTCGCCGCGCTTCGACGCGGAGGAGCTGGCGGCGCACATCCACGGCGTGAAGCGCAGCCAGCTGCACACCGTGCCGGACGGCGACTTCGACGCCCGGTACTGGGAGGCGGTCTCCCGCCGCGAGCAGCGCGAGCCGCTCCAGCACATCACCGGGCGGGCGTTCTTCCGCTACCTCGAACTGGAGGTCGGCCCCGGGGTGTTCGTCCCCCGGCCGGAGACCGAGACGGTCGTCGAGTGGGCGATAGACGCGGTCCGCGCGATGGACGTGGCCGAGCCGCTGGTGGTCGACCTGTGCACCGGCTCCGGGGCGATCGCGCTGGCCCTGGCCCAGGAACTGCCCCGCTCGACCGTGCACGCCTTCGAACTCGACGAGGGCGCCCTCGCCTACACCCGGCGCAACGTCGAGGCCAGCCCCGACCGGGCCCGGGTCCACCTGCACCAGGGCGACGCCACCCTGGCCTTCGCGGACGACCGCGGCTGGGACGGCCGGTTCGACCTGGTGATCAGCAATCCGCCGTACATCCCGCTCACCGAGTGGGAGTACGTCGCCCCCGAGGCCCGCGACCACGACCCGCAGATGTCGCTGTTCTCCGGAGAGGACGGGCTTGACACCATCCGCGGCATCGAGCGGGTCGCCGCCCGACTGCTGCGGCCCGGCGGCGCGGTGGTGATCGAGCACGCGGACACCCAGGGCGGGCAGGTCCCGTGGATCTTCCGCGAGGAGGGCGGCTGGACGGACGCGGCCGACCACCGGGACCTCAACAACCGGCCGCGCTTCACGACGGCCCGAAGGGTCTCGTTGTGAACACCGGGCGCAGTACGACGGCCCGTAGGGTCTCGTTGTGAACACCGGGCGCAGTACGACGGCCCGCCGTGTTTCGCTTCGAGCACTGCTTCGCGTTAAGTACCACTGACACCACCGGAAGGGGATTGCTCCGATGAGCCGCCGATACGACTGCTCCGACGCCCAGGACCGCGCGAGCGGGCTGCGTGAGGCCGCCACGGCGATCCGCCGCGGGGAACTGGTGGTGGTGCCGACCGACACCGTCTACGGGATCGCCGCGGACGCCTTCTCCCCGGAGGCGGTCGGCGCGCTGCTGGCCGCCAAGGGCCGGGGCCGGAACATGCCCTCGCCGGTGCTGGTCGGCTCGCCGACCACGCTGCACGGGCTGGTCACCGACTTCTCCGAGCAGGCCTGGGAGCTGGTGGACGCGTTCTGGCCGGGCGGCCTGACCCTGGTGGCCCGCCACCAGCCGTCGCTGCGCTGGGACCTGGGCGAGACCCGGGGCACCGTCGCGGTCCGGATGCCGCTGCACCCGGTCGTCCTGGAGCTGCTGAACGCCACCGGCCCGCTCGCGGTCTCCTCCGGCAACAAGACCGGCGGCCCGTCCCCGTCCACCTGTGACGAGGCCCAGTCGCAGCTCGGCGACGCGGTGTCGATCTACCTGGACGGCGGGACGGCCGACTACGGCACGCCCTCCACCATCGTCGACGTCACCGGCAAGGTGCCGGTGGTGCTGCGGGCGGGCGCGATCGGCGTCGAGCAGCTGAGGGAGGTCGTTCCGGACGTGGAGGCCGGCAGTTGACCGCCGCCGCCACGTCGTACGGAGCGGGGAGCGCCCTGGACTCCTTCACGGAGCCGGGGCCGCTCCCGCTGGACACCTTCCGCATCCTGTTCGTCTGCACCGGCAACGTCTGCCGCTCCCCGATCGCCGAGCGCCTGGCCCGGCTGGAGCTGGACGCCCGGCTGGGCGTGCGGACCGGCCGCCGGATCGTGGTGGAGAGCGCCGGCACCTGGGGCCACGAGGGCGCCCCGATGGAGGCGCACGCGGCGACGGTGCTCGGCGAGTACGGCGCGGACAGCGCCGGTTTCGCGGGCCGGGAGCTGCTGGACGAGCACGTGATCGACGCGGACCTGGTGCTGACCGCGACCCTGGACCACCGGGCGCAGGTCATCTCGATGGGGCACTCGGCGGGTCTGCGCACCTTCACCATCAAGGAGTTCACCCGTCTGGTGCAAAGGGTCGACCCGGGCACCCTGCCGGACCCCAGGAACGGCGCGCGGCTGACCGAACGCGCCCGCGCGCTGGTCCGTTCGGCCGCCGCCCTGCGGGGCTGGCTGCTGGCCTCCGCGCCCGAGTTCGACGAGCTGAGGGACCCTTACGGGGCCCCGATCGGGATGTTCCGCAACTGCGGCGAGGAGATATTCGACGCGCTCGACCCGGTGGTGACCGCACTGACGGGCGTGGCCCGCTGAGTTGAGCGCCCTCCACTAAAGTTTCCGTGGGGGATTTGTGAAGACTGCGTGCTCGGGGCGTGACGGCAACCGGAAAGGCGCAAGC
Source organism: Kitasatospora phosalacinea (assembly GCF_000716545.1). Lineage (GTDB taxonomy): Bacteria > Actinomycetota > Actinomycetes > Streptomycetales > Streptomycetaceae > Kitasatospora > Kitasatospora phosalacinea. Next base: position 17,298 of record NZ_JNWZ01000017.1, read on the forward strand.
CCGCGTGTGCGGGCGGGCCGGGCGGCGGGGGCCGACCTACGCTGGAAAAACCTGCCCGCACCGCAGCCTGGAGCCGCACCATGACGGTCGCCGACGCCCCATCCGTCCCCCGGGAGGCCGCCGAGGCCCTGCGCGCGGCCGACCCGCTGATCGCCGACCTGCTCACCGCCGAGGCCGAGCGCCGGGCGGTGAGCCTGCAACTGCTCGCCGGGGAGAGCCTGGCCACCCCCGCCGTGCTGGCCGCGCTGGCCGGCCCGCTGGCCGACAAGTACGCCGACGGGTACCCGGGCCACCGGTACCACACCGGCTGCGCGCCCGCCGACACCGTCGAACTGCTGGCGATCGACCGGGCCCGCGAACTGTTCGCCGCCCCGCACGCCAACGTCCAACCCAGGTCCGGGACTTCGGCGATGCTGGCGGCCTACGCGGCCCTGCTGCGGCCGGACGACGCGGTGCTCGCGATGTCGCTGGAGCACGGCGGCCACCTGAGCGCCGGCTCGCGCGCCAACTTCTCCGGCCGCTGGTTCCGCTTCCACGGCTACGGGGTGCGCGCCGACGACGGCCGGATCGACCTCGACCAAGTCCGCGAACTGGCCCGCGCGCACCGCCCGAAGGCGATCGTGGCGGGCGGCATCTCCTACCCGCGGCACGTCGACTGGGCCGCCTTCCGGGAGATCGCCGACGAGGTGGACGCCTACCTGATCGCCGCCGCCGGGCAGACCGCGGGCCTGGTCGCGGCCGGCGCCGCGCCCTCCCCGGTGCCGTACGCGGACGTCACCGTGGCCACCACCCACAAGCTGCTGCGCGGCCCGCGCGGCGGCCTGCTGCTGTGCACCGCGGAACTGGCCGACCGGATCGACCGGGCGGTGTTCCCGTTCAGCCAGGGCGGCGCGGCGATGAACGAGGTGGCCGCCAAGGCGGTGGCCCTCGCCCAGGCCGCCACCCCCGCCTACACCGGCTACGTCCGCCGGGCGGTCTCCGGGGCGCGGGCGCTGGCCGAGGCGCTGGCCGGGGCCGGGGCAGCGCCGCTCACCGGCGGCACCGACACCCACCTGGTGACCGCCTCGGTCGCGGAGCTCGGGCTGAGCGGCGCGGAGGCCGAACGCCGGTGCGCCGCCGCCGGGCTGGTGCTCGGCCGGTGCGCCCTCCCGTACGACCCGGCGCCGCCGGCCGAGACCTCCGGGATCCGGCTGGGCACCGGGACGTGCGCGGCCCAGGGGATGGGGGAGGCGGAGCTCGGCGAGGTCGGCGCGCTGCTGGGCCGGGTGCTCGGCGGGGCGGCGCTCGACCCGGTCCGGGCGCGGGTGCGGGAGCTGGCCCGGGCCTTCGCCGGGCGCCCCTGAGCGGCCGCCCGGCCGTCCGCCCGGGTGCCCGTCCGACCGCCTGGGTGCCCGCTCGGGAGAACCGCGATGCGGGGGCTCGGCGTCGGAGTCAATAAGGTGTGCTCCGTGGCGACGCACCTCGAACCCCGAAGCAGCACGGGAGTACCCTGCGTACTCGTCCGTCCGAGCGTGACCATGGAGGCCGGTGGTGCGTGAGTATCTGCTGGTCATGTTCGTCTCGGCGGCGGTGACCTACCTGCTGGTCAGTCCGGTGCGGAAGTTCGCGATCGCGGCCGGGGCGATGCCCGCCGTCCGGGCGCGCGACGTGCACCGCGAGCCGACCCCGCGGCTCGGCGGCATCGCGATGTTCGGCGGCCTGCTGGCCGGCCTGCTGGCGGCCTCCCAACTCTCCGGCCTGGGGCGGATGTTCGTGCAGAGCGCGGACATCAAGGCGCTGCTCTGCGGGGCCGGGATCATGTTCGTGCTGGGCGTCCTGGACGACAAGTGGGGCGTGGACGCGCTGGTGAAGCTCGGCGGGCAGATGATCGCCGCCGGCGTGATGGTCTGGCAGGGCATCACGGTGATCGCCATCCCGGTGCCCGGCTACGGCTCCGTCCCGGTCACCCCGACCCAGGGCATGCTGATCTCGGTCGCGCTGGTCGTCGTCATGGTCAACGCGGTCAACTTCATCGACGGCCTGGACGGCCTGGCGGCCGGCATGGTCTGCATCGCCGCGATGGCCTTCTTCCTGTACTCGTACCGGCTCTGGCTCGGCTACGGGATCAACGACGCCGCGCCCGCCGCGCTGTTCACCGCCGTGCTGATCGGCATGTGCCTGGGCTTCCTGCCGCACAACCTGCACCCGGCGCGGATCTTCATGGGCGACTCCGGCTCGATGATGCTCGGCCTGATGCTGGCCGTCGCGGCGATCTCCATCACCGGCCGGGTCGACCCCGACCTGATCACCGAGCAGGTCGGCTCGCAGACCACCGCCGTGCACGCCCTGGTGCCGATCTACATCCCGCTGATCCTGCCGCTGACGGTGATCGCGCTGCCGCTGGCCGACCTGCTGCTGGCCGTGGTGCGCCGCACCTGGGCGGGCAAGTCGCCGTTCGCCGCGGACAAGCAGCACCTGCACCACCGGCTGCTGGAGGTCGGGCACTCGCACAGCCGGGCCGTGCTGATCATGTACTTCTGGGCCGCGCTGATCGCCTTCGGCACCGTCGCGGTGTCGGTCACCAACACCGGCCGCGCGGTGATCCTGGCGATGGCCGGGCTGTGCCTGGTCGGCCTCGCGGTGCTGCTGATGCCGCGCTTCAAGCCGCGCGCGCCCAAGGCCGTCCAGTCCTTCGTGCCGCCCCGCTACCGGGACGGCGGGCCGGACGCCGGGAGCGCGCCGGCGGCGGACTCGGCGACGGCGGCGGCCGACGAGGGGACCGGCGGAGCGGTCGGCGAGACGGCGCGCGAGACGGCGGGTGCGGCGGACGGCGGGCTGCCGGAGGCGGACGGCGAGGTGCCCGCGATGGCCGAGCTGTCGGCCGAGGACAAGGCGCTGCTGGGGCGGATGGGCACCGGCGCGTCGGCGGCCGGGCCGCGCGGCGAGCAGCGTTCCTGACGGGTGGTCACCTCCGGTTGGGCCGTTCGGCCGCACCCGTTCGGCGGCACTCTTCGGCCCACCGTGTGACAGGTACCACACGTTCATGGTAAAGCTCTCATCAAATAGTTTGTGATACCGTTCACGAGTACCGAGAACGCGCCGAAAGACCTGACAGGTGGAGGACTTCCGTCCCCGGTCGGTCTCCCTCGACGGGCTCGCCGTCCAACGGCTGTCCGCGGCGAGGTCCTCGCACCCCCGTGTGTCACTGCCCCCCGTTTCCGACATGCCGCCGGAGTTGCCGACATGCCGTCCCACGACGCCCGGATCCTCCGTGGCGCCGCAATCCCCACTGCGGTCGCCGGAGTCGTCGCCATGGCGATCTCCTTCGCCACCGCCGGAGGGAAGGGTCTGCTCGGCGCCTTGCTCGCGACCGTCGTCGTGATCGCCTTCTTCGGTGCCGGCCAGCTCGCGCTCGCGCGGTTCGGCCGGAACAACCCGCAGATGCTCATGGCGAGCGCGATGCTGGTCTACACCACTCAGATCCTGGTGATCGGCGTCCTGCTCGCGGTGGCCAAGCACCTCACCTTCTTCGACCACAAGGTCTTCGGCATCTCGCTGCTCGCCCTCGTGGTGATCTGGATGGGCTTCCAGGTCCGGGGCTGGCTGAAGGCCAAGACCTTCTACGTGGAACCCGACGGCAAGCCGAAATCAGGGCGTCAACCGTGAGCGGGGCATACCGTCCCCCTCGCGAGGGGGGCGGTGTTTATGCCCTCCTGACGGACTGCTATCGTCCGTCCCAACGGCGGAGTACGGGAAGCGGCCAGGTCCCTCCGATGATCGGACGGATCGCCCCCCGACTCCACGAAGCTTTCGAAGATCCCGCGGTGGGGATATGCGCCGCGCCGGGTCAGCGAGAAATCCGACAAGTTCCAGTGCCGCACCGTGGCTCCCGGCCACGCCGACACACCGAGGTTGCCGTAACCATGCGTCAGAACGAAGGAGTCTGTGGTGGGTGCTGACGTCCAGCTCGCCTCCGAGGCCAGTTGCCACCTTTTCTCCGGCTGCGGCTTCCCGGCCCCCGGTCTCGGTGAGTTCGAGTTCAAGCCGATCTTCTCGGTCGGCGGGGTCGACTTCACCAAGCCGATGCTGCTGTCGATCATCTGCGCGCTGCTGGTGGTCGGCTTCTTCTGGGCCGCCTTCGCCAAGCCGAAGCTGCTCCCGGGCAAGCTCCAGCTGGTCGGCGAGATCGGGTACGACTTCGTCAAGCGGAGCATCGTGCTGGAGACCATCGGCAAAAAGGGCGAGAAGTACGTCCCGATGCTGGTCTCGATGTTCTTCTTCGTGTGGATCATGAACATCATGTCCATCATCCCGTTCGCCCAGTTCCCGGTGATGTCGCGCATCGCGTTCCCGGTCGGGCTGGCGGCGATCGTGTGGGTCACCTACATGGGGCTGACCTTCAAGAAGCACGGCTTCGTCGGCGGCATGAAGAACCTCTGCTGGCCGTCGGGCATCCCGGGCTGGGTCATGGTCATCCTGGTGCCCATCGAGTTCTTCTCGAACATCTTCGTGCGCCCCTTCACCCTCGCGGTCCGAGCCTTCGCGAACATGTTCGCCGGTCACCTGCTGATCGTCGTCTTCTCGGTGGCCTCGTGGTACCTGCTCAGCCCCAGCATCGGCGCCCTGTACGGCTCGGTGTCCTTCGTGGTGGCCGTCGGTCTGACCGCCTTCGAGCTGCTGGTGCAGTTCCTGCAGGCGTACATCTTCGTGATGCTCGCCAGCAGCTACATCGCCGGTGCCCTGGAAGAGGCGCACTGAGCCCCGCGGCTCCGGCCGCGCCCTGAACTCCCGGTGGCCAACACCCACCGGTATCCCATCCCCGCAAAGGATTAGCTGAGATGTCCGCTCTCGCTGAAGGTGTGTCCGGTTCCGTCGCTTCCATCGGCTACGGCCTCGCCGCGATCGGCCCCGGCATCGGTGTCGGTCTGATCTTCGGTAACGGCGTGCAGGCGATGGCCCGTCAGCCCGAGGCTGCCGGCCTGATCCGCTCGAACATGTTCATCGGCTTCGCGCTGACCGAGGCCCTCGCCCTGATCGGCATCGTCATGCCGTTCGTCTACGGCCAGTGAGCCAGGCGCACCGGTAGTCACTTCCGACGAAAGGTTCTGATATGGCCCCCGAGGTTCTCCTCGCGGCAGAAGAGAAGATGAACCCTCTTCTCCCCGCGTGGCCCGAGGTCATCATCGGCCTGCTCTGCTTCTTCATCGTCTTCGGCATCCTCGGCAAGAAGCTCCTCCCCAGCATCGAGAAGGTGCTGGGGGAGCGCCGTGACGCCATCGAAGGCGGCATGAAGCGCGCGGAGACCGCTCAGGCCGAGGCCCAGGCCCTGCTGGAGCAGTACCGCGCCGAGCTCGCCGAGGCGCGCCACGAGGCCGCTCGGATCACCGAGCACGCCCGTGAGCAGGGCGCTGTCCTGATCAACGAGATGCGCGAGGAGGGCCAGCGCCAGCGCGAGGCCATCGTCGCGGCCGGCCACGCCCAGATCGAGGCCGACAAGAAGCAGGCGACCGCGGTCCTGCGCCAGGACGTCGGCTCGCTGGCCTCCCAGCTGGCCTCCCGCATCGTCGGCGAGTCGCTGGAGGACCACGCCCGTCAGAGCGGTGTCATCGACCGCTTCCTGGACGAGCTGGAGTCCAAGGCCACCGCTGCCCAGGGTGCGTCCAAGTGATCGGCGCGAGCCGTGAGGCACTCGCCGCCGGCCGCGAGAACCTCGAGAGCCTGACCGACAACACCTCGGTGGACGCGGCCAAGCTCGCCGAGGAACTCGCTGCCGTCACCGCGCTGCTGGACCGCGAGGTCTCGCTGCGCCGCGTCCTGACCGACCCCGCGCGGTCCGGCCAGGACAAGGCCCAGCTGGCCGCCTCGCTGCTGAACGGCCAGGTCTCCGGCGAGAGCGTCGACCTGGTCTCCGGCCTGGTCCGCTCGCGCTGGTCGGGCTCGCGCGACCTGGTCGACGCGGTCGAGCAGCTGGCCGCGTACGCCGAGGTCATCGCGGCGGACCGGACCGGCTCGCTGGACGACATCGAGGACGAGCTGTTCCGCTTCGGCCGGGTGGTGGCGGGCTCGCACGAGCTGCGCGCCGCGCTGACCGAGCCGAAGGCCGACGCCGCCGCCAAGGCCGCGCTGGTCCGCAAGCTCCTCGGCGGCCGTGCCGAGACCGGCACCGTCCGCCTGGTCACCAGCCTGGTCACCAACCCGCGTGGTCGTAGCCTGGAGGGTGGCCTGGAGTCCTACTCCAAGCTCGCCGCCTCCCGGCGGGGCCGCGTGGTGGCGCAGGTCACCAGCGCGATTCCGCTGTCGGACGTCCAGAAGCAGCGCCTCGCCGCCGCCCTGGCCGGCCTGCGCGGCCGCCCGGTGCACCTGAACATCGACGTGGACCCCTCGGTCCAGGGCGGTGTCCGGGTTCAGATCGGCGACGAGATCATCGACGGCACCGTCGCGAGCCGCCTCGAAGGCGCTCGTCAGGGCCTCGAAGGCTGAGCACCAGCACTATCCGACCCTCGGTCGGGCGTCGGTCCACACCAGGTGGGCCGGCAAAACGTACGGCCGGTTCACCCGACCCGGCCGAGAGTCGAGCACTTGCGGCCCTCAATGGCGGGCCGAGGATCGCAAACTAGGAGAGCAGGGAAGCCTGATGGCGGAGCTTACGATCCGTCCGGAGGAGATCCGGGACGCGCTGGCCGACTTTGTCCAGTCGTACCAGCCGGACGCCGCTTCTGTGGAAGAGGTCGGCACGGTCACTGACGCGGCGGACGGCATCGCCCATGTCGAGGGCCTGCCCTCGGTCATGGCGAACGAGCTGCTGAAGTTCGAGGACGGCACGCTCGGCCTCGCGCTGAACCTCGACACCCGCGAGATCGGTGTCGTCATCCTCGGTGAGTTCGGCGGCATCGAAGAGGGCCAGACCGTGCGCCGCACCGGCGAGGTCCTCTCGGTCCCGGTCGGCGACGGCTACCTCGGCCGCGTCGTGGACCCGCTGGGCAACCCGATCGACGGCCTGGGCGAGATCGCCGCCACCGGTCGCCGCGCCCTGGAACTGCAGGCCCCCGGCGTCATGGCCCGCAAGTCGGTCAAGCAGCCGCTGCAGACCGGCATCAAGGCGATCGACGCGATGACCCCGATCGGCCGCGGCCAGCGCCAGCTGATCATCGGTGACCGCCAGACCGGCAAGACCGCCGTCGCCGTCGACACGATCATCAACCAGCGCGACAACTGGCGCTCGGGCGACCCGGAGAAGCAGGTCCGCTGCATCTACGTCGCCGTGGGCCAGAAGGGCTCCACCATCGCGTCCGTCCGCGGCGCCCTGGAGGAGGCCGGCGCGCTGGAGTACACCACCATCGTGGCCGCTCCCGCCTCCGACCCGGCCGGCTTCAAGTACCTCGCCCCGTACACCGGTTCGGCCATCGGCCAGGAGTGGATGTACGACGGCAAGCACGTCCTCATCGTCTTCGACGACCTGTCGAAGCAGGCCGAGGCGTACCGTTCCGTCTCCCTGCTGCTGCGCCGCCCGCCGGGCCGCGAGGCGTACCCGGGTGACGTCTTCTACCTGCACTCCCGCCTGCTGGAGCGCTGCGCCAAGCTGAACGACGCCCTCGGCGGCGGCTCGATGACCGGTCTGCCGATCATCGAGACCAAGGCCAACGACGTCTCGGCGTACATCCCGACCAACGTCATCTCGATCACCGACGGCCAGTGCTTCCTGGAGTCCGACCTGTTCAACGCCGGCATCCGCCCGGCCGTGAACGTCGGCATCTCGGTCTCCCGCGTCGGTGGCTCCGCCCAGATCAAGGCCATGCGCTCGGTCGCCGGCCGTCTGCGCCTCGACCTCGCCCAGTACCGCGAGCTGGAGGCGTTCGCCGCCTTCGGTTCCGACCTGGACGCGGCCTCCAAGGCCCAGCTGGAGCGCGGTGCGCGCATGGTCGAGCTGCTGAAGCAGGGCCAGTACCAGCCGTTCCCGGTCGAGGAGCAGGTCGTCTCCATCTGGGCCGGCACCACCGGTCAGCTGGACGACGTCCCGGTGGCGGACATCCGCCGCTTCGAGCGGGAGTTCCTGGACAACGTCCGCCTGGAGCACAAGGGCATCCTGGCCGGCATCGTCGAGACCGGCCTGCTGGAGCAGGGCACCGTCGACGCGCTGACCGCCGCGATCACGTCCTTCAAGCAGGGCTTCACCACGGCTGACGGCAAGCTGCTCTCCGAGCAGGCCTGAGTCCGGTAGCGAGGGAAAGGACGTAACGACCCATGGGAGCACAGCTTCGGGTCTACAAGCGCCGCATCCGCTCCGTCACCGCGACGAAGAAGATCACCAAGGCGATGGAGATGATCTCCGCGTCGCGCATCGTCAAGGCGCAGCGCGCGGTGGCCGCCTCCACTCCGTACGCCGACGAGCTCACCCGCGCGGTGACCGCGGTGGCCACCCGGTCCACCGCCAAGCACCCGCTGACCACCGAGAACCCGAACGCCAAGCGCGCCGCCGTCCTGCTGATCACGGCGGACCGCGGCCTGGCGGGCGGCTACTCGACCAACGCCATCAAGCAGTCGCTGGCGCTCGCCGCCCGCCTCCGCTCCGAGGGCAAGGAAGTGGTCACGTACATCGTCGGCCGCAAGGGCGTGGGCTACTACGGCTTCCGCAACCTGGCGGTGGCGAACTCCTGGACCGGCTTCTCCGACAAGCCGACCTACGGGGACGCCAAGACGGTCGCGGCGGACCTGATCGAGGCCTTCACCGCGGAGACCGGCGGCGTGGACGAGCTGCACCTGGTGTCGACCGAATTCGTGTCGATGCTGACGCAGAACGCCATCGACAAGCGTCTGCTGCCGCTGCGGATCGACGAGGTCGAGCTGAGCGACGCGACGCCGGCCAAGAACCAGATCTTCCCGCTGTACGACTTCGAGCCGTCGGCGGAGGGCGTCCTCGACGCACTGCTGCCGCGGTACGTCGAGAGCCGGATCTACAACGCGCTGCTGCAGTCGGCCGCTTCCGAGCACGCCGCCCGCCGCCGCGCCATGAAGAGCGCGACGGACAACGCCGGCGAGCTCATCAAGTCGCTCACGCGGCTTGCCAACTCGGCCCGTCAGGCCGAGATCACCCAGGAAATCAGCGAGATCGTGGGCGGCGCGAACGCGCTGGCCGACGCTAGCGCGGGGAGCGAATGAGTATGACCACCACTGTTGAGCCGACCACGGCGACGGGCCGCGTCGCGCGGGTCATCGGCCCGGTCGTCGACGTGGAGTTCCCCGTCGACGCCATCCCGAACATGTTCAACGCCCTGCACGTCGAGGTGGACAACCCCGACGGCTCGGGCCGCAAGACCCTGACCCTCGAGGTCGCCCAGCACCTCGGCGACGGCCTGGTCCGCGGCATCTCGATGCAGCCGACCGACGGCCTGGTCCGCGGTTCGCAGGTCGTCGACACCGGTTCGGCGATCTCCGTCCCGGTCGGCCAGATCACCAAGGGCAAGGTGTTCAACGCCCTCGGTGAGGTGCTGAACGTCGACAAGGCCGAGTTCGAGTCCCAGGTGGAGGTCCGCTGGCCGATCCACCGCAAGGCCCCGAACTTCTCCGACCTCGAGTCGAAGACCGAGATGTTCGAGACCGGCATCAAGGTCATCGACCTGCTCACCCCGTACGTCACCGGTGGCAAGATCGGTCTGTTCGGTGGCGCCGGTGTCGGCAAGACCGTTCTGATCCAGGAGATGATCTACCGCGTCGCCGAGAACTTCGGTGGTGTGTCGGTGTTCGCCGGTGTCGGCGAGCGCACCCGTGAGGGCAACGACCTCATCGACGAGATGGTCGACTCGGGCGTCCTGGACAAGACCGCGCTGGTCTTCGGCCAGATGGACGAGCCGCCGGGCACCCGCCTGCGGGTCGCGCTCTCCGCGCTGACCATGGCGGAGTACTTCCGCGACGTCGAGAAGCAGGACGTGCTCCTCTTCATCGACAACATCTTCCGGTTCACCCAGGCCGGTTCCGAGGTGTCGACCCTGCTCGGCCGCATGCCCTCCGCGGTGGGCTACCAGCCGAACCTGGCCGACGAGATGGGCCTCCTGCAGGAGCGCATCACCTCGACCCGCGGTCACTCGATCACCTCGATGCAGGCGATCTACGTCCCCGCGGACGACCTGACCGACCCGGCGCCGGCCACCACCTTCGCCCACCTGGACGCGACCACCGTTCTGTCGCGCCCGATCTCGGAGAAGGGCATCTACCCGGCCGTCGACCCGCTGGACTCCACGTCCCGCATCCTCGACCCGCGGTACATCACGCAGCTCCACTACGACACGGCCATCCGTATCAAGGGGATCCTGCAGAAGTACAAGGACCTCCAGGACATCATCGCGATCCTCGGCATCGACGAGCTGTCCGAGGAGGACAAGGTCACGGTGCAGCGGGCCCGCCGCATCGAGCGCTTCCTCTCGCAGAACACCTACGTGGCGAAGCAGTTCACCGGTGTCGACGGCTCGACCGTTCCGCTGTCGGAGACCATCGAGGCCTTCAACGCGATCGCGGACGGCAAGTACGACCACGTCCCGGAGCAGGCCTTCTTCATGTGCGGTGGCATCGACGACCTCGAGCGCAACGCCGCCGAGCTGCTGAAGAAGTAACCGCAAGCCGGTTGCACGGCAGACCGAACCGTTGAGGGGTGGTCCCCGGCTCTCTCAGTCGGGGGCCACCCCTCACCGCTGGATCTGTTGTGATCCCGGTCATTTACGGGGCCTTGGTTTCGTTCCGGGGCCGCGCGACCGTTATTCTTACCGAAACTGCCGAGATCGCCGCCCGTTCGCCCGGGTGCCCGAGGACCGGCAAGAGCCAAGGAGCCCACGTTGGCTGAGCTGCACGTCGAGCTGGTCGCAGCCGACCGCAAGGTGTGGTCCGGTGCGGCCACCATCGTTGTCGCCCGCACGGCCTCCGGTGACACCGGCATCATGCCGGGCCACACCCCGGTGCTGAGCGTGCTGGAGACCGGTCCGGTCACCATCCGCACCACCGACCAGGGGACGATCGTCGCCGCCGTGCACGGTGGCTTCATCTCGTTCGCCGACAACAAGCTGTCGATCCTCGCCGAGATCGCCGAGCTGGCCGACGAGATCGACGTCGCCCGGGCCGAGCGGGCGCTGGAGAACGCCAGGACCGACGCCGACTCGCACGCCGAGCGCCGCGCCGAGGTCCGCCTGCTCGCCGCCGGCGGGCTCAAGGCGCAGCACTGAGCCTCATCTCAGCGACGGTCCCGGGGACGCCTGGAGCGTGACCCCGGGACTGTCGCATCAGTTGGTAGGAATGGGCGGTCGTGCATCGACCGCCACGGGGACGAAGGCAGCGAGGAGGTAGGTGAGCATGGTCCTCGCCCTTGTGGTGTGCGCGTCGGTCGTGGTCCTCGCCATTGCCGGGCTGGTCGGCTTCGCGGTACGCCGCCGCCTCATTCAGCGGGTGGGCGGCACCTTCGACTGCTCCTACCGCCTGAAAATGCCGGCCGACGCCTCCACGCAGCCGGATCTCGACGAGAACGGCCAACCCACCTCCGCCCCGGTCCCGCAGACCGACGGCAAGGGGTGGGTTTTTGGTATCGGCCGCTACAGCGGCGACTCGATCGAGTGGTTCCGGGTCTTCTCCTACGCGCCCCGGCCGCGCCGGGTGCTGCCGCGCACCGAGATCGAGGTGCTGGGCCGGCGCTACCCGCAGGGGCAGGAGGAACTCGCCCTGCTGTCGGGCTCGGTGGTGCTGCGCTGCCTGCACAAGGGCGCCCCGCTGGAGCTCGCGATGAGCGACGACGCGCTGACCGGCTTCCTGGCCTGGCTGGAGGCGGCACCGCCCGGACAGCGGGTCAACGTCGCGTAGCGACGGGACCCGCTGGTGGGGGTCCCCCCGGCCGGAGGCTGGGGGATGGGTCAACGTCGCGTGACGTTCGGCTCAGTGAGCCGCCGTTAACACGGCTCGGCGTGCCCGCTAGGCTGCGGACATGGTGAACCTGACGCGCATCTACACCCGGACCGGGGACGACGGCACGACCGCGCTCGGCGACATGAGCCGGACGACGAAGACCGACCCCCGGCTGATCGCGTACGCGGACGCCAACGAGGCCAACGCGGCGCTCGGCGTGGCGCTGGCCGCCGGGCAGCTGGACGGCGAGCTGGTCGAGGTGCTGACCCGGATCCAGAACGACCTGTTCGACGTCGGCGCGGACCTGGCCACCCCGATCGTCGAGGACCCGAAGTACCCGCCGCTGCGGGTCGAGCAGTCGTACATCGACCGGCTGGAGGGCGACTGCGACCGGTTCCTGGAGGAGCTGGAGAAGCTGCGCAGCTTCATCCTGCCCGGCGGGACGCCCGGCGCGGCGTACCTGCACCTGGCGTGCACGGTGGTGCGGCGGGCCGAGCGGGCGACCTGGGCGGCGATCGCGGAGCACGGGGAGAGCGTCAACCCGCTGACCGCGAAGTACCTGAACCGGCTCTCGGACCTGCTGTTCATCCTGGCGCGGATCGCGAACAAGGAGCGCGGCGACGTGCTGTGGGTGCCCGGCGGGGACCGCTGACGGGAGGTCAGCGCGGGCCGCGCGGCTCGCGCTTGGGGAAGAGCGTGTAGCTGGCGGCGATCAGCAGGTTGATGCCGACCACCAGGCCCATCCGCGGGTACCAGGAGTCCAGTGCCGCGGTGCGGGCGCCGTCGCCGACCAGCCACTGCACGGCCGCGACCAGTGCCACCGTGATCACCGAGGCGAGCAGCGTCAGCGCGAACACGCCCCACTCGTAACGGGCGCGCGGGGCACCGTACTTGGGCATGCCGACGGGTTTCGGGCCGTCGGCCAGCCGGTGCGCGGCGTGGCCGTCGGCCCAGCGGACCAGGCGGTGGCCGAAGGCGAGCGAGAAGCCCACGTAGGCCGCCGCCAGGCCGTGCGTCCAGTCCGCGGTGGCGCCGCCGCGCAGGTCGGCGACGGTCGCGCCGAGGATCACCAGGTCGACCACCGGGAGCAGCGCCAGCACCGCCGCGCCGGTGCGGCGCAGGCGCAGCCCGTACCGGGCCAGCAGCCCGGCGGCCAGCACCACCCAGAAACCGACCTCACCCGCCACGATCAGGGAAACCATGCTTCGATCCTGGCCCCGCGCGGGCTCCGGCACATCGTCCGGCCAGTCGACGGGGGCGTGCGACTTTCGTCGGACGGCGGGTCGTCCGACCGGTCGTTCCCGCAGGTCGGAAGGAGTGCTGGGATGGGCCCCGTGAGGCTCACCGACCGCCAGGAGGACCTGGCCATCGCCGCCGCCGGGCTGCTCGGCGGCCTGCTGCTGCTCGCCTTCGGCGCCTACGACGCCCGGTCCGGGCTGCCGGTGTGGGCGGTGGCGCTGCCGCTGGCCGCGATGGCGGCGCTGGAACCGGCCCGCCGCCGGTGGACGGTGTGGACGGTCTGCCTGGGCGGCGTGCTGTTCGGCGCCGCCGTGTACCTCGGCTCGCTGATGGCGACCCTGCTGATGTACACCGACCTGCTGTACGCGGCCACCCTGTACGGCCCGGTCCGGATGAGCAAGGTGCTGCAGCTGACCGGCGCCGCCGCCACCCTGGTGCTCTCCGGGCTGGCCTGGCGGTACGGGTCGGTGCCCGGGGCGCTGCTGGTCGCGGTGTTCTGCGGGCTGGTCTTCCTCGCCCCGGTCTGGACGGCCGACCTGCTGCGCCGGCACCGCGACCGCGCCGAGACCGAGCGGCTGCGGGCCGAACAGACCGCGCTGCTGGCCGAGTTGGACCGGCGCGGGGCGGTGGTCGCGGAGCGCGCCCGGATGGCCCGCGAACTGCACGACGTGATCGCCAACCACCTGTCGGCGATCGCCATCCACGCCACCGGCGCCCAGGCGGTGGCCCGCCGCCAGCGGCGCGAGCGGGACGAGCCGCTGGTGGAGGCGCTGGCGGTGATCCGGGAGAACAGCGTGCAGGGCCTGGCCGAGATGCGCCGGATGATCGGCCTGCTGCGCGAGACGGTGCCCGAAGAGCCCTGCGTCGCACCGCGGCTGGCCGCCGTGGACGTGCTGCTGGAGCAGGCCGGAGCGGCCGGGCGGGCGGCCGGGCTGCGGTTCGAGGCCGAGGAGGTGGGCGAGCGCGGCGAACTGTCCGCACCGCTGGAACTGGCCGCGTACCGGATCGTCCAGGAGTCGCTGACCAACGCCGTCAAGCACGCCGCGCCCGGCCCGGTGCGGCTGGAGGTCCGGTACGGGGAGCGGGAGTTGGAGATCTCGGTGAGCTCCGCGTACCGGCCCGGCGAGGGGCGGCCGGTGCCCGGGGCGGGGGCCGGGCTGGTCGGCATGGGCGAGCGGGCGCAGCTGCTCGGCGGGGAGTTCGCCGCCGGGCCGGACGGGGGGACGTGGACGGTGCGGGCGGTGCTGCCGCGGACGGCGGACGGGGAGCGGGCGTGATCCGGGTGCTGGTGGCCGAGGACCAGGCGGCGGTGCGGGCCGCGCTGGTGATGATCCTGCGCGCGGAGGACGACCTGGAGGTGGTCGGCGAGGCCGCCGACGGCGAGCAGGCCGTCCGGCTGGCGCTGGAACTGCGCCCCGACGTGGTGCTGATGGACGTCCAGATGCCCCGGAAGGACGGCGTCGCGGCGACCCGCGAGGTGGTCGCCGCCGGGGCCGGCCAGGTGCTGGTGCTCACCACCTTCGACCTCGACGAGTACGTGTGGGGCGCGCTGCGGGCCGGTGCCGCCGGGTTCCTGCTCAAGGACCTGGAGGCCGAGGCGCTGGTCGACGGCATCCGGACGGTCGCCCGCGGCGACGGCATGCTCGCGCCGTCCGTCACCCGACGGCTGATCGCCTCCTTCGCCCGCACCGGCGCGCCCGAGCCGGCGGCCGGGCCCGGCGCGCTCGACGGGCTGACGCCCAAGGAACGGGAGGTGCTGGGCTGCCTCGGCGCGGGCCTGTCCAACGCGGAGATCGCCGCCCGGCTGCGCACCGCCGAGGCCACCACCAAGACGCACGTCAGCCGGATCCTGGCCAAGCTCGGGCTGCGCAGCCGGGTGCAGGCCGCGATCCTGGCCCAGGAACTGGGGTTGCCCGTCCCCGGCGCGGAGCGCTGAGGAGGCGGGGAGGGGTGCAGATCACACCTCCTCCGGCGCAGATCACACTGCCGGAACGCACCACGGCGGGCGCGCTCCCACTAGAGTCCGGCGAGAGCGGTGCCGCTCCCGCAGGTGGTCCGCGCTGCCCGGGTGCGGGGCGCTCCGGGCGGCCGGGTGAGTTTGCTCACGGTCCGCCCCGCAGACGGGTGATTTGGGCGGCAATCGAGCGTAGGTGTGAGGTGATCCTGCGTATATTCCCTCGGACGGGTGAAGTTGAGGGGCAGTCCGGCGGGTGACAGCAACCTGCGGAACTGGTTGACCGTCAGATTCAGGAAGGGGCCGGTGCGCGGACACGGCCCCGCAGGGCACGGACGTTCCCCGGGACGCGGGCGCGCGGGCGCACGCAGGAGCGGACGGACGTACGGCGGACGGCCGAGGAGGAGGACAGCGTGCGCATCACCGGCGACCACACCGGACTGGCCATCGAAGGGCGGCTCGACGTGCGCAGCGCCGCCGACGCCCGGGCGCTGCTGCACGCCGCCGTCGACGGCGGCGAGGGCGACCTCGTCCTCGACCTCGGACGCCTGGAGTTCTGGGACGCCACCGGCCTCGGCGTCATCATGGGCACCCACCGCCGGGCCGGCCGGGCCGGGCGGCGGCTGGTGCTGCGGGACGTGCCCGTGCAGTTGCAGCGGCTGCTGGTCGCGACCAGGCTGCACCGGATCCTCGCGGTCGAGGGCGCGGTGCAGGATTCCTGCGGGACGACGCTGCCCGCGCTGGGCTAGCGCCCGCCGGTGCCGGGGCGGGCAGGCCGCCGCCCGGGGCGCGGGTGCCTCCCGGCGGGCGGGGTTCGTGTGCGGAGCGGCTAGGCGTCGGAACCACCCCTGTGTGGTGACCCGCCGCGTCCGTGTGGGAAAGTCTCCGGTCAGGTGTCCGAGTGGCGGGGAGCAGCGACGTGGGTCAGCCGAGCGGAGAGTTCCGGGGGGACGGGGTCCGCCCGCGGAGTGGGGAACTGGTCAGCGGTGAGCGGCTGGTGGTGGTCGGCGGGCCGGAGGGCTCGGAGGCCAGGCACTGCCCGGACGAGTGGATGCCGCAGCCCCGCCGGATCCGCGGACTGGTGCAGGCCAGGCCCGAGTTGGGCCCCAGCCCGGCGGTCGGACCGCTCGCGCTGGGCGCCGGACCGGGCGACCTGCGGCTGCTGGACCGCGACGGCGACATCGAAGCCCTGCTGGAGCAGCTCCGGGCGGGCCGCTCGGTCCAACTGGTCGGACAGCCCGGCTCGGGCCGCTCCGCGCTGCTCGCCGCCGTCGCCGAGGCGGCCGCGGAACTGGCGCCGGACGGCGTGGTGCGGCTCAGCGGCTACCGGCGGACCGTCGCGGACCTGCTGCAGGAGCTGTTCGCCGCCACCCACCAGGCCCCCGACTTCCGGCCGGACCGGGAACAGCTCGCCGAACTGCTGGCCGGCGTCGCCGCGGTGGTCGTGATCGACGACGTGGAACCGGGCGGCGAGGAACTGGAGGAACTGCTCGCGTTCGCCCCCGAGTGCGCGTTCCTGATCGCCGCCGCCCCCGGCGGCCCCCCGCCGGCGCCCGGCTCGCGGCTGCGCACCCACCTGGTGGCCGGCCTGTCCCGCCCGGCCTGCCTGACCCTCGCCGCCCGGCTGGCCGGCCGCCCGCTCGACGAGGTCGAACGGGCCTGGGCGGTGGACCTGTGGTTCGAGTCCGAGGGCCTGCCGCTGCGCTTCGTCCGGGCCGCCGCGCTGCTGCGCCAGCGCGACGTCGCGGTGGACGCCCTGATCGCCGCGCAGGAGGACCGGCGCAACCTGTTCGGCTCCGTCCAGGAGTACCGACTCCCCAGCGACCCGGCCGAATTGGAGCAGGAGCTGCGCCGACAGGTGCCGCTGCCCTCGGTGGGGGAGAGCGCCGCCCCGGCCCGCCGCCTGGCGCAGGGGCTGAGCGAGCAGGCCCGGCTGGTGCTGCGCCTCGCGCTCGCCCTCGGCGGCGAGTGCCCGACCGCGCCGCACCTGCCCGCGCTGGTCGACGTCGGACTCGGTGAGAGCGCCCTGCAGGAACTCGTCGAAGCCGGGCTGGCCGTCTCGGTCGGCGGCCACCACCGCCTCACCGAAGGCGTCCTGGACGCGCTGCTGCCCGAGGTCGAGGACGACAGCAACGGCCTGCCCGCGCCGTTCGCCCCCGGCGGGATCGCGCACGGCGCCGCCGAGCACCTGTCCTGGTGGGTCGGGCACGCCTCGGTGTCGACCCGCCAGGTCGCCGCCGAGGCCGAGGTGATCCTCGCCGTGCTGCTCGCCGAACGGGACGCCGACCGCCCCGAGGAGGTGCTCCGGCTGGCCCGGGCCGCCGCCCCCGCGCTCGCCCTGTCGCTGCGCTGGGGCGCCTGGGAGCGCGCCCTGCAACTCGGCCTGGAAGCCGCCAGGATGCTCGGCGCCAACGCCGAACAGGGCTGGTTCCACCACGAGTTGGGCGTGTACGCGCTCTGCTCGGGCAGCCCGCAGCGGGCCGTCGCCGAACTGGAGGCGGCCATCGCGCTGCGCGCCGCCGCGGGCGAACAGCGCGGCGCCGCGGGCGCCCGCCGGATGCTCGACCTGGTCCGGATCGAGGAGACCGCCGCGCTCACCGCCGGCACCGACAGCGAACCCGCCCGCCGTCGCCGCACCATCCGGGCCATCGCCCAGGTGGTGCCGGGCCGGCTGCGCAAGCGGGCCCCGCGCGGCGCCCGCAAGACGGTGCTGCTGGCCGGTGCGGCGGTGATGGCGCTCGGCGTCATCGGCACCGCGATCGGCGTCGCCGCCACCGGGGACGAACGCCCCGGCGGCGACCGCACCGGCAACTCGGCCGACGACCTCCCGCCGCTCGACCCCACCACCTCCCCGCGCAGCACCTCGCCCACCCCGAGCCCGTCCACCGGCGGCAGCCCCTCCCCGACGGACAGCCCCAGCGGCAGCGACAGCCCGACCCCCTCCGCGAGCACCTCGGCGACGAGCACCTCCTCCGCCACCCGCAAGCCGAGCAGCACTCCGTCGGCGACCACCACGACCGCCACGACGAAGCCGGGTAAGACCACGCCACCCGCCGCCACGCCGACCAAGTCGCCGTCGACGCCGACCGACCCCGCGACCTCCCCGTCCACGCCGACCGACCCCGCGACCTCCCCGTCCACGCCGACCGACCCCGGGACGACGAGCCCCACGTCGACGCCCACTTCCACGCCCTAGCAGGCGGCGTGACGGTCCGTCAGCGCAGCAGCTGTTCCAGGCCGACGTTTCCCCGGGCGAGAACGCGTGCGTACGGGGCCCGGGCCGGGCGGGCCGGCAGGGTGGCCAGCGGGTCGGGGGCGTCCGGGCCGAGGGTGCGCCGCAGGAGGCGGTGGGCGGTGCCCAGGGAGGCGCTCCGGGCGAGCAGCCAGGTCTCGGCGGCGTCCAGGCCCCCGGCGGCGTGGACCGCCCGCAGCGGGGCCGGCCAGCCCTCGGCCCACCAGTCGGCGCGTTCGGCGTCCGGGACTTCGGCGAAGGTCGGGGCGAGGGCGGCGGCCAGGCGGCGGCTCAGCTCCTCCCCGGAGGCGGTCGGCTCCGGGTGCTCGGCGCGGAAGTGCGCCCGGTCGGCGGTGCCGGTGTCGGGATCGGCGCCGGGCACGTCGTCCGGCCCGGGCGGGGCCTCGGCCAGCCAGGTCTCGCCGGCCGTGCACACCTCGCGCAGCACCCCGTACCGCAGCCCGGTCGACTCGGCGAGCAGCACCGCGTCGTACAGGTCCTTGGGCTGCGGGTAGCGGTCGGTGGCCGGCCACAGCAGCTTCCAGGCGAGCGAGAGCTCCCGCCCGGCGACGCGCAGCACCGCGCCCGGGGCGGCCTCCAGCGGCTCGGGTTCCAGCGGCAGGTGCTCGGTGAAGACGAAGTCCAGCTGGACGCCGCCGCCGGGCAGCCCGTCGGCCGTCCAGGGCAGCAGCAGGCGGCGGCCCGGGACGCGCTCGTACGTCCGGATCTCCCCGCTGACGGCCTCCTGCGGCAGGAAGCGGACGGGCCCGGTGTTCGGGACGGCGGCGGCCGGGTCGCGGAGCAGTTCGGCGGTGCGCGGGTCGTCGGGCGCCCAGTCGGCGGGGGTGAGGACGAAGTCCAGGTCGCCGGGTTCGCGGGCGGCGGCGCCGAACCAGGCGCGCAGCACGACGGAGCCGCGCAGCACCAGGTTCCCGGCCCAGCGGGAGGCGGCGACGGCGGACAGCACGGCGTCCATCGCGGTGCGGCGGGCGGCCCGCCAGGCGGTGGTCGGCGCGGGACCGGCGAAGCGCGGGTCGGTGGTCCGGTACGCGCGGTCGTCCTGCTTGAGCGACGGGTCGAAGACCGCGAGCTGCCGCGCCCGCCCGTCCCCGACCGGACGGAACGTCAGCGGCAGGTCCCCGGGGAAGCGGCGGGCCAGGTCGTCGGCGTCCGGGGCCTCCTTCACGGCAGGTCCTCCCCGGGGGCGTCGCCGAGCCGGCCCTCGTCCAGGGCGAGCGCCGAGTCGTGCACCACGTACTCGCGTTCGGCCTTCAGCGGCGGGAAGCCGGCGGCGGTGAGCGCGGCGGTGAGGAGCTCCAGCCGGGCGCCGGCGGTGGCCGGGCCGGCGCGGTGGCAGCGCTGGGTGACGAAGTACTGGCGGTGGCCGTCCGGTTCGGTGCGGCGGGCGTTCCAGGAGACGTGCGCGCCGTGGCCGGCGGCGGCGCGGGCCAGCTCCTCGCGCGGGGTGCCGGGGGCCGGCCGGACCTTCACGTGGTGCTCGAAGTAGCGCGTCGGGTCGGCCCGTTCGGCCTCGGCGTCACTGCGCGGGACGCCCGGCGCCCAGGGCGCCGCCTCGATCCTGACCCGGACGGGCGTGAACCCGGCACCGCGCAGCCGCTCCGCCTCGGCGGCGGCCCGGCGGTGCTGCGCGGCCGACGTGCCCCGGCGCGCCAGGACGGCATCGGCTGCGAGGGGTGCCGGCCGCGGGCCGGCAGGATGTGCGTGAACTCCAGCCCGTGCGCGGCCGCCCAGCCGGCCAGCGCCCCGGCCGGGGCCGACGTCAGGTGCGTCTCGTACGGGTCGGCACCGCGAGCGGGGAGGGACCTAGAAGAGCTTGAGCTTGTCGTCGTCGATGCCGCGCAGCTCGTCGTAGTCGAGCACGACGCAGCCGATGCCCCGGTCGGTGGCCAGCACGCGGGCCTGGGGCTTGATCTCCTGGGCGGCGAAGACGCCCTTCACGGGGGCGAGCAGCGGGTCCCGGTTGAGGAGTTCGAGGTAGCGGGTGAGCTGCTCGACGCCGTCGATCTCGCCGCGGCGCTTGATCTCCACCGCGATGGTGGTGCCGTCGGAGTCGCGGCAGAGGATGTCCACCGGGCCGATCGGGGTCGGGTACTCGCGGCGGATCAGCTGCCAGCCGGAGCCGAGCACCTCCATCCGGTCGGCGAGGAGCTCCTGCAGGTGGGCCTCCACGCCGTCCTTGATCAGGCCGGGGTCGACGCCGAGTTCGTGCGAGGAGTCGTGGTGGACGTCCTCCAGGGTGATGATCAGCTTCTCGCCGGCCTTGTTGGTGACCGTCCACACGCCGTCGGCCTCCTTGAGGGAGCACGGCGGCGACATCCAGTTCAGCGGCTTGTAGGCCCGGTCGTCGGCGTGGATGCTGACGCTCCCGTCGGCCTTCACGATCACCAGGCGCACGGCGGAGGGCAGATGTGCAGCGAGGCGGCCCGCGTAGTCCACGGTGCACTTGGCGATGACAAGACGCATGGGGACAAGACTAAGGCCCGCCGGGAGTGCCCCGGTCCGTGTTCGATTCCGCACGGCTCGGGTGACGGCCGGGGGTCCGGTGGGGCCGAGCTGACGAAATCTTGAGACAGCCGGTCCGGGCGGGCCCGGACCGGGAGCCGTTTGAAGCGAGTGCGCGCACGACGGGTGTCGGCCGGGCGGGAGCGGCGAAGCATGGTGACCGCACGAGCACGTGCGGTGAGGCACGCCAGCTCGGCACGGTGGGTTGGGACACGTCGGATTCCGGCCAATCTCGTCCAGGGAGGGGCGTTCGGGCGGCAATCCACCGATTCACCGACCCGGTTGAGGGGGATGCCTGCCACGCTGGTCTGACCCCCCGGACCCGGCCGCCGCCCACGGCGTCCACCGATCCGTCGCACCGGCACCACTCGAACAACGCGAGTGGTTCACCGCACATTCGTCCCAGCACTCCCAGCACACCCGACAGCACCACCCTCACCGCACGACCCGCACGACCGCACGACCCAGCACACCCGCACCACCGCCCCGGCGATCCCGCCGGAGCGGACCGCGAGAGGAGAACCCATGTCGCTCGACGTCTCACCGGCCATGTTGGAGAAGGCCGAACGAGGCGAGGTCGACGAGCGGGAGTTCGTCGACTGTGTCCGCACCTCGCTGCCCTACGCCTGGGACATGATCAGCTCGCTGGTCGCCCAACTCAAGGTCGACGGAACCGACTTCGCCGACAACGAAGTCCCCCCGCCGAGCGAGCAGGAGCGCGGCCAGCTGCTCCGCGCACTGGCCAGCGACGCGATCCGGGGCGCCCTGCAGCGGCACTTCGGCGTCCGGCTGGCCTTCCAGAACTGCCACCGGGTCGCGGTCTTCGCCCCCGGCCCCGACACCGAGGCGCGGCTCGCCCGCTTCACCTCCGTCCGGGCCCAGCTGCTCAACCAGTCGCCGGAGCTGCGCGACTGCTGACCCGGCGTCAGCGCACCCCGCCGCACCACCGCCGACACCGCTTCGGCGCCCGTGCGGCCACCGGACGCGGGCCGACCCGGATTTCCCGGCACTCCGGGTCGGCCCGCGGCCGTGCGACGGCCCCGCGGGCCCTCAGGACAGCTGCGGCAGCACCTCCGCGCCCAGCCGGGCCAGGTTGTGCAGCGTCGCCGCGGTGTCGCCCGAGCCCTCCGCGAGCAGCGCGAAGCGCCGGATGCCGGTGCTCTCCGCCGTCGCCAGCAGCCGGTCCGCGCACTGCCGGGGCGTGCCCACCGGGTGCAGGTCGCACAGCAGCTCGGTGTACGCCCGCGGGTCGCGCATCGAGCGCTCCCGGCCGTCCACCGTGCGGTGCGCGCCCAGACCGTGCGCGAAGAAGTCCGGCATCGTCCGCAGCAGGCCGGCCCGGGCCGCCCCGGCCCGGTCGTCGACCTGCGCCACGCCCGCCGCCACGTGCTCCCGCTCCACCCGGGCCAACTGCTCCTCGCCGCGCCCCGCCGCCCGCCAGGCCGCCCGGTACGCCGCCAGCATCTCCCGCTTGTCCTCGTCGCCCGAGTGCATGCCCAGCAGCATCGGCAGGCCCCGCTCGGCGGCCGTCCGCACCCCGCCCGGCGAGGTGCAGGCCACCACCACCGGCGGGCCCGAGCGGGCCGGCGCCGCCTCGTCCTGGCGCTGGCGCGGGATCACCCGGCCCTCCAGGCCCAGCCACCCCGCCAGGTCCGTCCGCCGGGCCGGTTCCGCGGCCCGCGGCACCACCGCCACCTCCGGGAACGCGAACTGCGGCCCCGCCGCCCCCACCCGGGCCCCGCGCAGCCAGCGCAGCAGCAGGTCCAGCCGCTCCGGGAAGCCCCGCTCGTACGCCTCCAGGCCGCCGCCGAACACCGCCAGGTCGATCCACGGCCCGCCGCGCCCCACGCCCAGGGTGAACCGGCCGCCCGAGGTCAGGTGCAGCAGCGCCGCCTGCTCGCCCAGCGCCACCGGGTGCCGGGTGCTCAGCACGCTCACCGCCGTCCCCACCCCGATCCGCCGGGTGCGCCCCAGCAGCAGCGCGGCCAGCGTCGCCGCGTCCGGGCAGACCCCGTACGGGACGAAGTGGTGCTCGGCCAGCCAGACCGCGTCCAGGCCCGCCCGCTCGGCGGCCAGCGCGGCCGAGACGGTCCGCTCCAGCGCCTCGCCGTGGCCCTGGCCGGGGAACTGCGCGGACAGCAGGAAGGCGCCGACCCGGATCGCGTCCGTGCCGGCGCCCGGCGGCTGCTCGGCGGCGGCGGGCCGCTCCGCCGGCACCGCCCCGCTGCCGGCCGTCCGCGGGGCGGCGGGGCGGGCTTCGGGCCGGGCGGTGGTCTTCGTCATCGGGTGCCTCCATCGGTGCCGCGCAGGGTCGCGGGCCCCGCCGTGTCACCACGTGAGTAACCCATGTCATGTGCCAATGGCACGCCGAACCCCCGATTTCCCCCGGGGAAGGGTGGATTACCGCCAAAACCCCGGCAGCCCACCGGCCCGCCGTGCTATTGGGGCCCGCGGGGGCGGTGGGGCGGGCGGGGGCCCCCGGGGTACAACGCGCCGGGGAGCGGTCCGGTCACCGGCTGGGAACGGCGGCCCGCCGGCCCGTACCCTGGAGGGACAACGCGCCGGAAAAGGGGAGTCACGTGTCACCGCGTCGCAACCGGATCGAGAAGTCCGAGGAACGGGGCGGCGGTGGACCGATGGGGAGTTCGCTGCGCCGGGTGGAGGAGTACCGGGGCGAGGACTGGGTGGTGCAGACCGTCGCCGGCACCGCCGCGCGGTTCTACCGGTGCCCCGGCTGCGACCAGGAGATCCCGCCCGGCGTCGGCCACGTGGTGGCCTGGCCCGACCACGGCGGCGGCGTGGACGACCGGCGGCACTGGCACCGGGCCTGCTGGGGGGCGCGGGAGCGCCGCGGCTCCAACCTCCTGCGGGGCCGCGGCGCTCCGAAGTACTGACGGCGGGTCAGGCGTCGCGCCTGCGCAGGACCAGGTAGCCGCCGACCAGGGCGGCGGCCGTCCAGGCCGCGCAGATCAGCAGGCCGGTCCACGGGCCGTACGGCAGGTCGTCGGTCGGGAAGACCTGGGTGATGGCGCCGCCCGTCTGGTCCGGGAAGTACTTGATCCAGTTCTTCACCACGGGGACGAGGGACAGGAGCGGTGAGACCAGCAGGATGAACGGGACCAGGATCGCCAGCGCCAGGATCTGGTGCCGCACCATCACCGTGACGCCGGCCGACAGCAGGCACAGCAGGGTCAGGTAGAGCGCGGTGCCGAACACCGCCCGCAGCACGTTCTCCGCGCCCAGCGAGGTGGAGAGGCCGCCGCCGAGCGCGGCCTGGCCGACGAAGAAGGTGACGAACACCGTCACCAGCGAGGCGGCCAGGGCCAGGGCGCCCAGCACGGCGACCTTCGCGGCCAGCAGGGTGCCGCGCTGCGGGACGGCGGCCAGCGAGACCCGGATCATGCCGCTGCTGTACTCGTTGCCGACGGCCAGCACGCCGAACACCACGATGGCGAGCCGGCCGAAGCCGACGCCGATGAGGGAGATGGCGGTGGCGTCGAACGGCCCGCCGTCCTCGGTGAAGTCCGAGGAGTTGTTCCGGGCGACCAGGCCGATCGCCAGGCCCAGCGCGACGGTGATCAGGAAGACCGAGGCCAGCGACCAGACGGTGGAGCGGACACTGCGGATCTTGGTCCACTCGGACTGCGCGACGGCGGGGAACGCGGCCATCTCAGCTCTCCTTCCCGGGCTCGCGGTCGTTCCAGCCGGCCCCCCAGACGGGCGGCGGCTCGGGGGCGCCCGCCCCCATGTGGTACTCCACCGACTCGGCGGTCATCTGCATGAACGCCTCCTCCAGCGAGGCCTGCTGCGGGCTCAGCTCGTGCAGGGTGACGCCGTGCGCGGCGGCCAGGTCGCCGAGGAGGGCCGGGTCGCCGTCGACCACCTCCCAGGAGCCGTCCGGCCCGGCCTCGGCGGTCAGGCCCGCGCCGTGCAGGGCGTCCAGCAGCTGTTCCTGGTGCGGGGTGCGCAGCCGCACCGAGGAGCGGGAGTTGCGCTTGATGAACTCGGCCATCGACAGGTCGGCGAGCAGCCGGCCGCGGCCGATCACCACCAGGTGGTCGGCGGTCAGCGCCATCTCGCTCATCAGGTGGGAGGAGACGAAGACGGTGCGGCCCTCGGCGGCCAGGCGCTTCATCAGGTTGCGGATCCACAGGATGCCCTCGGGGTCGAGGCCGTTGACCGGCTCGTCGAACATCAGGGTCTGCGGATCGGCCAGCAGTGCGGAGGCGATGCCCAGGCGCTGGCCCATGCCGAGCGAGAAGCCGCGGGCGCGTTTCCGGGCCACCGCGGTCAGGCCGACCATGTCCAGCACCTCGTCCACCCGGGCGCGCGGCACCCGGTTGGACTGGGCCAGCCACAGCAGGTGGTCGTAGGCGGTGCGGCCGGGGTGCACCGCCTTGGCCTCCAGCAGGGCGCCGATCCGGCGCAGCGGGTCCCGGATCCCGGCGTAGTGCTTGCCGCCGATGGTGACCTCGCCGCTGGTCGGGTGGTCCAGGTCGAGGATCATCCGCATGGTGGTGGACTTGCCGGCGCCGTTCGGGCCGAGGAAACCGGTCACCACGCCTTCCGGGATCCGGAAGCTCAGATCGTCGACGGCCAACTTGTCGCCATAACGTTTCGTCAGGTGGTGCAACTCGATCATGTGCCGCTCCTAGGTCTCCGGCC
The DNA here is from genome assembly GCF_000716545.1 of Kitasatospora phosalacinea. Lineage (GTDB taxonomy): Bacteria > Actinomycetota > Actinomycetes > Streptomycetales > Streptomycetaceae > Kitasatospora > Kitasatospora phosalacinea. The sequence goes on from NZ_JNWZ01000017.1 coordinate 42,767, forward strand.
AGGTTATGCCAGAAAGCGGACAAATCGGACAACCTGTATCCGAGGGGCGCCCGTCGGGCCCTACGGTGGAACCATGACCTCGCCCAGCGCGCCGACCGTCCGCCAGAACGGCACCGGCACCCCGCTCGTCCTGCTGCACGCCTTCCCGCTCCCCGCGCGGATGTGGGAGGTCCAACTGGAGCGAGTACCCGGCCCGGCCGGGGACGACGCCCGGGTGATCGCACCGGACCAGCGCGGCTTCGGCACCGCCCCGCTCGGCGACCTCCCGCCGTCCCTGGACACCGCCGCCGACGACCTCGCCGACCTGCTGGACGGCCTCGGCGTCGAACGCGCCGTCCTCGGCGGCCTGTCGATGGGCGGCTACGTCGCGATGGCCTTCGCCCGCCGGCACCCCCGGCGGGTGGCCGGACTCGTCCTCGCCGACACCAAGGCCACCGCCGACACCGACGCCGCCCGGGCCAACCGGGAACGCGTCGCCGCCGCCGTCCTGGAGCGCGGCAGCGTCGACCTGCTCATCGAGGAGCGGATGGCGGAGAACCTGCTCGCCCCCGGCACCGACCCCGAACTCACCGCCGCCGTACGGCAGATGATCGCCGAGGCGGATCCGGCCGCGGTCGCCTGGGCGCAGCGCGCGATGGCCGCCCGGCCCGACTCGCTGGACGAACTGGCCGCCCTGGAGGTGCCCGCCGCGGTCATCGTCGGCGAACTCGACACCGTCACCCCGCTCAGCGAGGCCCGGATGATGGCCGAGGCGCTCTCCGACGCCGAACTGACCGTCATCCCGGCCGTCGGGCACCTCTCCTCGCTGGAGGCCCCCGAGACCTTCAACGCCGCCGTCCGGGCCCTGCTCAAGCGCGTCAAGTAGCCGCCCGGCCCGGGAACGCGCCGAGGGGGCCCGGAGAACGAACTCCGGGCCCCCTCGGGCTACTTCAGGACTTCAGCGGTGTCCCGACAAGGTTGACGGCGGGTCAGCGCGACTGCTGCGCCGGCACGCCCAGCGAGTCGTCGTTGGGCAGCGTGGCCGCCGCGACCGCCGCACCGGTCAGCGTCGCGAGCATCTCGCGGACGTTGGTCAGCTGCGCGTTGATCGAGTCGCGGCGGTTGGTGAGCGCCGCCAGCTCGCGCTCCGACTCGCTGCGGACCCGGTCGGCCTTGGCGTTGGCGTCGGCCACGATGTCCTCGGCCTGGCGCTGCGCCGTCTCGATGGTCTGGCGGGAGCGGCGCTCCGCGTCGGTGCGCAGCTTCTCGGCCTCCAGGCGGAGCTGCTCGGCCCGGTGCTCGATCTCGGCCAGGCGCTTCTCGGCCTTGGCCTGACGGGCCGCCAGGTCGCGCTCGGACTGCTCCCGGCGCTTGGCCAGGTTGGTCTCGAACTCCAGGGCGGCCTGCGCGGCCTTGGTGCGGGTCTCCTCGAAGAGGGCGTCCGCCTCCTCGCGCTTGTTCTGCGCGTCCTTGTTGGCCTCGGCGCGCAGCTGCGCCGCGTCCGACTTGGCCTTGTCGACGATCCGCAGGCCCTCGTCCTCCGCCTTGGCCTTACGGTCCTTGGCGTAGTTCTCGGCCTCGGTGCGGACCTGCTGCGCGGCGGCCTCGGCGAGCTCGCGGTGCTGCTCGGCGGCGCGGTGCGCCTCGTCGCGCAGGTCCTTGGCCTCCTCCTCGGCGAGGCGGAGGATCTTCTCGACGCGGGCACCGAGACCGGCGTACGAGGGCTCCGCCTCGGTGACCGCGGCCTGGGCCGTCTGGGTCTCCAGGTGGAGTTCCTCGATGCGCTTCTCCAGCGCGCTGATCCGGGAGAGCGCGCTGTCTCGGTCGGCCACCAGCTTGGCGATCCGCTCGTCGACCTGGGCTCGCTCGTACCCACGGCGTACCAGGTCGAAGCCGTGCGGGGAGTGACTGTCGCTCATGGGATTTCTGGGCTTCCTGTCGTCAAACCGCTGAGATGGTTGAGGGAATCCTGACACGGTACCGGAGTGTCAACGGAGAAACACCGTTGGTTCGCGGACAATGTCCGCTCAATCGGGTGGCGCGCCCCCGGACCGATTGCCTCCCGATCGAGGAGAGCCCACTCCGGCACCCGCCTTGGGCCCTCCGTCCTTCTTGCCGCCCCCGTTGTTGTGGGCCGACGGCACCACGGGCGCCTCGAACGCCTCCAGTGCCGACAGCACGTCCTGGACCCGAGAGATCTCGGTGTTGATGTCCTTGCGCCGGCGGACCAGTTCGTCCAACTCCCGCTGGCCCTCGTCGGTCACGCGCTTGGCCTCCGCCCGCGCCTCGGCGAGCAGCCGCTCCGCCTCCTCGGCGGCCAGCCGCAGCTGCTCCTCGGCGTCCGAACCGGCCCGGCGGACCCGCTTCTCGGCCTCGCCGTCGGCGCGCTTGAGACGCGACGCGGCCTCGTCGGCCGCCGCCTCCAGCTGCTCCTCCGCCTCCATCTCGGCGGCCTTGAGCTTCGCCTCCGCCTTGATGATCAGCGCCTCCGCGCGGGTGGTGGAGTCTGCGAGCTTGTTCTCGGCCTCCTTGAGCAGCGTCTCCGCCTTGCGCACCGCGGAGATCCGGACCCGGCCCGCCTCCGCCGACGCCTCCGACGTCAGCTCGGACGCCCGCGCCTCGGCCGCCGCGATCAGCTCCGCCGCCCGCTCCTCGGCCTCCGCGACCTGCGCCTGCGCCTGCTCCTCGGCCTCGGTCAGCTGCTCCTGGGCCGCCGTCACCAACGCGTCCACCCGCTCGCCGGCCGACTTCATCGCCTGCGCGTTCTCCTTGCGGGCCCGCTCGTGCAGCGCCTCGATCTCGGCGTCGGTGCGCTCGCGCAGCTCCTCGGCCCGCTCGCGGATCGCGGTGGAGTCCCGACGGGCCTCCGACAGCAGCGCGTCCGCGTCCGCCCGGGCCCTCTCCACCTCGGCCTTGCCCTGCGCCTCGGCCTCCGCGCGCAGCCGCTCCGCCTCCTGGCGGGCCGCCGACACCATCGCGTCGGACTGCTCCTCGGCGGCCGCGGCCACCGCCAGCGCCTCCGACTGCGCCTGCTCGCCGAGCTGCTCGGCGTCCGCGAACGCCCGCTCCAGCACCGACTTCGCCTGCTCGCGGGTGGCCTTGTCGTACGACTCGGCGGCCTGGCGGGTCTCCCGGTCGAAGGCCTCGGCGCGGGCACGGATGTCCGCGTCGAAATCCTCCGCCAGCGTCCGGGTCGCCAGCGCGTACTCCTCGGCCTCCGAGCGCAGCGCGGCCGCCCGCTCCTCGGCGTCCGCCAGCGCGGCCGCCGCCAGCTCCTCCGCCTCGGCCAGCGTCCGCTGCGCGGCGGCCTCCGCCTCGGCGCGCTGCTGCTGCGCGAACTCGGCCACGGCGGCCCGCAGTTCGGCGGTCTCGCGGTCGGCGGCGGCGCGCAGCTCGCGGTCGTACGCCTCGGCCTGCTCGCGCAGCTCGGCGCGCTCGCGCTCGGCGGCGGCCCGCAGCTCGGCGATCTGGCCGGTGGCCTTCTCGTGCATGCCCGCCACCGACTGGCGGACCTCGGCGGCCTCCTGCTCGGCGGCCGAGACCAGCTCGGCGGCCCGCGCCTCGCCGTTCGCCCGCAGCTGCTCGGCGGCGTGCTCGGCCCGCTCGCGCAGTTCGGTGGTCTCCCGCTCGGCGGCGGCGCGCAGCTCGCGGTCGTACGCCTCGGCCTGCTCGCGCAGCTCGGTGGTCTCCCGCTCGGCGGCGGCGCGCAGTTCGGTGGTCTCCCGCTCGGTGCGCTCGCGCAGTTCGGCGCTCTCGCGGTCGGCGGCGGCGCGCAGCTCGCGGTCGTACGCCTCGGCCTGCTCGCGCAGCCGGGACGCCTCGGCCCGGTCGGCGGCGGCCTCGGCGCCCAGCGCCCCGGCCTCCGTGCGGGCGGCGGCGAGGGCCTGCTCGGCCTCGGTGCGCAGCAGGTGCGCGCTCTGCTCGGCCTCGGCGCGGGCCCGGGCGGCGTCCGCCTCGGCGCTCTCGCGCAGCCGCGCGGCCTCGGCGGCCGCGGCCTCCCGGACCCGCTCGGCCTCGCTGTCGGCGGCCTCCCGGATCGCGGCGGCCTCGGCCAGCTTCTCGGCGGTCAGCGCCTGGTCGCGCTCCAGGTCGGCGCGGGCGGCCTCGCGGGCGGCGGCGGCCTCCTCGCGCAGCGCCCGCGCGGCGGCCTCGGCCTGCTCGGCGACCGCCCGGGCGGCCTGCTCGGCCTCGGCGCGGTGCTGCTCGGCCCACTGGGCGGTGTCGGCCCGCAGCGCCTCGGCGGCGGCGTCGGCCTCGGCGCGGACGGTGGCGGCCGCGGCGGCGGCCTGCTCGCGCAGCTCGGCGCCGTGCCGTTCGGCGGCGGCCCTGGTCTCCTCGGCGGCGGCCTCGGCCGCCGTCAGCGTCTCGGTGCGGGCCAGCTCGGCGGCGGCGGTGATCTTCTCGCCCTCGGCGCGGGCCCGGGCGAGCGTCTGCTCGGCCCGGCCCTGGACGGCGGCGGCCTGCTCGCGGGCCTCGGCGCGCAGCCGCTCGACCTCCTCGCCGGCGCCCGCGCGCAGCGCGTCCGCGTCGGCCTTGGCGGTGGTCAGCAGTTCCTCGGCCTGCTTCGCGGACTCCTCGACCTGCACCGCGGCCTGCCGGCGGGCCTCGGCCCGGACCCGCTCGGCCTCCGCCTCGGCGGCGGCGCGCTGCTCCTCGGCCTGCTCGCGGGCCTGGGCGGCCTCGGCCTGCATCCGCTCCAGCTGCTCGCGGATCGAGGCGGCGTCCTCCATGGCGGCGTTCTGCGCCTGCTCGACGGCCTCGCGGGCCTGCTCCAGCAGGGTGCCGGCCTCGGACTTGGCGTGCTCGACCAGCCGGTCGGCCTCGGCGGCGGCCTCGCCGCGGGTGGCCTCGGCGTCGGTGTTCGCCCGGGAGAGCACCTCCTCGGCCTGCTTGGCGGCGCGGGCCAGCCGCAGCGCCGCGTCCTTGGCGCCCTCGGCGCGGCCGGCCTCCTCGGCCTCGGTGCGGATCCGCTCGGCCTCGGCGGCGGCGGCCTCGCGCAGCGCGGCGGCCTCGGCCTCGGCGGCGGCCCGGCGCTCGGCGATCTCCGCCTCGGCCTCGGCGCGCAGCTCGGTGGCGACGGACTCGGCGGCGCCGCGCAGGCGCTCGCTCTCCTCGCGGGCGGCGGCCTTGGCGGCGTCCGCCTCGGCCTGCACGGTGGCGGCGGCGGAGCGGATCAGCTCGGCCTCGCGGGTGGCGGCGGCCACCATCTTGGCGATCTCGGCGCGCGCGGTGGCGGAACGCTGCTCGCTGGCGGCGGCGCCGTCGGCGACCTTGCGCTCGGCCTCGCTGGTGGCCTCGGCCTGCAGGCGCTGGGCGGCGGCGGTGGCCTCCTCGCGCATCCGGGCGGCCTCGGCGCGGGCCCGCTCGGTCTCGGCCAGGGCCTCGGCGCGCAGCCGCTCTATCTCGGCCTGGGCGCCGGACAGGGCGGCCTCGGCGCGCTCCTGGTCGGCGAGGGCCTGCTGCTTGAGGGCGGTGATCTCGGCCTCGGCGGCGGCGAGCTTCTGCTGGGCGGCGGCGTGCGCGTCGGCGAGCTGCTGCTGGGCGGCGGTGAGGGCGGCGACGCGCTGCTCCTCGGCCTGGGCGCCGGTCTGCTGGGCGTGCTCGGAGGCGGCGCGCAGCAGCCGTTCGGCGTCGGTCTGGGCGCGCAGCAGGGCGGCCTCGGCCTGGGCCTGGGCCTCGCCGCGGGCGGCGTCGACGTCGGCGGCGGTCTGGGCGCGGGCCTGGTCGGCGAGGGCGGCGGCCTCGGCGCGGACGGCGGCCATCATCCGGTCGGCCTCGGCGCGGGCCTCCTGGAGCAGGCGCTGGGCCTCCTGCTCGGTGCCGGCGCGGGTCTGCTCCGCCCAGTTGACGTTCTCGTTGACGTGGCGCTCGGCGGCGGCCCGGAACTCGGCGAGCTCCTCCTCCAGCCGGCGGCGCCGGGCGTTGAACTCGGCCTCCAGCTGGGCGGTGCGCTCGGCGGCCTCGGCCATCATCCGCTGGGTGGTGGCCTGGGACTCGCGCAGCTGGCGCTCGGCGTCCGCGCGCAGTGCCTCGGCCTGCATCTCGGCGTTGCGCAGGAGCTGTTCGGCCTGGCCGGAGACGGAGTCGAAGGCGCGCGGCTGAGCGAGCTGCCGACGGGCCTCGTGCAGCTTGGCCCGGAGCACCTCCACCTGGTAGGCGAGGTCGTCGGCGTGCTCGATGGTCTTGTCCCGCTCCTTGCGGGCCTTCTCCAGCTCGGCCTCGAACTTGGAGAGGTGATCCTCAACCTCGTAGCGGTCGTAGCCCCGCACTCCGCGGTCCCATCCATCTCCTGGTCGCGTCCTCGACCGGGCCGCTCCGCCGCGTGGTCCACGGGCGGATCGGTTGGTCCTTGCAATCGCTCCACCGTCCGGGTGGACTCCTGAGCGAAATGTTGCCTCTGGAGAATGGTGACAGATCCGAACGGCGACCGTCCGGCCGTGCCCGCGTCGTGGACTCCCCTGCGGTGCGCGGACCGTCGGTACCAGCGCACCTGGGCATTGTAGTGGGAGCCGACTCAGGGGGAATGGGGGTGAGGTGCTTTTCGGAAGTTACCGACCGGTTCGTTACCGGTCGGACCGCTGCCGTGCGGGCTCCGTACCGCGATCGGTCAGTGTTCGGACGGATCCGCGCTGGTGACCAGTTCGGTCAGCACGCCGCCGCAGTCCTTGGGGTGCAGGAAGGTGATCCGGGAGCCCATCGAACCGCGCCGCGGCTCGTCGTACAGCACCCGCACGCCCTTGCCCGCGACGGCGGCCGCGTCGGAGTCGACGTCGGGGGTGCCGAAGGCGATGTGGTGCACGCCCTCGCCGTTCTTGGCCAGCCACTTGGCGACGGTCGAGTCCTCCCGGACCGGCTCCAGCAGCTGCAGGTAGGAGGCGCCGCCGTCCCCGGTGTCGTTGATCTTCAGCATGGCCTCGCGGACGCCCTGCTCCTCGTTGACCTCGGTGTGGAACACCTCGAAGCCGTACGTGGAGCGGTAGAACTCGACGGTCCGGTCCAGGTCGAAGCAGGCGATGCCGATGTGGTCGATGCGGGTCAGCACGGGTGTCCTCCGAAGAGCGCGGGCCTGAGGGATGGCACCCAGTGCAGCGCATCCCGGCGACCGGGCGCCAGCGGGCCGCGCTGCGAGCCTGCTCACACGTTCCGGCCCGGCTCCGGCACGGTGTTCACTGGAGGGTGCCAGTAGCGCTGATCACACCGACGCGGCGGTGACGCAGAGGTGACCGGTCAGTACATTGACGGCATCCCCGTACCCTCTGGTCCGACGCGCGAAGGGGCTCGTCCATGACTACTTCTGTGATCGTCGCAGGTGCCCGAACCCCGATGGGGCGGCTGCTCGGCTCGCTCAAGGGCTTCTCCGGCGCCGAGCTGGGCGGCTTCGCCATCAAGGCGGCGCTGGAGCGGGCCGGCGTCACCGGCGAACAGGTCCAGTACGTGATCATGGGCCAGGTGCTGCAGGCCGGCGCGGGCCAGATCCCGGCCCGGCAGGCGGCGGTCAAGGCCGGCATCCCGATGAACGTCCCGGCGCTGACCGTCAACAAGGTCTGCCTCTCCGGGCTGGACGCGATCGCGCTGGCCGACCAGCTGATCCGGGCCGGCGAGTTCGACGTCGTGGTGGCCGGCGGCCAGGAGTCCATGACCAACGCCCCGCACCTGCTGCCGAAGTCCCGCGAGGGCTTCAAGTACGGCGCGATCGAGATGCTCGACTCGATGGCCCACGACGGCCTGACCGACGCCTACGAGAACATCCCGATGGGCGAGTCCACCGAGAAGCACAACACCCGCCTCGGCATCGGCCGCGAGGTGCAGGACGCCATCGCCGCCGCCTCCCACCAGCGCGCCGCCAAGGCCCAGGCCGACGGCGTGTTCGAGGCCGAGATCGTCCCCGTCGCCGTTCCGCAGCGCAAGGGCGAGCCGGTGCTGTTCTCGCAGGACGAGGGCATCCGCGCCGACACCACCGTCGAGGGCCTGGCCAAGCTGCGCCCGGCCTTCAGCAAGGACGGCACCATCACGGCCGGCACCTCCTCGCAGATCTCCGACGGCGCCGCCGCGGTCGTGGTGATGAGCAAGGCCAAGGCCGAGGAGCTGGGCTTGAGCTGGATCGCCGAGATCGGCGCGCACGGCAACGTCGCGGGCCCGGACAACTCGCTGCAGTCGCAGCCGTCCAACGCGATCAAGCACGCCCTCGCCAAGGAGGGCCTGGAGGTCGGCGACCTCGACCTGATCGAGATCAACGAGGCGTTCGCCGCCGTCGCCCACCAGTCGATGAAGGACCTGGGCGTCAGCGACGAGATCGTCAACGTCAACGGCGGCGCCATCGCGCTCGGCCACCCGATCGGCATGTCCGGCGCCCGCGTGGTGCTGCACCTGGCGCTGGAGCTGCAGCGCCGCGGCGGCGGGGTCGGCGCGGCCGCGCTGTGCGGCGGCGGCGGCCAGGGCGACGCGCTGATCGTCAAGGTCCCCGCGCAGGGCTGAGCCGACCCCCCAGGGACCCCCAGGACCCCCGCCGGGCCGCGTCACGCGGTCCGGCGGGGCGTCCGCCTTTTCTGCTGCGAGGAGCGATTTCGATGGCCGATGTGGCGACGCTGGTCGAACAGGCCCGGCAGGGCCGTCCCCGGGCGGTGGCCCGGCTGATCACGCTGGTGGAGAACGCCGCGCCCGAACTGCGCGAGGTGATGGCCGCGCTCGCCCCGCACAGCGGGCGGGCCTACACGGTGGGCCTGACCGGCTCGCCCGGGGTGGGCAAGTCCACCTCCACCTCGGCGCTGGTGAGCGCCTACCGCCGGCTCGGCAAGCGGGTCGGGGTGCTGGCCGTCGACCCGTCCTCGCCGTTCTCCGGCGGCGCGCTGCTCGGCGACCGGGTGCGGATGCAGGAGCACGCCACCGACCCGGAGGTGTTCATCCGCTCGATGGCCACCCGCGGCCACCTCGGCGGCCTGGCCTGGGCCGCCCCGCAGGCGCTGCGGGTGCTGGACGGGGCCGGCTGCGACGTGATCCTGGTGGAGACCGTCGGCGTCGGGCAGTCCGAGGTGGAGGTCGCCGCGCAGGCCGACACCTCGGTGGTGCTGCTGGCCCCCGGCATGGGCGACGGCATCCAGGCCGCGAAGGCGGGCATCCTGGAGATCGGCGACGTGTTCGTGGTCAACAAGGCCGACCGGGACGGCGCGGACGCCACCGCCCGCGAGCTCAACCACATGCTCGGGCTGGGGGAGTCCCGGCAGGCCGGAGACTGGCGGCCGCCGATCGTCAAGACCGTGGCGGCCCGCGGCGAGGGCGTGGACGAGCTCGTCGAGGCGCTGGAGAAGCACCGCGGCTGGCTGGCCGAGACCGGCGAGCTCGACGCCCGCCGCCGGCGCCGGGCCGCCCAGGAGGTCGAGGCGATCGCGCTGGCCGCGCTGCGCGCCCGGATCGGCGACCTGCGCGGCGACCGGCACCTGGACGCGCTGGCCGGGCAGGTCGCGGCGGGCGAGCTCGACCCGTACGCGGCGGCCGACCGGCTGGTGGCCGGGCTGACCTCCTGAGGCCGTCCGGTCAGCCCCGGCCGCGGAGCCCGCGCAGGTGCTCGGCGATCGGGGCCAGGGCCGCGTACACCGCGTCCAGCTGCTCGTCGGTGAGCCGGTCGATGAAGTGCTCGCGGACGCTGCGGACGTGGTCCGGGGCGACCTTCCGCAGCGTCTCCCAGCCGTGCTCGGTGAGGTGCGCGTACAGGCCGCGGCGGTCGCCCGGGCACTCCTGGCGCAGCACCAGCCCGGCGGTCTCCATCCGGGTGATCTGGTGCGAGAGCCGGCTCTTGGACTGCAGGGTGGCGGTGGCCAGGTCGGTCATCCGCATCCGGCGCTCGGGGGACTCGGAGAGCACGACCAGGATCTCGTAGTCGTTGATGGCCAGGTTGTGGGCCTGCAGCTCCCGGCTCAGCTGGTGGTCGAGGAGCTTGCCGACCTCCAGGTGGGCGCGCCAGAAGCGCTGCTCGCGGGCGTCCAGCCACGGGGTCTCGGCCTCGCCCCCCCGGGCGGGGGGAGCCTCGGACGGTGCGGTCACGGGGTTGTCCATGGAGCCGAGTATAGCCGAGATTGTTCAATGTTGTACGAATTCACAACTCCGGTCCCGGATCCGCCCCGGCTCCCGGTGGAATCCTCCGTCCCCGCACAACCGCCTTCCCGCCCGGGCGAGTTGAAACGCACATGAGCAAACTGTGGGCCGGAGTCAAACGGTGACACAGAGTTGGGCATAATCGCGCCCATGACGACGCGGAGCGCGCACTTCCATTCGATAGCCGACGGTGTATACGCGTGGCAGCCTCAGCAACGCGGTTGGGGCCTGGCCAACTGCGGCCTGGTCACCGACGGCGGCAGCGCGCTGTGGATCGACACCCCCTACGACCGGACCCTGGCCGGCGAGTTCCTGGCCCGCACCCGCGCCGTCCTCGCCCCCGGTGCCGAGGTCGGGCGGATCGTGGTCACCCACGCCAACGGCGACCACATGTGGGGCGCCGGCGTCCTGCCCGACGCCGAGGTGATCACCACCCACGAGGCGCTGCACCACATCGCCTACGAGCCCACCCCCGAACAGCAGCACGCCCTGCTGCAGACCCTCGACAAGGGCGACGACACCGGCGCGTACCTGCACGAGCACTTCGGCCGCTTCGACTGGGCCGACACCCCGCCGGTCGTTCCCGACACCGTCTTCACCGGCGAACTCGAACTGCGCGTCGGCGACATCCCGGTGCGGGTCAGCAGCCTCCCGCCGGCCCACACCAGCGGCGACCTGATCGTCCACCTGCCCACCCGCTCCACCGTCTTCACCGGCGACGTCGTCTTCGGCTCCACCCCCGAGCGCCCCGGCGACCACCCCGTGCACTGGGCCGGCCCGCTCGGCAACGTCATCGACGCCGTCGAGCGGCTGCTCGACACCGGCGCCGAGACCGTCGTCCCCGGCCACGGCCCGCTGCTCACCCGCGCCGACCTGCGCGCCCACGTCGGCTACCTGCGCTACGTCCGCGACCGCGCGCACGCCCTGCACGCCGCCGGCGTCCCGGCCGCCGAGGCCGCCCGCACCGTCATCGACGAGGACCGCTACCCCGAACTCGGCCTCCCCGAGCGGCTGCTGGTCACCATCGGCACCGAGTACCGGCACCTCGACGGCACCGAGCCGCCCGCCATGCTGGAGGTCGTCGGCCGGATGGCCCACCTGGCCAGGCAGCGCACCGCCTGACCCGGCCCGACCAGCGCCCCCGTCCCCGCCGCGACGACTCCCCCCGAGGACCCCATGGTCGAGATCGTGCTCGCCCTGCTGGCCGGCGCCGCACTGACCGCAGGACCCCTGCTGTGGTCCGTCCGACGCGCCGTCCGCACCGCCCGGGCCGCCACCCGGCGCGCCGCCGAGAGCGAGAACCGCGCGCAGGGCGCCGAAGTCCGCGCCCGGGCCGCCGAGAACCGCGCCCGCACCGGCGAGGAGCGCGCCCGCGGCGCCGAGGCCCGGGCGCACGCCGCCGAGGCCCGGCACACCCTCGCCGAGGCCCGGCTCGCCGCCGCCGCGCGCGAGTTCGCCCACCTCGCGCACGAGCGGCTGCCCGCCGCCGCCACCGCGCTCACCCACCCCCGCACGCCCGTCCCCGGACCGCTCGACACCGCCGGCGGCGACGAGGAACTGCACCGGGCCCTGGACGCCGTCCTGGCCGCCGCCGTCCGCGCCGCGCTCGCCGAACGCGAACGCACCGACGCCGCCGCCCGGGCCGCCCTGCGCGGCGCCGCCTCCAAGATCCAGGCCCTGCTGATCCAGGTCCGCTCGCTGCTGGAGGAGATCCAGCTCTCCGTCGACGACCCCCGGCTGCTCGCCCTCGACTTCCGCAACGAGCTCACCCTGCGCCGGGTGCAGTCCCTCGCGGTGCTCTCCGGCGCCTGGCCCGGCATGACCCGGGAGGACTCCCCGCTCGCCGAACTCTGCGTCGGCGCGCAGTCCCGGGTCGCCGGCTACGCCCGCATCGAGATCACCAACCACCTGCGCGAGCCCCGGCTCGCGGTGGCCGCCCGGGCCGCCGAACCCGTCGCCATCGCGCTCGCCGAGATCCTCGGCAACGCCACCGCCTACTCCCACCCCGAGACCCGGGTCGTGGTCGCCGTCGAACAGGGCAGCTCCGGCGCCCTGGTGGTGGTCGACGACATGGGCGTCGGCATGGAACCCGACCAGCTCGAACGGGCCGGCGAACTGCTCGACGGCCAGGCCGAGGTGCTGCTCACCGAACTCGGCGACCCGCCGCAGGCCGGCTTCGCGGTGATCGGCCTGCTCTGCCGCCAGTTCGGCTTCGGCTGCCGGGTCGAACCCTCCCCGTACGGGGGCGTGCGGGCCATCCTGCGGCTGCCCGCCGAACTGCTCACCCTGACCGACCCGGCCGCCCCGCTCTCCGCCCTCGCCCCCCGCCCGATCACCCAGAGCGCCCCGGTGTTCGACGCCGGCGACGCCCTGCCCACCCGCAAGCGGCGCGCCCCCCGCGCCCCGCAGCAGGACCAGACCGCCACCCTCCCCGCCCCGGTGGGCACCACTCCCGACCGGGCCCGCAGCGCGTGGTCGGCGCTCCAGTCCGGCACCGCCGCCGGACGCGGCGCCGCCGCACGCCCCGCGAGCCCCCAGGGACCCGCCGCACCCGAAGGAGTCGACACCCCGTGACCGCACCGCTCCGCCGCCACACCGAGGACCTCTCCTGGGTCCTCACCCCGCTGCTCGACCTGCCCGGCGTGCAGAACGCCGTCATCGCCACCGGCGACGGCCTGGTCACCGGCCACTCCGCCGACCTCGGCCGGGACGGCGCCGACCGGGTCGCCGCGATGACCGCCTCGCTGCACGCCGCCGCCCGCGCCTTCACCACCGCCTTCACCGGCGCCGAGAAGGTCGCGCTCAGCCAGACCGTGGTCGAGTCCGAGCACGGCTACGCCGTGGTCACCCCCGCCGGCGAGAACTCCTCGCTGGCCGTCTTCGCCGTCCCCGGCGCCGACCTCGGCACCATCGCCTACCAGATGCAGGTCCAGGTCGCCGCGCTCGCCCGGGCGCTGGCCAGCCCCGCCCGGGAAGCGAGCCGCACATGAGCACACCTCCGCGCCGCAGGCTGGTGCCCGCCTACCTCGCCACCCACGGCCGCACCGCCGCCGCCGGCACCCACGGCCTGGACCGGCTCAGCGTGCTGCACGCCGCCGCCGACCTCCCGGCCGGACTCGGCGGCGAGCACCGCCAGTTATGGGAACTGGTCCGCCCCGGCGCCCTGACCCTCGCCGAGGCCGCCGCCCACCTCCGGCTGCCCGTCAGCGCCACCGTCTTCATCGCCGCCGACCTGGCCGAGCGCGGCGCGCTCTCCGTCCGCGCGCCCATCCCCTCCGCCCAGCCGGTCAACCGGGACCTCGCCGAAAGGCTCCTCAGTGGACTTCGCGCCCTCAAGTAGCACCGCCGCCCTGGTCGGCGACGTCCGGTCAGGAGCCCCGGCCTACCTGCCCCCCACCGACCCGGTCCTGATGAAGCTCATGGTCACCGGGCCGTTCGGGGTCGGCAAGACCACCTTCGTGCGCACCCTGTCGGAGATCCCGACCCTGCACACCGAAGAGACCATGACCGCCGCCGGCGCCCCCGTCGACGACATCAGCCGCACCCCCGGCAAGACCGCCACCACCGTCGCCGTCGACTTCGGCCGGCTCACCCTCACCGGCGGCGAGTTCGTCCTCTACCTGTTCGGCACCCCCGGACAGCGCCGCTTCCTCCCGCTCTGGGAGGACCTCGCCCGCGGCGCCCTCGGCGCGCTCGTCCTGGTCGACACCCGCCGGCTCGCCGACGCCTTCGACGCGATGGACCTGGTCGAGGAGGCCGGCCTGCCCTACACCGTCGCGGTCAACCGCTTCCCCGACACCCCGCCGATCGCCCTCGACGCCGTCCGCGCCGCGCTCGACCTCGACCCCGCCACCCCGCTGGTCGAGGTCGACGCCCGGGAGCGCGAGGGCTGCGTCGACGCCCTGATCGCGCTCACCGAACACGTCCTGGACCGCCTGCCCCAGGAGACCGCCCCGTGACCGCCCGCACCGCCCTCTACGGGCCCCGGTTCGCCGCCGACCCGCACGCCCACTACGCCCGGCTGCGCGACCGGGGGCCGCTGGCCCCCGTCGAACTCGCCCCCGGCGTCGACGCCTGGCTGGTCACCGACTACCACGTCGCCCTCGAAGTCCTCCGCGACACCGACACCTGGACCCGCGACCCGCGCCGCTGGCAGGCCACCCAGCCCGCCGACTCCCCGCTGCTGCCGCTGTTCGGCTGGCGCCCCACCGCGCTGTTCTCCGACGGCCCCGCCCACACCCGCTACCGCCAGGTCATCACCGACAGCGTCGGCATCCTCGAACCCCACCTGCTGCAGCGCGACACCACCGCCGTCGCCGAGCAGCTCATCGCCGAGTTCGCCGGCACCGGCAGGGCCGACCTGCTCGCCGAGTACGCCTACCGGCTGCCGCTGCTCATCCTCACCTCCTGGTACGGCGTCCCCGACCCGGACATCGACCGGATCAGCACCGCGATGAACCGCGCCTTCGAGACCTCCTCCGGCGCCGCCGCCGCGTACGCCGACCTGGTCGCCGTCATCACCGAACAGGTCGCCGAACGCCGCGCCGCGCCCCGGCACGACCTGATCTCCGCCTTCCTCGGCCACCCCGCGCACCTCGCCGACGACGAGGTCGTCCGGCACATCACGCTCACCCTGATGGCCGGCCACGAACCCACCGCCAACCTGATCGCCAACGCGCTGCTGCGGATGCTCTCCGACGACCGCTACGCCGGCTCGCTGCACAGCGGCGCGATGACCGCGCACGACGCGGTCAACGAGGTGCTCTGGAACGACCCCCCGCTGTCCAACTTCTCCCCGCACTACCCCCGGCACGAGATCGTCTTCCACGGCACCCCGCTCACCCCCGAGCAGCCGGTGCTGGTCTCCTACGCCTCCGCCAACGCCCAGGCCGCGCTCACCCCCGCCGAGAGCGAGACCCTCGGCGGCTCCTACGCCCACCTCGCCTGGGGCGCCGGACCGCACCGCTGCCCGGCCCGCCAGCCGGCCGTCCTGATGGCCGTCACCGCCGTCGAGTACCTGATCAGCCGCCTCACCGACCTCCGGCTGGCCGTCCCGGTCGCGGACGTCCTGTGGCGCCCGGGCCCGATCCACCGCGCCCTCGTCTCCCTGCCGGTCGAGTTCACGGCGGTGTAGGACCGGGGGGCGCGGTTCCCCGCGCCCCCCGGTCCTACTACAGCCCGAAGCGGCGGCCGAGGTCGCCCAGGTTGCCCAGGTTGCCCAGCCCCGGGGCGCCGCCGTGCTGCTGGTGCGGGACGCCCGCGCCCGGGACGCCGGCCTCGGCCGCGACGACGCCGACCGAGCGGTCGGCCATCAGCGTCTCGGAGGACTGCATCAGCACCTGTCCCGCCCCGATGAACTCGAACTGGTGCTCCTCGCCGCTCGCGCCGCCGATCCCGGTCAGGTGCCGGAGGCCGCCGATGACGCCGTGCAGGTAGCTGTGGTCGTAGTGGTGGCAGGGCGCGGGGCAGTCCGCCCAGCCGACCAGGGCCTGCGGGTCGACCCGGATCGGCGGCTCGACGAAGTGCACCGGCCCGTTGGACGCGGCGACGAACTTGCCGGTGCCGATCAGGGTCAGGAAGCCCGGGATGATCGACTGCTTGAGCCGCAGCGTCGGTTCGAAGGCGAGCAGGTTGCCCGAGCGCACCGTCAGGTTGCCGTCCTCCAGGTCGTACGAGTTGAGGTCGTACGACCGGTCGGCGAGCAGCAGCTTGCCGCGTCCCTCGGCGACCACCCAGTCGGAGGCGTGCAGCGGGGAGTTGAAGTTCTGCTCCAGGACGCGGTCGAGGACACCGCGGCCGATCCCGGAGAAGCGCATCTCGCCGTAGTAGGCGATCATCTTGCCCTTCTGCAGGTAGTACGCGCCGTTCAGGTCGACCGAGAAGCAGTACGGGTTGACGTTGTCGTCGGCGGGCAGCGTGCCGGCGTCCCAGACCTGCGGGGCGTCGCCGCCGGGCGGCTGGAACACCGGCGCGCCGAACTGCCCGGCGGGGGACGCCTGGTAGGGCGGCGGCGGGACGTGCATCCCGGCCTGGGTGGCCTGGTGGGACTGCTCGTACTGGTGCTGGGAGTACCCGGACGGGGGCCCCTGCGGCGGGTACGGCGGCTGCTGGCCGTACGGCTGCTGCCCGTAGGGCGACTGCGGGGGCTGCGGGGGGTAGGACATCAGAGCTTCACCTCGCTGGCCTGGACGTACACGGCGCCCTGCCCGGACAGTTCGAGTTGGAACGCCTCGCCGGAGCCGCGGCCGACCATGTCGCGCCAGCCGAGGGCACTGGAGAGCTTGTTGGTGACCTCGCCCCGGTGGGCGACGTACGCCTGCGGGTCGACGTGGACGGGCTGGCCGGGGAAGATCGGCAGTTCGATCACGCCGCCGTGGGCCAGCACGGCGACGGCGCCCTTGCCGGTGAGCTTGGTGGTGAACAGTCCCTGGCCGGTGACCTGGCCGCGGACCACGCCCATCAGGCCGCCCTGCTGGCCCATGAACATGGTGGACTGCTGGAGGCTGCCCTCGAAGGCGAGCAGCCGGTCGGCCTCCACGTAGAGGGTGTCGCCGACCAGGTCGATCACGTGCACGTGGTGGCCGCCGTGGCCGAACATCACGGTGCCGTGGCCCTCGACGGTCATCAGCGGGGTGTCCTCGTTGGCGACCCGGCGGCCGATCATCGACATCACGCCGCCCTGGCCGCCCATCAGGTTGGGCTGGAAGGTGACCTCGCCGGTGTAGCCGAGCATCGAGCCGCGCTGGGAGAGGATCCGCTGCCCGGGCACGATCTGCGCGGAGATCATCTTGTTGTTGATCCTGGTGAAGGCCATCAGACCTCGCCCCCCAGCGTCATCCGCTCGGAGGGCTGGACGTAGACCAGGCCCTCGCCGGTGAACTCGACCTGCATCGCCTCGCCGCCTCCCTCGCCGATCAGCGTGGACCAGCCCGCCCCGGACTTGAGCGCCCGGTGCAGGTTGCCGGTGTGCGCGACGTACGCGCCGGGGTCGACCCGCAGCGGCAGGCCCTGGGCGACCCGGAGGATCACCGCCGGGCCGTTGGAGGTGACCGCCGCCCAGCCCTGGCCCTCGACCTTGGTGGTGAACAGCCCGTTGCCGCTCGCCATGCCGTTCAGGCCGGTGAAGGAGGTGCCGGTGCGCAGCGTCGCCTCGGTGCAGAGCAGGTTGTCGGATTCGACGAACAGCGTCTCGCCGTTCAGCCGGACGAGGTTGATCTCGGTGGCCTTGTCGGCGAAGTAGCAGGTGCCCTGCCCCTTCACCTCCATGACCTCCATGCGTTCGCCGGTGAGCCGGCGGGTGACCATGCCGCGCAGGCCGTCGCCGCCGCCGGAGAGCTTCTTGAAGCCCATCTGCCCGGTGTAGGCGACCATCGAGCCGTTGCGTGCCTTGACGGTGTCCCCGGCGAGATCGACGGCGAGGACTCTGGACCCCTGGAGTCGGAACTGTGCCACGTCCGGGAATCTAGCGGCCCCCTCCCCCGGGTGGGGAGGGGGCCGGGGGTGCTGGTACCCGTTCGGTACGAAACCCGTACACCGGACATACCGTCATTGGGGCATAACGGACAAAACGTCAGACCGCCTGCGGCAGCGCCCCCGCGGAGGCCTCCACCTCCAGCAGCGAGGCCGAGTGCCGCTCGGCCTCGAACGCGGCGCGGCCGCCGCGCAGGCCGAACAGGCGCTTGGAGAGCATGATCCAGAGCACCGCGGCGATGTTCAGCAGCAGCGTGCAGATCTTCAGCGCGCTGACGTGCTCGGTGAGCTCGTAGCCCTCCAGCGGGAGGAAGGCGGCGGTGGCGACCACGGTCAGGTACTCGGCCCAGCGGTGGCCCCACCACAGGCCGAACGCCTCGACGATCTCGATCAGCGCGTAGACCACCAGCGCCGCCGCCACGTAGACCAGGGTGGAGTGCTTGTAGTCGAAGGTCTTGCGGACGGTGTCGACGATCGGCGAGTGCTCCAGGTCGAAGTGGAAGTGCTCGGTGACGGGCTTGAAGACGGTCAGGTTCTCGTCGAAGATCCGGCGCACCGCGTCCTGGCTGTTGGAGAACTTCCACACGCCCCAGGCGATGACCACGATCAGCAGGCCGCGCAGGAACCGCTCGACGGCCAGGAAGCGCAGGATGAACAGGTCGCGCAGGGCCTTGCCGCGGGGCACCAGCGGCGCGTCCTGGGCCGGGCCGGAGCCGTGCGGCTCGCCGAGCGCGAAGTCGCCGCAGCGCAGGCAGCGCCAGACGGTGCCGACGGCGGTGGCGGCGTGCAGCCGTTCGCGCAGGCCGGGCTCGTCGGGCGCGTAGGTGATGTGGCCGCGTTTGGCGCAGGTGTGGCGGTCCCAGTCCCTCTTCAGCATGGTGCGCTCCCCCCGTGGGTCCGCGCGGTCCGACCGTCGGAGCGCGCGCAGCACAGCAGGATAGGGGGTCCCCGGTCGGCGGCGGCGTCGGGTCGGTGATAATGGGCACGGCTTGTGCATCCGTTCACAAGCCCAGCCGTCCGCCGTGCCCCCGTGAGGAATCCCCGTGAAGAGCGTCGCCGCCGTCCACCGCCTGCGCCTGGTCTCCGGCCCCGAGGGGCTGTCCTTCATCCTGCTGCTGGTCTGCTCGGTGCTCAAGCGCACCACCAGCTTCAACGGCGTGCCGGTGATGGGCACGGTGCACGGCGTGCTGTTCATCCTCTACCTGGTGTTCCTGGTGCAGGCGTACCAGGCCCGCCGCTGGGAGCCGAAGCGCGGCCTCGTGCTGTTCGTGCTGTCGGTGCTGCCCACCGGCGGCTTCTTCGCCGAGCGGATGCTCGCCAAGGAGGAGCGCGGCGAGCTGGACGCCCCCGCGCCGGCGGCCACCGCCTGACCCGCCCGGAACGTGGTGCGCGGCGGCCGGGCCTCCTCGTGGGAGGCCCGGCCGCCGCGGGCTTTCCGGCTACCGGGTGGGCGTCAGTTGACGTTCACCCCGGTCCACGCCGCCGCGACCGCGTTGTACTCGGCCGAACCGGAGCCGTACAGGTCCTTCGCCGCGTTCAGGGTCGCCGTGCGGGCGCCCTTGTAGTTGGTGGAGGAGGTCATGTAGACGGTCAGCGCCCGGTACCAGATCTGGGCGGCCTTGGCCCGGCCGACGCCGGTGACCGCCGCGCCGTTGTAGGTGGGCGAGTTGTAGCTGACGCCGTTGACGGTCTTGGCGCCGCTGCCCTCGGCCAGCAGGTAGAAGAAGTGGTTGGCGACGCCCGAGGAGTAGTGGACGTCCTTGTTGCCGACGGTGGAGGACCAGTAGTCGGCGGACGCGCCGTCCTTGGAGGGCTTGTCCATGTAGCGCAGCGGCGTGCCGTTGCCGTTGATGTTGATCAGCTCGCCGATCAGGTAGTCCGGGTTGTCCTTCGGCAGGTTGGCGTAGAACTCGACCAGGGTGCCGAAGATGTCGCTGGTGGCCTCGTTGAGGCCGCCGGACTCGCCGGAGTAGTTCAGGCCCGCCGTGTTGGACGTGACGCCGTGGCTCATCTCGTGGCCGGAGACGTCGAGTTCGGTCAGCGGGTGGGTGTTGGAGGCGCCGTCGCCGTAGGTCATGCAGAAGCAGCTGTCGTCCCAGAACGCGTTGACGTAGTTGCTGCCCGTGGTGGTGTACTGGCCGCCGCGGGTGGCGTCCTTCAACTGGTACGCCGAGCCGGTGTAGTTGGTGGTCAGCGAGACGCTGCCGACGAAGACGCCGTTGCCGGAGCCGGTCGCGTTGGAGGTCTGGATCTCCTCGTGGCTGGAGAGCACCGCGCCGCTGTCGGCGTCGGTGACCAGCAGCTGGCGGCTCGGGGTGCCGTCGGCCCGGACGCCCTCCACGGTGGTGCGGTAGGCCAGCCGCGGGGCGCCGTCGGCGGCCCAGATCACCAGCTGGGCGTCGCCGCTCGCGCCGGAGACCGAGGTGAGGGCGGCCTCGTCGGCGTCCTTGCTGATGCCGACGGTGGCCTGCACCGCGCCGGTCGCCTTCGAGGCGGCCTGGCCGGCCGACAGCTTCGGGCTCAGCGAGGCGGGGGCCAGGCTGCCGGACGCGGCCTTGTCGCTGGACTTGACCTTGCCGTTGGCGGCCTGGTGCACGACCAGGTCGCCGCCGAGCACCGGCAGGCCGCCGTAGGTGCGCTCGTAGCGGAAGTGGCGGGTGCCGTCGGCGTCGACGACGGCGTCCTTGACGACCAGCTTCTCCTGGGCGCCCAGGCCCAGGGCCTTGGCGGCGGCGGGCGCCTGGGCGGCGGCCAGGGCGAGCTGGTCGGCCCGGCCGAGGGCGGTCGGGTTGGGGGCGGCGTACGCCAGGCCGGCGCTCACCTGGATCGCACCGGCCAGCAGGGCCGAGGCAGAGAGAACGGCTCCGACAGCGAGCTTTCGCTTCACGTACGGGTTCCTTCCGGATCAACCGCGTGTGTGCGGTCGCACCTCGCTCCGGGGCACCGGGGTCAGTGCCTGCTGGGGCGGAACGGGTGCTGACGTGCAGCTCCGTGCGGTCAGGCGACAGCAGCCGGTGGGGTGGGGCCGGCGGTGTCGAACGGGGCTGGCCAGAAGCATGACGAGGACACGACGACCGGGAAAAGCGGTTCGGCAACTATTGGCAAACTCTCGCCAGCGGTGCGGTAACGGGAGGCCCGGGAAATCGGAGGTTTCGCTGCGAACCATGCCGTGCGGGCTGCGCGGAGGCCCAACTCCGGTGCAATCACTGAATATTGCCGGAATATGCACGGTAAAGAGCCGCCGCCGGGCCGTTCTCGTCTGTTTGGCGTGATCCCGCCAAGTGGGGTGGCTTGTCCACCATCGTGGACACCTGCTACCCCCGCCCGCCCCCGCGGGTACGGTGGGGGCGTGCCCAAGCCCCTCGCCCTCGACTTCGACCCGATCGCCCGCGCCGACGAGCTCTGGACCCGCCGCTGGGGCAAGGTGCCGTCCATGGTGGCGATCACCTCGGTGATGCGCGCCCACCAGATCCTGCTGTCCCGGGTCGACGCGGTGGTCAAGCCCTACGGCCTCACCTTCGCCCGCTACGAGGCCCTGGTGCTGCTCACCTTCAGCCGCTCCGGCGAACTCCCGCTCTCCAAGATCGGCGAGCGCCTGATGGTCCACCCCACCAGCGTCACCAACACCGTCGACCGCCTGGAACGGGCCGGCCTGGTCACCCGCCGCCCCAACCCGCTGGACGGCCGCGGCGTCCTCGCCGCCATCACCGACCGCGGCCGCCAGGTCGTCGAACAGGCCACCCGCGAACTCGTCGCCGTCGAGTTCGGCCTGGACGGCTACGACGCCGACGCCTGCGCCGAGGTCTTCGAACTGCTCCGCCCGCTGCGGATCGCCGCCGGCGACTTCGCGGCGCCCGCCGACGAGGGGCCCGACCGGGAGCGGGCGTAGGGGCGGTTACCCTCGACTGCATGAAGCAGAGTGTGCTGACCCGCTACCGCACCATGGCCTACGTCACCGGTGTGCTCCTGATCCTGCTCACCCTCGGGGTGGTCGCCAAGTACGTCCTCGACATCTCGGGCGCGTCCGGCTTCACCACCGCCGTCGGCATCGCGCACGGCTGGCTGTACGTGGTCTACCTGGTGTTCGCCTTCGACCTGGGCACCAAGGCCAAGTGGCCGATGGGCAAGCTCGCCTGGACGCTGCTGGCCGGCACCGTCCCCACCGCCGTGTTCTTCGTCGAGCGCCGGGTCAGCCGCGAGGTCGCCCCGCTGATCACCGCTCCGGAGCCCGTCGCCGCCTGACCGCGCCCGCACCAGCGCTCTGCCGGGGCGCCCCTTCCGCCGGAAGGGGCGCCCTTCGCGCGTCCGGGGGTCCGGCGTCGACAGGTACTAGGACGTCCGAGTAAATTAGTAGGACATCCAAGCAGTTCTTCCGCCGCCCCACGAGGACGGCCGCACGGAGCGGGAGTCGGAGCCGATGGACGCCGAGCAGATCGAGGCCGGACGGCAGCGCTGGCAGCAGCGGTACGACGCGGCGCGCAAGCGCGACGCCGACTTCACCACCCTCAGCGGCGAGGAGGTCGACCCGGTCTACGGCCCGCCGCCCGGCCAGGACGTCGAGGGCTTCGAACGGATCGGCTGGCCCGGCGAGTACCCCTACACCCGCGGCCTGCACCCCACCGGCTACCGCGGCCGGGCCTGGACCATCCGCCAGTTCGCCGGCTTCGGCAACGCCGAGCAGACCAACGAGCGCTACCGGATGATCCTGGAGGCCGGCGGCGGCGGCCTCTCGGTCGCCTTCGACATGCCGACCCTGATGGGCTACGACTCCGACGACGCCCGCTCGCTCGGCGAGGTCGGCCACTGCGGCGTCGCCATCGACTCCGCCGCCGACATGGAGGTGCTGTTCCGCGGCATCCCGCTCGGCGAGGTCACCACCTCGATGACCATCAGCGGCCCCGCCGTCCCGGTCTTCTGCATGTACCTGGTGGCCGCCGAGCGCCAGGGCGTCGACCCGGCCGTCCTCAACGGCACCCTGCAGACCGACATCTTCAAGGAGTACATCGCGCAGAAGGAGTGGCTCTTCGCCCCCGAGCCCCACCTGCGCCTGATCGGCGACCTGATGGAGCACTGCGCGGCCGGCATCCCCGCCTACAAGCCGCTCTCGGTCTCCGGCTACCACATCCGCGAGGCCGGGGCCACGGCCGCCCAGGAACTCGCCTACACCCTCGCCGACGGCCTGGCCTACGTCGAGCTCGGCCTCTCCCGCGGCCTGGACGTCGACGTGTTCGCGCCCGGCCTGTCCTTCTTCTTCGACGCCCACCTCGACTTCTTCGAGGAGATCGCCAAGTTCCGCGCCGCCCGCCGGATCTGGGCCCGCTGGATGCGCGACCACTTCGGCGCGAAGACCGAGAAGGCGCAGTGGCTGCGCTTCCACACCCAGACCGCCGGCGTCTCGCTCACCGCCCAGCAGCCGTACAACAACGTGGTCCGCACCGCCGTCGAGGCGCTCTCCGCCGTCCTGGGCGGCACCAACTCGCTGCACACCAACGCCCTCGACGAGACGCTCGCCCTGCCCAGCGAGCAGGCCGCCGAGATCGCCCTGCGCACCCAGCAGGTGATCATGGAGGAGACCGGCGTCACCAACGTCGCCGACCCGCTCGGCGGCTCCTGGTACGTGGAGGCGCTCACCGACCGGATCGAGGCCCAGGTCGAGGCGGTCTTCCGGCAGATCCTGGACAAGGGCGGCGCCGAGCACCCGATCGGCCCGATGACCTCCGGCATCCTGCGCGGCATCGAGGAGGGCTGGTTCACCGGCGAGATCGCCGAGGCCGCCTTCCGCTACCAGCAGGGCGTCGAGAAGGGCGACAAGCGGGTGGTCGGCGTCAACTGCCACCCCCGCAGCGTCACCCCCGAACTGGAGATCCTCCGGGTCAGCCACGAAGTCGAACGCGAGCAGGTCCGCGTCCTGCGCGAGCGCAAGGCGCGGCGCGACGAGAGCGCCGTCCGGGCCGGCCTGGACGGGATGCTCGCGGCGGCCCGCTCCGGCGCCAACATGATCGAGCCGATGCTGCGGGCCGTCCGGGCCGAGGCCACCCTCGGCGAGATCTGCCACGCCCTGCGCGAGGAGTGGGGCACCTACCGGGAGAACGCCAGCTTCTAGGCGGCGGAGGTCGGGAGCAGGGGCCCGGGAAGGACGGCGGGAGGCACCACCAGGGGCCGCCGTTCCCCCGGGCCCCCGATTCAGGCCCCCTCACCGCCCCGCGAGGAAGTCCTCCCGGGTGCGGGTGGCGCGCACCGCGCCCGCAACGGCGCGGCGGCCGAGGGCGCCGATGCGGCCGGTGCCGCCGGTGACGAGGACGTTCATGACGCGTGCCCCGTTCCGACTGCCGGGATGATCGTCCGGCCTGCCACAGTGGGGGTCTGCCGTGTTGACCCCGACGGGGAAAGGGATGTGACGGATGAGCGGGGGAACTCTTCTCGCCGAACGCTTCGAGGCGCACCGGCCCAGGCTGCGGGCGGTGGCGTACCGGATGCTGGGCTCGCTCGGCGAGGCCGACGACGTGGTGCAGGAGACCTGGCTGCGGCTGGACCGGCACGCCGAGGAGGTGGACAACCTCGGCGGCTGGCTGACCACCGTCGCCTCCCGGGTGTGCCTGAACGAGCTGCGCGGCCGTCAGCGGCGGCGCGAGGAGGAGCTGGACACCTCGGTGCCCGACCCGGTGCTGGCCGCGCCGGAGCGGGACGACCCGGAGGCGGCGGCGCTGCTGGGCGACCGGGTGGGGACGGCGCTGCAGGTGGTGCTGGGCACGCTGGGCCCGGCGGAGCGGCTGGCGTTCGTGCTGCACGACCTGTTCGCGGTGCCGCTGGAGGACATCGCGCCACTGCTGGACAAGTCCCCGGCGGCGGTGCGCCAGCTGGCGAGCCGGGCCCGCAAGCGGGTCAAGGAGCGGGCGCCGGAGCCGGACCGCGACCCGGCGGCGCAGCGGGCCGCCGTGGAGGCCTTCCTCGCGGCGTCCCGGGACGGCGACTTCGAGGGCCTGGTGGCGGTGCTGGCCCCGGACGCGGTGCTGCGGGCGGACGGCGGGACGGCCATGGCGGCGCTCAGCAAGGTGATCCGGGGCAACACGGTGATCGCGTCCTCGGCGCGGCAGGCCCGCAAGCTGGCGCCGTTCGGCCGCCTGGTGCTGGTGAACGGCGCCTACGGGGTGCTGACGGTGATCGACGGCAAGCCGGTGTCGGTGATGGCGTTCACCGTGGTGGACGGCCTGGTCGCGCAGATCGACGTGCTGGTCGACCCGGACCGGCTGGCGGCGCTGCCCCTGCCGTACTGAGGGCTCAGCGCAGCAGCCCCGGGAGGGGCCCCAGCAGCAGCGTGGTGAAGCGGCGGATCCAGTCCGCGGTGACGGGTTCGCCGCTCACCAGCAGCCGGTGCTCGACGGTGCCGGCGATGGTGTCGAAGATGATCCCGATCTCCTCGTCGGCGGTGGCCGGGTCGAGGTCGGGGTCCATCTCGCCGCGGGCCTGGGCGTTGGCCCGGCCGTGTTCGACCAGCACCTTCTGCGGCTGGACGATGCGCTCCCGGATCCGCCGGCGCAGCTGCGGGTCGCGGGAGCCCTCGGCGAACAGGGCGAGCAGCGCGGTCTGGGTCTCGGGCAGGGTGAGCAGTTCGGCGAAGCGGGCGACCACGGCCTCGATGTCGGCCTGCAGGCTGCCGCGGTCGGCGCACTCCAGCTGGTCGAAGAGGCTGGCGATGGCGTCGACGACGAGTTCGCTCTTGGACGGCCAGCGCCGGTAGAGGGTGGTCTTGGCGACGCCGGCCCGCTGGGCGACGTGGCCCATGGTGAGCCCGCCCCAGCCGAGTTCGGCGAGCGCCTCGCGGGTGGCGTCCAGGATGGCCTGGTCGGCGGTGGCGCTGCGGGGGCGGCCCTTGCCGCGGACGAGCGGGGTCTTGCCGGCCGGCGGGTCCGGGTGCTCGGCGGGCTGCCGGGTGGTGGGGGCCACCTCGCCTCCAGACTGTTTACTCAGAAGTAACTTTGCGGTCCCACGGTAGCGACCGGGTGCCCGGACCGGCACCCGCCCGGTGGCGGAAAGTGGGACAGCTCACGCTCCCGGAGGGGGTGTGGGGCTTGCGGGGGGAGCCCGGGAGGCAGATACGCTACGACCAGTAGCGAAAGAGCGACGACCAATCGCGCCCCGCCCTCTGGGATCGGGCGGGCGCACGGCACCGGTGGGGACCGGTGCCGAACGGTTCGGCCCCCGCCGGGGAGGCGGGCGGCTCGCTCCGGTTTTTTCCGGGCGGATGGCGCCCGGCACCGGCTCCGGCGGGGGAGGATAGAGCCATGCAGTCACGGAATTCGCGTCTCAACAGCTCCGCCCTGCGCGGTGCGGTGGACCTCGCCGCGGTGAAGGCGGCCGGAGAGGCCGCCCAGAAGGCCGAGCAGGCCCGGGCCGAGCGGGCCCGGCAGGCGGCGGCGGGCGACGGCCCGGCGCTCGCGGACCACCCCCTGGTGCTGGACGTCACCGAGGAGACCTTCGAGTCCGAGGTGGTCCAGCGCTCGGCCGAGGTCCCGGTGGTGGTGGACTTCTGGGCCGAGTGGTGCGGCCCCTGCAAGCAGCTCAGCCCGGTGCTGGAGCGCCTCGCCGAGGAGTACGCGGGCCGGATCGTGCTCGCCAAGATCGACGTGGACGCCAACCCGCTGATCGCCCAGCAGTTCGGGATCCAGGGGATCCCGGCCGTGATGGCGGTGGTGGCGGGCCAGTTGGTGCCGCTGTTCCAGGGTGCCGAGAACGAGGCCAACGTCCGCAAGATCCTGGACCAGCTGATCGCGGTGGCCGAGCAGCGCTTCGGCATCGTCGGCGGCGCGGCGGGCGGCGGCGAGGCCGCGGCGGCCGAGCCGCGGGTGCCGGCCGACCCGGCGCTGGAGGCGGCCCACGACGCGCTCGACCGGGGCGACCTGGCCGGCGCGGTGCGGGCGTACCAGAACGTGCTGAGCGACCGGCCCGGGCACGTCGAGGCCAAGCTCGGCCTGGCCCAGGCCCAGCTGCTGCAGCGGGTGGAGCAGCTCGACCCGCAGCAGGTGCGCGCCGACGCGGCGGCCGACCCGAAGGACGTGCCGGCCCAGCTCCGCGCCGCCGACCTGGACCTGGTCGGCGGGCACGTGGAGGACGCCTTCGGCCGCCTGGTGGACACCGTCGCCCGGACGTTCGGGGACGACCGGGACACCGCCCGGCTGCGGCTGCTGGAGCTGTTCGAGGTGATCGGCCCGGAGGACCCGCGCACCGTGGCGGCCCGCCAGGCGCTGGCCCGGGTGCTGTTCTGACGCACCGCCCGGCGGTGTCCGGAGGCACCCGGTGACACCTCGGGTGACCTGCGGTGTCGTCGGTGATTTGACGACTTTCGGGTGCCTTCGGGGCACGTTTACCAAATCTTGACATCACCCCTCCCTCCTCACCGTATGTGAGGGCGGAGGGGTGTTTCGTTGGTGTTTCCGCGGGTGAAAATCAGCCGGACATGCGATTTCGGTCACCCTCCGTTGCGGAGCCTCTGATTCCATGATCAGCCCTGGTTGCTGTTGGATTACCCGTCAGTAACGGACCTCTTGTGCTCAGCCCTGGATTGGACCACGATCGGCGACGCCCGGTCCCTCGGCGACGAGGGGTCCCCGCCGGGTTGAGGGCAGGGGGGTAACCGCAGATCCCACGCGGCGGTTCCTGGCCTCGCAACGGCCGCGCAGCCCGCGCGGCCGCGGTTGTCGCTCGGGGGGACCGCCGCCGCCGTCCCCACGGCGCAGGCGCTCTCCGCTACCGAGGACGTAGCTCTCTCCCATCCCGGGCCGGACCGCGTGCGGGACGCACCGGAACGGCCGGAGATGTACGTCCTAGAAGGAGGACACGCATGTCCCAGTCCTACGGCAAGATCCGCTGGAAGCGCTTCGCCCTGGTGATGGTGCCCAGCCTCGCGGCCACCGCCGCGATCGGCGTCTCGATGGCCAACTCCGTGCTGGCGGCCTCGTTCTCGATCTCCGGCCAGCAGTTCAAGGTCACCGTCGACGACCTGAGGGGCGACCGCTTCTCGCAGTTCGGCGGCGTCGACGCCGAGTCGAACAAGACCCCGCACCCGGTGGCCATCTCGGCCTTCGACACCGCCCACCTGAAGGGCCTGTGCCAGTCGGTGGTCACCGACCTCGGCCCGCTCGGCAAGTGGACCCTGGTGCTCAAGGCCGGCGACAGCACCGACGTGGACAAGCAGGTCTACGCGGAGAACCTGCTGATCGACCTGAACCAGCTGAACGCGGACGCCGAGTTCACGAACATCAACATCGGCCAGGACGCCAACACCCTGCAGGGCAGCGCGCTGGACGACCTGCGCAAGGCCAACGCGCTGCCGAGCGGCGCGCACGGCTTCTCGCAGACCGCCGAGAAGGCCCACCTGAGCAACGTCCAGCAGACCGCCTGGGCCACCTCGGCGGGCACCTTCAAGCTCCCCGGTCTGAAGCTCAGCCTCAACCACCAGGAAGACGGCAAGTCCTACGAGTGCTACTGATCCGCGCCTGAGGGCCCGACCACCGGGCCCGACCGCGGACCGGCGGTCCGGGGGAGCGGCGGCCCGCCGCCCCCTCGGACCGCACCCCGGCATCCCCGGGGCCATCCGTCTTCCTCCCCTCGGACCCACCATCGAGGAGTCGCACCATGTCCAGCGCAACCGTCGAGGCCGGGCCCGTGGGCCCGACCGCTCTGGTCAGCCGCATCCGGCGGGGGTTCCGCGCGTGGCGGCGCACCCGCCCGTTCTGGGGCGGGCTGTTCGCGATCGCCGCCAGCGTGCCGATCCTGTACCTCCCGTACGGCAACATCAGCCTGGGCGGTCTGACGATCGCGCTGGCCACCACCGCCGGAGCCGGCTCGCTGATCATCGGCCTGATGCTGATCGCGCTGGGCCTGACCGCCTGGTTCCAGCCGATGGTGCGGGTCTTCTGCGGGGTGGCGACCACCGTCCTGGCGCTGGTCTCCCTCCCGATCTCCAACTTCGGCGGTCTCGGCCTGGGCCTGGTGCTCGGCCTGCTCGCCGGCGGGATGCTGGTCTCCTGGGCGCCGCTGCAGGCGGAGCCCGAGACGGCCGAGGCCACCGCCACCGCCGCCGAGGGCGACGCGCCCACCGCCCAACTGCCCGCGCAGGCCGCCCCCGAGCAGCCGCTCCAGTACGGCGCCGTCCCGAGGCCCTCCGCCGAGGAGGAGCAGCGGTGACCGGCCCCGAGCAGCCGGCCGTCCCGGGCCCCCGGCACGCGGCGCCCCGGGAGGGCGTGCGGGCCCGGCTGCGCGGACGGGCGCTGGCGATCGCCGCCGTGCCGACCGCGCTGCTGGTCGGCGCGGCCTACGCGCCGACGCTGGCGGTCGCCGCCGACCCGCAGGCCGGCAACTGCGCCCCGGACACGGTGCTCGAGGAGACGCCCGTCCCGAAGAGCGAGATCAAGGTGCTGCCGGACTCCTCGGTCTCCCGGGCCTCGGCCGCCGGGCGGGCGCCCGCGGGCAGTGCCGCCGCCGTCCCCGCGACGCTCGCCGGCACCGGTGCCGGCACCGTGCGGTCCGCCGTGTACACCGTGCCGAAGGCGGGCGCGGCGGCCCCCGCCGGGGTCCAGCAGGCCGGGTCGATCGAGGACTGGTGGGACGGCCTGTTCCACCCGAGCCCCTCGCCGACCCCGACCCCCACCCCGTCCGCGAAGCCGGGCCCGTCCGCCGACGCCGCGCCGTCCCCCTCGGCGACGCCCGCCCCGCCCGCCGCCACGCCCCCGGCCGCCGCCACGCCCCCGGCCCCGAAGAGCACCGCCCCGCAGGGCACCGCCCCGAAGAGCGGTGCGCCCAAGGGCGGCGCCTCCCCGTCCGCTTCGGCCTCCGCGTCCGCGTCCGCCTCCGCTTCGGCCTCGGCGGACCCGAACTGCCTGGTGAGCACCAAGGGCCTGAGCGCCAAGGCGGCCCCGTCGGGCCACGTGGTGCCGGACCAGAACTGGGTGCTGCACTCGACCCGGCTGGCGCTGCACGGCTCGGTCTTCAACGGCGTCTACGACGTCACCACGGCGAGCGGCACCAAGCGGGTGCTGAAGTTCACCACCGCCAGCGTCGACATCGAGAACCTGGACATGTCGACCATCCAGATCCCCGGCCTGACCTTCCACGTGAAGAGCCGTCAGGGCTCGACCTCCACGATGCGCAACGGCCCGATCACCATGTACGTGGAGAGCCTGTCGGGCGACCTGGCGGCGGTCTACGGCCTGCCGATCCCGATCGACCTGGGCCGGATCACGCTCACCCCGGACACCCTGCCCAAGTGGCTGTGGGACCTGCTGGGCGCGGTGCCGATCCCGCTGGACCTGACCCTGACCGACGCCAAGGCGGTCCAGGCGGGCCAGTTCGGCGGCGACCTGACCATCCCCGGCATGCGGCTGTTCAACGACAAGGAGCCGTACGACGGCTGACCGGCCGCCACCGAACGCCGCAGGGGCGGGACCCGGTCCTCGGGTCCCGCCCCTGCGGCGTTCGGGCGTTCAGGCGTTCGTGCGGGGTGCTCAGCTCTCCGAGCGGGCGCCCAGGTGGTGCACCTGCACCATGTTGGTGGTGCCCGGGATGCCGACCGGCACGCCGGCCGTGACGATCACGGTGTCGCCCTCGGCGAGGCGGCCCATCTTGAGCAGCTCGCGGTCGACCTGCTCGACCATCTCGTCGGTGGTGGCGACCTGCTCCGAGACGTACGCCTCGACGCCCCAGCTCAGCGAGAGCTGGTTGCGGGTGGCGACGTCCGGGGTGAAGGCGATCACCGGGATCGGCGAGCGGTAGCGGGACAGGCGGCGGGCGGTGTCACCGGACTTGGTGAACGCGACCAGCGCCTTGCCGTCGAGGAAGTCGCCGAGCTCGCACGCGGCGCGGGCGACCGAGCCGCCCTGGGTGCGCGGCTTGCGGCCCGGGTTGAGCGGCTGGAGGCCCTGCGAGAGCAGCTCCTCCTCGGCCTTCTCGGCGATCCGGCTCATGGTCTTGACGGTCTCGACCGGGTACTTGCCGACGCTCGACTCGGCGGACAGCATGACCGCGTCCGTGCCGTCCAGGATGGCGTTGGCGACGTCGGAGACCTCGGCGCGGGTCGGGCGCGAGGCGTGGATCATCGACTCCATCATCTGGGTGGCGACGATGACCGGCTTGGCGTTGCGGCGGGCCAGGGTGACCAGCTGCTTCTGGACCAGCGGCACCTTCTCCAGCGGGTACTCGACCGCGAGGTCGCCGCGGGCCACCATGATCGCGTCGAAGGCGAGGACGATCTCCTCCATGGCCTCGACGGCCTGCGGCTTCTCGATCTTGGCGATGACCGGCACACGAATGCCGACCTCGTCCATGACCTTGTGCACGTCGTCGATGTCCGCGGCGTTGCGGACGAAGGACAGCGCGACCATGTCGACGCCCAGCTGGAGGGCGAAGCGCAGGTCGTCCTTGTCCTTCTCGGACAGCGCGGGGACGTTGACCGCCGCGCCGGGCAGGTTGATGCCCTTGTTGTTGGAGAGCACACCGCCCTCGACCACCACGGTCTTCACCCGCGGGCCGTCGACGCTGACGACCTCCAGGGCGATGACGCCGTCGTTGATCAGGATCGGGTCGCCGGGCTTCACGTCGCCGGGCAGGCCCTTGTAGGTGGTGCCGCAGATGTGCTGGTCACCGGGGACGTCCTCGGTGGTGATGGTGAACGTGTCGCCGTTGTCAACGGTCACCGGGCCGTTGGCGAAGGTCGCCAGACGGATCTTGGGGCCCTGCAGGTCGGCCAGCACCCCGATGGTGCGGCCGGTGTCCTCCGAGACCTGGCGGACGCGGCGGTACCGGTCCTCGTGCTCGGCGTGGGAGCCGTGGCTCATGTTGAGGCGGGCGACGTTCATGCCCGCTTCGACGATGGCCTTCAGCTGTTCGTAGGAGTCCGTCGCGGGACCCAGGGTGCAGACAATTTTCGCTCGGCGCATATCCGTCAGTCTATCCGTTCGTGTTATCGGTGCATTCAGCTCGAATCGTCAGATATCGCCAACGAACATTCCGAGGGGTGGGATACTGACGGGTAGTCATCCCGCGCCGGGCCTACACCTCACGGACCAGCGCGAACGCCTGCTGGGCGATCTCCAGCTCCTCGTCGGTCGGCACCACGGCGACGGTGACCCGCGAGTAGGACGGCGAGACCGTCCGCGCCTCCCGGGAGCGCACCGCGTTCAGCTCCGGATCGACCGAAATGCCCAGCTCCTCCAGATTGGCACAGACCGCGGCCCGCACCTCGGCGGAGTTCTCCCCGACGCCCGCCGTGAACGCCACCGCGTCCACCCGCCCCAGCACCGCGTAGTACCCGCCCAGGTAGCGCCGGATCCGGTGCACGTACGAGTCGAACGCCAGCTTGGCGTCCTCCTCGCCGTCCTGGGCCCGGCGCACCACCTCGCGCATGTCGTTGTCCCCGCACAGGCCCAGCAGGCCGCTGCGCCGGTTCAGCAGGTCGTCGATCTCGTCGATGTCCATCCCGCCCACCCGGTGCAGGTGGAACACCAGGCCCGGGTCCACGTCGCCCGAACGGGTGCCCATCACCAGGCCCTCCAGCGGGGTGAGGCCCATCGAGGTCTCCACGCACACCCCGCCCGCCACCGCCGAGGCCGAGGCGCCGTTGCCCAGGTGCAGTACGATCACGTTCAGCTCCGCCGGGTCCCGGCCGAGCAGCCGGGCGGTGGCCCGCGAGACGTACCGGTGCGAGGTGCCGTGGAAGCCGTAGCGGCGCACCCGGTGCTCGTCGGCGGTCCTCCGGTCGATCGCGTAGCGGGCCGCGTGCTCGGGCAGCGTGGCGTGGAACGCGGTGTCGAACACCGCGACCTGCGGCAGGTCGGGGCGCAGCCGCCGGGCCACCTCGATGCCGGTGATGTTCGCCGGGTTGTGCAGCGGCGCGACCGGGATCAGCCGGCGGATCTCGGCCAGCACCGCGTCGGTGACCAGCGTCGGCCGGGTGAAGCGCAGCCCGCCGTGCACCACCCGGTGGCCGATCGCCGCCAGCTCCGGCGAGTCCAGGCCCATCAGGTCCTTCGCCAGCTCCTCCGCGACCGCCTCCAGCGCCACGTCGTGCCCGCCGAAGCGGCGCAGCGTCTCGCGCGGCTCCCCGGTCGGCGGCAGGTGCAGCAGCCGGCCGCGCTCCTCGCCGATCCGCTCCACCAGGCCGGACGCCAGCTTCGAACCGTCCAGCATGTCGATCAGCTGGTACTTCACCGAGGACGACCCGGCGTTCAGCACCAGGACTCGGGTACCTGTGGTCACTGGGCGCCTCCTGCGGCGGGGGTGTCGACGGCGGTCTGGGCCTGGATCGCGGTGATCGCCACGGTGCTCACGATGTCCTCCACCAGGGCGCCCCGGGACAGGTCGTTCACCGGCTTGTTCAGCCCTTGGAGCACCGGTCCGACCGCGATCGCCCCGGCCGAGCGCTGCACCGCCTTGTACGTGTTGTTGCCGGTGTTCAAGTCCGGGAAGACCAGCACGGTGGCCCGCCCGGCCACCTCCGAGCCCGGCAGCTTGGTCGCCGCGACGCGCGCGTCCACCGCCGCGTCGTACTGGATCGGCCCCTCCACCAGCAGGTCCGGGCGCAGCTCGCGGACCAGCTCGGTGGCCTTGCGGACCTTGTCCACGTCCGCGCCCGAGCCCGAGGCACCGGTCGAGTACGACAGCAGCGCCACCCGCGGCTCCACCCCGAACTGGGCCGCCGTCTCCGCCGACTGGATCGCGATGTCGGCCAGCTGCCGGGCGTCCGGGTCCGGGTTGACCGCGCAGTCGCCGTACACCAGCACCCTGTCGGCCAGGCACATGAAGAACACCGAGGAGACGATCGCCGCCCCCGGCGAGGTCTTGATCACCTCGAAGGCCGGGCGGATGGTCGCCGCCGTCGAGTGCACCGCGCCCGAGACCATGCCGTCCGCGATGCCCTCCTGCACCATCAGGGTGCCGAAGTACGAGACGTCGGTGACCACGTCCAGCGCCCGCTCCACCGTCATGCCCTTGTGCGCCCGGGCCTTCGCGTACAGCTCGGCGAAGTGCTGGCGCAGCGGGCTGGCCGCCGGGTCGACGATCCGGGCCTGCGCGCCCTCGTCGCCGGGCTGCGGGAACTCGATGCCCAGCGCGGCGATCCTGCGGTGCACCGCGTCCGGGTCACCGAGCAGGGTCAGGTCGCAGATGTTGCGGCGCAGCAGCACCTCGGCGGCGCGCAGCACCCGGTCCTCGGTGCCCTCCGGCAGCACGATGTGCCGGCGGTCCGCGCGGGCCCGCTCCAGCAGCGCGTGCTCGAACATCATCGGGGTCACCCGCTCGGACCGGCTCAGTTCGATCCGGCTGGTCAACTCGGCGGTGTCCACGTGCAGTTCGAACAGGCCGAGGGCGATCTCGGCCTTCCGCGGGCTGTTCGGGCCGATCCGGCCCTCCAGGTGGGTGAGCGCCGCCGCGGTCAGCCAGGAACCCTCCTCCACCTCCGCCACCGGCGTCCCCGGGGCCAGCCGGGAGGCCAGCGCCATCACGTTCGGGCCCGGGTGCTGACCGAGCGTCAGCAGCACGCCGGCGATCGGCGGGGAGCCCGCCGCGTGCGCCGCCAGCGCCCCGATCACCAGGTCCGCCCGGTCGCCCGGGGTCACCACCAGCGCCCCCTCGGTCAACGCGTTCAGGAAGGTCGGCAGCATCGCCCCGCCGAACACGAAGCTGCGCACGTCCCGGGAGAGCCCCGCCGCGTCGCCCAGCAGCACCTCCGCCCCGGTCGCCTCCACCAGCTGCGCCACCGTCGGCGCCGCCAGCGCCGGCTCCTCCGGGATCACGTACACCGGCACCGGCAGCTTCTCGGTCAGCGTCCGCTGCACCCGCTGCTTGGCGCCCGGGCGCACCCGGTTGGCCACCATCGCCAGGATCGAGCACCCCAGGTCCCGGTACGCCCGGTGCGCGTTGCGCACCTCCGCGACCACCGCCTGCGGGTCCTCGTGCCGGCCGCCGACCACCGGCAGCACGCCCGCCCCGAACTCGTTCGCCAGCCGGGCGTTGAAGGCCAGCTCGTCCGGGATGTTGGTCTCCGAGAAGTCGGTGCCCAGCACCAGCACCGCCTGGCAGCGCCGCTCCAGCTGGTGGAACCGGTCCACCAGGGCCGAGACCAGCTCGTCCTGCCCGTGGGCCGCCTGCAGCGCCGCC
This sequence comes from Kitasatospora phosalacinea, assembly GCF_000716545.1. Taxonomy (GTDB): domain Bacteria; phylum Actinomycetota; class Actinomycetes; order Streptomycetales; family Streptomycetaceae; genus Kitasatospora; species Kitasatospora phosalacinea. The sequence goes on from NZ_JNWZ01000017.1 coordinate 77,453, forward strand.
GCCTCGTCGTACGTCAGCCCGTACAGCTCCGACACCGGCAGGTCCAGCCGGTACCTGCCGCGCAGCAGCTCCACCACGTGGTCGCTGCCGCCGGCCCCGTCGCCGCCCGGCGCGTGCACCAGCGGACGGAACACGCCCACCCGGTCCACCTGGCGGGTGAGCAGTTCCATGACCCCGAGCTCCACGGCCTGCCGGCCGTCCCCCCGGTCGATCCCGGTCACGTACACGCTGCGCGCCACGGTGGAGCTCTCCGTCCGGTCGTCCCAGGCATCGGTCATACCGACCATACCTTCGGACGACACGGGGAACTCGCCGCGGGCGCCGCGGCTACCGCCGCACGGGTCGGTGCCGCGCGGCGGTGGCGCGGGGGCTCAACGGACCGGGCGGAGCCAGACGGTGGCCAGCGGGGGGAGGACCAGTTCGGCCGAGCGCGGCTGGGCGTTCCACTCCTCGGACTCGGACTTGATCGGGCTGGAGTTGGCCACCCCGCTGCCGCCGTACCGCTCGGCGTCGGTGTTGAGCGCCTCCTCCCACAGCTGCCCGGCGCCCTCCAGCCGGGGCAGGCCGACCCGGAAGCCGTGCCGCACCACGGGGGAGAAGTTGCAGACCGCGACCAGCGGGCTGCCGTCGGCCGCGAACCGCACGAAGGACAGCACGTTGTCCTCGGCCGCGCCGCCGTCCAGCCAGGCGAAGCCGGCCGGGACGGTGTCCTGCTCGTACAGCGCCGGGGTGTCCCGGTAGACGTGGTTCAGGTCGCCGACCAGGCGCTGCACGCCGCGGTGGTCGGCGTGCGCCGGCCAGCCCTCGTCCAGCACCCACCACTGCGGGCCGTGCTCGTGGTGCCACTCCGCGCCCTGGGCGAACTCCTGCCCCATGAACAGGAGTTGCTTGCCCGGGTGGGCCCACATGAAGCCCAGGTAGGCGCGGTGGTTGGCGCGCTGCTGCCACCAGTCACCGGGCATCTTGGAGACCAGCGACTGCTTGCCGTGCACCACCTCGTCGTGCGAGATCGGCAGGATGTAGTTCTCCGAGTAGGCGTACACCATCGAGAAGGTCATCTCGTTGTGGTGGTACTTGCGGTGCACCGGCTCCTTGGAGATGTACACCAGCGAGTCGTGCATCCAGCCCATGTTCCACTTCAGGCCGAAGCCCAGGCCGCCGCTGTCGGTCGGCCGGGTCACCCCGTCCCAGGCGGTGGACTCCTCGGCCACCGTCAGCACGCCCGGGCAGCGCCGGTAGACGGTGGCGTTCATCTCCTGCAGGAAGGAGGCCGCGTCCAGGTTCTCCCGGCCGCCGTACTGGTTGGGCGTCCAGGCGCCGCCCTCGCGGGAGTAGTCGAGGTAGAGCATCGAGGCGACCGCGTCCACCCGCAGGCCGTCCACGTGGAACTCCTCGCACCAGTACACCGCGTTGGCGACCAGGAAGTTGCGCACCTCGGTGCGGCCGTAGTCGAACTCCAGCGTCCCCCAGTCCGGGTGCTCGGCGCGCAGCGGGTCGGCCGGCTCGTACAGCGGCTCGCCGTCGAACCGGGCCAGCGCGAAGTCGTCCTTCGGGAAGTGCGCGGGCACCCAGTCGACCAGCACGCCGATGCCGTGCCGGTGCAGGGCGTCGACCAGGAAGCGGAAGTCGTCGGGGGTGCCGAGCCGGGCCGTCGGGGCGTAGAAGCCGGAGACCTGGTAGCCCCAGGAGCCGCCGAACGGGTGCTCCATCACCGGCATGAACTCGACGTGCGTGAAGCCGAGTTCGCTCAGGTAGCCGGGCAGCACCTCGGCGATCTCCCGGTAGGACGACAACTCCGGGCGCCAGGAGGCCAGGTGCAGCTCGTAGACCGACATCGGGGCGCGGTGGTGCACGGTGCGGGCGCGCCGCTCCATCCACTCGGCGTCCTGCCACTCGTGGCGGGAGACGGTCACCACCGAGGCGGTGTCCGGCGGGCACTGGGCGGCCCGGGCCAGCGGGTCGGCCTTCTCCAGCCGCTGCCCGTGCCGGGTGAGGATCTGGTACTTGTACCGCTCGCCCTCGCCGATGCCCGGCAGGAACACCTCCCACACGCCGGAGGAGCCCAGCGAGCGCATCGGGTGCGCGGTGCCGTCCCAGTGGTTGAACGAGCCGATCACCCGCACGCCCACCGCGTTCGGCGCCCACACCGCGAACGCCGTGCCGCTCACCCCGTCGACGGTGCGCACGTGCGAGCCCAGCGCCCGCCACAGCTGCTCGTGCCGGCCCTCCCGGATCAGGTGCAGGTCCAGCTCGCCCAGCGTCGGCGCGAACCGGTAGCCGTCCTCCTGGACCAGCGGCCCGCCGCCCGGGTACGTCACCGCCAGGGTGTAGCGCGGGAAGTGCTGCCCGGTCAGCAGGCCGGTGAACAGGCCGCCCTGCTGGTGCGTCAGCTCCGCCGGGCCGAGCTCGGTCTCCACCACCACCCGCTCCGCGAACGGCCGCAGCACCCGGATCGCGGTGCCCTCGGGCAGCTCGTGCGCGCCCAGCAGGGCGTGCGGGTCGTGGTGCGCGCCGGAGACCAGCCGGTCCACCTCGGCGGGCGGCAGCGGGGCCTCCGGCAGCCGCAGCGCGCCCCCGCCGGCCTGCGGCCGCGCCGGGGCGGCACCCGCCCCGGCCGCCCGGGCGGCCGGCTTCGCCGCGGCGGCCTTCGCCGGAGCCTTCGCCGGGGCCTTGGCGGGGGCCTTCGCGGGAGCCTTCGCAGCGGGCCGCCCGGCGGTGGCCTTGCTGCGCGGACCGCTGCGGAACGTGGCCGGGACGGCCGGTTGGCGGTCGGCGGACGGGTCGAGCGGACCGAGCGGGGTCACGGCGGAATCCTCCAGGATCGGGGTGCCTTGCGCGGGGGACGCGGGAACTGGCTTGGGGAGAACGGGAGTCGAGGGGCGGGCCCGGCGGGTGGTGCGGGCGGTGCGGGCGGTGCGGGGAACGCGGTTCGCCCGGCCGCCCCCGCAGGCGGCCGGGCGCGGGTCAGACGGTGTCGGCCAGGCGGTTGATCGCCGCCAGCGGGATCGGTAGCCAGCTCGGCCGGTGCCTGGCCTCGTAGACCACCTCGTACACCGCCTTGTCGATCTCCAGGGCGCGCATCAGCTCCGGCGTGCCCGCCGGGTCGACGCCGCCGCCCGCGGTGTAGCCGGCGCAGAACGCGGCCCGGTTGCGGGCGGCCCAGGCGGAGGCGAGCAGGGCGAGCTCCGGGTCCTGGCCGGGGGCGCCGGCCAGCAGGTGGGCGGCCGCGTAGTCGAAGGAGCGGAGCATCGCGGCGACGTCCCGCAGCGCGGGCTGCGGGAGGCGCCGCTCGGCCAGCGGCTTGGCCGGCTCGCCCTCGAAGTCCAGCAGCACCCAGCCCTGCGGGGTGCGCATCGCCTGGCCCAGGTGCAGGTCGCCGTGGATCCGCTGGACGGTCAGCCCGTCCAGGTGGGCCTCGGCGAGCTGCTGGAACGCGGCGCGCAGCGCCGGGCGGTAGCGCATCAGGCCGGGCACGGCGGTGACCGCGGAGTCCAGCCGGTCGGCCATCGCCCCGGTCAGCTCGGCGACCCGGGCCCGGTCCAGCCGGGCGGTCGGCATCGAGCGGGCCAGCACCCGGTGCACCTCGGCGGTGGCCCGGCCGAGCCGGTGCGCCTCGATCGCGAAGTTGCCGGGCGAGGGATCGCCCTTGAGCCGGGCGACCTGGTCGAGGGCCAGCTCCCAGCCGTCCTCGGCGTCCGGCAGGTAGCGCTGCAGCAGGCCCAGGGTGGCGGGCTCGGAGCGCTCCAGCCGGCACTCGAACCAGGCGGCGACCCGGGGGATGCGGGTCGAGCCGGCCCGGGACAGCGCCAGCGACAGTTCCAGGTCGGGGTTGGTGCCCGGACTGATCCGGCGGAACAGCTTGAGGATGAACTCGGTGTCGTAGATCACCGAGGAGTTGGACTGCTCGGCGGTGGACGCCCGCCCCGGCAGGTTGCCCGGCAGGCCGGGGCCCGGGGTGCGGCGGAACGACAGCGAGCCGAACCGGTCGCCGGTGGCCAGGTGCTCCAGCAGCCGGCCGGTCAGCTCCGGGTCGTGCACCGCGTCGTACAGCGTCGCCCCGTCGTAGGTGCCGCCCGTCAGCCGGCCCAGCACCGCCATCGGGCCGACCGAGGCCGGCTGCTCCGAGCGGATGCCCAGCAGCAACTGGTAGACGTCCCCCGGGCCGGCGGAGGAGCCGCCGTGCTCGACCCGCAGCAGCAGGTGCAGCAGGGCGGGGTCGCCGACCTGCAGCGGGGTCCCGACCACCGGGGTGAGCGCGGCGATCGGCCGGCCCTTGCCGGCGTACCAGCGCTGGGTGGGCAGCCACTCGGCGATCAGCGGCAGCGCCGCCTGGACCAGCTCGCTGACTCCGGCGGCGGTTCTCCGGACCCCCGGCGTGCGCGTCCCCACCGGCCCGGTGGCGGCGTCGGAGGGCTCACGGTGCACGTGGGCTTGAGAACGGGAGGGTTCGGACATGACTCCCTTTCCCCGGAAGCGGGCGGCTGCCCGACGAATCGTGGCCGGGCCCAGCAGTCTTCCGGATTTCGGCGGCGCGGCGGCGACGGCACGCGAGCAGCGGCTCGGTGTCACGCCTTCGTGTGGGTGGCCGTTGGGCTGTTCTCCGTACGCGGTGGTGCGAAGACCCCCGGGGGCGCGCGAGGCTTCCCGCGCGCCCACGGAGGGTGACGTCCCGTTCGGGGCCTGAGGGATCGTTACTTCGTGGACGTGCTGCGGCGCTCCGGCCGCTACCGCGTCCCGGACGGCTTCGTCCGGTCCTGGCGCAGCTGGAACCAGTAGAACCCGTGGCCGGCCAGCGTCAGCAGGTACGGCCACTCTCCGATGGCGGGGAAGCGCACGCCGCCGATCAGCTCGACCGGGTACCGCCCCCCGTACTGCCGCAGGTCCAGTTCGGTCGGCTGCGCGAACCGCGAGAAGTTGTTCACGCACATGACCAGGTCGCCCTCGTACTCGCGCACGAAGGCCAGCACCGCGGGGTTGCTGGAGGGCAGCTCGGTGTAGCTGCCGAGGCCGAACGCGGGGTTGAGCTTTCGGATCTCGATCATGCGACGCGTCCAGTGCAGCAGCGAACTCGAACTGCTCTGCTGCGCCTCGACGTTGGTCACCTGAAAGCCGTACACCGGATCCATGATGGGCGGCAGACTGAGCCTGCCCGGGTCGGCGGACGAGAAACCCGCATTGCGGTCCGGCGTCCACTGCATGGGGGTGCGGACGCCGTCCCGGTCGCCGAGCCAGATGTTGTCGCCCATGCCGATCTCGTCGCCGTAGTACAGCACCGGCGAACCGGGCAGCGAGAGCAGCAGCGCGGTGAACAGCTCGACCTGGTTGCGGTCGTTCTCCAGCAGCGGGGAGAGCCGGCGGCGGATGCCCACGTTGGCCCGCATCCGCGGGTCCTTCGCGTACTCCGCGTACATGTAGTCGCGCTCCTCGTCGGTGACCATCTCCAGGGTCAGCTCGTCGTGGTTGCGCAGGAAGATGCCCCACTGGCAGCCCGAGGGGATCTCCGGGGTCTTCGCCAGGATCTCGGAGACCGGGTAGCGGGACTCCCGGCGGACCGCCATGAAGATCCGCGGCATCACCGGGAAGTGGAACGCCATGTGGCACTCGTCGCCGCCGGAGCCGAAGTCGCCGAAGTAGTCCACCACGTCCTCCGGCCACTGGTTGGCCTCGGCCAGCAGCACGGTGTCCGGGTAGTTGGCGTCGATCTCCTTGCGGACCCGCTTGAGGAAGTCGTGGGTCTCCGGCAGGTTCTCGCAGTTGGTGCCCTCGCGGGCGTACAGGTACGGCACCGCGTCGAGGCGGAAGCCGTCGATGCCGAGGTCCAGCCAGAACTTCAGCGCGGCCATCACCTCCTCCTGCACCCGCGGGTTGTCGTAGTTCAGGTCCGGCTGGTGGCTGAAGAAGCGGTGCCAGTAGTACTGCTTGCGGACCGGGTCGAACGTCCAGTTGGAGGACTCGGTGTCGACGAAGATGATCCGCGCGTCCGGGTACTGCTTGTCGTCGTCGGCCCACATGTAGAAGTCGCCGTACGGCCCGTCCGGGTCGCTCCGGGAGGCCTGGAACCACGCGTGCTGGTCGCTGGTGTGGTTGACCACGAAGTCGATGATCACCCGCATGCCGCGGGCGTGCGCCGCGTCGACGAACTCCACGAAGTCGGCCAGGTTGCCGAACTCGGGGAGTACCGACTGGTAGTCCGAGACGTCGTAACCGCCGTCCCGCAGGGGGGAGTTCATGAACGGGGGCAGCCAGAGGCAGTCCACGCCCAGCCACTGGAGGTAGTCGAGCCGCGAGGTGAGCCCCTTGAGGTCACCGACGCCGTCCCCGTTGCTGTCCTGGAACGAGCGCACCAGCACTTCGTAGAAGACCGCGCGTTTGAACCACTCGGGGTCGCGGTCCCGGGCGGGGGTGTCGGCGAAGGTGTCGGGGACGGGCTCGTTGACTGTCACTGCGGGTTCCTCCGAACCGTGAGGAGGTGGGCCGGCCCGGAAGAGGGATCGAGCCGGACGTAGTTGTGACGGCCCCAGGCGTAGGTGGCGCCGGTCAGCTCGTCGTGCACCGTCAGCGGCCCCGGCGCGTCGAGCGTCACCGTGGCCTCCTGGACGTGGTGCGGGTCCAGGTTGACCACGCAGATCACGTGGTCCTCCAGGCCGTCCTCGGTGACGGCGGTCTTGGAGAACGCGATGATCCGCTCGTTGTCGACGGGGTGGAAGCGCAGGTCCCGCAGCTGCTGGAGCGCGGGGTGCCGGCGGCGCAGCCGGTTCAGGGCGGTCAGCAGCGGCGCCAGCGAGTCCTGCCGGGACCAGTCGCGCGGGCGCAGCTCGTACTTCTCCGAGTGCAGGTACTCCTCCGAGCCGGGCGCCGCCGCCTCGTTCTCGAACAGCTCGAAGCCCGCGTACACCCCGAAGCTGGGGGAGAGCGCCGCCGCCAGCACCGCGCGCACCGCGAACGCGGCCCGGCCGCCGTGCTGGAGGTACTCGGGCAGGATGTCCGGGGTGTTGGCGAAGAAGTTCGGCCGCATGTAGGCGGCCGCCTCGCCGGTCAGCTCGGTCAGGTACTCGGTCAGCTCGGCCTTGGTGTTGCGCCAGGTGAAGTACGTGTAGGACTGGTGGAAGCCCACCTTGCCCAGGGTGTGCATCATCGCCGGGCGGGTGAACGCCTCCGCCAGGAACAGCACGTCCGGGTCGGTGCGGGCGATGTCCGCGAGCACCTTCTCCCAGAAGTTCACCGGCTTGGTGTGCGGGTTGTCGACCCGGAAGATCCGCACCCCGCGGGCCATCCAGAAGCGCAGGATCCGCACCGTCTCGCGGACGATCCCGTCGAAGTCCTGGTCGAAGTTGACCGGGTAGATGTCCTGGTACTTCTTCGGCGGGTTCTCGGCGTACGCGATGGTGCCGTCCGCGCGGTGGCTGAACCACTCCGGGTGCTTGTGCACCCACGGGTGGTCCGGCGAGCACTGGAGCGCGAAGTCCAGCGCCACCTCCAGGCCCAGCGCGCCCGCCTCCGCCACGAAGTGGTCGAAGTCCTCCAGGGTGCCCAGGTCCGGGTGGACGGCGTCGTGGCCGCCCTCCGGGGAGCCGATCGCCCACGGCGAGCCGACGTCGCGCGGACCGGCCGTCAGCGCGTTGTCCGGGCCCTTGCGGTGGGCCCGGCCGATCGGGTGGATCGGCGGCAGGTACACCACGTCGAAGCCCATCGCGGCCACCGCGGGCAGCCGCTCGGCGGCCGTCCGGAAGGTGCCGGAGACCGGCGGCTCGACGCCCGACGGGTCGACCACCGCGCCCTCCGAGCGCGGGAAGAACTCGTACCAGGAGCCGAACAGCGCCCGCTTGCGGTCCACCTGGAGCGGCTGCGGGCGGGTCGCCGAGACCAGCTCGCGCAGCGGGTGGCGGGCCAGCAGCGCCGTCACCTCCGGGTCCAGCGCCGCCGCGTAGCGGCTCAGCGGCGGCAGGCCGGTGTCGCGCAGCGCGTCCACCGCGGCCAGCACCTGGGCCCGGCCGTCCTTCTTCGGCACCCCGGCGGCGGCGCGCTCCAGCAGCTGCGCGCCCTCCTCCAGCACCAGCGCGGTGTCGATCCCGGCCGGGAGCTTCACCGCCGCGTGCTTCTTCCAAGTCGCCACCGGGTCCGACCAGGCCTCCACCAGGTACGACCAGCGGCCCGGCGCGGTCGGGGTGACGTAGGCGCCCCAGCGGTCGCTGCCCTCGGACAGCTCGCGCATCGGCGTCCACGGGCCGCTGCGGCCGCGCGGGTCGCGCAGCACCACGTTGGCGCCGACCGCGTCGTGGCCCTCGCGGAACACCGTCGCGGAGACCAGGAAGCGCTCCCCCTCCACGGCCTTGGCCGGACGCCGGCCGGCGTCGACGAGCGGGGTCACGTCAAGCACGGGGATGCGGCCGATCACGGTGTCGCTCTCTGTCGTCTTGCGGGCGGGACGGGCGGCGGCGCGCTTGGCGGCCGGACGCGCGGACGTCCCGGCGGGGTCGGTGGGCGCCGCGGCGGTCTTCCGGGCGGTCTTCCTGGCGGGTCCGGCGGCCACCGCCCCGGCCACCGCGCCGGCTGCCTCGCCGACCGCGGCGGTGGCGGCGGTGGTGGTGGACCTGACGGTGGTGGTCCGTTTGGCCGCGGCCTTGCGGGGGGTGCCCGCCGCGCGTTTGGCGGCCGGTTCGGCGGCCTTCCGACGGGCCGCCCCGGTGCGCGGGGCCGGTACCGGGGGTTCCCCGGCCGCCGGGGTGCCCGACGGCGCCCCAGGGGTCGACGAGGTCGACGGGGTGTCGGGTGCGTCGTCCGTCGGCACCGTGGACTGGTCCCGCGTGTCGCCGTGCATGCCAATGCTCCTGCCCGAGATCGGCGGCAGCTCCCGAGGCAGCGGCGCCGAGGGAGTACCGGGAGGACTACAGGGGTGAGGAAGGACGTGCGACCGGAGCCTGCCCGTGCCGACGGCCCGGGCAATCCCGCCCACCGGTGCACGGCCGCGCGCCGACGCGCCGAGCCGGACGCGCGTGTCCCGGCGCGCGCTGCTCGGTGCACGCCCCCCGCGTGATCCAACCCACCGGAAAACGACCCGGCAGGGAACAAGGACACGCGAAGACGCGGCGACTGGGGCCGAATGGGCTAAGGAATGTGAGGGTTCGTCAACAAGGGCATGCAGCAGCCGAGGCAGCAGGGGGCGACCACCCGATCGCGCACCAGCGGCACTCACGACCTTGTTGCATCCTCGCACCACCGGCAAGGGCTACGTGTGGGTAGGCGCGCGGTTTCAGCCGGTATGCAACAGTGAAACAGACACCCGAAACACCTCCGTTCCCAGAAGTTCACACCTGGCGGCGCGACTTTTCCCAGCGTGCGCCCCCTGCGCGCCGGGATTTGCCACCACGCGCCCGGAACGATCTCAACACTGCTCCGAACGGGTGTGACGCCCGCCGGTTGACGCCCCTTCAGGCGCTCGTCCGGGGCTACGCTCCTTGGCGTGAAGGCAATCCGCAGGTTCACCGTCCGCACCGTCCTGCCCGAACAACTGCAACCACTGCACGAGCTCGCGCTGAACCTCCGCTGGTCCTGGCACCCCGAGACGAGGGAGCTGCTGCGCTCCGTCGACCCGGACGTCTGGGCCGCCGTCGGAGAGGACCCGGTCCGACTGCTCGGCGAAGTCCCCGCGACCAGACTCGCCGCGCTCGCCGGCGACCGGCGCTTCCTGCGCCGCCTAGGCGACCTCTCCGACGACCTGCGCGACTACCTCACCGGCCCGCGCTGGTACCAGGGCGCCACCGACCCCGACGAACCCGACGGCGCGCTGCCCGCCGCCATCGCCTACTTCTCGCCCGAGTACGGCATCGCCGCCGCCCTGCCGCAGTACTCCGGCGGCCTCGGCATCCTGGCCGGCGACCACCTCAAGGCCGCCTCCGACCTCGGCGTCCCGATCATCGGCGTCGGCCTGTTCTACCGGCACGGCTACTTCCGGCAGTCCCTCGACCGGGACGGCTGGCAGCAGGAGCGCTACCCGCTGCTCGACCCCGACGCGCTCGCCGTCACGCTGCTCCGCGAGGAGGACGGCACCCCCTGCCGGATCGACCTCGCCCTCCCCGGCGGCCGCACCCTCGCCGCCCAGGTCTGGCGCGCCCAGGTCGGCCGCGTCCCGCTGCTGCTGCTCGACTCCGACGTCGAGGCCAACAGCCCCGCCGAACGCGACGTCACCGACCGGCTCTACGGCGGCGGCAGCGAGCACCGGCTGCTGCAGGAGATACTGCTCGGCATCGGCGGCGTCCGCGCCGTGCGCACCTACTGCCGACTCACCGGCCACCCCGAGCCCGAGGTCTTCCACACCAACGAGGGCCACGCCGGCTTCCTCGGCCTGGAGCGGATCGGCGAACTCACCGCCGCCCACCCCGGACTCGGCTTCGCCGACGCCCTGGAGGCCGTCCGGGCCGGCACCGTGTTCACCACCCACACGCCCGTCCCGGCCGGCATCGACCGCTTCGACCGCGAGCTGGTCGCCCGGCACTTCGGCGGCGACGCGGCGCTGCCCGGCGTCCCCGTCGACCAGGTGCTCGCGCTCGGCGCGGAGAGCTGGAGCGGCGGCGACCCCAAGCTGTTCAACATGGCCGCCATGGGCCTGCGGCTGGCCCAGCGCGCCAACGGCGTCTCCACCCTGCACGGCGCCGTCAGCCGGGAGATGTTCCGCGGCCTGTGGCCCGGCTTCGACGCGCCCGAAGTCCCGATCACCTCGATCACCAACGGCGTGCACGCCCCCACCTGGATCGACCCCGCCGTCGTCCGGCTCGGCGCCACCGAGATCGGCCAGGAGCGCGCCGAGGCCGCGATGGCCGTCGGCACCGCCGGCCAGTGGACCGGCCTGGAGCGGATCGGCAACGCCGAGGTCTGGGAGCTGCGCCGCTCGCTGCGCGCCCAGCTGGTCGAGGAGGCCCGCGTCCGGCTGCGCGCCTCCTGGCGGCAACGCGGCTCCGGGGAGGCCGAGTTGGGCTGGACGGAGAGCGTCCTCGACCCCGACGTGCTGACCATCGGCTTCGCCCGCCGCGTCCCCTCGTACAAGCGGCTCACCCTGATGCTGCGCGACCCGGCCCGGCTGCGGGCGCTGCTGCTCGACCCCGAGCGGCCGGTGCAGATCGTCATCGCCGGCAAGGCGCACCCCGCCGACGACGGCGGCAAGCGGCTGATCCAGAAGCTGGTCGCCTTCGCCGACCACCCCGCGGTGCGGCACCGGATCGTCTTCCTGCCCGACTACGACATGGCGATGGCCAAGACGCTGTACCCCGGCTGCGACGTCTGGCTGAACAACCCGCTGCGCCCGCTGGAGGCCTGCGGCACCTCCGGGATGAAGGCCGCGCTGAACGGCTGCCTCAACCTGTCCATCCTCGACGGGTGGTGGGACGAGTGGTACGACGGCCAGAACGGCTGGGCCATCCCCACCGCCGACGGCGGCACCGGGGAAGGCGTGGTCGACCCGGAGAGCAAGGAGGCCGAGCGGCGCGACGACATCGAGGCCGCCGCGCTGTACGACCTGATCGAGCACCAGGTCGCCGCCAGGTTCTACGACCGGGGCGCGGACGGCCTGCCGCACCGGTGGATCTCCATGGTCCGGCACACCCTGGTCACGCTCGGCCCGAAGGTGCTGGCCGGCCGGATGGTCCGCGAGTACGTCGAGCGGCTGTACGCCCCGGCGGCCGCGGCCAAGCGGCGGCTGGAGGGCCCGGCGGGCGACTACGCCGCGGCGAAGGACCTGGCGGGCTGGAAGGCCCGCGTCCGGGAGGCGTGGCCCGCGGTGCGGGTCGAGCACGTCGAGGCGGACGGGGTGGGCGAGGCCCAGGAGCTCGGCGCGACGCTCGCCCTGCGGGTCCAGGTCAACCTGGGGCGGCTGCGGCCCGAGGACGTCGAGGTGCAGGTGGTCTCCGGGCGGGTCGACGAGAGCGACCGGATCTCCGAGGCGACCACGCTCGCGCTCAAGCCGGCGGGCGGCGGCACCGACCTCGACGGGCGGATCCGCTACGAGGGCCACCTCGAACTCTCCCGCACCGGCCCCTTCGGGTACACCGTCCGCGTCCTGCCCACCCACCCGAGGCTGGCCTCGGTGGCCGAGCTGGGGCTGCTGGCGGCGCCGGCCGAGACCGGCGGGATGGACGCGGGGGTGCTCAGGTAGCCGTCCGGCACGAGGGACGGGCCCGGCGGGGGTCCGGAGCGGCGCGCGGCCGTTCCGGGCCCCCGCCGGCGGTTTCAGGCGGTGCGCCAGGTGTGCCAGAGGGCGGCGTAGGGGCCCCCGGCGGCCAGCAGGTCCTCGTGGGAGCCCAGGGCGGTGAGGCGGCCCTGGGCGAGGACGGCCACCCGGTCGGCGTCGTGCGCGGTGTGCAGCCGGTGGGCGATGGCGATGACGGTGCGGCCGGCGAGGGCGGCGGCCAGGGCGCGCTCGGTGTGGCGGGCGGTGGCGGGGTCGAGCAGGGCGGTGGCCTCGTCCAGGACCAGGGTGTGCGGGTCGGCCAGGATGACCCGGGCGAGGGCGAGCTGCTGGGACCGGGCGCCGTCGAGGTGGACCGCGGTGGGGCCGAGTTCGGTGTCCAGGCCGTCGGGCAGGTCGTGCTGCCAGCCGACGGAGTCCAGCGCGGCGGTGAGCGCCGCGTCGTCGGCCCCGGGGGCGGCGATCCGCAGGTTGTCCCGGAGGGTGCCGAGGAAGACGTGGTGCTCCTGGGTGACCAGGACGACCTGGCGGCGCAGCCGCTCCGGGGCGAGGTCGGCGAGCGGGACGCCGCCGACCGTGACGCTGCCGCTGCGGGGGCGGTCGACACCGGCCAGCAGCCGGCCGAGGGTGGTCTTGCCGGAGCCGGAGGGGCCGACCACGGCGAGGCGCTCGCCCGGCGTCAGGTCGAGGTCGAGGCCGTGCAGGACGTCCGGCCCGTCCGGGTAGGCGTAGCGGACGCCGGTGACCCGGATCCGGTCGTCGGCGGGCCCGTGCTCCCCGGCGGGGTCCTCGGCGCGGGTCTGGGCGGGGACGGGCGCGGGAGCCAGGCCCTCGACGCGGGCGTACGCGGCGGTGCTGCTCTGCAGGCCCTCCAGCAGGATGACGATGGTGTCGAGCGGGTCCGTGACGCGCTGCAGGTACAGCGCGGTGGAGACGGCCGCGCCCAGGGTCACCGCGTGGTGGGCGACCAGGACGGCGCCGAGCGGGAGGACCAGCACGGCCGGCAGGGTGTAGGAGAGGTTGATGGCGGCGAAGTAGCGCAGCCGCAGGTACAGGGTGCGCATCCGGGCCAGGTGGGCGGTGGTGACGGCCTCGCGGCCGGCGGCGAGGCGGCGCTCGCCCAGGCCGAGGGCGTCGACGGTGCGGGCGCCGTTCGCGGTGGCGGAGAGCGTCTCGGCCAGCCCCGCGGTCGCGGCGCGGTCGGCGAGGTAGGCCGGGCGGGAGCGGCGCAGGTACCAGCGCGAGCCGAGGGCGGTGCCGAGGACGGCGAGCAGTCCGCAACCGCCCAGCAGCGGGCTGACGACGAGGATCGCGCCGAGGATGAACACGACCTGGGCGCCGGCCACGAGCAGTTCGGGGGCGGCGTCCCGGAGCGTCTCGCCGACGGCGGTGGCGTCGGCGGTGCCGCGTGCGGTGAGGTCGCCGGTGCCGGCGCGCTCGGCGGTGGCGGCGGGCAGCGCGAGGACCCGGTCGAGCAACTGCTCGCGGACCTTGGCGGCGGAGCGCTCGCCGAACCGGTGCGCCAGGTAGCGGGCCTGCCGGCTGAGCAGGATCTGCGCGACGGCGCAGCAGAGCAGCAGCAGGCCGAGCCGGTCGACCTCGGCGGTGGTGGCCCGGGCGACCCGGTCGATGATCCGGCCGAGCAGCCAGGGCCCGGCCAGGCCGAGCAGGGCGGCCGCGGCGTTCAGCGCGAGGACGGCGGCGAAGGCGCGGCCGTCGGCCCGGACCAGTGCGACGGCGGCCCGTCGGACCTGGCGGGTGCCGGCGATCGGCAGGGTGCTCAACTGTCCTCCTCGGCGGGGCGGTGGGTGCGGCCGGTGCGGCCGGTGCGGCCGGAGCGGTGGGTGCGGCCGGGGCGGTGGGCGCGGGCGGTGCGGGCGGCGGCCGACTCCGGTGCGCGGCGCGGGTGTTCGGCGGGGCTCGCCGGTCGGGCCGTCAACTGGGCTCCTCGGCGGGGGAGTCGGCGTCGCGGGCGACCAGGGCGCGGTAGCCGGGGTGGGTGCGGAGCAGCTCGCGGTGGGTGCCGGTGGCGGCGACCTTGCCGTCGACCAGGTAGTGCACGGTGTCGGCGCGGTCGAGGAGGAGCGGGGAGGTGCTGGTGAGCAGGGTGGTGCGGCCGGCCCGGGCGGCGCGCAGTCCGGCGGCCATCGCGGCCTCGGTGTGGGCGTCGACCGCGGAGGTGGGTTCGACGGCCAGCAGGAACTCCGGGTCGGCGGTCAACGCGCGCGCCAGGCGCAGGCGTTGGCGCTGCCCGCCGGAGATGTCGCGGCCGCCGGCGGCGATCGGGGCGTCCAGGCCGCCGGGGAGGGCGTCGTGGACGTCCCGGGCGGCGGCGGCCCCGATCGCGGCGAGCAGGGTGGCGTCGTCGGCGTCGGTGCGGCCGCGGACGGTCTCGCGCAGGGTGCCGGCGAACAGGGCGGCCTCGTTCTCGGCCAGGGTGATCCGGTCGCGGACGACGGCCGTCGGCAGGTCGGCGAGCGGGGTGCCGCCCCACTCGGCGGTGGTGCCGGGGGCGATCCGGGCGAGCCGTTCGGCGACCGCGGCGCTGTCGGCGGGGCGGGCGCAGGCGAGCACGTCGAAGGCGCCGGGGAGCAGCCGGACGCCGGACTCCGGGTCGGTCAACCCGGCCTGCCCGGACGGCGGTCCGGCGGTGCCCGGGTCGGGTTCGGGGGCGAGCGAGAGGAAGTCGACCACCCGGCGGGCGCAGACCAGGGCGCGGGCGATGTCCTGGCCGCTCTCCAGCAGGAAGTAGACCGGGGCGACCAGCACCGCCGTGTACCCGAAGGCCGCGGCCAGCTGGCCCGGGGTGAGCTGGCCGGAGACGGCGAGGCGGGCGCCGAGCCAGGTGACGGCGGCCAGCAGCAGGACGGGCAGGCCGCCGGCGAGGGCCTGGATCCAGCTGGTGACGGCGCCGACCCGGTAGCCCTCGGCGCGCAGCAGCCGGGAGTCGTCCCGGTAGCGGGCGGCGTACACGTCCTTGCCGCCGAGGCCGTTCAGCACCCGCAGGCCGCCGGCCAGGTCCTCGAAGCGGGCGGTCAGCCGGGACTGGCGGTCGCGGTAGCGGTTCTCGGCGGCGCGCTGGCGGGCGAACAGCGGGCGCACCGCCAGGCCGAGCAGCGGCAGGCCGAGCAGGACGGTCAGTGCCAGCAGCGGGGAGAGCGCCAGCAGCAGCGCGGCGATCGTCAGGTAGCAGACCACCGCGCCGACGCCGGGGCCGACGAAGGTCAGCGCCAGGGACATCCGGGCCACGTCGGAGATGCCGATGGTGACCACCTCGCCCGCGGTCACCTGCCGGGGCAGCGCCGCGCCCAGGCGGGTGCTGTGCCGCAGCACCACGGCGACGGTGCGGAAGGTCGCGTCGCTGCGGACCAGCGTCATGGTGCGGTGCCGGCCCCAGGCGAGCGCGGCGCTGAGCAGGCCGAAGCCGAGCATCGCGGCGGACCAGCCGAGGACCGGTCCGGTCCGGCCGGCGCGCAGGCCGTCGTCCACCGCGCGGGAGAGCAGGTAGGGCTGGACGGTCAGCCCGAGCATCCAGGCGGTGCCGAAGAACGTCCCGGCCAGCGAGCGGCGGAGCTGGCTGGTGGCCAGCCAGCACAGGTAGCGCAGCGGGCTGCGGACGTCGGGTTCGCCGGGGTCGCCGGCCGTCGGGTCGTTCACGGAGCGAGGCTAGTGGCCGGGCCGGGGGCGCGGCGAGGGGTTTCCCCCCGTCGCGCCCCCGACCCGGCGGAGCTCCCGGCGGCGCCGGACCCCGGGAGCGCCGTCACGGCGGACTACGAGGCGTAGACCTGGAGTTCGGCGACCTGGCCGGCCGGCCAGCCGGTGTTGGCGGTGAAGACCAGGCGGACGTGGCGGGCGGTGGTGCCGGTCGGGAGGGTGAGCGTCGCGGTGTTGCCGCCCGCCGGGTCGAAGACGTGGCCGGCGGGGGCCAGCAGGCGGGTGAAGGCCGTCCCGTCGGTGCTGCCCTGCACCTCGACGGTCTGGGTGCGGGTGGCCCAGGCGGCGGCGGGCGGGACGGACAGGACGATCCGGCGCACCGGCAGGGCGGTGCCCAGGTCGGTCTGGAGCCACTGCGGGAAGGCGTTGTTGGGGCTCTCCCAGTAGCTGTTCGGGTCGCCGTCCACCGCGTTGCCGGAGCCGTAGACCTGGGTGTGGCCGCTCTCCGCGGTGGGCCGGTGCAGCGCCAGGTTGCCGGTGGGGACGGTGGTGGCGGAGGTGGTCGCCGTGACCTGGGCGGAGGCGGGGGAGACGTTGCCCGCCGCGTCCAGCGCCTGCACGTCGAAGGTGTAGGCGGTGGACGCGGACAGGCCGGTGACGGTGCAGGAGGTCGCGGTGGTGGTGGCCGCGGGCGCGCCGCCGAGCCGGACCCGGTAGCCGGTGACGCCCACGTCGTCGGTGGCGGCGTTCCAGGCCAGCGAGACCGTGGTGGCGCTCTGCCCGGTCACCCGCAGGCCGCCCGGCGCGCTCGGGGCGGTGGTGTCCGGCGCGGTCGGGAACGGCTGGGTCGGGCGGGCCGCCGTCACCGGCAGTTGCCCCTTGAGCATCCGGCCGCCGTCGCCGGTCAGCCGCAGGTAGTAGTCCGAGGAGCAGGCGGTGCCGTCCTCGTCCAGCGCCAGGAACCCGGATCCGGCGGGCACCCAGGCCCGGGACTCGGCGGTCTTGGCGATCTGGTTGCCCTCGTTGTACTCGTCGAACATCGAGACGTACGCGGACGCCACCCCGGCCCGGGCCATGTTGTAGAACTGCCGCCACATGAAGTCGCCGTGCGCCCGCTGCCGGTCGCCGACCCCGCCGGGCAGCACGCAGGGCTGGTAGTCGATGCCGTGCGCGGCGCACTCCGCCAGGTCGGGGAGGGTCGCCACGTTGTAGAAGTTGTCGGCGTCCGCCGCGGTGCCGATCCGGCCGACCATCCAGGGCGAGAGCATGTCGAAGGAGCGGTAGACGTCCGAGAAGCCCGGACGGGAGTCCCGGTCGCCGGTGCGCCACCAGGTCGGCACCCCGCCGATCACGTAACACCCCTGCGCCTTGAACCAGTCGACCACGTCCTGGCACTGCGCCGGGGTGAACGGGCGCTGGTCGTCGTTGAAGCCGAAGCCCCAGACGCACACCACCGGCCTCCCGTTCTGCCGGGCGTACGCGGGTGAGGCGGTGTGGGCGCGCATCTTGTTCGTCCAGTCGGTCTTGATCTCCGACTGCATGCCCGTCCAGTCCGAGACGTCGTACATGACGTAGAACTTCACGCCCTGCGACTCCGCCGCGCCGCGCACCTTGGCCGCCATCGCGTCCCGGGTCGGGCCCTCGCCGCCGGTCGGGTTGAAGCGCTGCAGGGCGGCGGTGTCGATGCCGTACTGCTTCATCCAGCGGAAGTGCAGGTCGACCGTGGACTGGTCGTAGGAGGAGAACAGGGCGGCCTGCTGCCCGTTGTCCAGGTCGGCGAAGGCCGTGGCGTACGTCCTCGGGTACTCGCGGACGTCCGGCCAGGCGACGATCGCGCTGTTCGCGGGGGAGGGGGCGGCGCCCCAGTTGCGGGCCCAGTGCCACCAGCCGTTGATCGGGGCGCCGTCGCCCGGGCAGGCGAACCAGCCCTGGTAGCCGACCGTCACCTTGCCGACCACGTCGCCCGGCGCGCTCGCGGCGCGGGCCGCGCCCGCCGTCAGGCCCTCGCCCAGGCCCACCGCCCCGAGCGTGCCCGCTGCCGCGGCCGCCTGTAGGAACACCCGTCGCGATACCACCATGCCGTTGCCTCCGCCCGGTTGACGACGTCCTGTCAGGTCCGCGACCCGACGACCCGGGATCGTAACGACGCCGATATTCGGCAGCAATATGTTCAACAGGGATTGCAAGAATTGGACGAGCTGGTTGAAAGGGGCCGACTGGTGGGTGGTCGGTGAGAGCTCAGCGGCGTCCGGCCAGGTGGGCGGCCCAACCGCCGGACGCCGTGACGTCCACCGCGCCCGCCAGCGCGGCCGGTTCGCAGAGGAAGCCCGGCGCGGTCGAACCGTCCGCCAGCCGGACCGAGCCCAGCGTCATCGGGTGCGGCAGCGCGGCCAGCAGTGCGCCCAGGCCGGCGGCGGGCAGTTCCCAGAGCTCGCCCGCCAGGCCCGCCCCGCCCTCCGCCACCCGGACCAGGCCGGGCTTGGGCGGGACGGTGTCCAGCGCGTACATCCAGTACTCCGGGGCGGTGCGCACCTCGGCGGCGAACCGGCCGCCCAACGCGGTCAGTTGGCCGTTCAGCGGCTGCCCGGTCAGGTGGGCGCCGAACACCGCCAGGCGCACCGGCGGAGCGGTCGGCGGCCGGGCGAGCGCGGCCGGCCGCTCCTCGGTGCGGGCCGGGCCGACCAGCATCACGCCGAACGGCAGGCCGCCGACAGCCGGCGCCACCCCGGCAGCGCACCGTCGCGGGCCATCGAGAACACCATCCGGGCGCCCGCCGTCTGCATCGCCAGGGTGCCCACGCACACCGCGACCGCGACGTCCGCGAGCAGCACCCGGCCCAGCCCGTCGCCCAGCCGGCTGGTCAGCACGTACAGCAGTCCCTCCGCCGCCAGCCGCCCGTGGGTCAGGCTCGGGGCGGCCGGCACCCCGCCGAGCAGCAGCAGCCCGCCGCTCAGACCGGCGGCGGCCAGCGCGGCCAGGATCGTCCGGGGCGCGGTCCGGCGCGGGGCCACGGTCTCCTCGGAGAGCTCGCCCGCGCTGTCGAAGCCGATCATCACGTACGCCGCGGTGAACGCCCCCACCAGCAGCGCCCAACCGCCGCCGCCGTCCGGCGCGGTGCGCAGCAGCGCGCTCGCCGGCTGCTCGGCGTGGCCGAACAGCGCCGCCACGATCAGCGCGATGCCGACGATCTCCGCCGTCACCCCGACGCCGTTGACCAGCGTCAGCACCCGGTTGTCGACGGCGTTGACGAGCGTGGTCAGCGCGATCAGCGCGGCGCCGAGCAGGACGGCGTTCGCCGCGCCGCTCGCCGCGGCCGGGGAGGGGTCGCCGCCCAGCAGCTGGAAGCCCGGCCACAGGGCGGGCAGCACCACCTGCAGCGCGAGGGCCGCCGCGGCCACCACCACGACCTGGCCCAGCACCATCAGCCAGCCGTGAACCACCCGTACACCGGGCCGGCCATCCGGCTCGCCCACTGGTAGATCGCGCCGGAGAACGGGTGGCGGGCGGCGAGTTCGGCGAAGCACGCGGCCACCAGCAACTGGCCGAGCAGCACGGCGGGCCAGGTCCAGGCGAAGGCGGGGCCGGCCGCGCCGTAGCCGAACGCGAAGAGCTGGAAGACCGTGGTGAGGACCGAGATGAAGGAGAAGCCGGCCGCGAACGAGCCGAACCGGCCGATGGTGCGGTGCAGTTGCTGGGGGTAGCCGACTGCCCCGGTGGCGACCGGGAGGGCGGGCGTCGTGCTGGTGGTCATGGGGTACCGGCCTTCCGCAGGCTTTTTCTGTCGGGTGACAGAAATTAGGGCGCCGCGGATTCCCGGGTGTTGCCCGGGAGTTGCCCGGTGGTTGCCGTCTCCTCACGCCGGCCCTCCGGCGGGCGAGGTGGGCCCGACCGCTACACCAGGCTGTCCTTCCACGTCCGGTGCAGGGTGGCGAAGCGGCCCTCGCCGGCGATCAGGGCGGCGGGGGTGCCGTCCTCGACGACGCGGCCCCGGTCCATGACGAGGACGCGGTCGGCGATCTCCACGGTGGACAGGCGGTGGGCGATGATCACCGCGGTGCGGCCGGCCAGGACCGTCCGCATGGCGTGCTGGACGGCCTGCTCGCCGGGGACGTCGAGCGAGGAGGTGGCCTCGTCGAGGATCAGCACGGCCGGGTCGGCGAGCAGGGCGCGGGCGAAGGCCACCAGCTGGCGCTGGCCGGCGGAGATCCGGCCGCCGCGCTTGCGGACGTCGGTGTCGTAGCCGTCGGGGAGGGCGGCGATGAACGCGTGGGCGCCGATCGCCCGGGCCGCGGCCTCGATCTCGGCGCGGGTGGCGTCGGGCTTGCCGACGGCGATGTTCTCGGCGACCGTCCCGGAGAACAGGAAGGACTCCTGGGTCACCATCACCACGTTGGCCCGCAGGTCGGCGGTGGACAGCTCGCGCAGGTCGACCCCGTCGAGCGTGACGGAGCCGGCGGTCGGGTCGTAGAACCGGGCGAGCAGTTTGGCCAGCGTCGACTTGCCGGCGCCGGTCGCGCCGACCACGGCGGTGGTCCGCCCGGCGGGCAGCCGCAGGTCGAACGGGGGGAGGACCTGCTCGCCGTCGGCGTAGCCGAAGGCGGCGGCGCGGAAGACCACCTCGCGGCCCTTGCCGGCGGCGGCGGGCAGCTCGGCGGGCTCGGCGGGCTCGGGCACCGACGGCTCGTGGGCGAGCAGGCCGGAGATCTTCTCCAGCGCGGCGGCCGCGGACTGGTAGCTGTTGAGGAACATCGCCAGCTGGTCGATCGGGTCGTACAGCCGGCGCAGGTAGAGCACGAAGGCGGTGAGCACGCCGAGTTCGAGGCTGCCGTCGGTGACCAGGAAGGCGCCGAGGACGACCACGCCGGTGATCCACGCGTTGGCCGTCAGCCGGGACAGGAAGACGTACCTGGCCATCTCCAGCAGGCCGTCCGCGGTGGCGGTGGCGGACTGCCGGTTGACGGCGCCGAACGCCTCGTCGTTGGCGGCCTCGCGGCGGAACGCCTGCACCGGGCGGATGCCGTTCATGGTCTCGGTGAAGCGGACGATCAGCCCGGCGCTGACCGTGCGGGAGCGGCGGTAGACCTGCTGGGAGCGGCGCCGGAAGGACCTGATGACCAGGTACATCGGCAGGAAGGAGGCCAGCGCGGCCAGGCCCAGGCGCCAGTCGACGACCACCAGCACGACGGTGATGTAACCGACCGACAGGCAGACCATCAGCAGCTCCTGCAGGCCCTCGGAGAGCAGCTCGCGCAGGGTGTCCACGTCTCCGGTGGCGCGGGAGATGATCCGGCCGGAGGTGTAGCGCTCGTGGAAGTCGAGGCTGAGCCGCTGGGCGTGCCGGAAGATCCGGCCGCGCAGCTCCAGCAGGACGTCCTGGTTGATCCGGGCGGCGAGCCGGATGAACGCCCGCTGCAGCAGCGTCGCGGCCAGCGCGCAGCCGAGGTACGCGGCGGTGACGGCGACCAGCGGCCCCCAGTCGTGCCCGCGCAGCGCCGGGACGCCCCGGTCGATGGCGTAGGCGACCAGCAGCGGGCCGGTCTGCAGCGCGGCCTGCTGGAGCAGGACGGCCAGCACCGCGACGGCGATCCGGCGGCGGTGCGGGGCGAGCAGCGAGCCGAGCAGGGCGCGCGGGGCGCCGGGCGGGACGGGGATGTCCTGGTTGTCGGCGGCCGGGGGGAGGAGGTCGTCCTCCTCGGTGACGGGTTCGGCGACGGCGGTGGTCATCGGGCCAGCGCCCCTTCCAGCTCGGGCTCGCCGGACATCAGGGCCCGGTAGGCGGGACAGGAGCGCAGCAGCTCCTGGTGGGTGCCGACGGCGGCGATCCGCCCGTCGGCGAGCAGCGCGACCCGGTCGGCGAGCAGCACCGTGGACGGGCGGTGCGCGACGACCAGGGCGGTGGTGCCGGACAGGACCTCCCGCAGGGCGCGCTCGACCAGCGCCTCGGTGTGCACGTCGAGCGCGGAGAGCGGGTCGTCCAGGACCAGGAAGCGGGGCTCGCCGACCACGGCGCGGGCCAGCGCGAGGCGCTGGCGCTGGCCGCCGGACAGGCTCAGGCCCTGCTCGCCGACCTCGGTGTCCAGGCCGGCGGGGAGCTTGTCGACGAAGCCGGCCTGCGCGGTGGCGAGGGCGGCGGCGACCTGCTCGGGGGTGGCGTCGGGGGCGCCCATCAGGACGTTCTCCGCGACGGTGGCGGAGAACAGCGTCGGGTCCTCGAAGGCGACGGCGACCTGGCGGCGCAGCTCGGCGCGCGGTACGTCCCGGATGTCGGTGCCGTCCAGGGTGATCGACCCGGCGGTGGGCTCGTACAGGCGGGGGAGCAGCGCGGTGAGCGTGGTCTTGCCGCTGCCGGTGGCGCCGACCAGGGCGAGCGTCTCGCCGGGGCGGACGTGCAGGTCGACGCCGGCCAGCAGGTCGGGGGAGCCCTCCGGCGCGTCCGGGTAGCGGAAGCGGACGCCGGTGAAGCGGATGCCGAGGTCGGCGGAGGGGGCGCGGCCGGACGGGGGGTCGACGGGCTCCGGCTCGTCCATCACCTCGAAGTAGCGGTTGGCGGCGCTGGCGGCCTCGGCGGCGAAGCCGAGCAGCCAGCCGATCGACTCGACCGGCCAGCGCAGCGCCATCGCGGTGGACAGGAAGGCGACCAGGGTGCCGACCGAGAGCTGGTCGTGGGCGACCAGGACGGCGCCGGCGGCCAGCACGCCGCCCAGCGCCAGTTCGGGCAGGCCGACGATGACCGCCCACAGGTCGCCCAGCAGGCCGGCCTTGCGCAGCTCGGTCTCGCGCAGGGCGGCGCTGCGGTCGCGGAACTCCTCGGCCATGGTGCGGTGCCGGCCGAAGGCCTTGAGGATCCGGATGCCGAGCACCGACTCCTCGACCACGGTCGCCAGGTCACCGTTCTGGTCCTGGGCGAGCCGGGAGGCGGCCGAGTACCCGGCCTCGAAGCGGCGGGTGAAGAACATCAGCGGGATCGCCGGGAGCAGGGTGATCAGGGCGAGCCGCCAGTCCAGCACGAACATCAGCGCGGTGCCGGTCAGGAAGACCGTGGAGTTGACCACCAGGAAGACCAGCGGGAAGGCCAAGAACAGCCGCAGCACGAACAGGTCCGAGGTGGCCCGGGAGAGCAGCTGGCCGGAGGGCCAGCGGTCGTGGAAGGAGATCGGCAGCCGCTGCAGCTTGGCGAACAGCTCGCCGCGCAGCCTGGTCTCGACCCGGGCGAGCGGGCGGGCCACGATCACCCGGCGGACGCCGAACAGGACGGCCTCGGCGACGCCGAGCAGCAGCAGGGCGCCGGCCAGCGGCCACAGGCCGGACAGGTCGCGGTGGGCGACCGGGCCGTCGACGATCCGGCGCAGCACGACCGGGACGGCCAGCACGCTGAGCGAGGCGATCCCGGCGGCCGTCATCGAGCCGAGGATCCGCCAGCGGGCCTCGCGCGCGTAGGGCCACAGGCGCAGCAGCGAGCGCACCGCGGACCGGGGTGCCGGTACGGGTGAACCTGTCGGGCCGCCTGTTGACGGGGTGTTCGGATCCGCGGGGGTGGGCGGAGCTGAGGTCTGGTTCTCGGCCATCGCCGAGAGGGTAGGCCGTGCCGCTGACATTTCTCACCCGGTTTTTTGCCCCTGTCGGCGGGAACCGGCCAGGCCGGGTGCGCCGGGTGCGCCGGGTGCGCCGGGTGCGCCGGAGAACGCCGAGGCCGGCCGCCCGGTGCCCTGAACGCCCCGCCGGGCCCCGCGCGTTCACCCCGCCGTCAGCAGCACCGCCGAACGGCCGGTCAGCAGCACCTCCGTCACCGGCGCCGCGTCCGGCTCGCCGGCCAGCGCGGTGTCCAGCACCGGGACGTGCGGCGCGGGCAGGGTGAAGCGCCGGGGCTCGGCGGCGGCGTTCAGCAGCAGCAGGAAGTCGGCGTCCCGCACCTCGCGGCCCCGTTCGTCGCGCTCGGAGATCGCGCCGCCCGACAGCCGCATCGCCAGCGCCTGCCCCGGCGAGAACCAGTCCCCGTCCGTCATCTCCCGGCCCGCCGGGGTCAGCCAGGTCAAGTCCCGCTGACCGTCCGGCCCGGCCGGGCGGCCGGAGAAGAACGCCCGCTGCCGCAGCACCGGGTGCGCCCGGCGCAGGTGCACCAGCTTGGCGGTCAGCTCGGCCAGCGAGCGCCAGTCCGGGTCGTCCAGCAGTGACCAGTCCAGCCAGCTCGTCGCGTTGTCCTGGCAGTACGCGTTGTTGTTGCCGCCCTGGGTGCGCCCCATCTCGTCGCCCGCGGTCAGCATCGGCACCCCGCTGGAGAGCAGCAGCGTGGTCAGCAGGTTGCGCAGCTGGCGCACCCGCAGCGAGCGGACCGCCGGGTCGTCGCTGTCGCCCTCCGCGCCGTGGTTCCACGAGCGGTTGTCGTCCGTGCCGTCCCGGTTGTCCTCGCCGTTGGCCCCGTTGTGCTTGCGGTCGTAGCTGACCAGGTCGCGCAGGGTGAAGCCGTCGTGCGCGGTGACGAAGTTGACCGAGGCGTACGGGCGGCGGCCGCCGCGCTGGTACAGGTCGGAGGAGCCGGACAGCCTGGTCGCCAGCTCCCGCACGTCCGGCCGGGCGCCGCGCCAGAAGTCCCGGACGGTGTCCCGGTAGTGGTCGTTCCACTCGCCCCACAGCGGCGGGAAGCCGCCCACCTGGTAGCCGCCCGGGCCGACGTCCCACGGCTCGGCGATCAGCTTGACCCGGCTGAGCAGCGGGTCCTGCGAGACGGCGGCCAGGAACGGGTGCTCCATCTCCACGCCGTCCCCGCCGCGGGCCAGCGCGGCCGCCAGGTCGAACCGGAAGCCGTCCACGCCCATCTCGGCGACCCAGTACCGCAGCGAGTCGGTGATCAGCCGGATCACCTGCGGGCGGCGGGTGTCCAGCGTGTTGCCGCAGCCGGTGTAGTCGGCGTAGCCGCGGCGGGAGCGGTCCGGCCGGTAGTAGCCGGCGTTGTCGATGCCGCGGAAGGACAGCGTCGGGCCCATCACGCCCTGCTCGGCGGTGTGGTTGTAGACCACGTCGAGGATCACCTCGATGCCCGCCGCGTGCAGCGCCCGCACCATCCGCTTGAACTCGCCGACCTGCTGGCCCCGGCTGCCGCTCGCCGAGTAGCCGGCGTGCGGGGCGAAGAAGCCGAGCGTGTTGTAGCCCCAGTAGTTGACCAGGCCGCGCGCCTGCAGGTGGTCCTCGCTGACGTGGTGGTGCACCGGCAGCAGCTCCACCGCCGTCACCCCCAGCCGCGTCAGGTGCGCGAGGGCCGCCGGGTGCGCCAGCCCCGCGTAGGTGCCGCGCAGTTCGGGCGGCACCTCGGGGTGGCGCATCGTGAAGCCGCGCACGTGCAGCTCGTACAGCACCGTCTCGGCCCACGGGGTCTTCGGCCGCTGGTCGTCGTACCAGTCGTCGGCGTCGTCCACCACCACGGCCTTGGGCACGTACGGCGCGGAGTCCCGGTCGTCCCGGACGGTGTCCGCCACGTCCCGCTCGGGCCAGTTGCGCACGGCCCCGCAGGTCGCGTCGTGGGCGGTGTAGGCGCCGTCGATCGCCCGGGCGTACGGGTCGAGCAGCAGTTTGGCGGGATTGTGCCGGACGCCGGTCCACGGGTCCCACCGGCCGTGGACGCGGAAGCCGTAGCGGGTGCCGGGCAGCACGCCCGGCAGGTAGCCGTGCCAGGTCTGGTACGTCTGCTCGGACAGCCGGTGCCGGCTCTCCCGGCCGCGCTCGTCGAACAGGCACAGGTCGACCGCCTCGGCGCCCGGTGCCCAGAGCGCGAAGTTGGTGCCCCGGCCGCCGTCCGGGTCGGTGCGGAACCGGGCGCCCAGCGGCTGCCAGCTGCCCGGCCAGGGCGGGGCGGCCTCGGGCCGGGGCGCCGAGCCGTTCCACCGGGCGGCCGACCGCGCCTCCCGGGCCGTGCCCGCACTCAGCTCCTGCCACGCCGTCATGGCGACCCTCCCAGCGATCCGGGGGCCCGTCCCCGTTCTTCCGGTTGTTCCCTGTCCGACGGCCCTCGTCACCCCAGGTCGGGCGGTGTGACGCACCGTGATCGATCATGTGCCCAGCGGAGCCGGGTGCGGAAACCATTCGGCCGTGTCCGGTGAGTGGAATCGATCGTTGTGTCCGGTATCGGGTGGTAGCTGACGAACGCGGGAGGACGGCATGCGTGCCGCGGGACGGCTCTGGGCACGGCCGGCGGCCGCCGTCGCCCTGGTGCTGCTGGCCGGCTGCTCGGGCGGCGGCGGCCCGAACGGCGACGCGGCCCCGGCGGGCTCCCGGGCCCAGCTGTCGGTGGAGCCCGGCGACGGCGCGCAGGACGTCCCGGTGGACGGCCGGGTCGCGGTCTCGGTGGCCGGCGGGCGGCTGCTGACCGTCCGGCTCGCCGACGACCGGGGCGCGCCGGTGCCCGGCACGCTCAGCGCCGACCGCACCGGCTGGACGGCCGACCGCCGGCTGGCCACCGCCACCGCGTACACCCTGGACGCGGTCGCCGAGGACGGCGCCGGGCTGCGCGCCGCCCAGCACGCCGGCTTCACCACCGCCGCCCCCGCGCACACCTTCGTCGGCTTCTTCACCCCCGAGGACGGCTCCACCGTCGGCGTCGGCATGCCCGTCTCGCTGCGCTTCTCGCGCCCGATCGAGAACCGGGCCGCGGTCGAGCGGGCCGTCGCGGTCGTCTCCGACCCGCCGCTGGAGATCGCGCCGCACTGGTTCGGCGACCGGCGGCTGGACTTCCGCCCCCGGGAGTACTGGCCGGCCGGCACGAAGGTCACCCTGCTGCTGCGGCTCAAGGACGTCGAGGGCGCGCCCGGCCACCTCGGCACCCAGGACAAGGACGTGCACTTCACCGTCGGCCGCTCGCTGGTGGCCGCCGTCGACCTGGACGCCCACACCATGACGGTCCGCCAGGACGGCCGGGTGCTGCGCACCCTGCCGGTCAGCGGCGGCAGCCCCGAGCACTCCACCTACCTGGGCGCCATGGTGGTCTCCGAGCGCTTCGAGGAGACCAGGATGAACTCGCAGACGGTCGGGCTCGGCGACGAGTACGACATCAAGGACGTCCCGCACGCGCTGCGGCTGACCGCCTCCGGCACCTTCGTGCACGGCAACTACTGGAGCGACCGGGCGGTCTTCGGCGCCGCCAACACCAGCCACGGCTGCATCGGCCTGCCCGACGCCAAGGGCGGCTCGGACGGCTCCCCGGCCGGCTGGCTCTACCGGCACACCATGGTCGGCGACGTGGTGGAGGTGCGCGGCTCCCGCGGCGAGCGGGTCGCCCCCGACAACGGCCTCTCCGACTGGAACCTCGACTGGGCGCGCTGGAGGGCGGGCGGCGCGGTTCACTGAACCGGCACCCGGCTCCCGCCGGACCTTCACCCGACCGGGCCGGTTATCCTGACCGCGCGCGACCGGAACCCCGTCCGAACGGGGCCCGGACCGCGGGCGGCCCGGCGTGACGGATACCGGGCGCCGGCACGGGTATTCGCCGGGAGTACCGGGAGGGGAGCAGCGCGGTGGAGACGGTTCGTACGACCGGAGCGGTGGCGGGGCGCGGGCGGCGGGCCAGGCGGTCCGCGGCGGCCCTGCTGGTGGGCGGCGCGCTGCTGCTCTCCACCGCGGCCTGCAACGACGACGGCGGTGGCAAGGGCTCGACGGACGCCAAGGGCGGCGCCTCGGCCGGGGCCCCGGCCGACAGCGGCTCCCCGGCCGACGGCGGCGGCGTCCCGAAGGCCTCGGCGGCCCAGCTGACCGTCACCCCGGCCGACGGCGCGGCCGACGTGCAGCCGAAGGACGGCCTGCGGGTGGCGGTGACCGGCGGCAAGCTCACCACCGTCACGGTGACCGACAAGAACGGCAAGGCGGTCGACGGCAAGATCTCCGACGACGGCCTGAGCTGGAAGCCCGGCGGGCAGCTCGGCGTCGGCACCACCTACACCGTCTCCGCCCAGGCGGTGGACGCCGAGGGCCTGGTGGCCGCCTCGACCAGCACCTTCACCACGCTGACCCCGGCGAAGACGGCCGGCACCAGCGACAACATCGCCGACAACGGCACCTACGGCGTCGGCATGATCGTCTCGGTGACCTTCGCCAAGCCGATCAAGAACAAGGAAGCGGTGCTCGGCGGCATCACCGTGACCAGCTCCGACGGCAAGACCGCCCGGGGTCACTGGTTCGGCGACAAGCGGGTGGACTTCCGCCCGGAGGACTTCTGGACGCCGAACACCAAGGTGACGGTCAAGTACCGGCTCAAGAACGTCGAGGTGTCCCCCGGCGTGTACGGCGACGTCGACAAGGACGAGCCGTTCGGCATCGGCCGCTACCAGGTCTCGACGGTCGACGCGGCGGCCCACACCATGACGGTGGACAGCGGCGGCGGCAGGACCGAGACCGTCCCGATCACCGCGGGCAACGACGAGAACCCCTCCTGGAACGGCACCATGCTGATCTACTCCAAGGAGGTGGTGACCCGGATGAACTCGGCCACCGTCGCCAACGTGAAGGGCGCCGAGTACGACGTCCAGGACGTGCCGCACGCGATGCGGCTGACCCGGACCGGCACCTACGTGCACGGCAACTACTGGGGCGGCAACGTCTTCGGCCGGACCAACGCCAGCCACGGCTGCGTCGGCCTGGCCGACGTCAAGGGCGGCAGCGACACCTCCAACGGCGGCAAGTTCTTCAAGTCCTCGATCATCGGGGACGTGGTGAAGATCAAGAACTCCAAGGGCAAGACCGTCGACGGCGACAACGGCCTGAGCGGTTGGACCATCCCGTGGAGCAAGTGGTAGCCCGCGGCGTGCGGACCGCGACGGCCCGGTGGTCACCCGACCGCCGGGCCGTCCGCCGTTCGTGACCGTACCGGGACACTTCTCACGCAACGTTTCCGCCCGCCGACCCGTCATATCAACCGAAAGACCTGTCACCCGACGGGCCGGTGTGTGGGGAGAGCGAACGTGAAGGCGAAGCGCGGGGGATACGCGGTGGTGGGGGCGCTCGCGGGCGCCCTGGTGCTGATGACCACGGCCGGGTGCAGCACGGACACGGCGAAGGCGGACAGCCCCAAGGGCTCGGCCAGCGCCGCCGCCGGTGCGGGCTCCGGCGACGCCGTGCCCGCGGTCTCGGCCGCGACCATCGCGATCGAACCGGCCAACGGCGCCACCGGGGTCAAGCCGACCGGCGCGATCAAGGTGACGGCCGGCAACGGCAAGCTCACCTCGGTCAAGGTCACCGGCCCGGACGGCGTCGAGGTGCCGGGCGAACTGACCTCCGACGGCACCGGCTGGGCGCCCAAGGGCAGCCTGACCGTCGGCACCGCCTACACCGTGGACGCGCTGGCCGAGGACGGCAAGGGCGTGGTCGCCAACGCGCGCTCCACCTTCACCACGCTCACCCCCGACAAGGAAGCCGGCACCAGCGACAACATCGCCGACAACGGCGAGTACGGCGTCGGCATGATCGTCTCGGTGCGCTTCGACCGGGCGGTGAAGAACAAGGACGCGGTGCTGGGCGGCATCACCTTCGAGGCCTCCGACGGCACCACGGTCAAGGGCCACTGGTTCGGCGACAAGCGGGTCGACTTCCGGCCGGAGAACTACTGGAACCCCGGCACCAAGGTCACCATCCACTACAAGCTGAAGAACGTGGAGACCGCGCCCGGCGTGTACGGCGACGTGGACAAGGACGAGCCGTTCACCATCGGCCGCTCGCAGGTCTCCACCGTCGACGTCAACACCCACAAGATGGCGGTCGTCCGGGACGGCCAGCAGGTCGACACCGTCGAGTTCACCGCCGGCAAGGCCGGGTACGACACCTGGAACGGCGTCATGGTGGTGGAGGCCAAGGAGGGCACCACCCGGATGACCTCGGCCGGCGTCACCAAGGAGGGCTCCGGCGACGAGTACGACCTGGTGGTTCCGCACGCCATGAGGTTGACGGACTCCGGCACCTACGTGCACGGCAACTCGTGGAGCGCGGGCGTGATCGGCCACTCCAACGGCAGCCACGGCTGCATCGGCGTGACCGACACCAAGACCGGCAGCCCGAGCGCCCCGGCGGGCAAGCTCTACGACTCCAGCCTGGTCGGGGACGTGTTCAAGGTGGTCAACTCCAAGGGCAAGGTGGTCGACCCGTCCAACGGCCTGGGCGGCTGGAACACCCCCTGGGCGCAGTGGTGACCCTCGGGCGTCCGTTCGGTTGCTGACGGCATATGCCAAACGAATAGTGATCGTTTGCTCATTGTCCGTACGCGCCTGCTCGCGTTCCGCAATGATGGGGCGCATGGCGGCATGGGGCGAAGCAGAGCGGTCATCACTTCCACTGGCCGGCACCAGAGGTGACGGATCGTCAGGGTTCGGCGCCCCAATGGTGCTGGCCGACCTGGAGCGGTTGACGCCGGAGGAGATGGAGCACCTCTTCTTCGGCGTCCTCAGCGATCCCGACGCCGCGGAGGAGGTGCGGCTGCCCTCCCGCCCGCAGTCGGCGGGGGTGGCCCGGCGGCTGGTGCTCTCGGTTTTACGGACGTGGAAACTCCATCAGCCCATGGAGGCGGTGGAGTTGCTCACCGGTGAACTGGTGGCCAACGCCGTCCGGCACACCGGCGGTCGGATGATCGGACTCAAGGTGACCCGCCGCCCCGGCTGGCTGCGGGTCGAGGTGCGCGACTCCTCGCGCGCCCTGCCCTGCCTGATCCAGGCCCCCGAGGTCGGCTACCGCAACGGCCACGGCCTGCGCCTGGTCGAGTCGATCGCCGACCGCTGGGGCGCCGACCTGCTGCCGCGCGGCAAGGGCGTCTGGTTCGAGATGAAGATCCGCGACCGGGCCGCCGCCACGGCCTGAACCCGCCCCCGCCCGCCCGCCTGGCATCCGAAGGTGAAATCGACCACACGCCTTGGTTTCGATTTTGTCCCCCGCCCATGGCGTGCGATAGTCATCCAAGTCGGGCGGCACAACCCGGCACTTCCCCTCCGGCGGCACGCACCCCCTTGGCCCCCGGAGGACGCACAGGGGCCCCGGACCGCGAACAACCGCGGACAGGGGCCCCGTACCGTTTCCGGGGGCGATCAGGAGCGGTCAGGGGCGGGCGGGCCTCAGCACTCGATGACGTTGACGGCGAGGCCGCCGCGGCTGGTCTCCTTGTACTTGACCTTCATGTCGGCGCCGGTCTCCTTCATGGTCTTGATCGCCTTGTCGAGGGAGACGTGGTGCCGGCCGTCGCCGCGCAGGGCCATCCGGGCGGCGGTGACGGCCTTGACCGAGGCCATGCCGTTGCGTTCGATGCAGGGGATCTGGACCAGGCCGCCGACCGGGTCGCAGGTGAGGCCGAGGTTGTGCTCGATGCCGATCTCGGCGGCGTTCTCGACCTGTTCGGGGGAGCCGCCGAGGACCTCGGCGAGGCCGCCGGCGGCCATCGAGCAGGCGGAGCCCACCTCGCCCTGGCAGCCGACCTCGGCCCCGGAGATGGAGGCGTTCTCCTTGAAGAGCATGCCGATCGCGCCCGCGGCGAGCAGGAAGCGGACGATGCCGTCCTCCTTCTCCCATTCGGGGGCGGATGCCGGGACGATGAAGTTCAGGTAGTAGTGCAGGACGGCGGGGATGATGCCCGCGGCGCCGTTGGTGGGGGCGGTGACCACCCGGCGGCCGGAGGCGTTCTCCTCGTTGACGGCCATCGCGTAGAGGGTGACCCACTCCATCGCGTTGCCCGGGTTCACGCCCTCGGCGCGCAGGGCACGGGCCGCGGACGCGGCGCGGCGGCGGACCTTGAGGCCGCCGGGGAGGATGCCCTCGCGGGCCATGCCGGCCGCGACGCACTCCTTCATGACGGCCCAGATCTCCAGCAGGCCGGCCCGGATCTCGGCCTCGGTGCGCCAGGCCTTCTCGTTCTCCAGCATCAGGCCGGAGATGGACAGGCCGGTCTCCCTGGTCAGCCGCAGCAGCTCCTCGCCGGTGCGGAAGGGGTGGCGCAGCACGGTGTCGTCGGGCTTGACCCGGGCCTCGCCGATCGCGTCCTCGTCGACCACGAAGCCGCCGCCGACCGAGTAGTAGGTCTTCTCCAGCAGCGTCTCGCCGGAGGCGTCGTACGCCCACAGGACCATGCCGTTGGCGTGGTACGGGAGCGACTTGCGGCGGTGCAGGACGAGGTCGCCGTCCGGGTCGAAGGGGATCTCGTGGCGGCCGAGCAGGCTGAGCCGCTTCTCGGTGCGGATCCGTTCGACGTCGAGGTCGGCGCGGTCGACGTCTACCGTGCGGGGCGAGTGGTTCTCCAGGCCGAGCAGGACGGCCTTGGGGGTGCCGTGGCCGTGGCCGGTGGCGCCGAGCGAGCCGTACAGCTCGGCCCGGACGGTGGCGACCCGCTCCAGCAGGCCCTCGGAGCCCAGGCGGCGGGCGAACATCCGGGCCGCGCGCATCGGGCCGACGGTGTGCGAGGAGGAGGGGCCGATGCCGATGGAGAAGAGGTCGAAGACACTGATGGCCACGGGGTGACGTCCTTGTCCGGTCTCGTGGTGGTGCTGGGTCCCGTCTCGTGGACGGGGCGCGGCATGGGACGGGGCACCGCGCGCACGTCTTCCAGTGTGCGCGGTGCCCCGGGAAAGCTCGGACGGGCCGCCGGTCGGGCGGGCGGACGAGCGGGGGAGTGTTACAGCTCCGGGTAGAGCGGGTGCTTGGCGGCCAGGGCGGTCACCCGGGCCTTGAGGGCCTCGGCCTTGGCCTCGTCGAAGCCCGGGAGGAGCGCCTCGGCGATGACGTCGGCGACCTCGCGGAAGTCCTCCGCGTCGAAGCCGCGGGTGGCCAGCGCGGGGGTGCCGATGCGCAGGCCGGAGGTGACCATCGGCGGGCGCGGGTCGTTCGGGACGGCGTTGCGGTTGACCGTGATGCCGACCTCGTGCAGGCGGTCCTCGGCGTCCTGGCCGTTGAGCTCGCTGTTGCGCAGGTCGACCAGGACCAGGTGCACGTCGGTGCCGCCGGAGAGCACGGAGGCGCCGGAGGCGGCCACGTCGTCCTGGAGCAGGCGCTCGGCGAGGATCTTCGCGCCCTCCAGGGTGCGGCGCTGGCGCTCCTTGAACTCCTCGGAGGCCGCGACCTTGAACGCGACGGCCTTGGCGGCGATCACGTGCTCCAGCGGGCCGCCCTGCTGGCCGGGGAAGACCGCGGAGTTGATCTTCTTGGCGTGCTCGGCCTTGGAGAGGATGACGCCGCCGCGCGGGCCGCCCAGGGTCTTGTGGGTGGTGGTGGTGACCACGTCCGCGTACGGCACCGGGGAGGGGTGCAGGCCGGCGGCGACCAGGCCGGCGAAGTGCGCCATGTCGACCATCAGCAGGGCGCCGACCTCGTCCGCCACCCGGCGGAACTCGGCGAAGTCCAGCTGGCGGGGGTAGGCGGACCAGCCGGCGATGATCAGCTTGGGCTGGTGCTCCTTGGCGAGGCGCTCGACCTCGGCCATGTCGACCTGGCCGGACTTCTCGTCCACGTGGTAGGCGACCACGTTGTAGAGCTTGCCGGAGAAGTTGATCTTCATGCCGTGGGTCAGGTGGCCGCCGTGGGCCAGGTTCAGGCCCAGGATGGTGTCGCCCGGCTGGATCAGCGCGAACATCGCCGCGGCGTTCGCCTGCGCGCCGGAGTGCGGCTGCACGTTGGCGTGCTCGGCGCCGAACAGCTCCTTGATCCGGTCGATGGCGATCTGCTCGACCACGTCGACGTGCTCGCAGCCGCCGTAGTAGCGGCGGCCGGGGTAGCCCTCGGCGTACTTGTTGGTGAGCACCGAGCCCTGGGCCTCCATGACCGCCACCGGGGCGAAGTTCTCGGAGGCGATCATTTCCAGGGTGGTCTGCTGGCGGTGCAGCTCGGCGTCGACCGCGGCGGCGATCTCCGGGTCGAGCGCGTGCAGGGACTGGTTGAGAACCGTCATCAGGGGGGTCTCCCGGTCAGGCGCCGGTGAAGGCGGTGTAGCCGTCGGCGTCGAGCAGCTCGTCGGTCGCCTCGACCCGGACCTTGAACAGCCAACCGCCCTCGAAGGGCTCCGAGTTGACCAGGGCCGGCTCGTCGATGACCGCCTGGTTGACCTCGGTGACCTCGCCGGTGGCGGGGGAGAAGAGGTCGCTGACCGACTTGGTGGACTCAAGCTCGCCACAGGTCTCACCCGCGGTGACGGTGTCACCCACCGTCGGGAGCTGGACGTAGACGATGTCGCCGAGGGCGTCGGCCGCGTGCGCGGTGATGCCGACCGTCGACACCCCGTCCACGGCGGCGGTCAGCCACTCGTGCTCCTTGGTGTACTGCAGGTGCGTGGGGTTGCTCATGGCGTCATTCTCCAGGATCGCGGGAGGGGAGGGCGCGGCCGTCCGCTGGGCGGACGAACCGGAGGAGGACTGTTCGGAAACGGGAGGGGGGCTCAGCGGGCGCGCTTGTAGAACGGCAGCGCGACGACCTCGACCGGTTCGGGCCTGCCCCGGACGTCCACCGCGACGGCGGTGCCGGGCTCGGCGTGCGCGGCGTCCACGTACGCGATGGCGATCGGCTTGCCCAGGGTCGGGGACGGCGCGCCGGAGGTGATCCGGCCGATCACCGCGCCCTCGGCGTCCACCACGGCGTACTCCGCGCGCGGGACGCGCCTGCCCTCGGAGACCAGGCCGACCAGCTTGCGCGGCGCCTCGGCCCCGGCCCGCGCCGCGGCCTTCTCCAGCGCCTCGCGGCCGACGAAGGCACCGCCGTTGGTGGTCTTGTCGAAGCGCACCACCCGGCCCAGGCCCGCGTCGAACGGGGTCAGGTCGGTGGACAGCTCGTGCCCGTACAGCGGCATGCCCGCCTCCAGGCGCAGCGTGTCGCGGCAGGACAGGCCGCACGGGACCAGGCCCTCGGCGGTGCCGGCCTCCGTCAGCGCCGTCCACAGCTGCTCGGCGTCGGCGGGGGCGCAGAACACCTCGAAGCCGTCCTCGCCGGTGTAGCCGGTGCGGGCCAGCCAGACCTTCCGGCCGGCCACGGTGGCGGGCAGCAGGGCGTAGTACTTGAGGCCGGGCAGGTCGGCGTCGGTCAGCTTGGCCAGGATGCCGTTGGCCTCCGGGCCCTGGACGGCGAGCAGCGCGTAGGCGTCGCGGTCGTCGCGGACGACGGCGTCGAAGCCGGCCGCGCGCTCGGTCAGCGCGTCCAGCACCACCTGGGCGTTGGAGGCGTTGGCGACCACCAGGTACTCGTCCTCGGCGGTGCGGTAGACGATCAGGTCGTCCAGGATGCCGCCGTCCTCGCGGCAGATCATGGTGTAGCGGGCGCGCAGCACGCCCAGCGCGGAGACGAAGCCGACCAGCGCGTGGTCGAGCAGCTCGCCGGCCTGCGGGCCGGAGACGGTGATCTCGCCCATGTGCGAGAGGTCGAACAGGCCGGCCCGGGTGCGGACGGCGAGGTGCTCCTCGCGCTCGCTGCCGTAGCGCAGCGGCATGTCCCAGCCCGCGAAGTCGGTCATGGTGGCACCGAGCGAGCGGTGCAGCGCGTCGAGCGCGGTCAGGCGGAGGGACACGACAGGACTCCCGGGATCTGGAAACGGGCAGGCTGGGGCGAATCTCCCCATCTGTCGTCGAACCTGAGAGCTTCACCGCCTTCCAACAGGATGGCGGCTTGCACCGTGGGTGGGCGCACGGCGCGGCCGTGTCCACTTTCCAGATCTGCCTCGCCCGGGCGGTAGGGGTGCCTGAGAGATTCCGGGGAGGACTTGCTCCTTCGGCGCCGGTCGCGGCCCAGCGGGCCGTTCCGGCTCTCCCGCGCGGGTTCGAGCGGCCGGTATGAAGTTTGGGCGGGCCCATCATGGCATGCCGGGGGCCGCCCGCGGGAGAGGGGGCGGACCGCCGGCGCACCGGAGCGCCCCCGCGCGCCGCTAACCTGAACGCAACTGCGTACGTGGAGGGGCGACATGGGGTTCCCGCTGGGTGGGGTTCCGGAGGGCGGGGCCTGGCCGGCCAACGAACTGGAACGGGTGCTGACGGCCGCGCTCGGCGACCCGGGGGCGACGCCCCGGGTGATCGAGGTGCTGGCCCGCAGCCAGGTGTGGATCCCGCTGCCGTCCGGCACCGCGCCGGACGCCGAGGCGCTCGACCTGCCCACGCTGGAGCTGGCCGGCGCGCCGTACGTCCCGGTGTACTCCTCGCAGGAGCAGTACCTCCAGCACTGCCCGGGCATCCCGTTCGCGATCGCCCCGATGTGGGAGTTCGCCCGCGGGCTGCCGCTGGGCATCGGCATCGCGGTCAACCCGGAGGCGCCGGTGGGCATCCCGGTGCCGCCGGAGGGCGTCGGCGAGCTGCGGCGCGGGCCGCGCGGCGAGGAGTGGGAGGCGCGGGGCGTCACCGAGGGCGCCCGGGTGGCGCTCAAGGAGCCCGAGCCGCACCAGGAGCCGTTCGCCTTCCTGGCCGCCGCGACCAGCGAACTCGTGGCGCTGCCGGGCGTGCTGTCGGCCCGCCGGGCCCTGGCCAGGGTGGAGGGCGAGCCGACCCTGCTGTACGTCGGCGTGCAGCTGGACCCGGCGGCCCCCGCCGACCCGGCCGAGGTCAACACCGCGCTGGGCCGGGCGCTCGGAACCGCGCCGCCGAGCTGGGGCGTCCACCTGGTGCTGCTCGACCTGGTCGCCGATCCGGTGGTGGACTGGCTGCTGGGGCGGGTACAGCCGTTCTACGTGCGCCCGTGACGGCGGTCCCCCACCGGGACCGGTCCCGCTCCGCCGGACGCGCGCGGTACGGCGGCATGACGACCGTCGGGTGCGCCCCATAGGGTTGCCCCGGCACACCGGAGCGCGGTGGAGAGCGGACGAGAGAGTAGGGCGGCGACGTGACGGGAGCAGCCGGCGACCCGGGGGCGGTCGAGCGCGCCCTCGCAGCGGTCGCACCGGAGCGCTGGGAGGCGTACGAGGGCCTGCTGCGCGCCCTGGCCGGCGGGCAGGTCTGGATGCTGCTGTGGCACGGCAGCCCCGGCAGCCCGGACGCCCAGTACGGCAACATGGACGTCGGCGGGCACGGCTACGCGCCCTGCGCCACCTCCCCGGCCCAGCTGGCGGCCAGCGGCTGGACGCGGGCCCACGAGGTGGTCTCCGGGCCGGAGATCGCGTCCTCGCTCTACCGGTCGCGCTGGGGCCTGTGGCTCGACCCGCACCGCCCCGGCGGCGGCGTCGGGGTGCCCTGGGCCGACCTGCGGCGGATCGCCCTCGGCCTGGACCGGCTGCCGGCCGGCCCGCTGCGGATCTCCGAACCCCCCGTGCAGGCCTCGCCGTTCTTCGCCGTGCTGGAGCAGCAGGCGGGTGAGGTGCGGCCGTTGCGCTCGCTGCGGCGGGCCTGGGTGCAGCCGGTGCTGGGCGAGGCGTACCTGGCGATCGGGCTCGACCTGTACGACGCCTCGCCGCCGTCCGTCGAGGCGGCCCGGGCGCTGGTGCAGCGGGCCGCCGCGCAGGCGCCCGAGGGGCCCGGGGTGTCCACCGTGATGATGGCCGACGAGTTCGACCCGGTGGCGATGTGGATGTGGGCCAACGCCCGCCCGTTCTTCGACCGGCAGGGTCACCCGACCGGCTTCGGTTACGCAGCGCAACCGATGGCCGGGCCCGCCCCGGGCTGGGGGCAGCCCCCGTGGCCGGGCCACCCGGGCCGGTGAACCTACCCTGACGCACTGTCCGAAAACCCCCGCTCCGACCTTTTCCCCGGTCGGCGGGGGTTTTTTGCCGTCTTTTGCCAGCTCGTGATCTACGCGCGAAACCCCGGGTTCCACCTGGCGTTTTCCCGCCAGTGGCGGGGTGTCGTCAGTGGCCCTCTTGACGGACACGTAACAGCTGTGTGAAGAGCGATATGCGTGCGCAACGGAAGTGCATGCCGACAGATCACAGTTGGGCATCCTTCGGCATGGAGGTCTTCCGCCGGGCACTTCCCATGACAGAGAGTGCTGCGCAATGCGGGGTGCGAGTCGAACCTCACGAAGGTGAACGCGCCCCGGCCGCAGCATGTACCGCACGATGCGCGTCTCGTACGGTCGCACCGTGCACGTCGGAGGCGTCCCGCCCGGGACCGCCGCCGTCCCGGGCGCCCCCCTGACCGGAGGGCCGCCCGGAGGAACCCGGCACCACCAGCAACGCCCTGCTTGCTCAACGCACTTCTGCACCGCCGCACCGGCACCCGGCACCACCGAACCGCTCTGCAACTCCGCACCGCACGCGACTCCGTGGGCCGGCCACCGTCGGCGAGGGGAACGAACTGACTCATGACCACACCCACCGAGACCTCGGGTCCGGCGTCCGGGGCGCAGCCTGACGGCGCGTCAACTCCAGAGCCGGACAAGCAGATCGAGGGCCGCTCGCCGGGCCGCATCGCCTGGAGCCGGCTCAAGCGCGACAAGGTCGCGCTGGCCGGCGGCGCCGTCGTGGTGCTGCTGATCCTGGCGGCGGTCTTCGCCCCGGTGCTGACCGCGCTGTTCGGACACCCGGTCGACGAGCCCCACCCGGACCAGATCAACCCCGACCTGGGCCTGCCCAAGGGCGCGTTCGGCGGCATCAGCGGCGACTTCCTGCTCGGCGTCGACCCGACCTTCGGCCGCGACGTGTTCTCCCGGATCGTCTACGGCGCGCAGATCTCGCTGCTGGTGGCCTTCCTGGCCGCCGCGCTGTCGGTCTGCATCGGCGTCGTGATGGGCATCATGGCCGGCTACTTCGGCGGCTGGGTGGACTCGGTGATCAGCCGGGTCATGGACGTCCTGCTGGCCTTCCCGCAGCTGCTGTTCAGCATCGCGCTGGTCTCGGTGATGCCCAACGAGCTGCTCGGCCTGGGCGACACCGGTGTGCGAGTGGCGGTCCTGGTGACCGTGATCGGCTTCTTCGGCT
Organism: Kitasatospora phosalacinea; assembly: GCF_000716545.1. GTDB lineage: Bacteria > Actinomycetota > Actinomycetes > Streptomycetales > Streptomycetaceae > Kitasatospora > Kitasatospora phosalacinea. The sequence continues at coordinate 116,104 of NZ_JNWZ01000017.1, forward strand.
GGCCGTACATCGGACGCATCGTCCGCGGCCAGGCCATGTCGCTGCGCGAACGCGAGTTCGTGGACGCCGCCCGCAGCCTCGGCGCGGGGCGCGCGCACATCCTGTTCCGCGAACTGCTGCCGAACCTGACGGCGCCGATCCTGGTCTACGCGACCCTGATCATCCCCACCAACATCCTGAACGAGGCGGCGCTCAGCTTCCTCGGGGCCGGCGTCCGGCCGCCCACCCCGTCCTGGGGGCAGATGCTCTCGGACGCGGTCGGGATCTACCAGGCGGATCCCACGTACATGGTGGTCCCCGGTCTCGCCATCTTCATCACCGTGCTCGCCTTCAACCTCTTCGGTGACGGCCTGCGTGACGCTCTCGACCCCAAGGGCAACTGAGCCCGCAACTCTGGAGGTTCCCCAACCCATGAAGCGAAACAGGACGCTCGCGGCCGCCGCGCTGGTGGCCACCCTCGCCCTCACCACGGCCGCCTGCGGCGGGTCCAAGGGCGGCGGTTCCGGGGGCGACAAGGCCGACGGCTCGAAGGCCGGCTTCAACGCCGCGGCCGAGAAGGTGGTGAACCCGTCCGACAAGAAGGGCGGGACCCTGGAGATGTGGACCACCACCGACGTGGACTCGCTCGACCCCGGTCGCGCGTACTACGCCTCGGTGTGGAACTACGAGCGCTTCTACACCCGCACCCTGCTCGCCTTCGACGGCAAGCCCGGCAAGGACGGCCTGAACCTGGTCCCCGACCTGGCCTCCGCCAAGCCGGAGATCTCCGCCGACGCCAAGACCTACACCTTCAAGCTGAAGCCCGGCCTGAAGTTCGAGGACGGCTCGGTCATCACCTCGAAGGACGTCAAGTACGGCATCGAGCGGATCTTCGCGCAGGACGTCATCTCCGGCGGCCCGACCTACCTGATCAACGAGCTGGACCAGGGCCAGGGCTACAAGGGCCCCTACACCGACTCCGACCCGGACAAGCTCGGCCTCAAGTCGGTCCAGACCCCGGACGACACCACGATCGTCTTCACCCTGGCCAAGCCGAACTCCGACTTCCCGTACCTGCTGGCCATGGGCTCCGCCGCCCCCGTCCCGCAGAAGCTGGACACCGGTGCCCAGTACGGCCAGAAGCCGGTCTCCTCCGGCCCGTACAAGTTCAAGTCGGTCGAGCCCGGCAAGGGCTACGAGCTGGTCCGCAACGAGAACTGGGACCCGGCCTCCGACCCGTTCCGCAAGGCGCTGCCGGACGTCGTCAAGCTGACCGTCACCACCAACGCCGACGACATGGACGCCCGCCTGCTGGCGAACACCGCCGACCTCGACTGGGCCCAGACCGGCCTGTCGCAGGCCGCCCAGGTCAAGGTCCTCCAGGACCAGGCGCTCAAGGCCAACACCGACGACCCGTACAACGGCTTCATCCGGTACGTCTCGCTCGTCCCGGCGGTCGCCCCGTTCGACAACGTGCACTGCCGCAACGCGGTGCTGTACGCGGCCGACACCACCGCGCTGCAGACCGCCCGCGGCGGCTCGGTCTCCGGCTCGCTGTTCGGCTCGATGCTGCCCCCGAACATCCTCGGCTCCGACGACTACGACCCGTTCGGCCTGACCAAGGGCAAGCCGAACATCGAGAAGGCCAAGGAGGAGCTGAAGGCCTGCGGCAAGCCGGAGGGCTTCAAGACCACCATCGCGGTGCGCGGCAACAAGCCGAAGGAGGTCAACTCCGCGGTGGCCCTGCAGACCGCGCTCAAGGCGGCCAACATCGACGTCACCGTCGACCAGTACGACGGCAAGCTGATCTCCTCGGTCATCGGCGCGCCCGACGTGGTCAAGTCCAAGGGCTACGGCCTGATCGTGATGGGCTGGGGCGCCGACTACCCGACCGGTTCCGGCTACCTGCAGCCGCTGGTCGACGGCCGCTTCATCACCAGCAACGGCAACAACAACTACTCCGAGATCAACGACCCGGAGATCAACGGCTGGTTCGACCAGGCCGCCCAGCAGACCGACCCGGCCAAGGCCGCCGAGTTCTACAAGAAGATCAACCACAAGGCCATCGACGGCGCCTACTACCTGCCGATGGTCGCCGACAAGGCCCTCAACTGGCGCAACCCGCGCCTGACCAACGTCTACATCACCGACGCCTTCGGCGAGGTGGACTTCCAGGCGCTCGGCGTCTCCGACGGCAAGTGACCTGACCTCCCCGCTCGTCCGCACCGCTAGTCCGAAGGGCAGGTGAAGGCCCTGCCGAGCCGGCCGCGGCGCCCCCACCGGGGCGCCCCGGCCGGCCCGCGGCAGGGCCGACCGCAGTGCTCGTGTATCTCGTCAGGCGACTGGTCAACGTCGTCTTCATGCTGTTGGTGGTCGCCGCGGTGACCTTCGGCATCTTCTTCATGGTGCCGAAACTGACCGGGACCGACCCCGCGATGCTCTACGTGGGCAAGATCGCGGACAAGGCGGCGGTCGAGGGCATCCGCCACAAGATGGGCCTCGACAAGTCGATCATCGAACAGTTCTGGCTCTTCCTGCGCGGGGTGTTCGCCGGCCGCGACTACAACGCCGGCGTCGACATGACCCACTGCGCGGCCCCCTGCCTGGGCTACTCGTTCAAGACCGAGCAGGCGGTCTGGCCGCTGCTGCTCAACCGGGTCGGCGTCGACATCTCGCTGGCCGTCGGGGCCTCCGTGCTCTGGCTGGTGTTCGGCACCGCCACCGGCGTCATCTCCGCACTGCGCCGCGGCACCACCCTGGACCGCGTCACCATGACCGTCGCGCTGGCCGGCGTCTCGCTGCCGATGTACTTCACCGGCCTGGTCGCGCTCGCGGTCTTCGTCAACCAGCTCGGTTGGTTCCCCAACAGCTACACCGACTTCGCGGACGATCCGGTCTCCTGGTTCCAGGGGCTGGTGCTGCCCTGGGTGACCCTGGCGTTCCTGTTCGCCGCGACGTACGCCCGACTCAGTCGGGCCACTTTGCTGGACGTCCTCGGCGAGGACTACATCCGCACCGCGCGGGCCAAGGGCCTCAAGGAGCCGGTGGTCATCGGCAAGCACGCCATGCGCTCCACGCTGACCCCGATCCTGACCATCTTCGGCATGGACCTCGGCGGTCTGCTCGGCGGCGCCGTGCTCACCGAGAAGACCTTCAACCTGCGCGGACTCGGCTACGAGGCGGTCACCTCGATCCAGTCCAGCGACCTCCCGGTGATCATGGGCGTGACCCTGTTCGCCGCGTTCTTCATCGTCATGGCCAACCTCGTGGTTGACCTGCTGTACGCCGTCGTCGACCCCCGGGTGAGGCTGACATGAGCAACACCGACAAGCCTTTCCTGTCCGTCCGCGACCTGAAGGTGCACTTCCCCACCGACGACGGACTGGTCAAGTCCGTCAACGGGCTCAGCTTCGACCTGGAGCGCGGCAAGACGCTCGGCATCGTCGGCGAGTCCGGCTCCGGGAAGTCCGTCACCTCGCTGTCGATCATGGGCCTGCACCGCACCGGCACCAAGCGCGGCGCCCCGCGGATCTCCGGCGAGATCTGGCTGGACGGCGAGGACCTGGTCGCCGCCAGCGCCGACCGGGTGCGCAAGCTCCGCGGTCGGAAGATGGCGATGATCTTCCAGGACCCGCTGACCGCGATGCACCCCTACTACACGGTCGGCGCCCAGATCGTCGAGGGCTACCGGGCCCACCACCCCGGCGCCTCCAAGAAGGAGGCCCGCAAGCGCGCGGTCGAGATGCTCGACCGGGTCGGCATCCCGCAGCCCGACAAGCGGGTCGACAACTACCCGCACGAGTTCTCCGGCGGCATGCGCCAGCGCGCCATGATCGCGATGGCGCTGGTCAACGACCCCGACCTGCTGATCGCCGACGAGCCGACCACCGCGCTCGACGTCACCGTCCAGGCGCAGATCCTCGACCTGATCCGCGACCTGCAGAAGGAGTTCGGCTCGGCGGTCGTCATCATCACCCACGACCTGGGCGTGGTCGCCGAACTCGCCGACGACATCCTGGTGATGTACGGCGGCAAGCCGGTCGAGCGCGGCCCCGCCGCCACCATCTTCGAATCCCCCGAGCACCCCTACACCTGGGGCCTGCTCGGCTCGATGCCCCGCCTCGACCGGGAGCTCCAGGACCGGCTGATCCCGGTCAAGGGCACCCCGCCGAGCCTGATCAACGTGCCGTCCGGCTGCGCGTTCCACCCGCGCTGCCCGTACGCCGAGCTCACCGGCGGCCGCTCCGTCAGCGAGGTGCCCGCGCTGGCCGAGGCCGCGCCCCGGCACCACGCCGCCTGCCACCTGCCGATCGCCGAACGCCACCGGATCTTCACCGAAGAGATCGCGCCCCGGCTGTGAGCACGTACCACCCATTTGGAGAGCAGCGATGACGGACAGTCAGGCGGCGGTGCCGCAGCTCGCGAAGGTGCCCGCGCAGGCGCCCGGGCCCGACCGCGAACCCCTGCTGAGGGTCACCGGACTGACCCGGCACTTCCCGGTCACCAAGGGACTGCTGAAGCGCCAGGTCGGCGCGGTGCGGGCGGTCGACGGCATCGACTTCGAGGTCAACGCCGGCGAGACGCTCGGCGTGGTCGGCGAGTCCGGTTGCGGCAAGTCCACCATGGGACGCCTGGTCACCCGGCTCGACGAACCCACCGGCGGCACCGTCGAGTTCGAGGGCACCGACATCACCCACCTGGGCGTCGCGGCGATGCGGCCGTACCGGCGCGACATCCAGATGATCTTCCAGGACCCGTACTCCTCGCTGAACCCCCGGCACACCATCGGCACCATCGTCGGCGCGCCCTTCCGGCTCCAGAAGGTCGCCACCGAGCACGGGGTCAAGCGGGCCGTCCAGGACCTGCTGGAACTCTGCGGACTCAGCCCCGAGCACTACAACCGCTACCCGCACGAGTTCTCCGGCGGCCAGCGCCAGCGCATCGGCATCGCCCGCGCCCTGGCCCTGCGCCCCAAGATGATCGTGGCCGACGAGCCGGTCTCCGCGCTGGACGTCTCCATCCAGGCCCAGGTGGTCAACCTGCTGGACGACCTCCAGAAGGAACTCGGCCTCACCTACCTGATCATCGCGCACGACCTCTCGGTCGTCCGGCACGTCTCCGACCGGGTCGCCGTCATGTACCTCGGCAAGGTGGTCGAGATCGCCGACCGGGACGCCCTGTACGCCCGGCCGATGCACCCCTACACCAACGCCCTGATGTCCGCGGTGCCGGTGCCCGACCCCCGCCGCAAGGAGCGCCGCGAGCGCATCCTGCTCACCGGCGACGTGCCCTCCCCGCTCAACCCGCCGTCCGGCTGCCGCTTCCGCACCCGCTGCTGGAAGGCGCAGGACGTCTGCGCGAGCCAGGAGCCGCCGCTCGCCACGGCGGCGGCGGGGCACCAGGTGGCGTGCCACTTCCCGGAGAACGCGGCCGAGTAGCGCCTCCGCCCGTCGCGAAGGTCCGCCGGGGGGAGTTCCCTCCCCCCGGCGGACCTTCGCCGTGCGCGCGGCGGCCCGAGTGGGGAGCCGACGGTGGCGGATGGCAGGGTGGGGCGCATGCTGGAGATCACGGTGCGGGACGAGTCCGGTCGGGTGGGCGTGCGGGTCTCGGAGGACGAACTCCGGGCCTCGGTGCGGGACGTGGGACAGCGGAAGGGCTCCTTCCTGGTGCTCCAGCGCGTCCCCGACCTGCCGGACACCTACGCGCAGGCCTGCCCGGAGGACGGGGCGTGGACGGTCGAGTACCGGGACGGCGCGCAGTCGCGGCACTTCGGGGCGCGGGTGGGCGAGCCGGAGCGGGTCGCCGAGCTGCTGACCGGGTGGGCCCGGGGGGACGCGGACTGGGCGGCGGGGGAGGAGTGGGAGCGGATCGACTTCGGCCCGGACCCGGAGCCCGCGCCGCTGGAGCTGTCCGCGGAGGACGAGCGGATCCTGGTCGCCGAGGTGCGGCGGCTGCTGGTGGGCGGGTACACCACGCTGGCGCGGGCGGCCGAGGCCGCGCGGGAGTGCCTCGTGCGGGACGGGCACCGGCCGGTCGGTGCGGAGCAGGCCAAGCAGCTGGTCGACCGGATGTGGCTGGAGCGCGTCGCCGAGCAGCGCGGCTGGGTGGGCGAGACCGACCCGGAGCGGCTGTCCCGGGCGTTCGCCGCGCTGGAGGAGAGCGGGATCACCGCCCGGGAGAACTTCACCTGCTGCCGCACCTGCGGCAACAGCGAGATCGGCGCGGAGGACCCGGGGGCCCGCGGCTTCGTCTACTTCCACTCCCAGTGCACCGACGGCGTGGCCGGGGGCGGAGACCTCTGGCTGCTGTACGGCGGCTTCGACGGTTCCGAGCGGACCACCGCCGCCGTCGGCCGGGAGGTCGTCGCGGCGCTGGCCGGGGCGGGTCTGACGGCCGTCTGGAGCGGGGAGCCGGGCGACGCGATCCGGGTGACCGGCCTGGACTGGCGGCGCCGGCTGGTCGGCTAGGGGCGCTCCGCCCCCGCAGGTCAGGCTGTCCTTCGTCCGGCCCAGCCCCCGGCCCGAGCTGTTGCCGGGGGAGGGGGCGGTGCCTTGACTGGAGCGGAATGTCCCGGCTCCCGCGCGAGGGGTAGGTCACCATGCTGTCGGCCCGCAGTCTGTTCCAGGAGATCCACGACGACGACCAGGCGTTCCGGCTGTTCTGCTCGATCGCCGCGAAGGGGGAGGACCAGGGCGGCTGGGAGAACGGCCGGATCGCCCGGCTGGTGCCCGATCCGGTGCTGGCGCCGAAGGTGGCCCGGCACGGCGCCGACGAGGACAAGCACGGCCGGATCTTCAAGGCGCTGATGCACAGGCGCGGCCTGGCCGAGCGGGACGTGCCGGACGACACCGACTACACGATGATCCTGGAGCGGCAGGGCATCGGCCTGGCGCACTCCCGGCTGCGCCGGGACGAGCCGCTGACCGAGCAGGACGTGATCACGTACCTGGCGCACAGCCGGGTGACCGAGCAGCGGGCCGCCGAGCAGATGCTGATGCTGAAGCGGATCTTCGGCGACCACCCGGAGCTGGGGCGGGCGGTGCGGATGATCTCCAACGACGAGGACAACCACCTGGCGTTCTGCCACGAGGAGCTGCTGCGGCTCGCGTACCAGGGGCACGGGCGGACGATCCTGGACACCCTGCAGACCACCGCCCGGGCGGAGATCCGCACCTACCGGGACGTCAGCCTGGCGGTGATGGCGCACCTGGGGGAGCTGCTGCGCTGGCCGAGGGCGAAGTCGGCGGCGCTGGCGGCGGGCATCCACGCGGTGTACGCGTACGAGCGGGCGGGCGGCTGGCGGCGGATGACCACGCTGAGGACGCCGGCCCGGCTGAACGCGCTGGGCGGGCCCGCACCGCACGAACAGTTCGCCTGACCGCCCGGCGACCGGGAGCGCGGGGGGACGGCGGCCGGCGTGCACACTGACCAGGTGACGTCCGAGATCTTCCCGCACAGCGTCCAGCAGGTCCTCGACCTGGTGGGCATCTTCGTGTTCGCGCTGTCCGGCGGCCTGATGGCCGTCCGCAAGAACATGGACATCTTCGGCATCTGCGTGCTGGCCGAGGCCACCGCGCTGGGCGGCGGCATCCTGCGGGACCTGGTGATCGGGGCGCTGCCGGTGGCCGCGTTCACCAGCTTCGGGTACTTCCCCACGCCGCTGGTCGCCGGGGTGGTGGTGTTCTTCCTGCACCCCCAGGTGGAGCGGATCACCCGGGCGGTGATGGTCCTGGACGCGGCGGGCCTGGGCCTGTTCTGCGTCACCGGCACCATCAAGGCGCACACCTACGGCCTCGGCGCGATCCCCTCGGTGGCCTGCGGGATGCTGACCGCGGCGGGCGGCGGCGTGATCCGCGACCTGCTGGCGATGGAGCCGCCCTCGCTGCTGCGCTGGGACCGCGAGATCTACGCCGTCCCGGCGCTGGTCGGCTCGGCGGTGGTGGCGGTCCTGATCGGCGTCGGGCGGCTGACCCCGCTGAACGCCTCGCTGGCCGCCGTGGTCGCGTTCACCATGCGGATGCTGGCGCTCAAGTACGGCTGGCGCGCACCTCGTGCTTGGCACCGCAACGGTTCTCGCACCAGCGAGGAGTAGGCGAGCCGCCGTACGCCAGCGAGATCGCCTCGACCGTGCAGAGCAGCTCCGGCAGCAGTTTGCTCAGCTCGGTCACCGAGGCGACCCGGACCGGGGCGGAGATCGAGCAGGCGGCGATGGCGGTGCCCTCGGTGCCGGCGATCGGGGCGGCGATGCAGTTCACCGACTCCTGGTACTCGGCCTGGTCCACCGCCCAGCCGCGCCGGCGCACCTCGGCCAGCTCGGCCCGGAACTCCTCGGGGCCGCGGATCGACTGCGGGGTGCGGGCCGGGAACTCCACCTCGGCGAGGAAGGCGGTGAGCTTCTCCGCGGGCAGGTCCGCCAGCAGCACCTTGCCCGCCGCGGTGGCCACCGCGGGGGCGCGCTTGCCGATCCGGCTGGCCTCGCCGAGCCAGCTGCGGCCGTGGTCCGGGTACTTCGCCTCGACCTTGTCGAGGTAGAGCACCTCGTCGCCCTCCAGCACCGACAGGTGCACGGTGTGCCCGTAGCGCTCGTTGAGCACCGCCAGGTACGGGGCGGCGACCTGCCGGATGTCGATGCCCTCCAGCGCCTGGTGGGCGAGCGCGAACAGCCGGCCGCCGAGCCGGTAGCGCTGGTCGGACTGCCGGTGGACGAAGCCGTGCTCCTGCAGGGTGCGCAGCAGCCGCAGCGCGGTGGACTTGTGCACGCCGATCCTCGCGGCGGCCTGCTCCAGCGATGCCGGGCCCTCGCCGAGCGACGCCAGGATGGTCAGCGCGCGGTCGACCGTCTGGGACACGGCCCCTCCCCTCTCACAGCAGCGTGGCCGGAAGGCTAACGGCGCGTTGCAGAGGGTGCAATGGCCAAATCGTGACTCTTCGGCCGCCTACACTGGTTCCCGCTATGGCATACCTCGACCACGCCGCCACCACCCCGATGCTGCCCGAGTCGGTCGCCGCGATGACGGCGCAGTTCGGTGTCGTCGGCAACGCCTCCTCGCTGCACGCCGCCGGCCGGCGGGCCCGCAGAGTGGTCGAGGAGTCCCGGGAGTCGCTCGGCGAGTCGCTGGGCGCCCGCCCCAGCGAGATCGTGCTCACCGGCGGCGGCACCGAGTCCGACAACCTGGCGGTCAAGGGCCTGTACTGGGCCAGGCGCGACGCCGAACCAGCCCGCCGCCGGGTGCTCAGCAGCCCGATCGAGCACCACGCGGTGCTGGACGCGGTGCACTGGTTGGCCGAGCACGAGGGCGCCGAGGTCGAGTACCTGCCGGTGGACGGGCTCGGCCGGGTCCACCCGGAGGCGCTGCGCGAGGCGATCGAGCGGGCCCCGGAGACGGTCGCGCTGGTCACCGTGATGTGGGCCAACAACGAGGTCGGCACGATCCAGCCGATCCGCGAACTCGCGGCCGTCGCCGCCGAGTTCGACGTGCCGATGCACTCCGACGCGGTGCAGGCGCTGGGCCAGGTGCCAGTGTCCTTCGCCGACTCCGGGCTGACCGCGCTCACCGTCACCGGCCACAAGGTCGGCGGCCCGTACGGCGTCGGCGCGCTGCTGCTGGCCCGCTCCGCCAAGCCCGTCCCGCTGCTGCACGGCGGCGGCCAGGAGCGCGACGTGCGCTCCGGCACGCTGGACGCGCCGGGAGCGGCCGGGTTCGCGGTGGCCGCCGCGCTGGCCGTCGAGCGGCAGCCCGGGTACGCGGGCGCGGTCGGCGCGCTGCGCGACGAGCTGCTGGCCGCGGTCCGCGCGGCCGCGCCGGACGCGGTGCTCAACGGCGACCCCGGCGCGGACGGGCGGCTGCCCGCCAACGCGCACTTCTCCTTCCCCGGCTGCGAGGGCGACGCGCTGCTGATGCTGCTGGACGCGGCGGGCGTCGAGTGCTCCACCGGTTCGGCCTGCTCGGCCGGCGTCCCGCAGCCCAGCCACGTGCTGCTGGCGATGGGCGTCGACCCGGAGCTGGCCCGGGCCTCGCTGCGCTTCTCGCTCGGCCACACCTCCACCGCCGCCGACGTGGCGGCGCTGGCCGCCGCGCTGCCCGGCGCGGTGGAGCGGGCCCGGCGGGCCGGGCTGGTGCGCGCCGCCCGGTGAGGTGGGGGCCGCCCGCTGAGGCCGCGTTCCGCCCGGCGGCGTGACGTTCCGTACGGAACCTTCTGCTTCCGGACGTACTCTGGGGGCATGAACGCACCCCTCCCCGAGCGCACCGTCCGCGACCTCACCGGGATGCTGGTCCAGGCCGCGCACGCGATGAACACCCGGCTGTCGCTGGCCCTGGCCGAGATCGACAGCTCCCCGCGCAAGCACTGCGTGCTGCTGCACGCCCTGGAGGGCGAGCGCACCCAGTCGCAGCTGGCCGCGATCGCCGGTCTGGACAAGACCACCATGGTGGTCACCGCCGACGAGCTGGAGCGCGACGGCCTGGCCGAGCGCCACCCGTCCGCGACCGACCGGCGGGTGAAGGTGATCCGGGTGACCCCCGCGGGCGCGGAGCTGGTGCGGCGCGGCGAGGTGATCGTCGACCGGGTGCACGGGGAGGCGCTGGGCGAGCTGTCGGCGGGGGAGCGGCAGGTGTTCGTGGACGCGCTGGACCGGCTGCAGCAGGCGAAGGAGTTCCCGATGACCGGGGAGGGCGGCGTGGTGCGCCGACCGCGGCGGGCCCGACAGGGATAGCCGTCCCGATATAGATCGTCTATTACAAAACTATCTGCTACGGTCTCTCTTATCGGGAGCGCACGTCCGCGCGTCCCCGGGAGGGAGAGAACCGTGTCCGAGAACCCGTCACGCGCCCGCTGGCTGGCCCTCGCGGTGGTGTGCGCCGGAATGCTGATGGTGATCCTCGACGGGTCCATCACCACCGTCGCGCTGCCCGCCATCCAGGCCGACCTGCACGTCGGACCGGCCGGGCTGGCCTGGGTGGTGGACGCCTACGTGGTCGCCTTCGGCGGACTGCTGCTGCTCGCCGGACGCCTCGGCGACCTGCTCGGCCGCCGCCGGGTCTACCTCGCCGGGATCGCCGCCTTCACCGCCGCGTCCGTGCTCTGCGGCCTCGCCGTCAACGCCGGGACGCTGATCGCCGCCCGCTTCCTGCAGGGCGCCGGCGGCGCGATGGCCTCCGCCGTCGGCCTCGGCATGGTCGTCGCGCTGTTCCCCGACCCCGCCGAGCGGGCCAAGGCGTTCGGCGCCTTCGGCTTCACCGGCGCGGTCGGCGCCTCGCTCGGCCAGGTGCTCGGCGGCGTCCTCACCGAGGGCCTCGGCTGGCACTGGATCTTCTTCATCAACCTGCCGATCGGCGCCGCCGCCCTGCTCGCCGGGGCGCGCCTGCTGGCCGACGACCGCGGCCCCGGCCTGAAGGCGGGCGCCGACGCCCCCGGCGCCGCCCTGGTCACCGGCGGACTGATGCTCGGCGTCTACACCATCGTCGAGGGCGGACCGGCCGGCTGGACCTCCGCCCGCACCCTGACCACCGGCGCCGCCGCGCTCGTCCTGCTCGCCGCGTTCCTGCTCCGGCAGGCCCGCGCCGCCACCCCGCTGCTCCCGCCGCGGATCCTCGCCCGGCGCACCACCGCGCTCGCCAACCTGGTCCAACTCCTGATGCTGGCCGCGCTGTTCGGCTTCCAGATCCTGCTCGCCCTGTACCTCCAGCAGGTCCAGCACTACGGCGCGCTGGCCACCGGCCTGGCCATGCTGCCCGCCGCCCTCACCATCGGCGCCGTCTCGCTGCTGCTCGCGGCCCCCACCATCGCCCGGTTCGGCGAACGCCGCACCCTGCTGACCGGCCTGGCCCTGCTCACCGTCGGCATCGCCCTGCTCACCCGGCTCCCGGCCGGACACCTCGACTACGCCGCCGACGTCCTGCCCACCCTGCTCAGCTCCGCCGGGTTCGGCCTCGCCGCCACCGCCCTCACCGCGCTCGGCATGGCCGACGCCCGCCCCGAGGACGCCGGCCTGCTCTCCGGCCTGCTCAACACCACCCAGCAGGTCGGCGCCGCGCTCGGCGTCGCCGTCCTCACCGCGCTGGCCGCCGACCGCGGCACCGCCGGCTTCCACCTCGCCTTCGGCACCGGCGCCGCGCTGCTGGCCGCCGCGTTCCTGCCGGCCCTCGCGCTGCCCCGGCACCGGCCCGCCGCGCCCGCCCCGCCCGTCGGCGCCGAGCCGCCCGTCCTGACCCACGGCTGACCGCCGGGGTGCCGCCCGCCCCCGTTACGCTTGGAGGCACCATGACTGACTTCCCCGGCGCCCCGACCACCCCGTCCACCGGCCGCCTGCGCGTGCTCGCCGCGATGTCCGGCGGCGTCGACTCAGCCGTCGCCGCCGCCCGGGCCGTCGAGGCCGGCCACGAGGTGACCGGCGTCCACCTGGCGCTCGCCAGCAACCCGCAGTCCTTCCGCACCGGAGCCCGCGGCTGCTGCACGCTGGAGGACTCCCGGGACGCCCGCCGCGCCGCCGACGTGATCGGCATCCCGTTCTACGTCTGGGACTTGGCCGAACGCTTCCGCGAGGACGTGATCGAGGACTTCGTCGCCGAGTACGCCGCCGGGCGCACCCCCAACCCGTGCCTGCGCTGCAACGAGAAGATCAAGTTCGCCGCGCTGCTCGACAAGGCGGTCGCGCTCGGCTTCGACGCCGTCTGCACCGGCCACTACGCCCGGATCGTCGACCACGCCGACGGCACCCGCGAACTGCACCGCGCCGTCGACGCCGCCAAGGACCAGTCCTACGTCCTCGGCGTGCTCGACGCCGAGCAGCTCGCCCACTCGCTGTTCCCGCTCGGTGACACCACCAAGGACGTCATCCGCGCCGAGGCCGAACGGCGCGGCCTGGCCGTCGCCAAGAAGCCCGACAGCCACGACATCTGCTTCATCACCGACGGCGACACCCAGGGCTTCCTGGCCGAGCGCCTCGGCACCGCCCCCGGCGACATCCTCGACGCCGACGGCACCAAGCTCGGCGAGCACGACGGCGCGTACGGCTTCACCATCGGCCAGCGCAAGGGCCTGCGGATCGGCCGCCCCGCCGCCGACGGCAAGCCCCGCTACGTGCTCGACATCTCCCCGGTGAACAACACCGTCACCGTCGGCCCGGTCGAGGGACTCGACGTGCACGCCCTCACCGCCATCCGCCCCCGCTGGTGCGGCACCCCGGCCGTCGGCGAGGGCCGCTACACCGCCCAGCTGCGGGCGCACGGCGAGGAGGTGCCGGTCACCGCCGTGCTGAGCGGCGACGAACTGCACGTCCGGCTCGACACCCCGGCCCGCGGCATCGCCCCGGGGCAGGCCGTGGTGCTGTACGACGGCACCCGGGTGGTCGGCTCGGCCACCATCGCGAGCACCGAGCGGGCCGTCGCGGTCTAGTACTCCAGCCGTAGATCGTGATCTTGCGGTTTGCGGCAGGGACGTTTTTGAGGTGCTGCGGGTTCGGTAGTGCTGCACACTTCGTTGTTGTGGAGATCGTGGAGGGTGAGCTGCGGCGCCTTCGGGCCGGGCTGGAAGTTGGCGATCGTCGGGAGCGGACGTTTCTCGTGCGGGTCCGGTTCACCGCCGATGACGCGGCACGAGTCATCGGCGGTGCGCGTGATGTTCTGGCGCCCGTGATCGAACGGGTAGGCACCTGGCCTGCGTTCGAGCATTGGCCCGAGTTGTTGCCGGCGTGGTTCGTGCAGCGGTGCGAGCCGGAGAGTGTTCCCGACCCGTCCTCCGACGTCGAGGCGTGGGAGCGGCGGTGGCGCGCGCTGACTTCCGAGCAGAAGGCGGCGGAGTGTCACGGGCCATGGATGCTCTCGGACTGGCTCTACTACTTCGATCCGACCGAGGAGGGGCGGGGCGACGATCGCAGTTGGTGGTGGTGGGATGCGGGAGTGAGCGAACCGGGCAGTGGATGGGTCGAGGTCGCCACCACGGGCTGGCCGTTCGAGACCGGATCCCTGTCATGGCTCATCGAGGCGAGCGGCGGCACGGATCTGAGCTACGGGACGTGAACCCTCATCCCTGGTAAACGGCCTGTCCCCGGTAATGGCTGGCCCCGGCGCGGGCTTGATGGCGTCGCCGCCAGTGCGACCAGCCGAGTCGGGCAGCCACGGATGTGGGAGGAGCGATCAGCAGGTTGAACAGTCGCTGGATCTCGTTACAGGTCAACGGGATCAATCCGTCGCTCTCGGGCACGGCATGTTCCCGTGCGCGCACTACCGCGAGGAACGCGTGAGCGAGCATGGCGAGGGTGACCCATCGGGACCATGACGGGTAGCGGCGGACCTGGTGCTCGTCGAGTCCGGCCAGGCCCTTGCCGGACTGGAAGAACTCCTCCACCCGCCACCTTGATCCGGCAACTCTGACCAGCTCGGTCAGCGGCACCGGGCGGGTTGAGTGGCAGCGATAGTAGGCGAGTTCGCCGGTGCTGCGGTTGCGGCGGATCAGTAGCCGGTGGCTGCCGGGGCCGGGGTGGGTGAGGTCGATGACGGCCCAGTCGTAGAAGCGGTGCCCCTTCGCGCCGGCCCCGGCGGATAGCTTCTGCCAGGCCCGCTTCGGCAGCTTCTTGGCCAGGACGTCCGCGCGGAACTTTCCGGCATGAGTGAGGACTTCGTGGGTGCGGGCGACGGCGAGCACGTAGCCGCAGCCGCGTTCCTCCAGTGCGGCCCACAGCTTCGGGTTGCCACCGTAGACCTCGTCGCCGGCGACCCAGGGGGCCCGGTGGCCCGCGTCCAGGAACCGGCCGATCATGCGGGCGGCCAGCTCCGGCTTGGTGGCGAAGGTGGTCTGACCGTCGAGTCCGGCGGCCCGGCAGCGGTCGGGCTCGGACGTCCACGAGCGTGGGATGTACAACTCCCGGTCCACCGCCGCGTGCCCGCGCTGACCGGCGTAGACGAGGTAGACGGCGACCTGCGAGTTCTCGATCCTGCCCGCGGTGCCGGTGTATTGCCGCTGGACGCCGACTGTGTGGGTGCCCTTCTTCACATCGCCGGTCTCGTCGACCACCAGCACCGCCTGGTCGTCGCGCAGATGCTCCACCACGTAGTCGCGGACCTCGTCGCGCACCAGATCGGCGTCCCACTTGGCCCGGCCCAGCAGGTGCTGCATCCCGTCCGGGGTCGCCTCGCCGGCCCACTCGGCGATCGTCCAGCAGTTCTTGCGTGGCAGGTCCGACAGCAGCCCGAGCACCAACTGCCGGACCCGACGCCGTGGCTCAACCCGCCCGAACTGTCCCGCGATCCGGCCCATCAGGACCTCGAACGCCTTCTGCCAACGGGCAGGGTCTACGCTGTGACCTGCGGCCACCGCATGATCTTCTGTCTTCACACACCGATGATCAGCGGTGGCCGCAGCCGTGCCCCCACCGGCCCCCACCAGCAAGATCACGATCTACGGCTGGAGTACTAGGCCCGGTCTAGTGCCCTACTTCGAAGTCGAGTTCGTCCAGGTGTGACAGCGGCGGCACGGTGACCGCCTCGCCGCGCAGCGCCCGGCGCAGGACCTCGCGCAGGCGTTCGTCGTCCAGGACCGCCCGGTAGTCGCTGAGCCAGGACAGCCGACGGTCCAGGGACAGCGCGTGCTCCACGGCGGCCCGGACCCCGGGGGAGAGCCGGCCGCGCCGGGAGAGTTCGGCGACGGCCCGGGTGCCGAGCCGGTACGGGGCGGGGTCCTCGTAGGAGCGGCGGACCGGCGGCGTCCGGATCAGCCCGCGGGCTGCCTCCTCCGGGTCGGCGGGCGGTTCGGGGACGTCGGCCGTGCCGTCCCAGGCCGCCAGCAGCCGGATGCCCGGGTGGTGGTCCGGCCAGGCGTGCGACTCGCCCTCCCGGGCCCACTCCGCGACCTGCGGGCGCAGCACCGCCGCGTGCCCCTGCAGCGGGAGCAGCGCGTCGTACGGTTCCGGGCGCCGCGGGCCGCCGGTGTCGTAGCTCCGGCCGTTCTCCCGCTCCGGCTCCCGCAGCCGTTCCACCAGGTCGGGCAGGACGCGCGGGTCGCCGAGCCGGGCCAGCGCCCAGCGCGCCTGGTCGCCGGCGCTGCCGTCGAGGAACCCGTCGTCGTTGTCGGTGTCGTCCAGCCGGGCGTGCAGCGCGTCGGCGTACGGGGCGGCCGCGGGGCCCAGCACGGCGAGGAAGGCCGCGGCCCAGTAGCGGACCTCGGGGGCGGGCGAGGAGAGCAGCGCGCCGGCGGTGGCGAGCCAGAGCGGGCCGGTGGACGGCAGGTCCAGCAGCGGGCGCCAGCCGGCCTCCAGGGCGGCCGCGCACAGCTCGTGGCGGCCCGCGTCCGCCGCCGCCCGGGCCAGCCGGGCGCAGAGGTGGGGGGTGAGGCGCGGCGGCAGCCCGCGGCCGGTCCAGGCGACCTCCCGGTCCAGCGCCGCCGGGTGGTCGTCGCCGGGTTCGCTCCAGAGCCGTTCGACGGCGGCGGGCGCCGCCGAGTCGAGGACGGCCGCCACCCATCGGTCGGCCCAGCGCTCCGGTTCGGCGGCGTCCAGCACGGCCAGCCCCCACAGGGCGGCCAGCCGGTGGGCGGCGGCGTCCGGCCCGGTGGCGCCGTGCAGGGTGTCGGTGAGCAGGGCGCGGGCCGCGTCGTCGGTGGGGTCGGCCACCTCGCCCAGGCGCCGCAACTGCCTGAACCGGAGCCAGGGTTCGGTCTCCTCCGGGATTCGCGCCAGCAGTGGTGCGGCCCGCTCCACCAGGTATCCGGCCGTCCGGCGGACCTTCGGGTCCGGGTCGGCGAGCAGCGGCTCCAGGGCGGTGCGGTGCTCGCGCCAGGCGGCGGCCCAGCCGGGGGCGCGGCGCTCGGCGGCTTCCTGCCGGCCGACGCCGACCAGGTGCGCCAGGACGTGCAGCAGTTCCTCCCGGTTCGGTCGGTCCGGGTCGCGGACCAGGGCGACCAGGAACGGCAGCGCGGCGGGCGCGGCCGGGTCCATGCCCTCGTCCCAGCGGTGCAGCCACAGTCTGGACGGCTCGCCCCGGGCGGCCTGCCGCAGCTGCTCCAGCACCGGTTCGCGGGCCGCCGACTCCAGCCGCTGCCACGCCTCGTCCACCGTCGTCACGCGCGGCATGGTGGCAGGCCGGGGGAGCGGTGGGCCAGGGGTTTTCCGGAGGGCTGCCGGGAGGGCGGGGTGCCACTTAGAATCGGCGCTCCGGGGCGGCGACGGACAGGGGGCCTCGATGAAGGACAGGTACGTTCGCAAGCTGGACGACGGGTCGTACGTCATCAGCGACAGCCCGGGGCCGATGCCGGGCGGGGGGTACGGCAGGAACGAGGGCGGGTCCGATGCCGTCGTCCAGTCGGTGTGGTCGGTCGCCATCGCCTCGACCGTCCTGATGTGGCTGCTGCGGGTGGGGGTCGTGCCGGGCATGCCCGTGGTGGTGTGCTGGGGCCTGTCGGTGCTGCCGGCGGCGGCGATCGCCGTCCGGCTGGCGCTGAAGTTCACCAACCGGTGGGGCAGGTTCCTGGCCTGGGCGAGCGCCGCCGTGCTGGTGGCCGCGTTCGCGTACTGGGGGCTGCTGCTCTGAGCCGGGGCGTGCCCAAACGGTTTGACCCGGGTGCGTGGGGCGGTGGTAGGACTGGGGGCACTATGAACATCACGGTCTTCTGCTCCGCCAACTTCCTCGACGCCAAGTACACCGCCCCCGCGGCCGAGTTCGCCCGGCTGATCGGCGAGGCCGGTCACACCCTGGTGTGGGGC
The DNA here is from genome assembly GCF_000716545.1 of Kitasatospora phosalacinea. Taxonomy (GTDB): domain Bacteria; phylum Actinomycetota; class Actinomycetes; order Streptomycetales; family Streptomycetaceae; genus Kitasatospora; species Kitasatospora phosalacinea. The sequence continues at coordinate 133,778 of NZ_JNWZ01000017.1, forward strand.
GGCTCGCACGCCGGGCTGATGGGGCAGCTCGCCGACGCGGTCAAGGACGCCGGCGGGCGGCTGGTCGGGATCTCGGTGGAGTTCCTGCGCCACAAGGCCTACGAGGGCGCGGACGAGCTGGTGACCATGCCGGACCTGCCGACCCGGAAGGCCGAGCTGCTGGCGCACGGGGACGCGCTGGTGGTGCTGGCCGGCGGGATCGGGACGCTGGACGAGATCACCGAGGTGCTGGAGCTGAAGAAGCACGGCCTGCACGACAAGCCGGTGATCGTCCTGGACAGCGAGGGCTTCTACACCGGCCTGCGCCTCCAGCTGGAGCGGATGGACGCCGAGGGCTTCCTGCCCCGTCCGCTCGCCGAGCTGGTGACCTTCGCGCGGACCCCGGCCGAGGCCTTCGCCCACCTGTCCGCCGACCAGAACCAGTAAGGAAGATCGAATTGGGTGTTCACCTGATCACCGGAGCCGGGTCCGGCATCGGCGCCGTCGTCGCCGACCGGCTCGCCGCCCGGGGCGAGCAGCTGTGGCTGCTCGCCCGGGACGCCCGCCGGGCCGCCCAGCTGCGCGAGCGGTTCCCCACCGCGAAGACCCTGGTCGGAGACCTGGACGACCCGGCCAAGCTGTCCTGGGCCTTCGGGCACCAGACGCTGCCGGTCGAACTCGACTCGCTGCTGCACGTCGCCGGGGTGGTCGAGCTCGGCACGGTCGCCGAGACCCCGGTCAAGGCGTGGCAGCACCAGCTCAACGTCAACGCCGTCGCGCCCGCCGAGCTCACCCGGCTGCTGCTGCCCTCGCTGCGGCTGGCCCGCGGCCACGTGGTGTTCGTCAACTCCGGCGCCGGACTGCGCGCCGACCCGACCTGGGGCTCGTACGCGGCCAGCAAGTTCGCGGTGCGCGCGCTCGCCGACGCGCTGCGGCAGGAGGAGCACGCCAACGGCGTCCGGGTGACCAGCGTCTACCCGGGGCGGACGGCCACCCCGATGCAGCAGAAGGTGCACCGGCAGGAGGGCGCGGAGTACGACCCCGAGCGCTGGATCGCGCCGGAGTCGGTGGCCACCGCCGTCCTCACCGCGCTCGACCTGCCCAGGGACGCCGAGATCACCGAGATCACCGTCCGTCCCGGCAAGTAGGACGGCCACGGGGGCACGGGTCGTTACCCGCGGCCCTCCCCGGGCTCGTAGTCTCTTCCCCGTGACTGACGTGGACGTTTTCGCGGAACTGTCCGGTGCGGCGACCGGGGTGGGCTCGATGCCCGGTGGGGACGTGCGGGAGATGGCCCGGGGGGTGGTGGCCGAGCTGGAGCAGCTGCCGCACCTGCCGGAACTGCCCGCGCGCGGGCCGGGCGCCGACATGATCGGGCGCGGCGCCGGGCTGCTGACCGAGCTGTTCGTGCAGACCGAGCCCAGCGGCTGGCGGTTCACCGACCGTCCCGGGCGCGACACCAGGCGGGCGGTGTCCTGGCTCGGCGAGGACCTGGACGCCCTGGAGGAGTACACCCAGGGCTACGCCGGCCTGCTCAAGGTGCAGGCCGTCGGGCCGTGGACGCTGGCCGGTTCGATCGAGCTCAAGCACGGCGAGAAGGCGCTCGGCGACCCGGGCGCCTGCCGCGACATCGCGGGCTCGCTCGCCGAGGGCCTGCGCCGCCACCTCGCCGACGTCCGCCGCCGCGTCCCCGGCGCCACCGTCGTCCTGCAGCTCGACGAGCCGCTGCTGCCCGCCGTGCTGGCCGGGTCGGTGAAGACCGCCAGCGGCTTCCAGCGGCTGCGCGCGATCGACCGCCAACTCGCCGAGCAGGCCCTGCGCGAGCTGATCGGCGGCCTGGACGCGCCCGTCCTGGTGCACAGTTGCGCGCCGGAGGTGCCGATCCCCTTGCTGCGCCGGGCCGGAGCGGCCGGGATCAGCCTGGACTTCGGCCTGCTGACCGAGCGCGACGACGACGACCTCGGCGAGGCGGTCGAGGGCGGGACGCTGCTGCTGGCCGGCGTCGTGCCGTCCGCCGACGCGACACCCGCCGAATCAAAAGCGGTGTCGGACCCGGCCGGTAGTGTCCAGGGTGTCAGGACGCTGTGGCGCAGGCTCGGGCTGGCCCCCGAGCTGCTGGGCCGCCGCGTGGTGGTGACGCCGACCTGCGGGCTGGCGGGGGCGTCCCCGGCGCACGCGCGGCGCGCGCTGGCCGCGGCGGCGCGGGCCGCCCGCAGCCTGGTGGACAACCCGGAGTGACGAGCGAGGAGGACGGCGCGGTGGCGGCTGTGGAGGGCTGGGAGGAGATCCCGGCGGAGGTGCGGACGCGGCACGCCGAGCTGGCGACCGAGATCGAGGAGCACCGCGCCCGGTACTACGAGCAGGACGCGCCGGTCGTCACCGATGCCGAGTTCGACGCCCTGATGCGGGAGTTGGAGGCGCTGGAGGCCGCGCACCCGGCCCTCGTGACGCCCGACTCGCCCACCCAGAAGGTCGGCGGCGCGCGGACCGCGCTGTTCGCCCCGGTCGAGCACCGCGAGCGGCTGCTCAGCCTGGACAACGCGATGGACGACGAGGAGCTGGCCGCCTGGGCCGAGCGGGTCGCCACCGAGCTGTCCGGCATCGACTACCACTACCTGTGCGAGCTGAAGGTGGACGGCCTGGCCGTCAACCTGACGTACGAGAACGGCGTGCTGGTGCAGGCCGCCACCCGCGGCGACGGCCGGGTCGGCGAGGACATCACCCCCAACGTCCGCACCATCGCCGAGGTCCCGCACCGGCTGCGCGGGGAGGACGTCCCGGCGCTGGTCGAGGTCCGCGGCGAGGTGTACTTCCCCACCGAGGAGTTCGACGCGCTGAACGCCTCCTTCGCCGCCGAGAACGAGCGCCGCCGGCAGGAGAACGAGGAGCGCGCCAAGGAGGGCAAGCGGCCCCGGGCGATGATCCGGCTGTTCATGAACCCGCGCAACGCCGCCGCCGGCTCGCTGCGGCAGAAGGACGCGCTGATCACCGCCTCCCGCCCGCTGCGGATGGTCGTGCACGGCATCGGCGCCCGCTCCGGCTTCGACATCGACTGCCAGTCGCACGCGTACCGGCTGCTGCACGACTGGGGCCTGCCCACCGCCAAGCACAACAAGGTGGTCGGCAGCCTGGAGGAGGTGCGGGCGTTCATCAAGCACTTCGGCGAGCAGCGGCACTCGGTCGAGCACGAGATCGACGGCGTGGTGGTCAAGGTCGACGAGATCCCGCTGCAGGGCCGGCTCGGCGCCACCTCCAAGTCGCCGCGCTGGGCGATCGCCTGGAAGTACCCGCCGGAGGAGGTCACCGGCAAGCTCGCCGACATCAAGATCGGCATCGGCCGCACCGGCCGGGCCACCCCGTACGCGGTGCTGGCCGAGCCGGTGAAGGTGGCCGGCTCGATGGTGCAGTACGCCACGCTGCACAACCAGCAGGTGGTCAAGGCCAAGGACGTGCTGCTCGGCGACACCGTCGTGCTGCGCAAGGCGGGTGACGTGATCCCGGAGATCCTCGGCCCGGTCTACGACCTGCGGGACGGCGGCGAGCGGGAGTTCGTGATGCCCGCCGAGTGCCCGGAGTGCGGCAGCGGGCTGCGCCCGATGTCCGAGGGCGACATCGACCTGCGCTGCCCCAACGCCCGGTACTGCCCGGCGCAGATCCGCGAGCGGATCGCCTTCCTCGGCGGCCGCAGCAGCCTGGACGTCGAGGGCCTCGGCTACGTCGCCGCCACCGCGCTCACCCAGCCGCTGCCCCCGGTCGAGCCCCCGGTGCGCAACGAGGGCGACATCTTCGGCCTGACCGAGGAGCAGCTGCTGCCGATCAAGGTGCTGGTGCGCGACCCGAAGACGGGCATGCCCAAGCCGGACGACAGGACCGGCAAGCAGAAGGAGGTGTTCTTCTTCGCCAACAACGCCGGCGCGCCGAAGAAGAACACCGGCGTCCTGCTGGACAACCTGGCCAGGGCCAAGGACCGCCCGCTGTGGCGCTTCCTGAACGGCCTGTCGATCCGGCACGTCGGCCCGGTCGCCGCCCAGGCGCTGGCCCGCGAGTTCCGCGACCTGGACCGGGTGTTCGCCGCCGACGAGACCGAACTGGCCGCCGTCGAGGGCGTCGGCCCGACCATCGCCCGGGCCGTCAAGGAGTGGTACGCCGAGGACTGGCACCGGGAGATCCTGGAGAAGTGGCGCGCCGCCGGCGTGGTCTTCACCGAGGAGGGCGCCGAGGAGCAGGGCGAGCGCCCGCTGGAGGGCCTGACCGTGGTGGTCACCGGCACCCTCGCCGGGCACACCAGGGACGGCGCCAAGGAGGCGCTGACCTCGCGCGGCGCCAAGGTCACCGGCTCGGTGTCGAAGAAGACGCACTTCGTGGTGGTCGGCGACAACCCCGGTTCCAAGCACGACAAGGCGCTGCAACTGGGCGTTCCGGTGCTGGACGACGAGGGTTTCGCCGTCCTGCTGGAACAGGGCGCCGACGCCGCCCGGGCGCACCTCGGGCTGGAGCCGCTCGAAACCCCCGCACCGGCCCCGGCGGCCGTCGAGGGCGGTACGAACGAGACGGCCGCGGTGGGGGAGAATGCCGGAGAAGGGGCGGAGGAGAAGGTTTCCTGACGGGTCGTTATCGTCCTGATGCCGCGTCAGTCGGGTGTTCGAGAGGGAAATCGGGCATTGTGTCACTGAACAACGCGCGGATATGACGTCGCGCCCGGAGCTGGCCCGAAAGTGCGCCCAGGCGGGGCACCCCGGCTTACCCTGGGCGCTACGAACTGTCAGCAGGAGTGTGTGGCGCCGGTCTCCACCGGTGTCCCGGGGACACGCCCTCGTCTGACGTCCACCGGCACCTCTGCGGAGAGGGGTGCCTCACCGTGAGGCGGCCCCGCCGGGGGGCGGGCCCGACGGAGGACTGGGCTTATGGATCGTACGACCGGCGGCGCGCCCACGCGCCCGCCGCGGGGGGTGGCAGGGGCGGTCCTGCTGCTCGGCGTGCTGCTGGCCGGCGCCGCGCCGCTCATCCCGCTGGCCGTCCTGGTGTACCGCTACGAACCCGAACTGCTCCCGCTGTTCTCGGTTCCCCTCGCCGTGCTGGTGGCCGCCTGGCGGATCGCCCGGGACCGGGCGCGCGACCAGCTCACCGACCCGCTCACCGACCTGCCCAACCGGCAGGCCCTCCTGATCGCCACCCAGGAGGCGCTGGCCGAGCACCAGGCCGAACCCGACTACGGCGTCGGCCTGATCCTGCTCGACCTGGACCGCTTCCGCTCCCTCAACGACGCGCTGGGCCACACCGCCGGAGACCGGCTGCTGGTGCACATCGCCCGTCGGCTGCACCGCGCCCTGCGCACCGGCACCGGCCACCCCAGGGACGGCGAGGACGGCACCGTGCTGCCCCCGGCGGTGCGGCGCGGCGAGCGCCCGGTGGTGGCCCGGATGGGCGGCGACGAGTTCGCCGTGCTGCTGCCGGGGGTGGGCGGCACCGAGGTGCTGGAGCGGACGGCGAAGGCGCTGATCACCGAACTCGCCGCGCCGATCCGGCTGGACGGCCTGCTGCTCGTCCTGGAGGCCAGCGCCGGCGTCTGCGCCTACCCCGCCAACGCCCAGGATGCAGAATCGCTTCTGCGCCGGGCCGACGTCGCGATGGGCCACGCCCAGCACAGCCGCAGCGGCGTCGAGTGCTACGACGAGGCGCGCGACCTCGACACCCCGTACCGGATCGGCCTGCTCGGCGACCTGCGGCGGGCCATCGAGATGAACGAGGTGCAACTGCACTACCAGCCCAAGGTCGCCTTCGACGGCAGCGTCGTCGGTCTGGAGGCGCTGGTCCGCTGGGAGCGGCCCGGGCAGGGGCGGGTGGCGCCCGACGAGTTCATCGCGCTCGCCGAGTCCTCCGGACTGATGCCCCGGCTCACCGACTACGTGCTGGAACGCGCCGTCGGGCAGATCGCCCGCTGGCGCAACCAGGGCCTGATGGTCCCGGTCGCCGTCAACGTCTCGCCCCGCGACGTCCTCAACCCGGGCTTCGCCGCCCGGGTCGCCGGACACCTCACCCGGCACCAGGTGCCCGCCGCCGCGCTCCAGTTGGAGATCACCGAGCGGCTGCTGCTCGACGACAGCCGGCGCGCCGCCGACACCCTCGCCGAACTGCGCCGCTACGGCGTCCGGATGTCCCTGGACGACTTCGGCACCGGGCACTCCTCGCTGGTGCGGCTGCGCAGCCTCCCGGTCGGCGAACTCAAGATCGACCGTTCCTTCGTCTCCCGGATGGTCGCCGACGACCACGACGCGGCCGTGGTCCGCTGCTCCGTCGAACTCGCCCACTCGCTGGGCCTGACCGTGGTGGCCGAGGGCGTCGAGGACGACGAGACCTGGGAACGGCTCCAGGACATGGGCGTCGACGCCGTCCAGGGCTGGCTGGTCTCCGCGGCGCTGCCCGCCGACCAGGCCACCGCCTGGCTGCTGGTGCGGCGCAACGACGCGCCGCCGGTGGAGTCGCTGCCGCGCTGAGCGCACCCGCGGGAGGGGGAGCACCCGGGAACGCGTTCCCGGGTGCTCCCCCTCCGCCCATAGGATGGCCCCTTAGGACCGAAAGGACCGGCGTGCCCAGCGGGCAAGGTCCGGCCCACCAGAACTCACCCTTGAGGATCGCTGCATGCCTGGCATCACGCGCGAGGAGGTCGCCCACCTCGCCCGGCTGTCGCGTCTGGAGTTGCAGGCGGAGGAGTTGGACCACTTCGCCGAGCAGCTCGACGTGATCATCGGCGCGGTCGCCCGCGTTTCCGAAGTCGCGGAGCAGGACGTCCCGCCGACCTCCCACCCGCTCCCGCTCACCAACGTGATGCGCGCGGACGAGGTGCGACCGTCGCTGACCCCGGAACAGGCGCTGTCCGGCGCCCCGGCGAGCGAGGACCAGCGTTTCCGCGTGCCGCAGATCCTCGGGGAGGACTGACCGAGATGACCGAGCTGATCAAGTACACGGCGGCCGAGACGGCCGGCGCCATCGCCAGGGGCGAGGTCTCGGCGGTCGAGGTCGCCCAGGCCCACCTGGACCGGATCGACGCCGTCGACAAGAAGGTCAACGCCTTCCTGCACGTGGACCGCGAGGGCGCGCTGGCCGCGGCCCGCGCCGTCGACGCCAAGCGCGCCTCCGGCGCCGAGCTGGGCCCGCTGGCGGGCGTGCCGCTCGCGCTGAAGGACGTCTTCACCACCGAGGGCATGCCGACCACCTGCGGGTCGAAGATCCTGGAGGGCTGGGTCCCGCCGTACGACGCGACCCTGACGCGGCGCCTGAAGGACGCCGACGTCGTCATCCTCGGCAAGACCAACATGGACGAGTTCGCGATGGGCTCCTCCACCGAGAACTCCGCCTACGGCCCCACCGGCAACCCGTGGGACCTCACCCGCATCCCCGGCGGCTCCGGCGGCGGCTCGGCGGCCGCGCTGGCCGCCTTCGAGGCGCCGCTGGCGATCGGCACCGACACCGGCGGCTCGATCCGCCAGCCCGGCGCCGTCACCGGCACCGTCGGCGTCAAGCCCACCTACGGCTCGGTGTCCCGCTACGGCCTGGTCGCCTTCTCCTCCTCGCTCGACCAGGGCGGCCCGTGCGCCCGCACCGTGCTCGACACGGCGCTGCTGCACGAGGCCATCGCCGGGCACGACCCGCTGGACTCCACCTCCATCGACGCGCCCGTCCCCGACGTGGTCGCCGCCGCGAGGACGCGCGACGTGCGCGGCATGCGGATCGGCGTGGTCAAGGAGTTCGCCGGCGAGGGCTACCAGGCCGGCGTCATGCAGCGCTTCGAGGAGTCCGTCGAGCTGCTGCGCGAACTGGGCGCCGAGGTCGTCGAGGTCTCCTGCCCGTCCTTCACCCTGGCGATGCCCGCCTACTACCTGATCGCCCCGTCCGAGGCGTCCTCGAACCTCGCCCGGTTCGACGCCATGCGCTACGGCCTGCGGGTCGGCGACGACGGCACCCGCTCCGCCGAGCAGGTCACCGCGCTCACCCGCGAGGCCGGCTTCGGCGCCGAGGTCAAGCGCCGCATCATCCTCGGCACCTACGCGCTGTCCTCCGGCTACTACGACGCCTACTACGGCTCCGCGCAGAAGGTCCGCACCCTGATCTCGCGGGACTTCGACGCGGCCTTCGCGGGCGTGGACGTGCTGGTCTCCCCGACCACCCCGACCACGGCATTCCCGATCGGCGAGCGGGCAGACGACCCGATGGCGATGTACCTCGCCGACCTGTGCACCATTCCCTCGAACCTGGCGGGCAACGCGGCCATGTCGCTGCCCTGCGGGCTCGCCCCGGAGGACAATCTCCCGGTCGGCCTGCAGATCATCGCCCCCGCGATGGCGGACGACCGCCTCTACCGCGTGGGCGGCGCCGTCGAGGCCGCGCTCAACGACAAGTGGGGCCACGCCCTGCTGGAGGAGGCACCGGCACTATGAGCAAGATCGAGAAGGCCAAGGGCTGGAAGCACTCGAAGCCCGGTCTGTGGCTGTCCATCGGCACCAGCGCCTTCGGCGCGATCTCCATCGTCAAGGAGGCCCGCACCGCGCGCGCCGACAACGACACCCTCAAGCTGGTCAACGCCCTGGTCGGCGCCGCCGCCCTGGTCACCGGCACCGCGCTCCTCGTCCGCGAGCTCAAGCGTCTCGGCGACGACGACGTCCTGCTCGGCTGAACCTCCATGACTGAAGAAGGGACGCTGTGAGCGTCATGAGCCTGGTCTCCTACGAGGAGGCTCTCGCCTCGTACGACCCGGTGATGGGCCTTGAGGTCCACGTCGAGCTGGGTACCAAGACCAAGATGTTCTGCGGCTGCTCCACCGAACTCGGGGCGGAGCCGAACTCGCAGACCTGTCCGACCTGCCTCGGGCTGCCCGGCTCGCTGCCGGTGGTCAACGCGGTCGGGGTGGAGTCGGCGGTGCGGATCGGCCTCGCGCTGAACTGCGAGATCGCCGAGTGGTGCCGGTTCGCCCGGAAGAACTACTTCTACCCGGACATGCCGAAGAACTTCCAGACCAGCCAGTACGACGAGCCGATCGCCTTCAACGGCTACCTCGACGTGCAGCTGGAGGACGGCGAGGTCTTCCGGGTGGAGATCGAGCGCGCCCACATGGAGGAGGACACCGGCAAGTCCACCCACGTCGGCGGCGCCACCGGCCGCATCCACGGCGCGGAGTACTCGCTGCTGGACTACAACCGGGCCGGCATCCCGCTGATCGAGATCGTCACCAAGCCGATCACCGGCGCGGGGCACCGGGCGCCGGAGGTCGCGAAGGCGTACGTGGCCGAGCTGCGCGAGCTGATCCGGGCGCTGGGCGTCTCCGAGGCCCGGATGGACAAGGGGCAGATGCGCTGCGACGTGAACCTGTCGCTGCGCCCCAACGGCACCGAGAAGTTCGGCACCCGCAGCGAGACCAAGAACGTCAACTCGCTGCGCAGCGTGGAGCGGGCGGCCCGGTTCGAGATCCAGCGGCACGCCACCGTGCTGACCGACGGCGGCACGATCGTCCAGGAGACCCGGCACTTCCACGAGGAGGACGGGTCCACCACGGCGGGCCGGATCAAGGACAACGCCGAGGACTACCGGTACTTCCCGGAGCCCGACCTGGTGCCGGTCGCCCCGGCCCGGGAGTGGGTCGAGGAGCTGCGGGTCTCCCTGCCGGAGCTGCCGCGGGTCCGCCGGGCCCGGCTGCAGGCCGAGTGGGGCCTGACCGACAAGGACATGCAGTCGGTGCTCAACGCCGGTGCGGTGGAGCCGATCACGGAGACCATCGCGGCCGGCGCCCCCGCCGACCAGGCCCGCAAGTGGTGGATGGGCGAGCTGGCGCGTCGTGCCAACGAGACCGGCACCGAGCTGTCCGAGCAGCCGATCACCCCGGCCCAGGTGGCCCGGGTGTGCGCGCTGGTCGCCGAGGGCAAGCTCAACGACAAGCTGGCCCGCCAGGTCATCGAGGGCGTCCTCGCGGGCGAGGGCGAGCCGGACGACGTGGTCGCGAAGCGCGACCTGGCCGTCGTCTCGGACGACTCGGCGCTCGGCGCGGCCGTCGACCAGGCCATCGCCGACAACCCGGACGTCGCCGCGAAGATCCGCGACGGCAAGGTGCAGGCGGTGGGCGCGCTGGTCGGCGCGGTCATGAAGACCACCCGCGGGCAGGCCGACGCGGCCCGGGTCAAGGACCTCATCCTGGAGAAGCTCGCCTGAGGCTTCCGAGGTTCCTAAGGCGGTGCGGCGGGGCCTAAGGAGGCCCCTTAGGCCCCGCCGAGCACGGTGCCCGCCCCCGGGAGGGGGCGGGCACCGGCGTTTCCGCGGTCGGCGGCCCGCGGAGATCGGGCAGGCTCCCGATGTGGCGCACCCCCCTGGGGGCGGAGGCTGGACACCAGCAGACGACGAGGGGAAACACCGTGTACGAGTACGAGTTGTTCAAGGTACGGGAACGCGAACTGCACCACCGGGCCGCCGCCGGGCGCCTGGCCCGCGAGGCGGCCGGTGCGCGCGCCGGACTGGTCGAGCGGGTGGTGCGGGCGGTCCGCCGGGAGGCCGCGCCGCGCACCAAGTCGGTCGCGGAGCCGGGCCGTTCGGCCGCCGCGGCGGGCTGCGCGGGATGACCGGCGGACCCGGTCCGTCCGCGGACCGGGATAACCGTTCGGCGCTGTTCGAGGGCTGTGGCATGCTCACGGACATGGAGCAGACAGTCAGCCCGGTGTTCGTCGGACGCGGCCGGGAGACCGACCTGCTCGGCGCGGCCCTGGGCCGGGCGGGGGCGGGGGAGCCGCAGGCCGTGCTGGTCGGCGGCGAGGCGGGGGTCGGCAAGACCCGGCTGGTCGAGGAGTTCCTGGCGCGGGCCGAGGCGGACGGGGCGGTGACCGCGCTCGGCGCCTGCCTGGAGGTCGGCGCCGAGGGCCTGCCGTACGGGCCGCTCTCGGCGGCGCTGCGCCGCCTGCACCGGCGGCTCGGGCCGGAGCTGGACGCGGCCGCCGCCGGGCTGGAGGGCCACCTCGCCCGGCTGCTGCCGGACTTCGGGGAGGTCGACGGGGAGGGCAACGACGAGTACGGCCGGGCCCGGCTGTTCGAGCACACCGCCCGGCTGTTCGAGCGGCTGTCCGAGGGCCGGACGCTGGTCCTCGCCGTCGAGGACCTGCACTGGTCCGACCGCTCCACCCGGGAACTGCTCGCCTACCTGGTCCGCACCCTGCACCGCTCCCGGGTGCTGATCGTCGCCACCTACCGCACCGACGACCTGCACCGCCGCCACCCGCTGCGCCCGTTCCTGGCCGAGCTGGAGCGGCTGCGCACCGTCCAGCGGCACGAACTGGAGCGCCTGGACCGGCCCGAGGTGGCGGCCCAACTGGCCGGCATCCTCGGCTCCGAGACCCCCGGACGGGACGTGGTGGACCGCATCCACCGCCGCTCCGAGGGCAACCCGTTCTTCGTCGAGGAACTCGCCGCCGCCTACCGCGACGGCTGCCTGGCCTGCGTCACCGAATCGCTGCGCGACATCCTGCTGGTCCGGGTCGAGGCGCTGCCCGAGGAGACCCAGCGGATCGTCCGGATCGCCGCCGAGGGCGGCTCCCGGATCGAGCACGCCCTGCTCGCGGCCGTCGTCGCGGAGAGCGGCGCCGGCGGCGAGGACGCGCTGATCTCCGCGCTGCGCACCGCCGTCGGCGCCAACATCCTGCGCCCCGACACCGACGGCGAGGGCTACCGGTTCCGGCACGCCCTCGTCCGCGAGGCCGTCTCCGACGACCTGCTGCCCGGCGAACGGCAGGGCATCAACCGGCGGTTCGCCACCGTCCTGGAGGCCGACCCGGAGCTCGTCCGGGCCGAACAGCGCACCGCCCGGCTCGCCGACTACTGGTACCACGCCCACCAGCCCGCCCGGGCGCTGCCCGCCGCCCTCGACGCGGCCCGGGGCGCCCGCCGGCGCAACGCCTTCGCCGAACAGCTCAAGATGCTCGAACGCGCCATCGAACTATGGGACACCGTCTCCGAGCAGGCCCTCGCCACCACCCTGCGCCCCTACGACTGGGCCGACACCTACCCGCCCTGCGCCTGCGACGACGGCGAGCACGACGGCTGCGACCGGCTGCAACTCGTCGACGTGCTGGCCGAAGCGGTGGTCGCCGCCCGCCGGGCCGGCGACCGCGACCGCGGCCAGGCCCTGGCCCGCCGCGCGCTCTCCCTGGTCGACGAGGCCCGCAACCCGATGCGCGCCGCCTGGTTCCGGCTGCAGCGCGCCAAGATGCTCGACCAGCTCAAGCGCGGCGGCGGCCTGGAGGAGATCCAGTACGCCTACCGCCTGGTGCAGGACCTCGGCCCGTCCGTCGTCCAGGCCGAGGCGCTCTCCCTGGAAGCCTCGCACGGCCTGCTCCGCAACCCCGGCCCCGCCGCCGTCGCCACCGCCGAACGCGCCGTCGCCGTCGCCCGCCAGGTCGGCGCCCCCTCCGTCGAGGTGCACGCCCGGGTCACCCTGGCCGGGCTGCTCGGCGACTTCGACGACAGCGACCGGGCCCTCGCCCTGCTCACCGAAGCCGTCGAACAGGCCCGCCCGCTCGGCAACGACGACGTCCACACCCGGGGCCTCAACAACCTCGCCAGCCTGCTGCTGGCCCACGGCCGCGCCGAGGAGGCCGTCACCGCCGCCCGCACCGGCCTCGACGCCGCCCGCCGCAGCGGACTGCTGCTCAACACCGGCCCCATCCTCACCGGCAACCTCGCCGAGGCGCTGCTCGCCGCCGGCCGCACCGAGGAGGCCGCCGCCGTCCTCGCCGACTGGGACGACAAGCCCGAAGCCGACACCCACGGCGAGTTCATGGACCGCCTGCGCGGCGAACTCGCCCTGCTGCGCGGCGACACCGCCGAGGCCGAGACCCACTGGGCCGCCGCCCACGCCAGCGGCGGCGGCGGCGCCCAACCCCAGCACGTGCTGCCCACCGCGACCCTCGGCATCCGGCTCGCCGTCCGCCTCGGCCGCCCCGACCAGGCCCGCGCCCGGCTCGCCGAAGCACTCGACGGCACCGTCCTGACCGGCCAGGACGGCCACCTGTTCCCGCTGCTCACCCACGCCGCCGAAGCCGAGGCCGACCAGCACCCGCGCACCCCCGAGGGCGAGGCCGCGCTCGCCCGGATCACCGCCCTCGCCGCCCGGCTCACCCCCCGCTGCGGCCTCCACCGCGGCTGGGCCGCGCTGCTGGCCGGCGAGCTCGCCCGCGCCGCCGGCCGCCCCACCGCCGCCCACCGGCAGGCCGCCGTCACCGAACTGCGCGCCGTCGGCCTCCCCTGGCCGCTCTCGCTCGCCCTGCTGCGCGCCGCGGAGGACGCCGCCGCGGCCGGCGACCGCGAGAGCGCCGCCGCGCAGCTTCGCGAGGCCGCCGAACTCGCCCGCCGCCGCGGCGACTCGGGCACCCGGCGGGACGCCGAGCTGCTCGCCGAACGGCTCGGCCTCGGCCACCGGGACAACCCCGCGAGCGGGCCCGGCGACGGCCTCGGCCTCACCCCGCGCGAACGGGACGTGCTGCGCCAGCTCGCCCTCGGCCGCAGCAACCGGCAGATCGCCGAGCAGCTGTTCATCTCCCCGAAGACCGCCAGCGTGCACGTCTCCAACATCCTCGCCAAGCTCGCCGTCACCGGCCGCGGCGAAGCCGCCGCGCTGGCCCACCGGCTGCGCCTGTTCCCCGAGGGGGAGACGGTCGGGTAGGGCTTCCGGCCGGGCGGGCAGCGGCTGCCGCCGACGGCGCGGCGCCCGCCACCGGACGGGTCGTCAGGATCGGCGCCCCGCTGCGCGGGCCGCCCGCTCCGTGCCCCCGCTCCATGCCCCCGCTCCGTGCCCCCGGTCTGAGCCGAACGGGCGATCCCCGCCCCAACCCGCCTCACGCCACCTGCGGTTCATTACTCTAAGTTGAGAGTGCGTGCCAGTGCGTGACCACAGTGGTGTAGGGTCCGAAGCGGGAACACCGGTACGGCCGTTGGCCGGAGGGGGAGATGTCGATTGAACTCCACCGAGTCGGTGCCGCCTGCCCGAGCCCCGTTCCGCCGGGCCGCCGCCACCCTGCTCGCGGTGCTCTGCGCCGGGTACGCCGCCGGCGCCGCCGTCGGCTGGGGGTCGAGCGAACTCGCGCTGGTGATGGGAGACTTCGGTCTCGCCGGGGCGGCCCTCGCGGCCGCCCTGTCGTGTCTGGCGCACGGCGTCACGGTGGGGGGCCACACCCGCCCCGCCTGGCTGCTGTTCGGCCTCTCCTCGGCCATGGTCGCCTTCGGCAACGGCGCCTGGGGCTGGTACGAGGTGGTGCTCCGGCAGCCGCTGCCCCAGGACTCCTCCGCCGACTACGCCTTCCTGCTGTTCGCCCCGCTGGCCATCACCGGCCTGCTGGTGCTGGCCCAGCGCCCGCACACCCCGGCCGGCTGGCTCTGCCTGCTGCTGGACGGCTGGCTGGTGGCCGGCTCGCTGTTCACGCTCAGCTGGAGCCTGGCCCTGGGCCGGGTCGCGGCCGGCGACGGCGACGACCCGCTCAAGCTCGCCCTCGCCCTCGGCTACCCGGTGCTGGACATCCTGCTGGTCAGCCTGGTGGTCGGGCTGCGCTTCCGCGGCCGGGACGGCAACCGGACCGCCGCGCACACCGCGATGATCGGCCTGGCGCTGACCGTGGTCTGCGACGCGCTGTTCACCACCCCGCAGTTCCGCAGCGACTACCACTCCGGCGAACTGCTGGACGCCGGCTGGTTCGCCGGTTCGCTGCTGCTCGCCTGGGCCCCCTGGCAGCACGCCCGCCGCCGCCCGTCCAGCGAGCACCCCTCCGCCCAGGGCTCGCCGCGCCGCCGGGTGGCGTCCACGTTCAGCGCGCTCACCCCGTACGCGGCCGCCGCGGTCTGCACCGCCGGCATCCTCTACAACGCGCTCGGCGGCCGCCCGCTGGACCGAGTGATGCTGGCCGCCGCCAGCACGGTGGGCCTGGCGCTGATCGTCCGGCAGGGCGTGATGCTGCTGGACAACCTCTCGCTGGCGCAGGAACTCGCCACCAAGGAGGCGCACTTCCGCTCCCTGGTGCAGGGCTCCAGCGACGTCATCATGATCGCCGGGCCGTCCGGGGCGCTGTCCTACGTCAGCCCCGCCGCCCTGCGGGTCTACAACCGGGACCCGGAGGACCTGGTCGGCGGCAACCTGCTCAACCTGGTCCACCCCGAGGACGTCGACCGGGTGCTGGCCGAGGTCCGCCGGATCCTGGCCCGCACCAGGGGCGCCCGGTTCAGCAACTGCGAGCCCTCCGCCCGGGTCGAGTGCCGGATCCGCTCCGGCGACGGGGAGTGGCTGCACGTCGAGTCCACCGTCAACCCCTACCGCGACGGCCTGATCCTCAACAGCCGGGACATCACCGAACGCGTCCGCCTCCAGGCCCAGTTGCAGCACAACGCCTTCCACGACCCGCTCACCGACCTGCCCAACCGCGCGCTGTTCGCCCACCGCGTCCGGGCCGCGCTCTCCGCCCGGGGCCCGGCCGGCACCACCGTCGCCGTGCTCTTCCTCGACCTGGACGGCTTCAAGGCGGTCAACGACACCGCCGGGCACCAGGTCGGCGACGAACTGCTGGTGCAGGCCGCCCGCCGGCTGCAGGCCGCCGTCCGCAGCGAGGACACCGTGGCCCGGTTCGGCGGCGACGAGTTCGCCGTCCTGGTGCGCGGCCGGCTCGGCCACCCGCAGGTCCGCGACCTGGCCGAGCGGATCCGCGGCGCGCTCTCCGAGCCGTACTGGATCGGCGGCGTCGAACTCGGCGTCGCCGCCTCCATCGGCATCGCCTTCGGCCCCGACACCCCGCCGCCGGTGCCCGAACCGGCCCCCGCCGGGCCGGAGGACGCCGGGCCCGAACCGGCCGGGGCCGAGCCGGCCGGAGCCGCCGTCGGGGCCGCCGCCGACGAACTGCTGCGCGACGCCGACCTGGCGATGTACCAGGCCAAGTCCCGCGGCAAGGGCCGGGTGGTGCTCTACACCCCGGCGATGCGCGCCGAGATCGACCGCCGCGGCGAACTGGAGGAGCGGCTGCGGGCCGCCGTCCGGGAGGGCGCCTTCACCCTGCTCCACCAGCCCGTGGTCGAACTGGCCGGCGGCCGGCTCACCGGCGTCGAGGCCCAGGCCCGCTGGCGCTCGGCCGGCGGGCTGCTGCTCACCCCCGCCGAGTTCCTGCGCACCGCCGACTCCGGCGACGCCGCCACCCGCTTCACCCGCTGGCTGCTCACCGAGGCCGTCACCGCCGCCGCCCGCCGCCGCGCCGACGGCCCCGCCGCCCCGCCCGTCCCGGTCACCGTCCGGCTCGCCGCCGAACGGATCTGCGCCCCCGGCCTGTACGAGACGCTGGCCGGCGCGCTGCGCGACACCGGACTGCCGCCCGAACTGCTGGTCATCGAGGTGGCCAGGACCGGCCCGGACTCGCTGGCCGACGAACTCGGCCGCCGGCTCGCCGCGCTGCGCGGCCTCGGGGTGTCCACCGCGCTCGCCGGGTTCGGCGCCGGCGCCGGCTCGCTCGGCGCCCTCGCCCGGATGCCCTTCGACGCGCTCAAGCTCGACCGCAGCCTGGTCCAGGACATCGCCGACTCCGCCCTCACCCGCGCCCTGGCCGGCCACGCCCTGCGCCTGGGCCGCGACCTCGGCATGGTCACCGGCGCCGACGGCGTCGACCACCCCCGGCAGGTCGCCGCCCTCCAGGAGCTCGGCTGCCGGCGCGGCCAGGGCCTGGCCTTCGACCGCCCGCTGGACGAACTGCGGCTGCGCCGCGCCCTGCTGCGCCGCGGCTACCCGGTGCCGCGCCAGCCCCAGGGCGGCCCGGGCCGTCGCCCGCAGCGCGCACCGGACCCGCGAACGGGTGGTCTGGCCGAAGCCGCCACCGCCCGCCCCGGCCCCGCGCACCCCGGTCTCGACCTGCCGCAACGGCACGCCGTGGGGGGTCCGGGCGGTGGCCCGCATGGTGAGACGGCGGTCCCACCAGCTTGACACCCGCCACTGCGTGGGAGGAAGGTCGGTGCCATGACCACCCGAATTCTCGTACTTGGCGGGCGCGTCGGCTGAAACCGGCCTGACGCGCCTCCCCCTCGCATGCCCTTGGCACGAGGGGTTTTTTGTTGCACGAATGCTGGTGGGCCATCGCACCACAACTGGCCTCGACCACCTGAAATCCGGACGATTGAGGCAGAGCCGGAGACCGGCCGGGACCGTTCGCCGCCCGGACCGCAACCCCCCGAGCAGAACCCGAGAAGAGACAGGCAGATGACTGAGCACGCCGCAACCCCCCGCCGCGGGGACCACCCGGCCGCCCACGCTCCGGGTCCCCAGACCACCGAGACCATGACCGGCGCGCAGTCGCTCATCCGCTCGCTCGAAGCCGTGGGCGCCGACACCGTGTTCGGCATCCCCGGTGGTGCGATCCTCCCCGCGTACGACCCGCTGATGGACTCCACCAAGGTCCGCCACATCCTGGTCCGGCACGAGCAGGGCGCCGGCCACGCCGCGACCGGCTACGCGCAGGCCACCGGCCGGGTCGGCGTCTGCATGGCCACCTCGGGCCCCGGCGCGACCAACCTGGTCACCCCGATCGCCGACGCGTACATGGACTCGGTGCCGATCGTCGCGATCACCGGCCAGGTCGCCTCCAAGGCGATCGGCACGGACGCCTTCCAGGAGGCGGACATCTGCGGCATCACCATGCCGATCACCAAGCACAACTACCTGGTGACCGACCCGGCCGAGATCCCCCGGGTCATCGCCGAGGCCTTCCACATCGCCGCCACCGGCCGCCCGGGCCCGGTCCTGGTCGACATCGCCAAGGACGCCCTGCAGGCGCAGACCGTCTTCCGCTGGCCGGTCGAGGCCTCGCTGCCCGGCTACCGCCCCGTCACCAAGCCGCACGCCAAGCAGATCCGCGAGGCCGCCAAGCTGCTGGTGAACGCCAAGCGCCCGGTGCTGTACGTCGGCGGCGGCGTGCTCAAGGCCAACGCCGGCGCCGAACTGCGCATCCTGGCCGAGCTGACCGGCGCGCCCGTGGTCACCACCCTGATGGCGATCGGCGTCTTCCCGGACAGCCACCCGCAGCACCTGGGCATGCCCGGCATGCACGGCTCCGTCCCCGCCGTCACCGCCCTGCAGAAGTCCGACCTGCTGTTCACCCTGGGCGCCCGCTTCGACGACCGGGTCACCGGCAAGCTCGACTCCTTCGCCCCGAACGCCAAGGTCGTGCACGCCGACATCGACCCCGCCGAGATCGGCAAGAACCGCCCGGCGGACGTCCCGATCGTCGGCGACGCCCGCGAGGTGCTGGCCGACCTGATCGTCGCCGTCCAGGCCGAGTTCGACGCCGGCCACCGCGGCGACTACACCGAGTGGTGGACCCGGCTGAACGAGTGGAAGACGACCTACCCGGTCGGCTACGAGCCCGCCCCCGAGGGGCGGTTGTCGCCCCAGCAGGTGATCGAGCGGATCGGGCAGCTGGTCGGCCCGGACGCGATCTACGCCGCGGGCGTCGGCCAGCACCAGATGTGGGCCAGCCAGTTCATCCAGTTCGAGAAGCCGGCCACCTGGCTGAACTCCGGCGGCGCCGGGACGATGGGCTACGCCGTCCCCGCCGCGATGGGCGCCAAGGCCGGCAAGCCGGACGTCCCGGTCTGGGCGATCGACGGCGACGGCTGCTTCCAGATGACCAACCAGGAACTGACCACCTGCACCCTGAACAACCTGCCGATCAAGGTCGCGGTCATCAACAACGGTTCGCTGGGCATGGTCCGTCAGTGGCAGACGCTGTTCTACAACCAGCGCTACTCCAACACCGTGCTGCACTCCGGCCCCGGCCACGACGGCATCGAGCCGCCCGCCCAGGGCACCCGGATCCCGGACTTCGTGCTGCTCTCCGAGGCGATGGGCGCCGTCGGCCTGCGCTGCGAGCGCCCCGAGGACCTGGACGACGTGATCAAGCAGGCGATGGCGATCAACGACCGCCCGGTGGTCATCGACTTCATCGTCCACCAGGACGCCATGGTCTGGCCGATGGTCGCGGCCGGCACCAGCAACGACGAGATCCAGTTCGCCCGGGGCGCGCGCCCCGACTTCGGCGACGACCTGGACTGACGGACCCAGAAAGCGATGACCACCATGTCCAAGCACACCCTGTCCGTCCTGGTCGAGAACAAGCCCGGCGTGCTCGCCCGGATCGCCGCGCTGTTCTCCCGCCGGGGCTTCAACATCGACTCGCTCGCGGTCGGCCCGACCGAGCACCCCGACATCTCCCGGATGACCATCGTGGTCAACGTCGAGGAGCTGCCGCTGGAGCAGGTCACCAAGCAGCTCAACAAGCTGGTCAACGTGATCAAGATCGTCGAGCTGGACCAGTCCCAGGCCGTCCAGCGCGAGCTGGTCCTGGTCAAGGTCCGGGCCGACGCGGAGAGCCGCTCCCAGGTCACCGAGATCGTCCGGCTGTTCCGCGCCAAGACCGTCGACGTGTCGCCCGACGCGGTGACCATCGAGGCCACCGGCTCCTCCGACAAGCTGGAGGCCATGCTGCGGATGCTGGAGCCTTACGGCATCAAGGAGTTGGTGCAGTCCGGCCTGGTCGCGATCGGCCGCGGCGCCCGTTCGATCACCGACCGCTCGCTGCGGGCGCTGGACCGCTCCGCCTGACGCGCGCGTCTTACAACCTGAGCACTGTCATCGAAGTCCGCCGGGTGCGCCTACGGTAGGAACCCCCGGCATCACCATCACGCAAGGAGATGTGCCCCCGTGGCCGAGCTGTTCTACGAAGACGACGCCGACCTGTCCATCATCCAGGGCCGCAAGGTCGCGGTCATCGGCTACGGCAGCCAGGGCCACGCCCACGCGCTGTCGCTGCGCGACTCGGGCGTGGACGTCCGCGTCGGCCTGCTGGAGGGCTCCAAGTCCCGCGCGGCCGCCCAGGAGGCCGGCCTGCGCGTGGTCACCCCGTCCGAGGCCGCGGCCGAGGCCGACGTCATCATGATCCTGGTTCCGGACCCGATCCAGGCCGACGTCTACAAGGACGCCATCGAGCCGAACCTGAAGGCGGGCGACGCCCTGTTCTTCGGCCACGGCCTGAACATCCGCTTCGGCTTCATCCAGCCGCCGGCCGACGTCGACGTCTGCATGGTCGCCCCGAAGGGCCCGGGCCACCTGGTCCGCCGCCAGTACCAGGAGGGCCGCGGCGTCCCCTGCATCGTGGCGGTCGAGCAGGACGCCACCGGCAAGGCCTTCGACCTGGCGCTGTCCTACGCCAAGGGCATCGGCGGCACCAAGGCCGGCGTCATCAAGACCACCTTCACCGAGGAGACCGAGACCGACCTGTTCGGCGAGCAGGCCGTCCTGTGCGGCGGCACCGCCGCCCTGGTGAAGGCCGGCTTCGAGACCCTGGTCGAGGCGGGCTACCAGCCCGAGATCGCCTACTTCGAGTGCCTCCACGAGCTGAAGCTCATCGTCGACCTGATGTACGAGGGCGGCCTGGAGAAGATGCGCTGGTCGGTCTCCGAGACCGCCGAGTGGGGCGACTACGTGACCGGCCCCCGCATCATCACCGCCGACACCAAGGCCGAGATGAAGAAGGTCCTCGCCGAGATCCAGGACGGCACCTTCGCCAACACCTGGATCGCCGAGTACAAGGCCGGCCTGCCGAAGTACAACGAGTACAAGAACGCGGACAGCGAGCACCTGCTGGAGACCACCGGCAAGAAGCTGCGCAAGCTGATGAGCTGGGTCGACCAGGAGGCCTGATCCCCGCCCCCTCCCGGTTGTACAACAAGGCTGTTCCCGTCCGGGTGATTTCGCCGGACGGGAGCAGTCCCCGCACCACCCCGCCGATAGACTCCGAACCACGCGTCAGGCCCACAGCGTCGTGCGTCTAGCCACGCGACATGCCACCTTCTCCCCGCCCTGTGCGCGCCACTCCGTGCGGCGGGGTGAACCGGACAGTTAAGGACACACTGTCGTGAGCAAATCTGTCGTACTGATCGCCGAAGAGCTGTCGCCCGCCACCGTCGACGCGCTGGGCCCCGACTTCGAGATCCGCCACTGCAACGGCGCCGACCGCGCCGAGCTGCTGACCGCGATCGCCGACGTCGACGCCATCCTGATCCGCTCCGCCACCAAGGTGGACGCGGAGGCGCTGGCCGCCGCCAAGAAGCTCAAGGTCGTCGCCCGGGCCGGCGTCGGCCTGGACAACGTGGACGTGGCCGCCTCCACCAAGGCCGGCGTGATGGTCGTCAACGCGCCGACCTCCAACATCGTCACCGCCGCCGAGCTGGCCTGCGGCCTGCTGATCTCGGTCGCCCGCAACATCGCGCCCGCCAACGCCGCGCTCAAGGGCGGCGAGTGGAAGCGCAACAAGTACACCGGCGTCGAGCTGAGCGAGAAGGTGCTCGGTGTGGTCGGCCTCGGCCGGATCGGCGTGCTGGTCGCGCAGCGGATGTCCGCGTTCGGCATGAAGATCGTCGCCTACGACCCCTACATCCAGGCCGCCCGCGCGGCCCAGATGGGCGTCAAGCTGCTCTCGCTGGAGGAGCTGCTGGAGGTCTCGGACTTCATCACCGTCCACCTCCCGAAGACCCCGGAGACCATCGGCCTGATCGGCGACGAGGCGCTGCACAAGGTCAAGCCGACCGTGCGGATCGTCAACGCCGCCCGCGGCGGCATCGTGGACGAGGAGGCGCTCGTCCGGGCGCTCCAGGAGGGCCGGGTCGCCGGCGCCGGCCTGGACGTGTACGCCAAGGAGCCGTGCACCGACTCGCCGCTGTTCGCCTTCGACAACGTGGTCGCCACCCCGCACCTGGGCGCCTCCACCGACGAGGCGCAGGAGAAGGCCGGCATCGCGGTCGCCAGGTCGGTGCGCCTGGCGCTGGCCGGCGAGCTGGTGCCGGACGCGGTCAACGTCCAGGGCGGCGTGATCGCCGAGGACGTCCGCCCGGGCCTGCCGCTGGCCGAGAAGCTCGGCCGGATCTTCACCGCGCTGGCCGGCGAGGTCGCCGTCCGGCTGGACGTCGAGGTCCGCGGCGAGATCACCCAGCACGACGTCAAGGTGCTCGAACTGTCCGCCCTCAAGGGCGTGTTCGAGGACGTGGTGGCCGAGACGGTGTCCTACGTCAACGCCCCGCTGTTCGCCCAGGAGCGCGGCGTGGAGGTGCGCCTGACCACCTCCAGCGAGTCGCCCGAGCACCGCAACGTGATCACCGTCCGTGGCACCCTGGCCGGCGGCGGCGAGGTGTCGATCTCCGGCACCCTTTCCGGCCCGAAGCAGGTCCAGAAGATCGTCGGCGTGGACGGCTTCGACGTCGACGTGGCGCTCACCGACCACATGGCGTTCTTCCAGTACGAGGACCGCCCCGGCGTGGTCGGCACCCTCGGCCGGATCCTCGGCGACGCCGGCATCAACATCGCGGGCATGCAGGTCGCCCGGGACGGCGACAGCGCGCTGGCCTCGATCACCGTGGACAGCGAGGTCTCCCAGGAGGTCCTGACCGAGATCGCGGCCGCGATCGGCGCCAAGTTCGCCCGCTCGGTGAACCTGGGCTGACGCCCCCCGGCACCCCGGAGACGGCCCTTCCGACCTTGAGGCGGAAGGGCCGTTCGCGTACCGGTGGACCGGCCCCGTCTCAGATACTAGGAAATCCAAGTAAATCTGCTGACCTCGCGGCCCCTTCGTCGTACCGTGGAGTAGTCCTACGGTGAGCCACCCCCGCAACTACGGGGAGCGTGGCCCGTGGGCGCGTACGCGGTGCGGCAGGCGATCCCTGCTCGGCGTACCCCTCACCCCCTTCCGCGCGCCGCTGCGCCCCCGCACCAAGGAGCCCGGTATGCCGTTCGTCGCAGACCGCACCACCGCCCCCGCCGCCACCACGACCACCACCGTCGCCGCCGTCCGCGCCGCGGCCCCGCGCCGCCGCCGCGCCCTGCCGACCGACCCCCGCACCGCCGCCGCCCTGCAGCGCGCCCTCGACCGCCGCGACAACGGCGCCCCGATCGGCGACTGACCGCCGACGCCCGTGCTGGGCCGGACGGGTGACGGGGCGTCACCCATGGGGTGAACCTCCGCCCCCGGCCCCGCGACGGCTCCTACCTTGGGGCCGTGCGCACCCCCCTCGGCCTCCTCGCCGCCCTCGTCCTGCTCGCCCCGGCCGCCGCCCCCGCGCTGGCCGACGACCGGCCGGCCGGCGGCCCGAGCACCACCGTGTTCGTGGAGCTCGCCACCGAGCCCGCCGCCACCGCCTGGCAGCGGGCCCGGGACGACGCCCGCCGGCAGCTGCGCACCCCCGACCAGGCCCGGCGCGCCGCCGCCGGCGCGGGCAGCGCCCAACGGGCCGTCGCCGACCGCTCGTTGGACGCGCTCACCGCCGCGCTGCGGCGCGCCGCCCCCGGCGCCCGCCCGCTCTACCGCACCCGCACCCTGGCCAGCGGCCTCGCGCTGCGGCTGCCCGCCGCCGAGGTGCCGCGGCTGGCCGCGCTGCCCGGCGTCCGCGCCGTGCGCCCGGTCGCGCTCAAGCGGCGCGCCAACGGGTACTCGGTGCCGCTCACCGGCGCCCCGCGGGTCTGGGACGGCCCCGAGGGCCACACCGGCGAGGGCGTCCGGATCGGCGTCGTCGACTCCGGCATCGACTACACCCACGCCGACTTCGGCGGCCCCGGCACCGCCGGGGCCTACCGCGCGGTGGACGGCGCCGCCCCCGCCCCCGCCGCCCTGTTCCCCAACGCCAAGGTGATCGGCGGCAAGGACCTGGTCGGCGACGACTACGACCCCGACCCGGCCTCGCCCCACCACCAGCCCGACCCGCACCCCGACGACAACCCGCTGGACTGCGCCGCCAACGGCCACGGCACCCACGTCGCCGGCACCGCCGCCGGGCTCGGCGTCACCGCCGACGGCAAGCCCTACCGCGGCCCCTACCGGCCCGGTCTGGACCCGGCCGACTTCGAGGTCGCCCCCGGCGCGGCCCCCGGCGCCCAGCTGTACGCCATCAAGGTGTTCGGCTGCGACGGCTCCACCGACCAGCTCTCCGCCGCGCTCGACCTGGCCGCCGACCCGAACGGCGACGGCGACCTGTCCGACCGCCTCGACGTGGTCAACCTCTCGCTCGGCAGCCCCTACGGCCGCCCCGGCGACGCCGACGCGCTGGCCGCCGACCGGCTCGCCGCCCTGGGCACCGTGGTGGTCGCCGCCGCCGGCAACGAGGGCGACGTGTATGGCATCGGCGGCAGCCCCGGCACCGCCGCCCGCGTCCTCACCGCCGCCGCCTCGGTCGACGAGCACGGCGACGCCGACGGCATCACCGTGCTCGCCCCCGCCGCGCTCGCCGGGAACGTCCCCGCGCACTGGAGCAGCAAGTACACCCACTGGGACGACACCGAGGTCAGCGGCGAACTCGCCGTCCCCGCCGACCAGTCGGACGGCTGCGCGCCGTTCTCGCCCGCCGACGCCGACCGGCTGCGCGGCAAGGTCGCCGTGCTGCGCTGGACCACCAAGGACCCGGACCGGGCCTGCGGCTCCGCCCCGCGCGCCGACCACGCCGCCGACGCCGGAGCCGTCGGCGCGCTCTACGCCGCCGACGGCGACAGCCTCGGGGAGGTCGCCGGCGACGACCGGATCCCCGCCGCGATCCTGGCCCGCGCCGACGGGACGCGGCTGCTGTCAGCGCTGGAGGACGGCCCGGTCACCGTCCGGCTCGCCACCCCCGGCAACCCGCTGCACGGCGCCGTCCCGCAGGACCAGCCGCAGCGCACCGACACCCTCGCCTCCTTCACCTCCCGCGGCATCGGCGTCGACGGCGTCGTCAAACCGGACCTGGCCGCCCCCGGCGAGACCATCTGGTCCGCCAAGGCCGGCACCGGCAGCGGCGGCACGCGCGAGGACGGCACCTCGATGGCCACCCCGCACCTGTCCGGCCTGGCCGCCCTCGTCCGCTCCGCGCACCCCGACTACGACGCCGCCGAGGTCAAGGCCGCGCTGATGGACACCGCCACCGACACCCACCTGCGCGACGGCGGCACCGGCCCGGTGTACGGCCCCGAGCGCACCGGCAGCGGCCGAGTCCGCGCCGACGCCGCCGTCCGCACCCCCGTGCTCGCGTACGGGACGCAGGTCGAGGGCGCGGTCGGCGTCTCCTTCGGCACGGTCGAGGCCACCGGCGCGCGCGGCGCCACCCGCGAGGTGACCGTCCGCAACCTCGGCGACCGGCCGCTGACCTACGCCACCGGCTACGCGCCCGCCACCACCCTGCCCGGCGCCTCCTTCGGGATCTCGCCCGCCCGGGTCGACCTGCCGCCGCACGGCAGCGCCACCGTCACCGTCACGCTCCGGCTCGGCCCCGACCTCGGCCGCGCCCCCGACCCCACCCTCGACCTGCTCCAGGCCGGCCGCGCCCGCAGCTACCGCGGCGAACTCTCCGGCCGGCTCACCCTCACCCCCGAGGACGGCACCCTCCCGCCGCTGCGCGTCCCGCTGTTCGCCGCCCCGCGGGCCGCCTCCGACGCCGCCGCGCTCGGCACCGCCGCCGCCTTCGCCGTCTCCGGGAGCCCCCGCCCCGGCCTGCTCACCGTCCTGCAGCCGGGCGGCGAGGGACCGCGCTGGCCGGACTGCCCCGCCGCCGGCACCGACCCCTGCGCCGACGACCCCGCCGAACGCTCCGCGAACCTCCGCTACGCGGCCGCCGCCGTCGACGGCCGCGGCACCCTCTACCTGGCCGCCGTCCTGTGGGCCCCGGCCGCCACCCCCGCCGGAACCCTGGGCGTGCGCGCCTCGCTCGACGCCGACGGCGACGGCACCCCCGACGCGACCGTGGTCGCCGACCGCCTCAAGGGCAGCGACGTGCTGGTCGCCCGCACCCTGGACGCCCGCACCGGCGCCGAACTCGACGTCCAGCCGCTCAACGGCCGCTGGGGCGACACCGACACCGCCCTGCTCGACTCCGACACCCTGCTGCTGCCCGTCCGCCTGTCGGCCCTCCCACCGCTCGCCCACCCCCGCTACACGATCTGGACCGGCCCCGCCGAGGACCCGGCCGACGCCCTCGCCACCCTCGGCCCCTACCCCCTCGACCCGACCCTGCCCCTGTCTCTTATACACATCTGACGCTGCCGACGATA
>NZ_JNWZ01000018.1 GCF_000716545.1 Kitasatospora phosalacinea
TACGCGGGCCAGAGCGTCACGGTGAAGTTCAACGCGGTCGAGGACTCCTCGCTGCAGACCTCCTTCGTGATCGACGACACCGCCGTCCAGACCGGCTGAACCCGGTGATCCGGTGACCCGGTGATCCGGTGGGGCCCGGCGGAGGCACCAGACCGCCGCCGGACCCGCCGGACCTCGGTCACGGGAGGGCGACCGCGGGCGGGATCAGGCGGTCGGCGCGGCGCGGTGGAGGTTGCGGAGGGCGTTCTCCACGAAGCGGGCCGCCAGGTGCTGGGCGGCGCCCAGGTCGGTGCCGGTGTCGATGGCGTGCTCGCAGACCTGGCGGGCCACACCGACGCAGGCGGCGGCGAGCAGGTCGGCCCGGGGCCCGAAGTCGGGTCCGAAGGCGTCCTGCCGGCGCCTGATGAGCGCGGTGAGCTGTTCGGTCACGTCGTTGACGACCTCCCTGCGCAGGGCCGCGGTCCGGTCGCCGGTCTCGTCGCCCCGGAAGAGCAGGCCGAACCCCTCGGCCCGCTCCGCCGCGAAGCGGAAGAGCGGCTCCATGCCGACCTCGGTCAGCTCGCGGAGGGGGAGCCGGTCGCCCCGTTCGTAGGCGTCGGCGACCGACCTGCGGAACGCCTCCGCCTCGCGCTGGACGACGCGGAGGTAGATCTGCTCCTTGGTGCCGAGCCGGGCGTAGAGGGTCGGCTTGGTTGTCCCGGCCCGGTGCGCGATGTCCGCGATCTGCGCGGAGGTGTACCCCTCGGCGTGGAAGACGCGGAGCGCCGCGTCGAGGAGGTGGTCCTCCTCGAAGCGGCGGCCGCTGAGACTGGTGGCTGGTTGCGCGGACACCGGCTCATTGTACGAACGCGGGTGTCCCCGTTCGGGGCGAAGCGGAGGCCCCGCCCGCTTCGGGCCCCGGATCCGCCGCCACCGTGGGCGGGCGGCGGTGCGCGGGTGGTCAGAACCAGTCGGGGCGGGTGTCGGCCGCCGTACGGTCGAGGGCGTCCAGCAGGTCGAACTGCGGCCCGGTACGGGGGAGTTCGACGCGGAAGAAGTAGCGGGCGGCCTGCCGCTTGCCCTGGTGGAAGCCGTCCCCGCCCTCGGGCAGGGCGAGGAACTGCTCCAGCCAGATCCAGGCCAGCACCACGTGCCCGACCGCCTCCAGGTAGACGGAGGCGTTGGCCAGCGCCGTGTCCGGGTCGCCGCCCGCCCACAGCGCGGCGGTGGTCCGCTCGACGCGGGCGGCGGCCGCGGCCAACCCGGCGCCCAGCGCCCCGGCTTCACCGCCGGCGTCGGTGGCGCGCCGGACGGTGGCGCCGATCGTCTCCAGCAGCAGCCGCAGGCCCGCGCCGCCGCCCATGACGACCTTGCGGCCGAGCAGGTCGAGGCCCTGGATGCCGTGGGTGCCCTCGTGGATGGGGTTGAGCCGGTTGTCGCGGTAGAACTGCTCGACGTCGTACTCGCGGGTGTACCCGTAGCCGCCGTGGACCTGGATGGCGAGGTCGTTGGCGGCCAGGCACCACTGCGAGGGCCAGCTCTTGGCGATCGGGGTCAGCACGTCCAGCAGCAGCCGGGCCCGGGCCCGCCCGTCCGCGTCGGCGGCGGTGCGCTCCTCGTCCAGCAGGCGGCTGCAGTACAGGCTCAGCGCGAGGCCGCCCTCGACGTAGCTCTTCTGGGCCAGCAGCATCCGCCTGACGTCGGCGTGCTCGATGATCGGCACCTGCGGGGCGGCGGCGTCCTTGCCGGTGGGCGGGCGCCCCTGGGGGCGGGTGCGGGCGTAGTCGAGGGCGTGCAGGTAGCCGGTGTAGCCGAGCGCGGCGGCGCCCAGGCCGACGCCGATCCGGGCCTCGTTCATCATGTGGAACATGTACGCCAGGCCGTGGTGCGGCTCGCCGACCAGGAAGCCGACCGCGCCCGGCGCGCCCGCCGGAGTGTGCCGTCCCTCGCCGAAGTTGAGCATCGTGTTGGTCGTGCCCCGGTACCCCATCTTGTGGTTGAGGCCCGCCAGCACCACGTCGTTGCGCTCGCCGAGCGAACCGTCCGGCGCCACCAGGTACTTGGGGACGACGAAGAGCGAGATGCCCTTCACGCCCGCCGGCCCGCCGGGGATCTTGGCGAGCACCAGGTGGACGATGTTCTCGCTCAGGTCGTGGTCGCCGCCGGAGATCCACATCTTGGTGCCGGTGATCCGGTACGTGCCGTCCGGCCGGGGCACCGCGCGGGTGGTGATGTCGGTCAGCGAGGAGCCCGCCTGCGGCTCGGAGAGGCACATGGTGCCGAAGAAGCGGCCCTCCACCATGGGCCGCACGTACGTGTCGACCTGCTCCGCGCTGCCGTGCGCCAGCAGCAGGTTGGCGTTGGCCACCGTCAGGAACGGGTAGGCCGCGGTGCCGACGTTGGCCGCCTGGAACCAGGCCATGCAGGCGTGGGCGACCACCTGCGGCAGCTGCTGCCCGCCCACCGAGTGGTCCATCGCCGCGCCGGCCAGCCCCGACCCGGCGAAGACCCGCAGCGCCTGCCCGACCTCCGGGATGACGTGCACCCGCTCGCCGTCGAAGGTCGGCTCCTGGGCGTCGTTCTTCTTGTTGTGCGGGGCGAAGTGCCGGGCCGCGATCTCCGCGCTGAGGTCGAGCACCGCGTCGATGGTGTCCCGGTCGTGCTCGGCGTAGCGCTCGCGCGCGGTCAGGGCGGTGACGTCCAGCCAGTCGTGGAGCAGGAAGTCCAGGTCGCGGCGGGACAGCAGGAGGGAGTCCATGGCGGTGCGTCCAATCGGGCAGCTGGTCGTGGGGACGGTTCTCGGTTCCGTGCGGCACCCGCGCGGAGCGGCGCCGTGGCGGCTCACGCGCCGTCGCCGCACCGGTTGACTCGTGAGTAACCTAGGCTCGCCTTTACCTTGAGTCAAGATCCTCGGGGGCCGACGGAGGGCGTCCGCCCGGGCGGACGCCGGGCTTCCCCGACAGCCGGCTGACCAGGCCCCGCCCCGTGGGCGGGCGGGGCGGCGGTCCGAAGGGGCTCAGAAGCTCAGAGCACCTTGAGGCACAGCGTCACGGTGCCGTGGAGGGCCTGGACCGAGCTCGTGCCGCACTCGTCGCCCTGGTGGGGGCCGAGGATCCGGAAGATCTGCACGCGGTACTCGTCGCCGGGGGTGTCGGAGTCGGAGCAGTTCCAGCCGTCCAGCAAGTGGATGGTGTCCAGCTTGCCCTCGCCGTCGCCGAGGACGCAGTCGCCGGCGCGGAACTGGCGGTCGAGGCACAGGGTGATGTCGGGAGGGCCGCCTTCGTGGACCCAGTCCGCGCTGCCCCCGTTGGGAGGGCCCGGGCACTCGGTGCCGGTGGGCACCACCTTGGTGACTCGGTAGTACGCGTTCCACGCGTCGCAGGGCACCAAGTCCGGCTTGAAGGTGTCGTTCGGCTGGCCGAGACCGAAGTCGCTCGGGTCTCCGTCCCCTACGTGGAAGCAGTCGCCCTCCCGTACCGCCGCGAACGCCTGGCCGACGGCGTTCGGAGTGGGGCTGGGGGTGGGACTGGGGCTGGGCGGGGGACTGGGTGTGGGGGTGGAGCTGGGACTGGGACTGG
Organism: Kitasatospora phosalacinea; assembly: GCF_000716545.1. Taxonomy (GTDB): domain Bacteria; phylum Actinomycetota; class Actinomycetes; order Streptomycetales; family Streptomycetaceae; genus Kitasatospora; species Kitasatospora phosalacinea. The sequence goes on from NZ_JNWZ01000018.1 coordinate 3,558, forward strand.
GGGTGGGGCTCGGGGTGGGGGTGGGGGTGGGCGTGGCGGGAGAGCTTGCCGTGGCGTCGGCCTGCGGGTGGGAGAAGGAGGGCAGGCCGGTGAAGGCGAAGGCGGTGAGCAGGCCGAGGACGAGGACGGCGCACGCGACGCCGATCCGTGCCCGGCCGGAGCCGAACCGCCTCCGTGGTGGGGACGGTCGGTCGGGACGGCCGTCGCCGGGACCGGAACCGGGATCGGGGGGTGTCGCCGGTGACGGGGCGGTCAGGGTCTGCACCTGGCGCTCGGCGATCATCGTCGTGACCGGCTCGGGGAGCCAGTGGACGGTCGTCCGGGCGGGGTCGGTCAACTCCCCGAGGACGTCGGCCACTTCGGGGCGGTCCCCGGGGCTCTTGGCCAGGCAGCGGCGCACCAGGCCCGTCAGGTGGGAGGGCAGGCCGGCCAGGTCGGGTTCGTCGTGGACGACGCGGTAGACGATCGCTTCGGCCGGGCCGGTGCCGAACGGACTGCGGCCGGTGGCGGCGAACGCCAGGACGAGTCCGAGGGAGAACACGTCGCTGGGCGGGCCGATCTCGTGGCCCCGGGCCTGTTCCGGGGACATGAACGCCGGGGTGCCGACCACGACGCGGGAGGCGGTGGCGGAGGTGCCGTCCAGCGCGCGGGTGATGCCGAAGTCGATGACACGGGGACCGTCGGCGGCCAGGATCACGTTGGAGGGCTTGAGGTCCCGGTGCACCAGGTTGCAGGCGTGGATCGCACGGAGCCCTTCGGCCAGTCCCGCCCCCAGCACGGCGATCCCCTCCGCGGGCAGCGGGCCGTGCGTCTCGACGGCCTGGTGCAGGGACGGGCCGGGTACGTAGGCGGTGACCAGCCACGGTGGGTCGGCGTCCGGGTCGGCCTCGACCACCTGGGCGGTGTAGAACCCGCCGACCCGGCGGGCCGCCTCGACCTCCGTGGCGAACCGACGCCGGAACCCGGGATCGTCGGCCAGCTCGGGCCGCACCAGCTTGACCGCGACCGGGCGGCCGCCGGGCGAGCGCCCCAGGAACACCTGCCCCATCCCGCCGCCGCCCAGCCGACCCTCCAGCCGGAAACCGCCCACCGCGTGCGGATCCCCCTGCCGCAGCGGCTTCGGCCAGACCGGGGAGTTCATCGCACCCCCGCACTCGTGTCCCGGGCGCCGTGGCCGTGGCCGGTCCGGCCGAATCCCGCGGAACCGGTCGGGTCGGCCGTGTGATCATTCGAGCTGGACATGCTGCCTCCCCTGCGGACACCCTGCCGAGCGGGATTTTACGCAACTCCCGCTGTAACAGTCGCTCCTGATGCGCGATCAGGAACACGCGCGGCGCCACGAGCGCGATCGGCAGGCCGCCCGCCCGGTCCGCGCCACCGTCCGGTCCCAGCAACCCGGCGGCGTCCCCGTCACCGAGGCGTGCCGTCCACCGGGCGGCGATCCGGTGGCCGAGCTCCTCTCTCTCACTTCGGGGTCTCGCTCCCCAGGCGGCGCAGGGCCTGCATGGCCTCGCGCTCCATCCGGGAGAGATCGTCGAGGACCGATCCGGCCTGGACGAGGCACCGCGCGTCGCCCGATTCGCCGGCCTTCTCGATCAGTGCCGCTACTTCCGTCCACAGGAGGGCGGCCTCGGTGTACAGCGCGTGGCCGGTGCGCAGGTGGCTGCTGTCGAGCAGCTCGGTGCATTCGGCGAGGAAGTCGCGGTAGAGGTTGCGGAACAGGGCGCCACCGGTGCCGGCCCGCTCCATCAGCAGGGCGGCCCGGGGCAGGTCGCGTCGCGGGTCGTCGGTGCGCCGGAGCCAGGTGCGCACCAGCTTGCCGGCCTTGGCGATGCCGCGGTAACCGAGGTTGGCGATGGGCGGGTCGAGGAAGGCGTCGGCGCAGGAGGTGATGGCGGGGACGACGAGTCCGGGGAGGGCGGGCGGGTTGCGCGGGACGGTGAGGGTGAAGGACCGGTGCCTGGCGGTCATCGGGCCGGTCGCGGCCCTGGCCCGGGCGAGACCGGTCAGGCTGGTGGAGACGGCTCCGCCTTGCTGGTCGGTGTCCACCAGGTGGGCCCGGTGGTCGTCGTAGCCGTACACGGCGACGACGTGGCCGCCGAAGTGGACCTTCGAATCGAAGTAGTCCAGGTGGTAGCTGTCGAGCTGGAGCCCGACGGGGCGGCCGGCGTCGAGGGAGGCCGCCACGTCCTCCCACGCCCTGCGCGGGGAGGTGGTCTCCCGGACCAGGAGTTCCAGCCCGAGCGCGGTGGCCAGGTTGCGGGTCAGGTCGAAGGGCTTGACCCGTCCCCCGAGGAAGGGGAAGTCCAGGTTCTTGCCGTCCCAGTAGACGAAGGACAGGCCCGAGCCGAGGCCGAACAGCAGGGGCTCGGACAGGTCGAGCCCCTGGTGCCGCAACAGCACCCCCAGGGTCGACGTCTCGCAGTGCCGGGTGCCGCGGGCGTCGATGTCCACCACCGTGCTCATGTCGTGGCCTCCTGGACGGGGACGACCAGACGGGTCGTCAGCTCTCCTGGCGGTGCTTGCGCCGGTCCGACGAGGTACGCCTCGCGGACGGGTGCCCGCGGGCGCAGACCGCGCTCGTGGACGGCGGCGAAGAGCGCGTGGTAGGCCAGGGGGAGTTGCCCGTAGGGCCCGACGTGCACGGTCTCGGCGACGAGTCCGCCGGGCAGCACCTCGAACTCCAGGCCGGGCACGCCTTCCCCCCGCGGAGTCTGCGCTCCGACGGCGATCTCCGTCCGCTCCTCCAGATCCAGCGGGTACAGCCCCCACAGCGGCGGCTCCCACGCGGTTCCCGTCCTGCCGAGCGCGGGCAGCAGCCGACCTGCGCACTCCTCGAACCCGGCGCCGATCCCCGCAGGGGTGCAGACCGTCCGCACCACCGCCAGCCGCCGCTCCGGCTCCCTGCCCAGCGTCACCTCGTAGCCGGGCAGGCCGTCCGTCGCCAGCCGCTCCAGCAGCTCCAGCCGGGCCCGGTCCCGGCTGATCCGCTCGGCCAGCCGGTCCCGCTCGGCCCGCAGGATCGCCGCCCTGCTCCCGGGCCCGGCGGCCAGTGCCCGGGCGATCACGGCCAGGGGGAGGTCCATCTCGCGCAGCAGGGCGATGGTCAGGGCGTCACGCACCTGCTCGGGCGCGTAGTAGCGGTAGCCGGAACCGGCGTCCACGCGGACGGGGACCAGCAGCCCCGAGTCGTCGTAGTGCCGTAGCTGCTTCACGCTGAGGCGACAGAGGCGGGCGAAGCGCCCGATGGTGAGGAGTTCGTCTCGCACGCCCTCATGGTGGACCCTCCCCCCGTGGGAGGGTCCAGCGCCGAGCCGCCCGGCCGGCACGAGGACGTCCTTCTCCGAACGCCCCTCGGTCCGCTCCGTCTCGACGGAGTCCTGACGGCTTCTCGACGGCTTCTCGGCGTCCGGGTGCGGGACGGCCCCGGCGGCGGGGGAGTCGACACGGCGGCACACGAGCGGAGGAAGGCGGTTCCCGTGGCCGATCGCGGTTCCCGGCAGGGAACCGCGATCGGCCACCCAGGCCGGATTCCGTACGGCGGGGGGCCCGGCCTCAGGGGGGGAGTCGGCCGGGCCCTCGTCCGCCGCACCCGACGCGTGCCCCGCGAGCGAGCCTTCATGCCTCGCGGTGCGGGGCGACTTCCCCTCCTCGCCCCGCCCGGCCTCCTCGGCCGGCGGTGCCCGGCGCCGCTTCCCCCGCCCGCCCATCCGCCGCCGGCGGCCGGGGGCGCACGGTGCCTCCGGCCGCGCGCCCGCCGAACGCCCTTGCCGGGTGGGCGAGTTCGGACGTTCCTGCCGCCTCCCCCGCTCGGCCGCACGTCGGCCCGACACCCCCGTCGGCGCGATCCGGCCCGGGGACTACGACGGGAAGCGGAGCGCAGGGCGCGGCCGGACGCGCGCGGGCGTACACGCAAAATCCACAAACGGCGGTGGTGATTCCGTGCGCCCCTGGTGGTCGGCGCGGCGCCGAACCGACGATGGCTCGCAGCCCTGACGGACCGTCACCAAACGGTGCGTCCCGGGCCGGCCGGGGCCCGCCCGGCCTCCCCGCGCCCCGCCCGCCGACCGGCGGGCCGGGCACCTCCCGGAAGGACGTCCATGCCACACCGGACCACCGCCCTGCTCCGCCTGCTGGTACCCGCGGCGCTCGCCGCCGGCGTCGTCGTGCCGCTCTCGGCCGGCACCGCCGCCGCCGCGCAGCCGATCTGCCTGAGCGGCAACCTCCAGTTCGACTACCAGTCCGCCGAGGAGGGCACCACCAAGCCGACCCGGACCCGGGCCGCCCGCAACGCCTCGGTCGAGCTCTGGGGCCGGGAGAAGTCCACCGACACCGACCACAAGCTGAACCCGGACACCCAGCTGACCGGGGCGGCCGACGGCTCGTTCAACCTCTGCTACACCCCGGTCACCACCGCCTCGATGGACCACCTGTACGTCCGCTTCGCCACCCGCGACAACCAGGTGTGGAAGGTCACCGACGCCACCGGCGCGGTCTACACCCACAACACGCCGACCCAGACGAACATATCGACGAGCCTCTCCCTCGGCACCGTCAAACCGACCACCGCGGCCCGCGCCTGGCACGCCTTCGACACCGTCAACCTGCTCTGGTCGCGCCGGGCCAACTCCACCACCCCGTGCTGGACGACCGCCGAGGCGAACGCCGCCACCTGCACCACCCTGACCGTCCGCTGGCAGTCCGGCTCCACCGACGGCCCGTACTACGACCTGTCGAACACCGTGCACCTCGCCGACGCCGACCCGGACTCCGAGCACACCGTGCTGCACGAAGCGGGCCACTTCTTCCAGAACCGGCTGTACAACGGCACCTTCCCGGCCGTCACCAACTGCAGCCCGCACTACATCGAGAGGGTGTCGTCCGCCACCTGCGCCTGGACCGAGGGCTTCGGCGACTCGCTGGCCGCCTACCTGCTGGGCGACCAGCGCTACGTGTGGCCGGACGGCTCGTCCTACCCGTTCACCGCCGCCGCGGGCTGGCAGACCGGCGACCAGGTGCAGGGCAACGTGGACGGCGCGCTGCTCCAGCTGTGGAACCAGGTGGACGGCAGCTGGGACCGCACCATCGCCACCCTGGCCTCGCACACGCCGGCCACCTTCGCCGACTGGTTCAAGAACGTCCGCCCGACGGCCGTGCCGCCGCTGTCCACCACCGGCGCCGCGCTGACCGCCCTGGACACCCACGCCGTCAACTACGGCCCCACGATCGTCGGAGACAACGCCTACCACGCGCTCAGCAACGGCGGTGGTGTCGCCCTCCAGCGCGGCGGGACCTGCAGCCTCAGCCTCTCCTCCGGGGCCGAGTTCGCCGCGCTGGACACCACCCGGGCCTCGCAGCGCTGGAAGTTCATCGCCAACGGCGACGGCACCGTGCGCGTCTCCGACAGCTGCCCGATCCCCCTCTACCTGACCGCGCCGACCACCGCCGGCGGCCAGGTCTCCCTGCTGGCCGTCAACCTCGGTGCCGCCAACCAGAAGTGGCAGGTGACGCAGAACGCCGCCGGCACCTACACCCTGACCAACCCGGCCACCGGCTTCGTCCTCGACGGCACCGCGACCGCCGGCCAGGCCGTCACCGCCAACACCGCCTCCGCCGGCTCGGCGAGCCAGAAGTGGGCGTCCGTCTTCTCCATCTCCTGACCCGCCCGGACCGGCCGTAGGACCGGCCCGCAGGACCGGGCCCCCGGCTCCCGGCCCGAGGGGGGAGCCGGGGGCCTCCGCCGTGGCCCCCGACGGAACGGGAACGGCGGCGGAGTCCGGTGACCGGCTCAGCCGCCCTCCCGGGCGGGCCCCGTCGTCATGCCGCCCGGATGGCTGAGCAGCCGGCCGTCGGCCGCCGCCATCAGCAGCCGGCCGGCGTGCGGGGCCAGCGGTCCGGCGGACGGGACGGGCACCGGCGGGGCGAAGGGCGCGAACGGTGCCCGGGTGAGGACCGGGGGGCGGGTGAGCAGCCCGCCGGGGGTGACGGCGTGCAGCCGGGCGTGCAGGACGGCGAGCGCGGTCGCGCCGCCGGCCGGCCCCAGCGCGGTCCACGCCGCCCCGGGGAGGTGGGCCGGACGGTGGTGCAGCACGTCGTCGTGCCCGGTGACCGCGAAGAGCGTGTTGTCGCACATCGCGAGCGCCGTCGTGCCGCGGGGGACGGACCCGGCGTGGACCCACGGCGCCGTACCGGCGACGGGCGCGCGGTGCACCAGCCGGTCGTCCTCGGTCACCGCCAGGAGCGCCAGCGGCAGCGGGTGGCAGGCCTCGCGGGGGGCGGTGAGGCAGCGCAGCCGCAACTGACCCTCCGGGCCGTCCGGGCCGTCCGGGCAGGGCGTCCACGGCAGGTTCTGCTCGGACGGTTCGCGGTGCAGCAGGGTCGTCCCGTCCCCGGCCACGGCGAACAGCAGGCCCTCGCAGGCGGCGAGCGCCCGGAGCCCGGGTGCCGGACCGACGGCGTGCCAGCGGGGCGCGGGCGCCCCGGAGAACCGGTCGAGGACGTTGCGGGTCACCCGCGCCACCGCCGGGTCGTCCAGCGCCCGCCCCCAGTTGATGGTGGCGGCGTTGAACACCGACCCCGCCCCGAGCCGCATGGTCCCCATGGTCGCCCACCCGCCCTGCCCGTAGGCGCGCCAGTGCCCCAGGTCGGCGGTGGCCAGGACGACGAAGGAGCGCGGCGTCCCGTCCCGCCCGGTGGCCCGCGGCACGCCGAGCGACCAGTCGAGTTCGGCCGCGTCCGTCTCGTAGCCCAGCGCCCCCCGGGCGAAGGCGTCCCCGTCCGCCAGACCGGTCCCCTCGAAGGCCCAGTGGTCCGCGAAGCGCACCGTGTAGGCCTCGCGGCCCATCACCGCCATGCCCTCGCCCCACGCCCCCGCGCCCCGGCGGAAGCTCACGCCCGTCATCGCGTTCTCGGGGCGGTCGACCGGTGCGCTGGACCACTCCACCGTCGTCCGGGCCGGGTCGGTGGCGGCGACCGGGTCCGTCGCGGCGTCGCGGTGGCAGACCATGGTGCGGCCGCCGTCCTCCAGGCGGAACTGCCACCAGGCGGTGTTGCCCGCGAAGACCGCGAGGTTGCCGCCCCGGCGGACGAACCCCTCGACGCCGTCCCGCATGCCCGCCGTCCAGTACTCGTCGTGACCGTTCACGACCAGCACCCGGTAGGCCGCCAGGAGTTCCGCCCCGTCGTCCAGGTCGAAGCCCGAGCAGTACTCGACCGGCCGGCCGGTCCGGTGCAGCCAGCGCAGCAGCGGCTCCTCCCACCGCTCCGGCGGCGGACCCCCGCCGGGCGCGTCGAGCGGGACGCGGACCGCGCGCGCGGGCTGCTCCGAGTAGTAGAGGCTCCGGCCCGGCTCACCGGCCCGGTGGTAGGCGCGCCAGGTGGGGAACGGGACGCTCACCAGGACCGGGGAGGTACCGCCCGGGCGCCCCGCCCGCACCGCGAACCACACCTCGTGCTCGGCGTCCCGCTCGGGCCGCGGCACTTCGGGGCGGTGGTCGTGGAAGCTCGCCCGGTACAGCGAACTCGGCCACGCCGCGGGCACGTCCAGGTCGTGGACGGAGCCGCGCACCCGAGCGACGAGCACCGTGCGGTCCGCCACGACGTCGGTGACGACCACCCGGCCGGTGAGCGGACCGCCGTCGCCGGCCGCCGTCCGGCAGCGGATCCGGCCGCCCTGCGCGCAGGACGTGGCGTCCGCGTGGACGACGGGCCGCGGGACGGGCGCGGCCGTCACGCGCGGGCCCGCGACGGGCCGAGCAGCCCGCCCAGGTCGGCCAGCTTCGGCGGGGAACCGGCGGCCGAGGCGACCACCACCTCCTCCAGGGCGCGCAGGTGCGCGTGGATCGCCTCCGGCGGCAGGTACGCGGTGTCGGCGGTCAGGGTGACGGTCAACTCGGCGTCGTCGCCGGTCAGGTGCAGGCAGTACCGGCAGGCCACCCGTTCCTGGGTGGCCGGGAAGTCGAGGACGGTGCGCCCGCGCAGCCGCTCCAGCTCCCCGGCGTCCGGAGCGCCGCCGGGGGCGGCGACCCGTTCGGTCAGCCGCATGTCGTTGAAGCAGCAGTACGGATGGACCTCCGTGCCGCGCTCCCGCGCCAGCCGCTCCAGCAGCGCGTCCCACCCGGCCGGGTCGTAGGAGGCGGCCCGGTAGCCGGCCAGGGACGCGGCGAACGCGCCGGGGAGCAGGTCGGTGAAGACCGCGGTCCCCGCCGGGTCGTCCGGCAGCGGCAGCACCACCAGGGCGTCCTGCGACAGCGTGCTGACCATGGTGCGGCGGTCCGCCGCGGCCCGGTTCCCGGCGATCGGCATGACGGCCGCCGTCCGGTGCCCCTGACCGGCGGCGACCAGGGCGGCCGCCGCGGTCAGCAGCACCGCCGACCCGCTGACGCCGTGGCCGGCGGCCAGGGCGTCCACGGCCCGGGGCAGGGCCGCCGAGACCAGCCGGCCGGTCCAGAACCGGGGCGTGCGCGGCGCCGCGACCGGGGCGGCGAACATCGTCGGCGGGGCCTGCGCGAGGCCCCGCTCCCAGTGCGCCAGCGCGGCTGCGCCGGCCCGCCGCCCGGCCGGGCCGGCCTGTCGGCGGGCCAGGTCCAGCGGCGTCTCCGGGCAGACCGGCCCGGCCGAACCGCGGCGCACCAGCAGCCGCAGGTCGCGCACCAGGACCTCCGCGCCGTGCCCGTCGGACGCCAGGTGGCACAGGGCGAGGACGGCGTGCGTGATCCGCCCGGAACAGCGGACCGCCCCCCACCGCACCGGCCACTCCTCCGCGTACCCGAAGCGGCGCCCGGACAGTTCCGCCAGCAGCTCCTCGGCCGTCCGACCGGCCCGGTCGGGGTCGGGCTCGTCGCGGACGAGCAGGTCGAACCGTCCCTCCCCGTGCAGCCGCTGGCCGGGGGCGCCGTCGGGCAGGTCCGCCAGCCGGGTCCGCAGGGCTTCGTGCCGCAGCACCAGGGCGGTCAGCGCGGCCACCAGGCGCGCGGCGTCCACCGGGGCGCCCCGGTCGGCGAGGGGCAGCACCCGGCCGAGGTTGAAGTAGTGGTCGTTCGGCGCCGTCCGGCCGATCGCGTGCCAGATGGCGCGCTGCCCCCAGGTGAGCGGCGCCGTCCCGCAGCGGCCCCCGGCGAAGGGGACGGCGAGGACGTCGTCCCGCACCGCCGCCCCGGTCACGGGGCCCACCGGGGCTCCGCCGCGCCGAGCCGCAGCAACTGCGCGACGAGCCCGTCGAACCCGTCCGCGTGCAGCGCCCCGTCGCCGAGGTCGAGGAGGACCCCGAACTCCTCCTCCACCGCGTCCGCCAGGCGCAGCAGGGCGAGCGAGCCGACCCCGAGCGCGGCGAGCGACTCGGTGGACGCCAGCACCTCCGACGCGCCGACGGCGCCGTCGCAGGCCCGGGCGACCGACTCGGCGAGGCGGAGCCGGAGCGAGTCGGTGTCCGGGGGCGGGGGAGTGCCGGGGGCGCTCACCGGGCGTCCGCCCCGGACTCCAGGCGGCGGCGCACCGAGAGCGGCCGGATGTCCGGCCAGACCAGGTCGACGTGCGCCGTGCACTCCTCCTCGGAGCCGACGAACCCCTCGGGCCGCCAGCCGGCCGGCAGCTCGGCGCCGTCCGGCCACAGGGCGTGCTGCTCCTCGTCGTTGACGACGACGCGGTAGCGGATCTCGTGGGTCACGGGTCATTCCTCTCGGAGGGCACGGACGGCGGCTGCGACGTCCCGTGCGGTGGGGGTGTCGAAGAAGACGTCCAGCGGGACGTCGACGTCGAGGCGGTGGCGGATCCGGGCGGTGATGGCCGTGATCGTCAGCGAGTGCCCGCCGAGGTCGAAGAGGTCCTCGTCGGGCCCCAGGTCGTCCAGGCCGAGGACCTCGCGCCAGATGTCGAGGACCGCCGCGTCGGTGGCGTCCGCCCCCGCCGGGGCCCCGGCCGGGCGCCCGGGGCGGTCCGCCGCCGGCTCCGGCAGCGCGGCCCGGTCCAGCTTGCCGTTGGGGGTCAGCGGGAAGGCGTCGAGGACGACGTACGCGCCGGGCAGGACGGCGGCGGGCAGCACGCCGGCCAGGTGTGCGCGCAGCTCCTCCGGGGCGGGGGCCGGCCCGGCCGGGACGACGTAGGCGGTGAGCCGGCGGTCCCCCTCCGGACCGTGCGCCACCACGGCCGCCCGCGCCACGCCCGGGTGGCCGGCCAACCGGGCCTCGACCTCGCCGAGTTCGATCCGGTGGCCGCGCAGCTTCACCTGGCCGTCGGTGCGGCCGAGGTACTCCAGCGCGCCGCCCGGGGCGCGCCGCACCAGGTCGCCGGTCCGGTACATCCGGCTGCCGGGAGGCCCGTACGGGTCGGGCAGGAACCGGCTCGCGGTCAGGCCCGGGCGGCCCAGGTAGCCGTGCGCCACCCCCGCCCCGCCGAGGTACAGCTCGCCCGCGACGCCGTACGGGACGGGCCGCAGGCCGGGGTCGAGCAGGTACGCGCCGGTGCCGGCCAGCGGGTCACCGAGACGGACGGCGCCGTCGCCGGTGACGGCGGGATCGGCCAGCGTGGACCAGATGGTCGTCTCGGTCGGCCCGTACACGTTCACCAGCCGCGCGGTGGCCGCGGTGAGCTCGGCGGCGAGCGGGGCGGGCAGGGCCTCGCCGCCGGTGAGCGCGGTGAGGCCCGGGACCGGGCCGGGGAGCCCGGCGTCCAGGAGCAGCCGCCAGCCGCTGGGCGTGGCCTGCACGTGGGTGACCCGCTCGTCCCGGAGCAGCTTGAGCAGGGCCGGGCCGTCGCGGTGCTCCTCCTCCGGGACGAGGACGACGCGGCCGCCGGTGGTGAGCGGCAGGAACAGCTCGACGGCGGAGATGTCGAACGACAGCGAGGTGAGCCCGAGCCAGCGGTCCCCGGCCCGTGAGCCGAGCCGCTCCCGCAGGGCCGCCAGCACGTAGACCAGCGCCGCGTGCGGCACCTCGACGCCCTTGGGACGGCCGGTGGAACCGGAGGTGTACAGCACGTAGGCGGGCAGCGCCGGGTCCGGCGGGGGCAGCGGGCGACGGCCGCCCGGACCGGCGAGGTCCGCCGGGGCCAGGTCGCCGGGGCCCTCGGGCGTCCGGGTGACCCGCAGGGCGGGGGTGGCGTCGGAGCGGACCAGGGCCAGCCGCTCCGCCGGGTACCCGGGGTCGAGGGGGAGGTAGGCGGCGCCGGCGGCCAGGGTGGCGAGCACCGCGACGAGCTGGTCCAGGCCCCGGGGCAGCTCGACGCCGACCAGCGTCCCCGGCCCGGCGCCGTGCCGGACGAGTGCCGCCGCCGCGCGCTCCACCCGCTCGGCGAGCCCGCCGTACGTCAGGGCGGTGCCCGCCGCGACGACGGCGACCGCGTCGGGCCGCTCGGCCGCGCGGGCGAAGAACTGCTCGGTGACGGTCGCGGGGGCCGGGCCGGTGCGCGCCACCGGCGGCACCACCTGCGCGCGCAGCTCGTCCGGGCCGAGCAGGGGCAGCGCGCCGAGCGTCGCGCCGGGGTCGGCGAGGGCCCCGTCGAGCAGCCGGGTCCAGTGCTCGACGATCCGCTCGGCGGTGCCCGGCGGCAGCGCCCCGCGGCGGTACTGGAGGCTGCCGCGCACCTCGTCGCCGCAGTCGACCAGTTGGAGGTTGAGGAGGTTGCGCGCGGTGTCCGGGAAGCCGATCCACTGCACCTCGGCGGCGACGGCGCCGAAGTCCGGCGCGGCGGCGGCCGGGCGGCGCCGGTAGCTGACGGACAGCGGGGCGAGCGCGGTGCGGGGGGTCAGGCCCCGCACGACCCGGCCGAAAGGCGTCGCCCGGTGCCGGTACAGCGCCCGCAGGGCGGCCCGGACGGCGCGGGCCCAGTCCGCGAACGGCAGCTCGGCCGGCCGGGCGGCGCCCGCGGCGGCGACCCGCAGCGGCAGTTCGTTGACGGCCAGGCCGACGGCCACCGGCGCGCCCGGCGGGCGCAGCGAGAGCTCGACCGCGGTGGTGGGGGCGGGGTCGCCGTAGCGGACGAGCAGGGCGTGCCAGGCCGCGGTGAGCAGTTCGAAACGGGTGACGCCGATCCGGCGCGCGGTGTCGGAGAGGGCCGCGCAGCGCCGCCCGTCGAGGCGGAAGGCGGTTTCGGCGCCGGGCGCGGGCAGGACGCCGCCGTCGGCCGGCGGGACGAGGCCGGGGAGGACCGGGGCGGCCGGGTCCGGTCCGTGGTCGGCCCACAGCGCGCGGGCGTCCGCCAGGTCCTCCGGCGCGGGCTCCGCGGCCGGGTGCACGGAGTCGGGCACCGGCGGCAGCGGATCGCCCCGGTAGGCCGCGGCGAGGTCGCCGACCAGCCGGTCCTTGGACTCGCCGTCGAACACCAGGTGGTGGGCGGTGAACAGCAGGACGTGCCGCTCCGGTCCGGTCCGCAGCAGCGCGAACCGGCACAGCGGGCCGGCGAGCAGGTCGAAGGCGGCCGAGCGCTCCTCGGCGAGCCGCGCCGGCAGTTCCCCGGCGGCGCACTCGACGCGGCGCGGGGCGGGCACGGCGACCGTCCGGCCGGTGCCGCCGTCCAGCGCCGGGACGCTGGTCAGGGCCGGGTGGTGGGCGGTGACGGCGGCGCACGCGCGGTCCAGGGCCGGGACGTCGAGCGGGCCGGTCAGTTCGACGGCGACGGCCAGGTGGTAGGCCGAGCCGACGTCCAGCGCGTGCTCGGTGAGCCGCACGCCGTGCTGGGCGGGGGAGGTCGGGAGGGTCACGGGGCGGCCTCACGGGTGTCGGGGTCGAGGGCGCGGCGCAGCTCCCGCTTGAGGACCTTGCCGGCCTCGTTGCGGGGGAGGGCGTCGCGGAAGTGCACGGTGGCGGGGAGTTCGTGGACGGCGAGGCGGTCCAGCAGGAAGGTGCGCAGGGCGGCCGGGGTCAGCTCGCCGGCGGGCACGACGAACGCCGCCACCACGCTGCCGAGGACGGGGTGCGGGACGCCGACGGCCGCCGCGTCGGCGACCAGCGGGTGGGCGTGCAGCGCGTTCTCGACCTGGAGGGTGGAGACCTTGTGGGCACCGGACTTGACGACGTCGCGCTCCCGGTCGAGGAGGTGCAGGAAACCGTCCTCGTCGACCCGGCCGAGATCGCCCATCCGGGTCCACCGGCCCCGGAAGGTCTCGTCGTCCCGCTCGCCGAGGTAGCCGCGCGGCGCGGCGGGCGAGCGCAGCCACAGCTCGCCCGCCTCGCCCGGCGGCACGGGGCGGCCCGCGCCGTCGGTGACGCGCAGGTCGGCCAGGGACGCGGGGCGGCCGGGCGACTGCGGGCGGGCCGGGTCGAACAGCAGGGTGACCTGGGCCGGGGCGGCCTCCGTGGACGTGTAGTAGTTGACGATCTGGGCCCCGGCGAAGACCCGGCTCAGGCCGAGCGCGACGGGCTGCGGCAGGGCCGCGGCGGTGGAGCCGACCAGGCGGACGCCGTCCAGGGCCCCGCTCCCGGCGGCCGTGGCCAGGGCGGGGGAGGCGAGGATCTCGATCGCCGTGGCGGGCACCAGGAACACGCTGCCGACCTCGTGCTCGGGGATCAGGCGCAGGAACCGGGCCGGGGTGAACTGGGGCGCGGCCACGCAGCGGGCGTGCGCGTTCAAGGCGTTGACCAGCATGGTCTGGCCGGCGTTGGTGCCGACCGGGAAGGTGTGCAGGAACGCGGCCGAGTGGCGCAGCGGCCGGCGGCGCTCGTCGAGCGTGCAGCCGTGCGCGAGGTTCGCGTGGGAGGCGGTGACGCCCTTCGGGGTCCCGGTGGTGCCGGAGGTGTACAGGATCTGGGCGGGCGCCCCCGGCTCCGGGTCGGGCGGCTCGGGGACGAGGCCGGGCGGGTCGGGGTCGTCCGCGGCCCGCTCGGTGAGCGTCCGCACCCCCGTCGGCACGCCCGCCGGAGCCCCGGCGGGGCCGTGCAGCAGGAAGCGCGCCCCGGAGTCGGCCAGGACGTGGCGCACCCCGGCGGGCGGCGTCCGGTCGGAGAACGGCACGGCGACACCGCCGGCCCGCAGCACGGCGAGGAACGCCACCGCGAACTCCGTCCAGCCGCCGGTGCCGTAGCACAGGCCGACCCGGTCCCCGGTGGCCAGGCCGGCCGCGCGCAGGACGGTGGCGAGGGCGCCGCTGCGCCGCTGCCAGCCGGCGAAGTCCAGGCGCCGCTCGCCGTTGACGATCGCGGTCCGCTCCCCGTGCGCCGCGGCCCGGTGGGCGAGCAGGGCGGGCAGCGTGGCCGGGGCCGGGGCCGGGGCCGGCGTGGTGCGGGGCGCGGTCATGCGGCGCCCCCTTCGGCGCGGCGGGCCGCGGCGGTCCGGGCCCGTTCGCGCAGGCCCACCAGGTCGTCCGGTTCGGCGTCGGGGACGTCGCGGTCGAAGCGGGCCAGGGCCGGGAGCCGCAGCCCGAGGGCGACCAGCGCCATCATGGCCAGGCCGAACAGCACGTACATCAGGGCGATGCCGCGGCCCGGGCCGGTGCCGACGATCGGGCCGAACACCGGGGCGAGCGCGCCGCCGGGCTCCATCAGCGGGCCGAGGAGGGCGGAGCCCAGCGGGGCGACGACCCCGTGGCCCAGCGGGAGGGTGGACCAGGCGACGAGGGTGTTCAGGGCGAACACCCGGCCGTGGAAGCGCTGCGCGACCTTGGTCTGGACGATCGTCGCGTAGACGCCGTTGACCAGGGACAGGGCGAACGACATGCCGAACGCCCCGGCCGCGACCACCCACAGGTTCGGGCGCAGCCCGGTGACGGCGCCCGCCGCGGCGAGCACGCCCGCCAGGGCCAGCATCCCGCGCAGCCGGTGCCGGCGCGGCCCGCCCCAGAACCCCATGGCCACGCCGCCGAGCAGGGCGCCGACGCCGCCCGCGACCGCGACCCGGGCGGCCGCCCCGAGGTCCGCGAAGGCGAGGACCAGGGGGGTGGTGAGGAGGAACAGCGGCGACAGGAAGACGTTCAGGCCGGCGAACCACAGGAGCATCGCCCGGAAACCGCGGTGGCGCCAGGTGTGGGCGAAGCCGTTGCGGATCTCGGCGACCAGCGACTCGCGCCTGGTCCAGGGGAGGGTGCGCGGGAAGCGGACCGCGAGCAGGACGCCGACGGCGAGCGCGTAGCTGACCACGTCGATGACCAGGATGCCCCGCAGCCCGATCGCGGCGAGCAGCGCCACCGCACCCAGCGGAACGACGAACTGCGCAGTCCCGAAGGCGAGTTGGACGATCCCGTTGGCATGCCCCAGGTACTGCTTGGGGACGAGCTGCGGCACGGCGGAGGCGTAGGCGAGCCGCTGGAAGGTCAGGGCGACGGAGAGCACGCCGAGCAGCGCGTACACCTCCCACGACTGCAGCCGGCCGGCCAGCAGCAGCCCCAGCAGCGCGGCCTGGGTGGCGGCGGCGGCGAGGTCGCCGCCGAGCATCACCGCACGGCGGTCCACCCGGTCGACGACGGCCCCGGCGAGCGGGCCGACCAGGATGCCCGGGAGCATCGCGACGACCGCGTACAGGGCGTAGCGGGTCATCGAGCCGGTCTGCAGCAGGATCCAGATCGGCAGGGCGAACTCGGTGAGCGCCGAGCCGGTGATGGAGACCAACTGGCCGCCGGCCACCAGCAGGAAGCGCCGCATGCTGGGCTGCGGCCCGTCGTCCGCCGGGGTTCCACCGTCCGGCCGGGCGGTGTCGTCCTCCGGGGCGGCGGGCCCGGTCTCGGCGTGGAACCACCAGGAGTTCTCGGGGCCCGGCGCGGGCAGCGCCCCGGTCGTCCCGTCGGCGACGGCGCGGTGCACGCTGGTGACGGCGGCGGCGACCTCGGCCGCGCGGTAGGCGATGAAGAAGTGCCCGCCCTCGTCGAGCACGGCCACGGCGGAGCGCTCGGCCAGCAGCAGCCACTCGCGGTAGCGCTCCTGGTAGAAGTCGGCCGCCGGGTCGCGGTCGCCGACCAGCGAGACCAGCGGCGCCCGCAGCCGGGGCGCGCCGTCGGCGACCTCCGCGATGGCCCGGGTGAACCAGTCCTCGGCGGCCTTCGTGTCCCGGCGCATGTTGCCCACCACGAACCGGACCTGCTCCTCGTCCAGTTCGGAGGTGTCGACGCCCATGCCGGTCAGCCAGTTGGCGTACGTGCGGTCGCCGACCAGCGGTTCGAGCGAGGCGATCCGGCCGAGCGCGGAGAGCACCCGGCTGCGCGGTCGCGCGAACGGGAACTGGGCGCCGGCGTAGACGCCCTCCAGCTCGCGGCCGGACGCCTCCAGGATGCGGGCCACGCAGACGGCGAGCGCGGTGCCGACCGCGCAGTGGCCGTACACGACGAGCGGGCCCTCGACGCGCTCGCGGACCTCGGCGGCGATCCTGGCCGCGAGGTCGTCGAAGGCCAGGTGCTCCTCGGTCACCCCGAGGTCGTGGCCGGGGACGGACACCGCCCACAGCTCGGTGTCGGTGGGCAGCGCGTCGGCGACGGGCTGGTAGACGACGGCGCTGCCGCCGCCGTACGGGACGCAGACCAGGGTGAGCCGGCGCCGGTCGGCCGGCACCGCCCGGGTGAGCCGGTGCAGCAGGCCGCGCGGGGCGCGGTCGCCCTCGGACCGGTCCGCGACGGCCGCCAGCTCCCGGACGGTCCGGTGGGTGAACAGGTCCATGACGCTGATCGGCCGGGCCCCCGCCCCGACCAGCCGCTTGCGGGCCCGGGCGACCACCTGGGTGGCCAGGAGCGAGTGGCCGCCGAGGTCGAAGAAGCTCTCGTCGGCACCGACCGAGGGCAGGCCGAGGACCTCCGCCCAGATCTCCGCGAGCACCCGCTCAGCCGGCGTCGCGGGTTCGGCGGCCCGCGCCGAGCGCCGGACCAGCGGCACCGGCAGGGCGCGCCGGTCCAGCTTCCCGTTGGGGGTGAGCGGGAGGGCGGGCACGGTGGTGAAGGCCGTCGGCACCTGGTGCTCCGGGAGGCTCCGCCGCAGCGCCGTCCGGAGCGCCGCGTGGTCGGGCTCCTCGGCGTCGTCGGCGACGACGAGGTAGCCGACCAGCCGCTGGTCGCCGGGGCGGTCCTCGCGCAGCACGACGGCGGCGTCGGCGACGCCCGGCTGGGCGCGGAGCGCGGCCTCGGTCTCGCCGGGCTCGATCCGCATGCCGCGGAGCTTGACCTGCTGGTCGATCCGCCCGAGGTGTTCGAGGGTGCCGTCGGCGCGGCGGCGGGCCAGGTCGCCGGTCCGGTAGAGCCGGGAGCCGGGCGGGCCCCAGGGGTCGGGGACGAACCTGGCGGCGGTGAGCCCGGCGCGCCGGTGGTAGCCGAGGGCGACGGCGGTGCCGCCGATGTGGAGCTCGCCGG
Organism: Kitasatospora phosalacinea; assembly: GCF_000716545.1. Classification (GTDB taxonomy): domain Bacteria; phylum Actinomycetota; class Actinomycetes; order Streptomycetales; family Streptomycetaceae; genus Kitasatospora; species Kitasatospora phosalacinea. The sequence continues at coordinate 20,812 of NZ_JNWZ01000018.1, forward strand.
GCGCGCCGGGCGGCACCGGGCGCAGCCGTTCGTCGAGCACGTACAGCCGGGTGTTGTGGATCGGCAGGCCGATCGGCACGCTCTCCAGCGGCCCCGCGCACTCCCAGGCGGAGACGTCGACGGCGGCCTCGGTCGGCCCGTAGAGGTTGGCCAGCGCCAGCCCGGGCAGCCGGGAGGTCAGCTCCCGGGCGGCGTCGGGCGGCAGCGCCTCGCCGCTGCACACCACCCGGCGCAGCGTGGTGCAGCGTTCGACGCCGTCCTCGGCGAGGAACGCGGTGAGCATCGCGGGGACGAAGTGGGCGACGGTGACGCCGGCCGAGACGATCAGGTCGCGGAGGTAGCCGCTGTCCTTCTGCCCGCCCGGCCGGGCCAGCACGATCCGGGCCCCGGCGGTCAGCGGCCAGAAGAACTCCCAGACCGAGACGTCGAAGCCGGTCGGGGTCTTCTGCAGGACGGCGTCGTCGGTGCCGAGGCGGTAGGCGTCCTGCATCCACTGGACGCGGTTGGCGATGGCCCGGTGGGTGTTGGGCACGCCCTTGGGGCGGCCGGTGGAGCCGGAGGTGTAGATCAGGTACGCGGTGTCGTCCGGCTCCGGCCCGGCGGGCAGGTCGCGGGCCCGGGGCCACTCGGCGGGGTCGTCGAGCAGCAGCACCCGGGCGGTGCAGCCGACCGGGGTCGGCAGGCCCCGCTGGGTGAGCAGGACGGTGGCGGCGCTGTCCGCGAGGAGGAGGGCCCGGCGCTCCGCCGGGTGGTCCGGTTCGACCGGCGTGTAGGCGGCGCCGGAGCGCAGGACGCCGAGCAGCGCGGCGACGAGTTCCGGCGAGCGTTCGGCGCTCACCGCGACGAGGCTGCCGGGGCCGACGCCCTCGGCGGCGAGCCGGGCGGCGATCCGCCCGGACAGGGCGTCGAGTTCGCGGTAGGTGAGCGCGGGGCGCCCCTCGACGGCGACGGCCACGGCGTCCGGCGTCCGGGCGGTCTGCGCGGCGACCAGGGCGGGCAGGGTGGTGGCGGGGCGGTCGACCGCGGTGTCGTTGAAGCGCTCGGTCTCGAAGGCGCGTTCGGCCGGGGTGAGGGTGTCGAGCGCGGAGACCGGCGTGTCGGGGTGGGCGGTGACGGCCCGCAGCAGCCGGTCGAAGTGACCGGCCAGGGCCGCGACGTCCTGCTCGGCGAACAGGTCGGTGTTGTAGTTGAAGGAGCCCCGGAGACCGTCCGGCCACTCCTGGAGGAACAGCTCGACGTCGAACCGGGTACCGCTGGCCCGGACGCCGAACGGCTCGACCTCGAAGGGGAGTTCCATGGCCGCGGAGCGCTGGGTGGCGTAGTTCTGGACGGCGAGCACGGCCTGGAAGACCGGCGGCCTGGAGGCGTCCCGGGCCACGTTGAGCTCGCTGACCAGGTGGGCGAACGGCAACTCCTGGTGCGCGTACGCCTCCAGGCAGGTCTCGCGGGTGCGGTCGACCAGTTCGCCGAACGTCGGGTCGCCCCCGAGCCGGGCGGGCAGCGCGAGCACGTTCACGAACATGCCGACGAGCGGCTCCAGTTCGGGCTCCGGGCGGCCGGCGACCGGTGAGCCGACGGCGAAGTCGCGGTGGCCGCCGTAGCGGGCCAGCAGGAGCTGGAAGGCGGCGAGCAGCACCATGTACGGCGTGGCGTGGTGCCGGTCGGCGAGGGCGGACAGCCGGTCGAGCAGCGGCCGGTCGACCGCGAAGCCGTGGCCCGCGCCCTCGAAGGTCTGGCGCGGGGGGCGGGGCCGGGAGAAGGCCAGCTGCAGCGGCTCGACGCCGGCGAGTTCGCGCCGCCAGTGGTCGAGCTCCGCCGCGAGCCGGTCGCCGCTCAGCCGCTCGCGCTGCCACAGGGCGAAGTCGCCGTACTGCACCGGCAGTTCGGGCAGCGGGTCGGGCGCGCCGGCCGCCCGGGCGGCGTACCCGAGCAGGACTTCGCCGAGCAGGACCTCGCTCGACCAGCCGTCGCCGACGCTGTGGTGGACGACGATCAGCAGGACGTGGTCGTCCTCGGCCAGCCGGACCAGCAGCACCCGCAGCAGCGGACCGTTCTCCAGGTCGAAGGGGACGGCGGCGGCCTCGTCCACCAGGCGTTCGGCGGCGGGCCCATCGGCGGCCCCGACCACGGGCACCGGCGTCGGGGCGGGCGGGTCGACGACCAGCAGCGGGCGCCCGTCCTCGGTCGCCGGGTAGCGGGAGCGCAGCGTCTCGTGCCGGGCGACGCAGGTGTCCACCGCGGCCCGCAGCAGGTCGGCGTCGAGCGGGCCGCGCAACCGCCGCACGACCGGGATGTTGTACGCGGAGGTGCCGGGGGCGAACTGCTCCATGAACCACAGGCGTTCCTGGGCGAAGGAGAGCGGCACGGGCGTCCCGGGGGCCCGCCGGGGCACCGCGGTCGTCCGGGGCCGGTTCCGGGCGGCCAGCCGGCGGCGCAGGAGCTCCCGCTTGGGGTCGGAGAGCGCCGCCCCGGCGGACGGGGGAGCGGTGGCCGGGGACGGCCCGGCCGGAGTGGTTCTGTCGGCGGTGCTCATGGGGTCGGGCGGGGTCCTTCCAGGGCGTCCTGGGCGGCCAGGAGTTCTTCGGCGGCGGCGTCGGACAGGGTGTCGATCTCGGCGGCGAGCGCGGCCTCGACGGCCTCGGCGAAGGCCGCCACGGTGCGGTGGGTGAACAGCGTCCGCAGCGGGACGGCGAGGTCGACCGCGGCCCGCAGCCGGGCGATCACCCGGGTGGCGAGCAGGGAGTGCCCGCCGAGGTCGAAGAAGTCGTCGTGGGCGCCGACCCCGTCGACGCCGAGCACCTCCTGCCAGACCTCGGCGACCAGTTCCTCGGCCTCCGTGCGCGGCGGCACGTGCGCCGCCGACGGCCCGGCGCCGGGGGACGGGGCGGGCAGCGCCCGGCGGTCCAGCTTCCCGTTGGGGGTGAGGGGCAGCGCGTCGAGCACGACGAACGCGTGCGGGACGGCGTGCTGCGGCAGGACGGCGGCGAGGGCGGCGCGCAGCGCGTCCGGGGCGGGGGCGGGGCCGCCCGGCCGGGGGACGGTGTAGGCGGCGAGGACGTCGCCGTGCGCGGCGACGGCGGCGTGCGCGACGCCGGGGCACCCGAGGAGGGCCGCCTCGACCTCGCCGGGCTCGATCCGGTAGCCGCGCACCTTCAGCTGGTCGTCGATGCGCCCGAGGAACTCCAGGGCGCCGTCGGCGCGGTAGCGGACCAGGTCGCCGGTGCGGTAGCGGCGGGCGCCCGGCGGGCCGTCCGGATCGGGGACGAAGGACCGCGCGGTCGCCCCGGGACGGCCGAGGTAACCGTGCGTCAGCCCGGCCCCGCCGAGCACCAGCTCGCCCGGGGTGCCGGGCGGCACCGGGTTGCCGTGCCGGTCCAGGACGGCCGCGGTGGTCCCGCCGATCGGCCGGCCGATCGGCGGGCGCGCCCGTCCGTCGGACGCGCCGAGCTCCCGGGTGGTCGCGATGACCGTCGTCTCGGTGGGGCCGTAGGAGTTGACCACCCGCACCCGGTCCCCGAACCGGGCGCGCCAGGCGGCGACCGCGTCGGGACGGACCTGGTCGGCGCCCAGGACCAGCAGCCGCAGCCGCTCCGGCCACGGCGTCTCGTCCAGGTCGGCGACGAGGTGGTGCCAGTAGGGGGTCGGCAGGTCGAGGACGGTGACACCGGCGGCGTACGGCTCGGCCAACTGGTCCGGGAGCGCGGCGCCGGGCCGGGCCGTCACCAGGACGGCCCCGGCGGCGAGCGCGGGGAAGAGCTCCTCGGCACTGGTGTCGAAGGCGAGCGTGGCGTACTGCAGGACGCGGTCGTCCTCGCCGATCCCGTAGCCCTCGACCATCCAGGCGACCCGGGCGGCCAGCGCCCGGTGCGGCACGAGCACGCCCTTCGGCCGGCCGGTCGAACCGGAGGTGTAGATCAGGTACGCCGGGTCGTCGGGCAGCGGCCCGGACGGTTCCCCGGCGGCGGTACCGCTGGTGGAGGCGGCCGGGCCGTCCGCGGCGGCGGACAGCACCGGTACCCGTGCCTCCACCCCGTCCGGCGCGCGGCCGTCCGCCGTGAGCAGCAGGACGGCCCCGCTGTCGGCCAACGCGAAGGCCAGCCGGGCGGCCGGGTAGGCGGGGTCGAGCGGCAGGTAGCCGGCGCCGAGGCGCCAGACAGCCAGCATCGCGACCACGGCCTCCGGGCCGCGCGGCAGGCAGAGCGCCACGATGTCCCCGCGGCCGACGCCGTGCGCCGCGAGCCGGGCCGCCAGGGCCCGGGACGCCCCGGACAGCGCGCCGCGGGTGAGGGACCCGTCCGGGCCGACGACCGCGGTGGCGCCGGGACGGGCCGCCGCCGCCCGGTCGATGGCGGGGAGCACGCAGGAGGCCGGGGGCAGGTCCGGGCCGCGGCCCGCCCCGGCGAGCCGGGCGAGGTCGTCGGCGTCCAGCAGGGGGAGGCGGTGCACGGGCGTGTCGGGGCGGGCCAGCGCGCCGCGCAGCAGGGTCTCGAACCGGCGGCCGGTCGCGGCGACCGTGTCGCCGCTCAGCAGGTCGGAGCGGTAACCCAGGACGACGTGGAGGTCGTCCCCGTGGGCGCGGACGTCCATGCCGAGTTCGAACTTGACGGCGCGGTGCCCGCCGTCGACCTCGGCGCAGGTGAGGTCGGCGAAGGGCTGGACGCCGAGCGCGCCGCCGTCCTGGGTGTGCACGGTGAGCACGGTCTGGAACACGGGGGTGCGCCCGGTGTCCCGGGCCGGCCGGAGGTCCTCGGCCAGCCGCTCGAAGGGGACGCGCCGGTGGGTCAGGGCGCCCGTCCACTCGGAGCGGGTGCGGCGCAGGGCCTTGCCGAAGGTCGGCGCCGTAGAGAAGTCGGCACGGAGCACCAGGGCGGACGAGAAGTAGCCGATGGCGTCCTCGCTGCCGACGGTGTCGCGCGCGGCGGTCGGCACCCCGACGCAGAAGTCGTCCTGGCCGGTGATCCGGTGCAGCAGGCTCAGGTAGGCGGTGGCCAGCACCATGAACGGGGTGACGCGGTGGGCGCGGGCGAAGGCCGCGAGCTCCGGGCCGAGGCCGTGGAGCACCCGCGTGCGGTAGTCGCCGGCGCCCCCGCCGCCGGTCCCGTCGGCCCGGGACGCGTCGCTCCGGGGCGCGTCCAGCGGAAGTTCCAGGGCGGGCGCCCCGGTCAGCCGGTCGCGCCAGAACTCCCTGGCCCGGGCCGCCTCGGGCCCGTCGAGCCAGGCGCGTTCGGCGGCCGCGAGCGCCCGGTACGACGCCGGGGCCGGGAGGTCGGGCCGTGCTCCGCCCCGTCCGGCCGCGTAGTGGTGGGCGAGCTCGGAGCGCAGCAGGCCGAGCGACCAGCCGTCGGCGACGATGTGGTGCAGCACGAGGCACAGGAGGTGCTCCTCCTCGCCCGTCCGCAGCAGGTCGGCCCGCAGCAGCGGCCCCGCGGCCAGGTCGAAGCCGCGGTTGGTGAGCGCCGCGAGGGCCGCCGCCCGTTCGCCCTCGCCCCCGCCCCGCAGGTCGACCGAGCCCAACCGCACCGGCGCCGGCCCGTCGACGACGACCCGCGGCCGACCGTCCACCGCGGGGAAGCGGCTGCGGAGCGCCTCGTGCCGGGCGGCCACGGCGTCCAGGGCGCCCGAGAGGGCGGCGACGTCGAGCCGTCCGGTCAGCCGGAGGACCAGCGGGACGTTGTAGGCGGCCGTGCCGGGCTCCAACTGGTCGAGGAACCAGAGCCGTTCCTGCCCCACGGACAGCCGGTCCGCCGCGTCGTGGGGGACACCGGCGGTGCCGTCAGCTGTGATCGTCAAGTCGACTCCGGTCCGGTGTTCGGTGCGCGTCGCCGCCGCGCGGCAGGCAGAGGGGCCGTCAGGCCGATCGGCGCGGGCGGATGGCGGAACGCGCCGGACAGCGTGATGTGTGATGTGTGAGGTCAGGGGGCTCTCGTGGGGCTGCCGTGACGGCTCAGATGCTAGGGAGGCACGGACCACGCGGTCAATGGTCTAAACCATCCCGGGATTTGGAGGAGTTGTGGCCGTCGCGTGGCGCAATCGTCCGCACCGAGGGCGAAATGACCGGATCCGGTCGAGCGGCGGCGTTCGAGGGCCGATATTGACGATTCCTTAACGGCCCCTCCCGGCGCCCTCGCGTGATCCCGCCCCCGGACGGCGAGATGCCGTGTGACCTGCGGAAACCCGGGAGGGGTGAGCGGGCGGAGCCTGCTGGGGCGCACTCCTCGGGGGCGCCGTCCCGGCGCGGGCGGCCCCTACTCTCGCTTACGTGTTCAACGTGCCCCAGGCGCTCAAGCGCCTCGTGATCGGCAAGGCCATGCGCAGCGAGGAACTGGGCGAGACGCTGCTCCCCAAGCGGCTGGCCCTGCCGATCTTCGCTTCCGACCCGCTCTCCTCGGTCGCGTACGCGACCGGCGAGATCCTGCTCGTCCTGACCGCGGGCGGTACCGCCTTCCTGTACCTGACGCCGTGGATCGCGGCGGGCGTCGTCGCGCTGATGGCGGTCGTGGTGATGTCCTACCGGCAGGTCGTGCACGCCTACCCGTCCGGCGGCGGCTCGTACGAGGTGGTGTCCAAGAACCTCGGCGCCGACTCCGGCCTCGTGGTGGCGGCCTCACTGCTGGTCGACTACGTGATGACGGTCGCGGTCTCGGTCGCCTCGGGCGTGGACAACATCGTCTCGGCGTTCGGCGGCCTCGCGGACCACCGGGTCGCGCTGGCGCTGGGCTTCGTGGCGCTCCTGGCGGCGATGAACCTGCGCGGGGTGCGGGAGTCCGGGAAGGCGTTCGCCGCTCCTACGTACCTGTTCATCGGTGGCATCCTGCTGATGGTGGTCACCGGCCTGGTCCGGGTGGTCCTCGGTGACGATCCGCAGGCCCCGACCGCCGCCTTCGGCATCAACCCGGAAGACGGCAAGGACACCCTGCAGGGCCTGGGCCTGCTGCTGCTCGGTCTGCGCGCGTTCGCCTCCGGCTGCACGGCGCTGACCGGCGTCGAGGCGATCTCCAACGGTGTGCCGGCCTTCCGCGGGCCGAAGGCGAAGAACGCCGCGACCACGATGGCCGTCATGGGCATCACCGCCGTGGTGATGTTCGTCGGCGTCACCGTGCTGGCCCTGACCTCGCACGTGCACTACGTCGAGGACGCCTGCCAACTGGTCGGCATATCCGGCGACTGCCACTCCCACACCCAGCAGACCGTGATCGCCCAGCTCGCCTCGACCTTCCTCGGCGGCGACGACAGCGTCCTGTTCTACTTCATCCAGGCGGTCACCGCGCTGGTGCTGATCCTGGCCGCGAACACCGCGTTCAACGGCTTCCCGCTGCTCGCCTCGATCCTGGCCGAACACCGCTACCTGCCCCGGCAGCTGCACACCCGGGGTGACCGGCTGGCCTTCTCCAACGGCATCATCGCGCTCGCCGTGGTGGCCGGCGGGCTGCTGTGGTTCTACCGGGCGGACGTCACCAGCCTGATCCACCTGTACATCCTGGGCGTGTTCACCTCCTTCACGCTCTCCCAGATCGGCATGGTCCGGCACTGGAACCGAACGCTCGCCACCGAGAGCGACCCGGCGGTGCGCGGCGCGGCCCAGCGCTCCCGGATCATCAACGGGCTCGGTGCGGTCACCACCGCGCTGGTGCTGGTCATCGTGCTGATCACCAAGTTCACGCAGGGAGCGTGGCTGGCGGTGGTCGCCGCCGTCCTGCTGTGGCTGATGATGCGCGGCATCCGCCGGCACTACGACGCCGTCTCGGCCGAACTGGCCGTCGAGAACCCGCGCGAGGAGTCGGCCAAGCCGTCCCGGGTGCACGGCGTGGTGCTCGTCTCCCAGCTGCACAAGGCCACCCTGCGCGCCCTCGGGTACGCCCAGGCGCTCCGCCCGGACACCCTGGAGGCCGTCACCGTCGCCGTCGAGAACGACGCCACCGACGAACTGGAGGCGCAGTGGGACGCCCACGGGATCGAGGTCCCGCTGAAGGTCCTCGACTCGCCGTACCGCGAGATCACCAAGCCCGTCGTGCAGTACGTCCGCGAGCACCGGCGCTCCTCGCCGCGCGAGGCGGTGGCGGTGTTCATCCCCGAATACGTGGTCGGCCGCTGGTGGGAGCACCTGCTGCACAACCAGTCCGCGCTGTGGCTGAAGTCCCGGCTGCTGTTCACCCCGGGCGTGATGGTCATCTCGGTGCCGTGGCAACTCGCCTCCGCGCCGCGCGCCGACCGGCCGGCCCGCCGCGCCCCGGGCGCCGTGCGCCGGGGCGAGCCCGCACCGGTCAAGCTCAAGGACGTGCCCGAGCCGCAGCAGTCCTGACCCCGTTTCCCGTGGCACGACGCCGGGTCCCGTCCATCAGGCCGCGGCGGGTCGCCCGGGCGCCGCCCGGCACTCCCGGAGCTTTGCGAAAAGCTGAAGAGATTGTGTCGTGAGCATGTCCGCACGTGAAGGGCGGGGTGCGGCGGCGGCGGGCGAACCGGCCCGGCGGAGGCGGAACTCCCGCTTCCGGATGGGGAATTCCCCCAGGTGGGGCGGGGTGCGAGGGGGCCGCTGCGCCCCTGCCGGTCTTGATGTGTGCACGCTTCCCCCCTTGAGTGCAACATGATCAATATCTTGAACCTGACATGATCAGTTCGCGGAGTCAAGGGGTTGTGTGAGCGTCCTGGCCTGACTTACGCTCGCCGCGTTCAACCTGTGATCAAGACGGGGGTCTTCATGTATCACGTGTTCAGTGCGCTTGGCAGCCAGGGAAGTTCGGCCGCCCCCTCGAACACTGTGGGCGCGGGGGGCGTGGTCCGGGCCTGAGTCGTCCGGGCCCGAGCCGTTCCGGTCGGTCGAGGCCGCGTCAGGTCCCTCCTGGCAGTCGCACCCGTTTCCGTACCGCTCCGTCGACCGTTCCTCCCTCACGATCCGTGCGGTGGGGCGCGTCCGCACGCATCCATGTCGATGAATCGACGAATTGACGTGTCGACGAGCGGCCGTTCCCTCCCACCGCAAATCACGACGAACCATGACGAACCACGACGAAGGATGCGCGATGAGTACGTTGGCCCAGCGCCACGTGGTGGTCCTCCACCGTTGGCGGGCGGGGTACGTCGACTACACGACGGTGCTCGACCACGGCGCCGACCGCGTCAGCTACGTCACGACCGAAGTCGGTCGCGACCGGGTGCCCGCGGCCGCCGCCGGGGTGGAGGTCGTCGACGCCACCGACGACCTGGTGGCGGTCCGCCGCGCGGTCGCGGCGCTCGCCGAACGGTTCGGACCGCCGCGGCGGATCGTCGCGCTGAAGGAGGACGACCTGCTCACGGCGGCCCTCCTGCGCGCCGAGTGGGACTGCGAGGGCGTTCGGCCCGAACAGGCGCTGCGGTTCCTGGACAAGCTGGTGATGGCCGAGGTGGTCGCCGACCGCGGCCTCGCGGTGCCCGCCCTCGCGGCGGTCGACAGCGCCGAGGAGGTCCGCTCGTTCGGCGGGAAGTACGGATGGCCCGTCATCGTCAAGCCCCGGATCGGGAGTTCGAGCGACGGCGTGGTGCGGCTGGAGGGGCCCGAGGACGCGGACGGGGTCGACTTCTCCGCGCGGCCGATGCTGGCCCAGGTCTACGACCCGCGCCCGATCCACCACGTGGACGGCGTGTTCCTGGACGGCCGGCTGGCCGCGTTCCGCACCTCCCGGTACGTCAACACCTGCCTGGACTTCCGGACCGGCGCCTACCTGGGGTCGGTCGAGGAGGACGACCCGGCCGTGGTCGCCGCGGTCGGCGCCGCCGCCGAGCGCTTCCTCGCCGCCTTCGACACCGATCCGCTGGTGTTCCACCTGGAGCTGTTCGTCGGGACCGATCCCGCGACGGGCGCCGTCGAGTGCGCCTTCCTGGAGGTCGGGGCCCGGGTCGGCGGCAGCGAGATCCCGTTCCTGTGGCGGGAGGTGCACGGCTACGACCTGATGGCGGCGGCGCTGCGCGTCCAGCTGGGGGAGCCGGTGCAGCCGCCGGTCCTGACGGGCCGTGAGGTGGCGGGCTGGCTGCTGGCTCCCTCGCCCGCGAGCCGCCCCTGCCGGATCACCGAGGTCACCCCGCTGGCCGGCTCCGTCCCCGGGCTGTACGCGGAGGCGCTGCTGGAGCCCGGCGAGGTGCTGCCGCTCGCCGACGCCTACTACGAGCACGTGGGTGGCCGGTTCCGGTTCCGGGGGGCCACCAGCCGGACGGTGGAGGACGCCATCCGGACCGCCGCGGCTGACTTCCGGGTCAGCGCCGAACCCGTGGGAGACGTCGCATGAAGCACGTCGTGCTGGTCGATCCGTACGCCCCCGCCCGGGGCCTGCCGCCCGCCTTCCTGGCGGCCGGGTACCGCTGCGTGCGCCTGCAGAGCACGCCCGAGATCCCGCTGGTGTACCGCGGCCCGCTGGACCTGGACGGCTACGTGGCCAACGTGGTGCACCGCGGCGACGTCCGCGAGACCCTGGCGGAACTGGCCGGGTACGAGCCGGTCGCCGTCCTCACCGGCAGCGAACTGGGCGTCGAACTCGCGGACGAGATCAGCGAGTCGCTGGGCCTGGACAGCAACGGCACCAAGCTCAGCGAGACCCGCCGGGACAAGTTCCGGATGATCGAGCAGGTGGCCGCCGCCGGACTGCGCGCGCCGCGCCAGGCGCAGCTGAGCGACCCGGAGGAGCTGGCCGCCTGGCACCGGGCGCACGGCGGCCGGATCGTGGTCAAGCCGCTGCGCAGCGCCGCGGGCGACGGCGTGACGTTCTGCGACACCCCCGAGCAGTCCGCCGCGGCCCTGGTGGAGATCATGGGCCGGGAGAACATCTTCTCGCTGCCCAACCACGGCGTGGTGGCCCAGGAGTACCTGGTCGGCGCCGAGTACATCGTCAACACGGTGAGCCGGGCCGGGCGGCACCACGTCACCGACTGCTGGGGCTCCGGGCGGCTGTCCGTCAACGGGGTCACCGACCTGCTGGTGGAGAGCGTCCTGCTGGAGGCGGACGCGCCCGGGCTGGCGGAGCTGACCCGCTACGCCTTCGACGTGCTGGACGCGCTCGGCATCCGGTTCGGGCCGTCCCACCTGGAGATCAAGCTCACCCCGGACGGCCCCTGCCTGGTCGAGGTCGGCGCCCGGATCTCCGGCGGCGAACTGCCCTACTACGCGGCCGAGGCGATCGGCGAGTCCCAGCTCGACTGGACCGTCGACAGCTACGTCCGGCCCGAGCGCTTCGACGAGCGCTGCGGTGCGCCGTACCGGCTGGGGCGCCACTTCGCCTGGGCGGCGCTGGCCTCCCCGTACCACGGCACGCTCCGCGGCTACCGCGGGGTGGAGCGGATCGAGGCGCTGGAGAGCTTCCGCGGGCTGCGGACCTTCGTCGAGCCCGGCGGCACCCTGCGGCCCACCGTCGACGACCTGACCTACCCGCTCACCGTCACGCTGCACCACGAGTCCGAGGGCGTCCTGCAACGGGACCTCAACACCGTCAGGTACCTCGACGGCGCCGGCTTCTACGACGTCGAACACCACGAGCAGAACGGCTGAACCATGCGCATTGTCGACCTCACCCACGGCTTCTACGAGGGGATGCCGTCCTACCCGGCGGACTGGTTCCCGCAGTTCAGTTACGACCGGGCGATGACGCCCCAGACCGACCCGTACGGCACCCAGCGCACCTTCTCCACGCTGCACATCTTCCCGCACAACGGCACCCACGTGGAGTACAAGCTGCACTTCTACCCGGGCACCGAGGGCATCGAGGAGGTGCCGCTGGAGACCCTGATCGGCCGGGCCTGCGTCGCCGACCTCTCGCACAAGGGCGACCTGGAGCCGGTGACCGGCGAGGACCTGGACAAGACGGTCGGCGACCTGTGGACGCCCGGGGACCGGCTGCTGATCCGCACCGACTACCTGCGCAACAACTGGGGCGCCGAGGACTACTGGGACCGCCCGCCGTACATGACGCCGTCGGCCGCGCAGTGGGCGATCGAGCACGGCGCCTCGCTGGTCGGCTTCGACTGCCTCACCGAGCGCCCCGGCGACGCCGAGTCGCCGGTGCACCACGCGCTGCTGGCGGCGGGCATCCCGATCCTGGAGTACGTCACCAACCTGCACGAGCTGCAGCAGTCGGTGGTGCAGCTGATCGCGCTGCCGATCAAGGTGTCCGACGTGGAGGCCGCGCCGGCCCGCGTCGTGGCGGTGGAGTACCCGGACGGGGCCGTGCCCGGGGCGGGTCGCTGAGATGACCGTGACCGTGGAGCCGCCCGCCCCGCTGCGCAGCGGGCTGCGGGCCGGCGACCTCGTGCACCGGCACGAGCTGCCCGGGCCCGACCTCGACCCGGTCGCCGCCGCGGCCGCGCTGCGCGGCTCGGAGCGCACCATGCTCAGCAGCCGGGCCACCGGGGCGGGACCGGTCGTGCTGCTCGCCGTCGGCGAGCTGGCCGTCGTCCACCGGGCCGGGGCCGCCCCGGAGCTGCCCGACCCGGTCACGGCCGCCGTCGACTTCCTGGCCGGACTGGAGTTCGGGACGGGGGCGGAGCCGGACGAGACCAGCTGGTACGGGTGCATCGGCTACGACGCGGTCACCGGCTTCGAACGGCTCGTCCTGCAGCCGTCGACGCTGCCGACCTACGACCTGTTCCTGCCCGAGGTGCTGGTCCGCTTCGGCCCGACCGGGACCACGGTGATCGGCCGCGGGGCCACCGCCGCGGCGGCCCGCGCCGCCGCCGAGCGCACCGAGCGGACCCTCGCCCGGGCCGGGCGCTTCCCGGCCCCGGAGTCCCGGGTCGGCCGGGGCGCGTTCGCGCACGAGCCGGGCGAGTACCTGGAGTCGGTGCGCCGGGCCAAGGAGCACATCCTGGCGGGCGACATCTTCCAGGTGGTGCTCTCGGTCCGGTACTCGGCGCCGGGCGAGGCCGACGGCCTGACGCTCTACCGGCGGCTGGCGGAGTTCAACCGCTCGCCGTACCACTTCTGGTACCGCGGCGGGGACTTCGAGGTGGTCGGGGCCTCGCCGGAGCCGTGCGTCACGCTCACCGACGGCGACGTGCTGATCCGCCCGCTGGCCGGCACCCGGCCGCGCGGCGCGGACCGGGCCGCCGACCTGGCCGCCGAACGCGACCTGGTCACCTCGGAGAAGGAGCTGGCCGAGCACCGGATGCTGGTCGACCTGGCCCGCAACGACCTCGGCCGGGTCTGCGTGCCGCACAGCGTCCGGGTGCCGCGGCTGATGGAGGTCGAACGGTACTCCCACGTCATGCACCTGACCTCGGACGTCCACGGCCTGCTGCGCCCCGAGTGCCGCACCGACGACCTGCTGCGGGCCGGCTTCCCGGCCGGCACCATGACCGGCGCCCCCAAACTGCGGGCGATCGAGATCATCGACGAGCTCGAACCCGTCGGCCGCGGCCTCTACTCCGGTGCGGTCGGTTCCTTCGGCACCCACCACGCCGACCTCTACCTGACCATCCGCGCCCTCGTCCTGCACCGGGGCGAACTGCACCTGCAGGCCGGCGGCGGCATCGTCCACGACTCCGACCCGCTCGCCGAGCGCGAGGAGTGCGTGGCCAAGCTCCGGGCCGCCGCCCGCGCCGCCGACGTCAGCCTCGGACCGGGAGTGCGCCCGTGATCGTCATCATCGACAACTACGACTCCTTCGTCTACAACCTCGCCCAGTACGCGGGCCAACTCGGCCGCGAGTGCCGGGTGGTGCGCAACAACGAGCTCACCGCCGAAGAGGTCCTGCGGCTCGATCCGAGCCTGCTGCTGATCTCGCCCGGCCCCGGCGGCCCGCAGGACGCCGGGATCTCGCTCGACCTGATCCGCGACCGCGGCCACCGGGTGCCCATCCTCGGCGTCTGCCTCGGCCACCAGTGCATCGCCGAGGCGTTCGGCGCCCGGGTGGTCCGGGCCGCGGTGCCGATGCACGGCAAGCTCAGCCCCGTCACGCACCGGGGCGTCGGCGCCTTCGCCGGGCTGCCCAGCCCGATCGAGGTCACCCGCTACCACTCGCTGACCGTCGACCCGGACTCCGTACCGGACGAACTGGTCGTCACCGCCTGGACCGACACCGGCGAGGTCATGGGACTGCGCCACCGCGAACTGCCCATCGAAGGCGTGCAGTTCCATCCCGAATCGCTGTTCACCGAAAGGGGCTTCGACATGGTGGCCAACGCGCTGCAGGCAGCCGAGCAGGTGCTCGCGTGAGCGGCCGCCGGGACACCGAAGCGCTCGCGCACCTGCGCTCCGTGCTGGAGTGGCACTTCGGCCCCGAGACCGGCTCGCCGTTCTGGCTCAAGCGCCTGGACTCCCTCGGCTTCGACCCGCTGCGCGACGTCCGGGACTTCGCCGACCTGCGGAAGTTCCCCGACCTCAGCGACGAACTGCGCACCGTCCCGGTCGACGACCTGGTGCCGGCCGGCTCCGCCCACCTCCCCTTCGAGGTCTACGAGTCCGGCGGCACGCTCGGCGCGCCCAAGCGGGTCGTCGAGCACCTCTCCCGGCAGGAGGGCGTCGACTGGGTCGAGACGGTCCTCCCCGACTTCGACGGCGGCGGCCACTGGCTGCACATCGGTCCCACCGGCCCGCACATCGTCGGCCGCTCGGTGCGCCGCCTCGCCCAGCTGCGCGGCGCCAAGTTCCTCACGGTGGACTTCGACCCGCGCTGGGTGAAGCTGCTGATCCGCACCGACCGCCGCCCGCTGGCCGACGAGTACGTGCAGCACGTCCTCGACCAGGTCGAGACGATCGCCGAGTCCCAGGACGTCCGGGTGCTGTTCGTCACCCCGCCCGTGCTGGAGGCGCTGTGCGCCCGCGACCGGCTGTACGGCCTGCTCGCCGACCGCCTCACCGGCATCATCTGGAGCGGCACCAGCATCAGCGGCACCGCGCTGCGCCTGCTGGAGACCGAGTTCTTCCCGAACGCCCGCGTCCGGGGCATCTACGGCAACAGCCTGATGGGCATCGCCCCGCAGCGCCCGCCGCGGCCCGGCGACACCCACCCGTGCGTCTTCCGCACCTTCCGGCCCCGCTCGGTGGTCGAGGTCGTCGACCCCGCCACCGGCGAGCGGGTCGCCCCCGGCGAACGCGGCCGCGTCCTGGTCCACCTGCTCACCGAGGACCTGTTCCTGCCGAACGTCGCCGAGCGCGACACCGCGGTCCGGATCGTCCCCGACGACCCGGACCTCCCCGGCGACGACCTCGCCGACGTGCAGCCCTACCGGGCCACCGCCGACACCCAGGTGATCGAGGGCGTGTACTAGTGGACGCACCCACCCTCCAACCGCTCGTCGCGGGCGAACACCTCGCCTGCGACGAGACCGTGGACCTGCCCGCCACCGACGGCACCCCGCTGGCCCGGGTCGGCGCCGCCCCGACCCTGCTGCTGCACCTCGCGGTGCGGCGCCTGCGCGGCGCGGCCGTCCCGCCCGAGGTCCTCGACCGGGCCGGCGCGCTGTTCGCCGAGGCCGAACTGGCCGGCGAGAGCGCCGACGCCTACCGGGCCCGGACCGTCGCCGCCACCGGCCTGCCGGAGCGGGTGGTCGCCGCCGGGCTGCACAGCGTCCGCACCGGACTGGCCCGGCTGGCCGAGAGCAACGCCCGCCAACTCCCGGCGCCCGCCCCGGGCGTGCGCTGGCTGCCGCGCGGGCGGACGCTGGGCGTCGTCACCCCGTCCAACCACGTCGACCCGCACCTGACCTGGGCCCGGGCGCTGTCGCTCGGCTACGGCGTCGTCGTCCGGCCCGGCACCCGGGATCCGTTCACGCCCTTCCGGCTCGCCGCCGCCCTGCTGGCGGCCGGACTGCCCCCGGCCGCCCTGGCCGTGCTGCCCGGCGACCACGCCCTCGGCGAACGCCTGCTGGAGACCACGGACCTGGGCATCGTGTACGGCGGCCCGGGCGCCGTCGCCCGCTGGGCCGACCGGCCCCGGGTGCTGACCCGGGGGCCCGGCCGCAGCGCCGCCCTGCTCGACCGGCCGCTGACGCCCGACCTGCTCGACGCCCTCGCCCGCGCGGTCGCCGCCGACGCGGGCGTCCGGTGCGCCAACACCTCGGTGATCCGCACCACCGGATCCCCGGCGCGGGCCGCCGAGGCGCTCGCCGAACGGCTCGACGCGCTGCCCGCGCACCCGGCGACCCACCCCGAGGCCGTCCTGCCGGTGTTCCCCGCCACCCAGGCGGCCCGGCTCCGGCAGACCCTCGCCGACCTGGAACGCGCCGGGCTGCGCCGCCACACCGCCGCCGACGGCCCCGCCCCGCTGCCCGACGGCACCTGGGTCGGGCGCCCGGTGGTGCTCAGCACCGGCGACCCCGACCACCCGGCGATCGGCACCGAACTGCCGTTCCCGTTCGTCGTCGTCGCGCCCTACGCGCCCGCCGCCGGACCGCGGCAGTTCGGCCGGACCCTGGTGCTCTCCCTGCACAGCGACGACCCCGACCTGCCGGACGCCGCGCTCGCCGAACCGGGAGTGCGCCGGGTCGTCGTCGGCGGCGCGCCGCCGTGGACCGGCGCACCCCAACTACCGCACGACGGCAGCCTGCTCGACTTCCTGCTGGAGCCCAAGGCGCTGCTCTCCGACAAGGAGCCCCTGACATGAAGCACGTGGTCGTCACCGGCGCGTCCGGCGACCTCGGCACCGCCGTCGTCGCCCGGGCGGTGGCCGCGGGCGCCGAGGTCCTCGCCCAGTACCACTCCCGGCCGCCGGGCGTCGCCCACCCCGCGGTCACCCCGGTCCGGGTGGACCTGACCGCGGACGGCGGCCCCGCGGAACTCGCCGCGGCCGTCCCGTGGGACGGCGTCGACCTGCTGGTGCACTGCGTCGGCGGCGCCCGGGCCACCCCGTTCGGCGAACTGGGCACCGCCGCCTGGCGGGACTCCCTGCAGCTGAACGTCGAGGTGCCGTTCACCGTCACCCGCGAACTGCTCGGCCCGCTGGCCGCGGCCGGCGGCGCGGTGGTCAACCTCTCCAGCGTCGCCGCGTTCACCGGCGGCGCCTTCGGCCCGCACTACGCCGCCGCCAAGGCCGCCGTGGTCGGCCTGACCAGGTCCGCCGCCCGCGAGCTCGGCGAGCGCGGCATCCGGGTCAACTGCGTCGCGCCCGGCCCGGTCGCCTCGGCGATGACCGACTCGCTGCCCGCGGAGGTGCTGGCCGGGCTGCTGGCCTCCACCGCGCTGCGCCGGGTGGTGACGCCCGAGGAGGTCGCCGACACCGTGTTCGCGATCGGCGCGGCCACCGGCGTCACCGGCCAGACCCTGGTCGTCGACGGCGGCCGCTTCCTGCACTGAGCACCATCCCGCCCAGCCAACTTCCCCAGTACACGAAGGAGTTCCGGTGCTGTTCATCTGCAGGGCTGTCGACGAGGACGCGGTGCGCGAGCGGATCCACGCCCGCGTCCCCACCCCGCACGGCGCGGTGGTCTGCCGGGTCGGCGACCGGCTGCTGGTGCACGTGCCCGACGGCCGGTCGGTGGCCGCCGAGGTGCTGCACGACTCCGGCCTGGTGCAGCAGGTGCTGGACGACCACTCGGACGCGCCGCTGACCGACCGGGCCGCCGCACCGCTCGGCTCGCTGGTGCGCCTCGGCGGCCAGGCCACCGTCGGCGGCGTCGACTTCGCGCTGATCGCCGGGCCGTGCGCGGTCGAGAGCGCCGAGCAGATGGCGGCCTCGGCGCGGCTGGCCAAGGACGGCGGCGCGGTCGCGCTGCGCGGCGGCGCCTACAAGCCGCGCAGCTCGGTGTACAGCTTCCAGGGCCTGGGCGAGGAGGGCCTGCGGATCATGGCCGAGGCCGGGCGGGCGGCCGGACTGCCGGTGGTCACCGAGGTCCTGGACCCGGCCACCGTCGACCTGGTCGCCGAGCACGCCGACGTGCTGCAGGTCGGTACCCGCAACGCGCAGAACTTCAGCCTGCTCAAGGCCGTCGGCCGGGCCGGGCGCCCGGTGCTGCTCAAGCGCGGCTTCGGCTGCACCGTGGGCGAGTGGCTGCAGGCCGCCGAGTACGTGCTCGCCGCGGGCAACCCCGACGTGGTGCTCTGCGAGCGCGGCATCCGCACCTTCGAACCGGCCACCCGCTTCACCCTGGACCTGGGCGCCGTCGCGGTCGTCAAGCACCGCAGCCACCTGCCCGTCATCGTCGACCCCAGCCACGGGGTCGGCCACCGCCACCTGGTCAAGCCGATGGCGCTGGCCGCCGCCGCGGCCGGCGCCGACGGACTGCTGGTCGACATCCACCCCGACCCGGCCGCCGCGCTCTGCGACGCCGACCAGGCCCTCGACCGGGAGCGCTGGTTCGACCTGGCCGGCGCCGTCCGTGACGTCCTCACCGGCCTGGGCCGCGGACTGGCCATCTCCCAGCCCGAGCCCGCGACCGGCCCCGCGACCGGCCCCGCGACCGGCCCCGCGCCCGAGCCCGCCGGGCGGGCCCGGTGACGCCCCGACCGGACCTCGCCGTGATCGGCGGCGGCGTGGTCGGGCTGTCCGTCGCCTGGCGGTGCGCGCAGCGCGGCCTGACCGTCGAGGTGCACCACGAGGAGCTCCCCGGCACCGCCTCCGCGGTCGCGCCCGGCATGCTCTCGCCGGTCAGCGCCGCAGACTTCCCCGCCCCCGAACTGCTGGCCTTCGCCCACCGGGCCCGGCACCGCTGGCCCGCCTTCGCCGCCGAACTCGCCGAGGCGAGCGGCACCGACCTCGGGTACGGGGCCGACGGCATGCTGCTGGTCGCCCACCGGCCGTCCGACCGCGAACGGGTCGCCGCCATGTACGCCTTCCGGGAGGGCCACGACGCCCCGCCGAAGGCCCTGGACGCCGCCGGGCTGCGCGCCCTGGAACCCCTGCTGTCGCCCGACGCGGACGGCGGCGGCTTCGTCACCGAGGACCACCACGTGGACGCCCAGCGCGTCCGCGCGGCCCTGCGGACGGCCGGGGAGGCGGCCGGGGTTCGCTTCGTCGCGGGCCGGGTCGGCGCCCTGGACGAGGTGCGGGCGGGGGCGGTGCTGGTCGCCGCCGGGTCCTGGTCGCCCGACCTGCACCCGTGGCCGGTCACCCCGGTGCGCGGCCAGGTCGTGCTGCTGCGCGACCCGGACGGCGGCCCCGGGCTCCGGCACGGCATCCGGGGCGTGGTGGACGGGCAACCGGTGTTCCTGGCCGGCCGCCACGGCCACGAGACGGTCGTCGCCGCCACCCTCGACCACACCGGCTTCGACGTGCGGCCCTCCGCGCAGGCCACCGAGGGACTGCTGCGCAGCGCGGTCGCCCTGGTGCCCGCCCTGGCCCGGCACCGGGTGGTGGAGACCCGGGTCGGGCTGCGGCCCGACACCCCGGACCACCTGCCCGTCATGGGACGCGTCCCGGGCCGCCCGGACACCTACGCGGCCACCGGCCACTACCGGCACGGCGTCCTGCTGGCCCCCCTCACGGCCGACCTGCTCGCCGACCTGGTCGCCACCGGCACCGACGCCGTCCCCGCCGCCTTCAGCCCCGAACGGTTCCGCACAGCGAAGGAAAGCACCCCCCGATGACACCTCCACCCGCACCCACCGCGGCACCGGCCGAGAACCGGACGGTGTTCGGCCGGCTGGACCCGGCGCGCCTGCTGCCGGTCGCCTGGCCGGTCTACATCGAGCTGATGTCGGGCGTCATCGCCGGCATCATCTCGGTGGTCTGGATCGCCCGGCTCGGCGCGTCCGCGCTGGCCACCGTCACCATGGCCAGCACCCTGGAGAACGTCCTGACCAGCGTCGTCCTGGCGGTCAGCGGCGGCACCACCATCCTGCTGTCGCAGGCCGTCGGCGCGAACGACCACGCCCGGCTGCGCCCGGTGCTGCGGGCCGCCTTCCGCCTCACCCTGCTGGTCACCGTGGTGATCTGCGCGGTGCTGTTCGTGCTGCGCGAACCGCTGGCGAAGCTGATCCTCGGCTCCGACGAGCACGACGCGGTCGGCCTGTCGGTCGACTACCTGACCGTCACCGTGCCCGGCATCGCGGTCTTCTACGGCCAGTACCTGGTGGACAGCACCTTCAAGGCCAACGGCGACACCCGCACGCCGATGCGGATGGCCCTGCTGTCGAACCTGATCCTGGTGGTCGCCGACCCGGTCCTCATCTACGGCTGGCTGGGCGCGCCCAAGCTGGGGGTGACCGGCTCCGCGCTGGCCCTGGTCGGCTCCCGGGCGGTCACGCTGGCGGTGACCTGGTGGCTGTACCGCAGGTCCGCGCTGGCCGCGCAGCTGGCCGCCGCGCCCGAGACCGCCACCGAGAGTCCGGGGAAGGGCCCGGTCCGCGAGATCCTGGCGGCCGGACTCCCGCTCGGGGTGGACTTCCTGGTGCGGATGGCCGCCGGGATGCTGATCGTCGGCGTGGTGGCCCGGTTCGGCACCGACCAGGTCGCCGCGTACGGCACCGTGACCCGCACCCTGCTGTTCCTCACCATGGCCGCGTACGCGATGCGGCAGGCCGCGACCATCATCGCCGCCCGGGCCAAGGGCGCCGACGACGAGGAACTGCTGGCGGCCAGCCGCACCTCCTCGGTGCGCCTGGGCATCGCCTGGTCGCTGCTCGGCGGCCTCGCGGTGCTCACCCTCGGCGGCCTCGCCGCGGACGCCGTCACCGGCGACGCGGCGGTGCGCAGCGCCGCCCACGGCCAGGTCCCGTGGCTGGCGGTCTACATCACGCTGCTGCTGTGCAACGTCACGCTCAGCGGCATCTTCCTCGGCGGCGGCCACGGCAAGGCCCTGGCCACCTCCACCACCGCCGGCGCCGTCCTGCAGCTCGTCCTGGCCCCGCTGCTCGCCCTGACGCCGCTGGGCCTGACCGGCGCCTGGATCGCCATGATCGTCAACGCCGGCACGCAGACCACCGTGCTGCTCGTGCTGGCGACCCGTCAGATGTCCGCCCCCAAGCTCGAAGCCAAGGAGGTCGCGGCATGACCGCGCCCGTGACGCTCGGAATCTCCGCCCTCGCGCACGTCCTGGGCGAGCCCCAGGACGTGGCCGCCACGGCCGGCTCGTACGTCGACGACCCCGAGCGGGTGATCCGCTGGGGCTACCGCACCTACCACCGGGCCGCCCCCGGCGTCGGCCAGACGCTGATGGCCGCCGACGCCGCCCGGCGGGCGATGGACGCCGCCGGGCTGGGCCCCGCCGACATCGACTACCTCGTGGTCGCGGACAGCGGCGTGCCGGAGTACCTCAACTGGGACGCCTCCGCCGCCGTCGCCCGCGAACTCGGCCTCGGCCCCACCCCGACCCTGCTCGCCACCCAGGGCTGCTCCTCCGCGGTGACGGCGCTGCAGCAGGTCGCCGGGCTGATGGCGGTCCGCGAGGACGTCCACCGGGTGCTGCTGGTCGCCGTCCACCGGGTCAGCGAGGCGCACATCAACCGGATGCGCAACAACACCTGCCTGGGCAGCGACGGCGCGGCGGCCGCGGTGCTGGAGCGCGGACACGGGCGGCTGCGCTGGCTGGCCACCGACCAGATCGTCGACCCGCGCTACGTCGACTTCTTCCGGGTCGAGTACGGCGGCGGCGCGGCCCCGGAGGGCGCCAACCTGGAGGTCGACCAACTCGCCCTGGTCCACCAGTACTTCCGCCGCGAACCGGAGCAGCTCGCCGAGTTCGTCAAGGACGTCGACCACAAGGTCGCCGCCGTCGTGGAGCGCGCCTGCAAGCGCGCCGGGGTCTCCCCGTCGGAGATCCGGCGGCTGATCTACCTGAACGACAACCAGCACTCGCTGGCCGGGGTCGCCAAGGCCACCGGCATCCCGCTGGAGCGCACCAACGCGGACCTCTCCGCCGAGCTGAGCCACGTCGGCTGCGCCGACCAACTGCTCTGCCTGAGCCTGTACGACGAGCGCGGGGACCTGGAGGCCGGCGACCTGGTCGCGCTGGCCGGACTCTCCGGCGGCATGCAGTGGTTCTGCAGCCTGGTGCGGGTCTGAGACGGTGTCAGGCATGATCGACGACCACGCCACCGAGCGCACCGACGAGATCCCCCTCGACCAGGGCCGCACCGCCCGGCTGCGGCTGCCCGTCGCCGGGCCCGACGGCCGCCCCGCCCCGGCCGTGGTGCTGCTGCACCCGTACGGGGTCTGGGA
The DNA here is from genome assembly GCF_000716545.1 of Kitasatospora phosalacinea. GTDB lineage: Bacteria > Actinomycetota > Actinomycetes > Streptomycetales > Streptomycetaceae > Kitasatospora > Kitasatospora phosalacinea. The sequence continues at coordinate 42,861 of NZ_JNWZ01000018.1, forward strand.
CCGCGACGCCTACCTGCCCGCCGAGGCCTCCGGCAACGGGCCGGTCCGGCTCTTCGCCGACCTCGGCACCGCCCTGACCGCCGCCGGGACGGGCGCCCTCTCCTACGACACCCGCTTCCTCACCGAGGACCCGCACGGCGGCGCGGGCTCGCCCCGGTTCACCTTCACCGGGCTGGTCGACGACGCCGTCCGGGCGGTCGAGCAGCTGCGCGCCCACCCCGCGGTGGACGCCGACCGGGTGCTGCTCCTGGGCGTCTCGATGGGCGCCGAGGTCGCGCTGGCCGCCGCCGAACGCCTCGGCGGCGAGAGCCGCCTGGTGGTGGTGGCGCCCAGCGCCGAGGCCCGCCCGGTGTTCCAGCGCTGGATGGGCCTGGACCGGCGGCTGGAGTGGCTGGCCGCGGGCTTCACCGCCGCCGACGGCACCGTCGACCTCGCCGCCGCGCTGGCCGACACCACCGGCCGCAGCGGCTGGTGGGAGCCGTTCGACCTGGTCGAGCGCTTCGGCCCGCAGGCCGGCCTCGAAGTGCTGCGCGCCGAACTGGCGCTGGAGTACGACGCCTGGGAGGACGCGGCGCTGGCCGGGAAGGACGAGACCGCGCCCGCCTCGTTCTGGCGCGACTGGTTCGCCCAGCCCGCCCCGTACCGCCGCCTGGCCGGGATCACCGGCCGGCTCGCCGTCCACGTGGGCGCCGAGGACTGGACCACCCCCACCCGGCAGGCCCACCTGCTGCACCGCGCCGCGCTGGCGCGCGGCCTGCGCTCGCAGCTGCACGTCCACCCGGGGCTGGGCCACCTGATGTCGCCCCGCACCGCGGACGGACTGCGCACCTACGGGCCGTTCGACCCGGACTTCCAGCGGGCCCTCGTCGCCTCGGTCGACGAGGTGCTCCGCCCCGGCCCGACCCACTGAACCCACCCACCGAACCCACCCGCGGACCCACCCCGGTCCCACCCTCACGGAAGGCCCCGCCATGGCGAACCTGACGCTCGCGGAACTGATCGAGCTGCTCAACGAGTGCAACGACTGGGAGGACCCGGTCGAGCCGACCGAGGACGTCCTCGACGAGCCGTACGACGCCCTCGGCTACGACTCGCTGACCCTGCTCAACGCGATCTCCAAGCTGGAGCGCGCCCGCGGCATCGAACTGCCCGCCACCATCACCTCCGAGGCCAAGACGCCCCGCGAGCTGCTCGCCGCCGTCAACTCCGCCCCCGCCGCGTGAGCACCGCCGCCCGCGGCGACCGCGCGACGACCACCGCGTAACGACACTCGAAGAACGGAGGAACACCGACGTGTGCGGAATCACCGGCTGGTACGACCGGGACGGCGGACTGGAGCGCTCGCACGAACTGGTCCGACAGATGACCCGGACCATGGAGTGCCGAGGGCCGGACGAGGAGGGGATGTGGATCTCCGGTCCGGTCGCGCTCGGGCACCGGCGCCTGTCGATCATCGACCTGGAGGGCGGCAAGCAGCCGATGGTCGCCGACCAGGACGGCGACCGCACGCTGGCGGCCCTCACCTTCTGCGGCGAGGTCTACAACTACCGCGAGCTGCGGACCGAACTGGTCGCCCACGGGCACAGCTTCCGGACCGACAGCGACACCGAGGTCGTGCTGCGCGCCTACCTGCAGTGGGGCACCGACTTCGCCTCCCGCCTCAACGGCATGTTCGCCATCGGCATCTGGGACGCCCGCAGCCAGGAACTCGTCCTGGTCCGCGACCGGATGGGCGTCAAGCCGCTGCACTACTACCCGACGCCGGGCGGCGTGCTGTTCGGCTCCGAGCCCAAGGCGATCCTCGCCAACCCGCAGGCCCGCCGCACCGTCGACCGGGTCGGCCTGTGCGAGGCCCTGGACATGGTGAAGACGCCCGGCGCGGCCGTGTTCAGCGGCATGCACGAGGTCATCCCCGGCGAGATCGTCCGGGTCGACGCCAACGGCATCCACCGGTCCCGCTACTGGACCCTGGAAGCCGCCCCGCACACCGACACCCGCGAGCAGAGCATCGGCCACGTCCGCGAACTGCTGGAAGACATCGTCGCCCGCCAGCTGATCTCCGACGTCCCGGTCTGCACCCTGCTCTCCGGCGGCCTCGACTCCTCCACCATCACCGCGCTCGCCGCCCAGGTGCTCGAACGCGAGGGCCGCGGCCGGGTCAACTCCTTCTCGGTGGACTTCCGCGGCTCGGTCGACAGCTTCGAACCCGACGCGGTGCGCGGCGCGCCCGACGCCCCGTTCGTCCGGGACCTCTCCGCGCACGTCGGCACCAACCACCAGGAGATCCTGCTGGACAGCGCCGACCTGTCCCGGCCCGAGGTCCGGGCCGCGGTGCTGCGGGCCACCGACGTGCCCCCGGCGTTCTGGGGCGACATGTGGCCCTCGCTGTACCTGCTGTTCCGCGCGGTGCGCCGGCACTCCACGGTGGCGCTGTCCGGCGAGTCCGCCGACGAACTGTTCGGCGGCTACCTCTGGTTCCACCGCCCCGAGGCGGTCGACGCCGACACCTTCCCCTGGCTCACCTCCGGCTCCGCCCGCTACTTCGGCGGCACCTCGCTGCTCGACGGCGGTCTGCGGGAGAAGCTCGACATACCCGGCTACCGGGCCGAACGCTACGCCGAGGCCCTCGCCGAGGTCCCGTCCCTGCCCGGCGAGAGCGACACCGACCGGCGGATGCGCAAGGTCACCTACCTCAACCTCACCCGGTTCGTGCAGACCCTGCTGGACCGCAAGGACCGGATGAGCATGGCGGTCGGCCTGGAGGTCCGGGTGCCGTTCTGCGACCACCGCCTGGTCGAGTACGTGTTCAACACCCCGTGGGAGACCAAGACCTTCGACGGCCAGGAGAAGAGCCTGCTGCGCGCCGCGGCCCGCGACCTGCTGCCGGCCTCGATCCTGGAGCGCAAGAAGACCCCGTACCCGGCCACCCAGGACCCCGGCTACGAGGCCGCGCTGCGCGCCGAGATGGCCCAGGTGCTGGCCGACCCGAACGCGCCGGTGCTGCCGCTGCTGGACCGGGCCCGGCTCGGCAAGGTGCTGGACCGCTCGCTGAGCGCCACCAGCCTGCCGTACAGCCGCGGCGGCCTGGAGATGGCGCTGTGGCTGAACCGCTGGCTGTCGGCCTACGACGTGACACTCGACATCTGACGGAGGGCGGCAAGACGATGGAGTTCAGCCTCTTCTACTTCGCCAACGAGCAGGAGGACACCGGTTCGACCGACCGGTACGGCCTCCTGCTGGAGGGTGCGAAGTTCGCCGACGCCCACGGCTTCACCGCCGTGTGGACGCCCGAGCGGCACTTCCACGAGTTCGGCGGCATCTACCCCAACCCGGCCGTGCTCGGGGCGGCCGTCGCGGCCGTCACCGAACGGGTCGGCATCCGCGCGGGCAGCGTGGTCGCCCCGCTGCACCACCCCGTCCGGATCGCCGAGGAGTGGGCGGTGGTCGACAACCTGTCCGGCGGCCGGGTCGGCGTGTCCTTCGCCTCCGGCTGGCACCCGCAGGACTTCGCCCTGCGCCCGGAGAACTTCGCCGACCGCAAGGAGAAACTGGAGCGCACTATCGCGGACGTCCGCGAACTGTGGCGCGGCGGCACGCTCGCCGTGCTCGACGGCGCGGGCGAACAGCAGCACGTGCGCTCCTACCCCCGCCCGCTCCAGGCCGAACTGCCGGTGTGGATCACCAGCTCCGGCGGCCCGGAGACCTTCCGGGCCGCCGGCCGCGCCGGGGCCGGGCTGCTCACCCACCTGGTCGGGCAGAGCCTGGACGAACTCGCCGACAAGGTCGCGCTCTACCGCGAGGAGTACGCGGCCCGCTCCGGCGATCCGCAGGACCGCGGCCACGTCGTCCTGATGCTGCACACCTACCTGCACGAGGACGAGGAGACCGCCCGGGCGGCCGTCCGGGCGCCGCTCACCGCCTACCTGCGCAGCTTCGCCGGGCTCACCATGACCTCCGGGCCGAAGGGCCGCCGGATCGACCCGGCCACGCTCAGCCCCCGGCACTTCGACGCCATGGTCGAGCGCTCCTTCGAGCGGTACTTCGACGAGGGCGGCCTGCTCGGCACCGTCGAGAAGGCCGTCGACGTGGTCGAGCGGGTCCGCAAGGCCGACGTCGACGAGATCGCCTGCCTGATCGACTTCGGGGTGGCCCGGGAGCAGGTCGTGGCGGGCTTCGGGCCGCTGGCCCGGCTGCGCGAGGCCACCGCGGACGCCGGCCGGTGACCCGGGCCGCCGGTGCGGACCGGCTGCGGCTGCCGGAACTCCCCGCCACGGAGTTCCGGCGCGCGGCCGGCCGCTTCCCCACGGGGGTGACGGTGCTGAGCTGCGTGCGCGACGGGCAGGCGCACGGCATGACGGTGAACGCCTTCAGCACCGTCTCGCTCGACCCGCTGCTGGTCCTGGCGGTGCTCGGCAACCGCTCCCTGACGACCCGCCGGCTGCTGGCCGGCGACGGGTTCGCGGTGACCGTGCTGAGCGCCGGCCAGGAGGCGGTGGCCCGGGCGTTCGCGGACTCCGCCCGGGCCCGCGACGGCTCGCTGTTCGACGGCGTCGCGCACGCCCCGGCCCCGGGCACCGGCTCGCCGGTCCTCACCGGCGGCGTCGCGTACTTCGACTGCACGGTCGACGCCGTCCACCCGGCCGGCGACCACACCGTCCTGGTGGGCGCCGTCCGGGCGTTCGGCCCGCTGTCGGAGGAGCCCGCCCTGCTGTTCAGCCGCAGCCGCCTGGGCGCCGAACCGGACTTCGCCGAACCGGCCCTCGCCGTCCCGCCGGGGCCGCCGCGGTGACCGCCCACGGATGGGACCTGGGGCTGCTGACCGCCGCCGCGACGGGGGCGGGCGCCGTCAACGCGGTGGTCGGCTCGGGGTCGCTGATCACCTTCCCCGCCCTGGTCGCGATGGGGTACCCGCCGATCCTCGCCACCGTGTCCAACAACGTCGGACTGGTCCCGGGCATGGGGGCCGCCGCGTACGGGTACCGGCGGGAACTCCGCGGCCAGGGCCCGCTGGTGCGCGGCCTCGCGGCGGTGGCGGGCGTCGGCGCGCTGGTCGGCAGCCTGCTGCTGCTCGCCCTGCCCCCGACCTGGTTCCGGGCGGTGGTCCCGGTGCTGGTCGTCGCGGCCTGCCTGCTGGTGCTGCTGCAACCGGTGCTCTCCCGCCGCGGCGCCGCGCCCCCCGCCCGGGCCCCCCGCCCGGGTCCGCTCCGGTGGGGCGTCCTCGGCACCGGCGTCTACGGCGGCTACTTCGGCGCCGCCCAGGGCGTCCTGCTGATCGGCCTGCTCGGAGCGCTGACCACCGAGCACCTCCAGCGCCTGAACGCGGTGAAGAACGTCCTCGCCCTGACGGTCAACCTGGTCGCCGCCGTCGTCTTCGTCTGCGCCACCTCCGTCGACTGGACGGTGGCCGCCCTGGTCGCGGCCGGCTCCACCGTCGGCGGCCTGCTCGGCGCCCGCTACGGCAGACGCCTGCCCCCCGCCGGCCTGCGCTGGACCATCGCGGCGGTCGGCCTGCTCGCGGTGCTCCGGCTGACCGCCTGGTCCTGACCGTCCGGTGACCCGCCGGCGGTCGCCGTCCGCGGCCTCGTCGCCGACGGCGTCCACCGGATCACCGCGCAGGTCGACCGGACCACCCGCCGCTCCTTCTCCACCGCCCGCGCCCGTCGGCGGGGCGTCAACGCCCCGGTCCGGCGGCGTCCCCGCCGGCTCCCCTCCCGGTGGCGGACCTGGCGATGAGGTCGGTGAGGCCGGAGATCGCCAGGACGGGGTCCAGCAGGGGACTGGCGACGAGTTCGATGCGGCCCGCTCGGGAGAAGAGCACGCTCAGGCCCGCGCTGTCGAGGTACTCGTCCCCGGAGAGGTCGAGCACCAGGGGCCCGGTCGTGCTGTCGATGGCCACTGCCAGTTCGTGCGTGTTGCTCATGTCGATCTCGCCGACCGCGGCGAGCACGGCGGTGCCGTCGGACCGTCGGCCGGGCGTGAGGGTCAGGGGCGTGGTCATCAGGCGATCCTCGTGCGCATGTCGACGGTGGTTCCGGTCGGTCCGGGGGTGACGCTGACGTGGTGCATCAGGGCGCGCATCAGGTCCATGCCGCGTCCCCGGCGGGCGTCGCGCTCGGGCCGGGGCGGCTTCCAGCACCCGGTGTCCACGATGGTGAGGCGCAGGTCGTCCACGAGCGCCTCGGCGCGGAAGCAGACGGTGTCCCCGGGGGCGTCGCGGTGGCCGTGCTCGACGGCGTTGGCGCACGCCTCGCCCGCGGCGACGAGGACGTTCTGCACCGTCGCCTGCGGGAGGCCGCACCGGGCGAGCCAGCCCCGCAGGGCCTTGCGGACCGGGGCGAGCTGCGAGGACTCGGCGGGGAAGGACATCTCCAGCGGGGCGGGGTGCCGGTACAGCAGCAGGGCGACGTCGTCGTCGTAGCCGTCGGCGGGCGCCAGGCGGGCCATGACGTCGGTGGCGAGCTCGTCGACGGCCGTGTCGCGTCCCTGCTGGAGCGCCTCGCCGGCCTGGCCGATGCCGACGGTGATCGGGCTCGACCCCGGTCAGAGCCTGGTCCTCTACACCGACGGCATCACCGAAGCCCGCAACAGCGACGGGGAACAGTTCGGCGAGGACCGCCTGCTCCACGCCCTCACCCCGTCCCCGGGAAACGCCCCGACCGCCCTGGAGGCGATCACGAAGGCGGTCCGCGCCTTCACCGGCGACAGCGGCACCGACGACGACCAGGCCGTCCTCGTCCTCACCGCCACCGCGCCCGCCGACGACCGCCGGTGACGTGGCCCGGCCTCGAACGGCCGGGGACGGGACCCGTGGCGCCAGCCGGTGAGTCCCGTCCCCGCTGTGCGCGAGATGGCCGATCCCGGCTCCGCACCGACCTGGTCCAGGCCCTCGCCACCGATCCGCGGTTCGACCCGCTCCAGGCGCCCCCGGCCCGGGAGGCGTTCTGCCGGGGCGCCGGCGGCCCGGTGGTGTTCCGCTCCCGAGCCGCCGAAGCTACTCTTCGGTAGCAAATCCCTCCGCCGACCCGCACCGGGAGCACCGATGGCATCCGACCGTTCCGCCCGCCTACTGGGCGGACTGCTGCTGACCGCCGGGATCGCGCACTTCGCGGCACCGAAGCCCTTCGACGCGATCGTCCCGCGCAGTCTGCCCGGCTCGCCCCGGACCTGGACCCGGGTGAGCGGCGTCGCCGAACTGGCCGTCGGCGCGGCCGTCCTCCACCCGCGCAGCCGGCGCACGGGCGGCCTGGCGGCCGTGGGCCTGTTCGCGGCGGTCTTCCCCGCCAACGTGAAGATGGCCTACGACTGGCGCCACCGCCCGGCTCCGCAGCGCGCGGCCGCCCTGGCCCGGCTGCCGCTCCAGGCGCCGCTGATCGCCTGGGCGGTCCGGGTCGCCCGGAGCTGACCGGACGTCGGGCGCCGGGGGCCGGGGGAGCGGGCCGCACCGGGTTCGGTTCGCTCGGACCCAGGACGGGGGCGAGGAGCCGGAGTTCCGCGGCGGTCGGTCTCCGCGAGGGGTTCCGCGTTCCGGGCCCTGTTCACCCCGTTCGCCCCGTCCGGCCCGTCCGCCCCGTCCGGCCCACCAGGCCGAGCACCTGTCCGGACGCCGCGTCGTACGGCGCGGAGAAGGCGTCCCGGCATCACGTGCTCGGAACGGGGGGTCCGAGCGCGGCGGCCTACTCCGCGGCCCCGGTGCCGGGCCGGGCGTGGCGCGGCGCGCGGGCCCGCTCGCCGCGGAGCGCGGCGGCGCGGGGGCGGCGGTGGCGGTGGGCCAGCGAGGGGGCGGTGACGGTGAGGATCGCCGCGAGAGCGAGGGGAGTCAGCAACAACACCATGGCTGCGGGCACGTGCACCTCCTGGGAACGGGCGGGGACCTGCCCGGGGCGTCTGCCCCGGACCGGTGCGGCCATGTCGGCGGCTGCCGGAAAACCGCTCGCCGCCGGTGGTGCGCCGGTCGTACGCGGGGCCGACCGGGACGACGGCGCGAGGAACGACCGATCCGCGCCGGGCGCCGCTCCGAATGCCGGTAGGCAGACGACCGCGACGGCCGCCCGGCGGCCCCGTCCCACGGAGGGGAACCATGACCGCGAACGCGGGCACGACGACGCCACGACCGCCGGGGGAGCGCGGATGAGCGCGGCAGGGGTGCTCGAACCGGCCCTCGCCGACCTGTTCGGCGGGCCGCCGCCGTTCGCCCTCCGGCTCTGGGACGGCTCGACGACCGGACCGGCGGACGGGCCCCGGGTGGTGGTGCGCCACCGCCGGGCGCTGCGGCGGCTGTTGTGGCAGCCGGGCGAACTCGGACTCGCCGACGCCTGGATCAGCGGCGAGCTCGACGTCGAGGGCGACCTCGCGCAGGCGCTGTCCGCCGTCCGGCAGGGGCTCGCCGGACGGACGGTCGGACGCCCCTCCCCGCGCGGCTGGCCGGCCCTGGCGACCGCCGCCCTGCGGCTCGGCGTCCTCGGCCCGCCGCCACCCGGGCCCGGCGGCCGGGCCCGGGTGCGCGGGGCCCTGCACAGCCGGAGCCGCGACCGGGCGGTGATCAGCCACCACTACGACCTGTCGAACGAGTTCTACGCCCTGCTGCTCGGACCGGCCATGGCCTACTCGTGCGCCTACTACACCTCCGACGGACAGCCCCTGGAGGAGGCCCAGGAAGCCAAGTTCGACCTGATCTGCCGCAAGCTCGACCTGCGCCCCGGCACGCGCCTGCTCGACGTCGGCTGCGGCTGGGGCGCGCTCGCCCGGCACGCCGCCCGCCAGTACGGGGCCCGCGTCACCGCCGTGACCCTCTCCGCCCGCCAGCACGCGCACGCCCGCTCCCTGGTGGCCGGGGCGGGCGTCGCCGACCTGGTCGACGTCCGGTTGTGCGACTACCGGGAGATCGTCCCGGACGCCTACGACGCCGTCAGCTGCGTGGAGATGGGCGAACACGTCGGCAAGGACCAGTACCCCGCCTTCGCCGCCCGCCTGCACGCGCTGCTGCGCCCCGGCGGACGGCTGCTGGTCCAGCAGATGTCCCGCGGGGCCGCCGCGCCCGGCGGCGGCGCGTTCATCGAGGCGTACGTCGCACCCGACATGCACATGCGTCCGCTCGGGCAGACCGTCGACCTGATCGAGGCCGCCGGCCTGGAGGTGTTGCACGCCGAGGCGATGCGCCCGCACTACGCCCGCACCGTCGACGCCTGGCGGGCCACCCTCACGCAGCACCGGGACCGCTTCACCACCCTGGTGGGGCGGCCCGCGGTACGGCTGTGGGACCTCTACCTGGCCGGGAGCTCGCTGGCCTTCTCCGAAGGGCGGATGGGTGTGGACCAGATCCTCGCCCGCCGCCCCGGCGACGCGGACCGAACCGTCAGACCCGCGGAACGGCACGGAAACTGACGACGCGCCACACGTCCTCGACCCCACGTGCCCGGGAACGGGGCGGCGCCCCCGGGAGCCGGTACGCCGACCACCACGACGGAGAGTCCCATGCCCCCACGCACCCGTCACCTCCCCGCCGGCACCCGGTCCGTGCTGCTCGTCCTGCACGGGGGCAGGGCCGAGAGCCTCGCCCGCCAGCCCCGCCTGGGGCTGGCCCGGCTCCGCATGCGGGCCTTCGGCGCGGCGGTCCGGCGCCTGGCCGCCGACCCGTCGCTCGCGGAGATCGAGGTCAACTACCGCTACCGGGGGTGGAACGGCGCGCACGCGCACCCCGCCGCCGACGCGCACCGGACCCTGCGAGAACTCGCGCTCCAGGCACCCGACGCGAAGGTGGTGCTGCTCGGGCACTCCATGGGCGGACGGGCGGCGCTCGCCGTCGCCGGTCACCCGCAGGTCGTCGGCGCCGTCCTGCTGGCGCCGTGGTGCCGACCCGGCGACCCGGTGGAGCACCTGCGCGGCAGGCGCCTCGTGATCCTCCACGACCCGTCCGACCGGGTCACCGGCGCGGAGGGCTCCCGCGCCCTCGCGGCCCGGGCCCGGCGCGCGGGAGCGGACGTGCGGTTCGTCGCGATGCCCCGGGGCGGACACGCCATGATCGCCGGGGCCGGGGCCTGGCAGCGCCTCGCCGCCCGCGCGGTCACGGCGATCCTCGCCGGGGAGCCGCTGCCGGACCTTCCCCCGGGCACGTCGTGACGCCGCGCCGTCCGGGCCCGGCCGGGTCAGCGTGCCAGGGAGACGGCGAAGGGCTCGAAGCCGTGCCGGCGCAGGACGTGGGGGACCACGAGGATCATGGCCTCGGTGGCGCGGGCGGTGGTGACGCCGCCGAGGTCCTCGACCCGTCCGGGCTGCCAGCCGAGGTCGCCGAGGAGGGCGGTGACGGTCTTCTTCGCCCGCTCGTCGTCGCCGGAGAGGTAGGCGGTGGGCGGGGTGGACAGGGAGCCCGGGGAGGTCATGACCATGAACAGCATGGTGTTGAGCGTCTTGACGACGTGGGTGTCGGGGAGGGCGGCCTGGAGCCGCTCGGCGAGGCTGCCGCCGGGGTAGCACAGGTCGCCGGGCAGGCCGTCGGCGTCGTCGCGGGTGGCGTTGGAGACGTCGACGAGGATCTTGCCGGCCAGTTCGGCCTGCAGGGCGGTCAGGCGCTCCAGGGAGGTGTCGCCGGGGGTGGCGTTGATCACGATGTCCGCGGTGCGGGCGGTGGTGCGGTGGTCGGCGTGGTGGATGCCGGCGCCGTGCGCCGGCGGCGCGCCCGGTTCGCCGTCGTCGCGGCGGCCGAGGGTGACGTGGTGTCCGGCGGCGGCGAAGGCGCGGGCGAGGTTGGTGCCGACGCGGCCGGCGCCCAGGATGCCGATGTGTGCCATGGGGCGGTGCTCCTTGCGGGTCTTGGCGGGGCGGGGAGGTCGCGGGCGGTCAGATCGCGGCCAGGACGTCGAGGGCGGCGGTGTGGATGCCGGGGGCGGCGGCCAGGAAGTCGCGGCTGCCGGCGTTCCAGGGCTCGCCCGCCAGGTCGGTGACGGTGCCTCCGGCCTCGGCGACCAGCAGTGCGCCGGCGACCAGGCCGGAGCGGACGTCGGAGAACTGCCAGAAGGCGTCGGTGCGTCCGGCCGCGACGTGGATGAGCTGCATCGTGGCGGGGACCGACACCCGTACGACCAGACCGTTGATCAGCATCGCCGTGACCGAGTCGCCGATCCGCCGGAAGGTGCGCTCGTCCTCGCCGGGCCGGGCCTGGCCGGTGCCGACGAGCGCGGCGCCCAGGTCGGTCTTGGCGGACACCCGCAGGGGCCGGCCGTCGAGGTGGGCGCCGCCGCCGGCGACGGCGGTGTAGGTGTCGCCGGTCAGCGGGAGGTGGACGACGGTGAGCACCGGCAGGTTGTCGCTCACCAGGGTCGCGGTCACGGCCCAGTCGTCCGTGCCGTGGACGTGGTTGATGTTGCCCTCGGCGGGGTCGACGATCCACCACTCGCCGGGCGGGAGCGCCCCGCCGGCCAGCTCGTCCTCGACCCACCGCGATCCCGGACGGGCCCGCAGCAGCGGCTCCTTCAGCACGTCCAGCACCGCGTCGTCGTTGGCGTGGATCTCGGCGACGATCTCGGCCAGGCTCACGCCCCGGGCGTGGGTGGTGTGGCGCTCGCGCAGGGTGCGGCCCGCGGTCCCCACCGCCGCGGTCACCTCGGGCAGGAGGGCGGTACCGGCGGCGAAAGGCGTGGCGGCGTTCATGGGGACTCCCTGGATCCGGTGGGTGCGGGCGGTTCGTTCCCTGCCCGCACTCCGAAGGTAGGCTCCCCCATGGTTAACAACAAGTGCATGCTATTCACTTGTAGAGTTACCGCCATGCAACTGGATCTGAACCTGCTCACCGCCCTGGACGCGCTGCTGGAAGAAGGCAGCGTCACCGGCGCCGCAGCCCGGCTCCACGTCACCGCACCGGCGATGAGCCGCTCCCTGGGCCGCATCCGCAAGGCCACCGGCGACCAGATCCTGGTCCGCACCGGCCGCACCATGGTCCCCACCACCCGCGCCCTGGCCATGCACGCCCAGGTCCACGCCCTCGTCCAGCAGGCCCACCAACTGCTGTCCGCGCGGCAGGAACTCGACCTGACGACCCTGGACCGGGTCTTCACCCTGCGCTGGCACGACGCCCTGACCGCCGCCTGCGGCACCGCCCTGCTCACCGCCGTCCACCGGCAGGCCCCCGGCGTCCGGCTCCGCCTGCCGGCCGAACCCGGCACGGACGACGCCGAACTGCGCCGGGGCGAGGTCGACCTCGAATCCAGCTCCGGCCCCCCGACGCTCCCCGACATCCGCCACCGGCTCCTCGGCACCGACCGGCTCGTCGTCGCCGTCCGGGCAGGCCACCCCCTCGCCGAAGGCCCGCCGAGCGTCGAGCGCTACGCCGCCGCCGACCACCTCACCGTCTCCAGGCGCGGAAGCCTGCGCGACCCGGTCGACGACGCCCTCGCCACCCGCGGCCTGCAACGGCGCGTCGTCGCCGCCGGGCCCACCGCGGCCTTCGCCCTGCAACTCGCCCACGACACCGACCTGGTCGTCACCCTCCCCGACGCGGTCACCCGCACCGCCCGGGAACGGCTCGGCCTCACCACCCTGCCGGTGCCGCTGCCACTGCCCGGGATCCCCCTCCACCTGCTGTGGCACCAGCGCTACGACGAGGACCGCGCCCACGCCTGGCTGCGCGACCTCGCCACCGCGACCGTCCGGGCGCTGTTCGCGCCGGCGGACGCCCCCCGCACCACCGCCGGCCGGACCGGGCGGTGACGGAGGCGCCCGGACGGATCCACGGCGCCGCACCTCGGTGAACAACCGGTGGTTGTGGATTCGTGGCAGGTCGTTTGTTTGACCTGCCGTCACCCCACCCGCTTACCTCTCGTCACACAACGCCGGTCTGTCCGGGTGGAGCTGCGAGGGGAGCGTGCAGGGCATGGTGGCCAGGAGGCGGCTGGGCCGGCGGTTCGGCTGGCTGTGGGCGTCGTACGCGGTGAGCGCGTACGGGTCCGGGCTGGGGTTCGGGGCGCTGCCGCTGATCGCCGTGCTGGTGCTGCACGCCGGGCCCGCCGAGGTGTCCGCGCTGTCCGCGGTCGGCCCCGCGGTGGGCGCGCTGATCGCGCTGCCGCTCGCGCCGTGGGTGGAGTTCCGGCGCAAGCGCCCGGTCATGATCACGATGGACCTGGTCCGGTTCGCCGCCATGGCGACCATCCCCGTCGCCTACGCCTTCGAGCGGCTCGCCCTCGTCCAGCTGTTCGCGGTCTCGGCCGTGGCCTCCGCGGCCAAGATCGCCTTCACCGCGGCCGGTGGCGCCTACCTCAAGGCCCTCGTCCGACCGGACGACCTGCTGGTGGCCAACTCCCGCTTCGAATCCACGAACTGGAGCTCCATCGCGATCGGCCCACCGCTGGGCGGAGCGGCGATCGGCCTGTTCGGACCGGTGGTCACCGTGCTGGCCGACGCGCTCAGCTACCTGCTCTCCGCCCTGGGCATCACCGCGATCCGCGACCGGGAACAAGCACCGCACCCGCCCGACCGCGGCCCCCTCCGGGCGGACGCCCTGCTCGACGGCTGGCGACACCTCCTCGGCCACCCCGGCCTGCGCCGGCTCTACCTCGACCAACTGCTCGTCTCCGGCCTGATCATGGCCACCGAGCCGCTGCTCGCCGTCCTGCTCCTGCGCCAACTCGGCTTCCCGCCCTGGCAGTACGCCCTCGCCTTCGCCGCCCCCTGCCTCGGCGGACTCCTCGGCTCCCGACTGGCCCCCCGGGTCGTGGCCCGCTACGGCCGGCCCCGGGTCATCCGGACCGTCGGCGCCCTGCGCGGCATCTGGCTGATCGGCCTGGCACTCGTCCGCCCCGGCACCCCCGGCCTCGTCACCGTGATGGCCGTCGAACTCGCGATCATCGTCAACATGAGCCTGTACACCCCGGTACTCGCCACCCACCGCCTCGAACACACCCCCCGGCACCTCGTCGCCCGCACCCTGACGGCCTGGTCGATCGGCCAGCAGGCGTCCGTCGCCACCCTCACCGCGCTCGCCGGACTGCTCGCCGACGCCACCGGCCCCCGCACCGCCCTCACCGTCGTAGGACTGCTCGCCCTGACCGCACCCCTCCTGCTCGCCCGGCCGGACCGGACACCGCGGCACGAACCGGAACCGTCCCCCGGCCACTCGTGAGGCGCCGCGACCCACCCGGTGCCGGTGGCCGCTCGCACCCCGAGGAGGCGGGGCGGACACCGGAGGAGGGGGCGGGCCGCGGTCACGGGAACAGCCTGGTGTGCAGCCGGATGGTGGTGCCGGCCTCCGCGGTGGAACGGATCTGGACGAGGTCGCAGAGCTGGTGGACGAGCCAGAGCCCGCGGCCGCCCACTTGGTCGACGGTGGGCCTGAACCGGCCGACCAGCGGGTCCTTGAGGTGGCCGGAGTCGTGGAACTCGCAGATCAGGTCCTCGCCCTCCACCCACGTCCGCAGGACGCCCCGGCCGCCGCCGTGCTTGATGCTGTTGCCGGCGATCTCGCAGGCGGCGATCAGCAGTTCGCGAAGGCGCGCGCCGTCCAGGCCGTGCCGGGTCGCGCAGGCGGCGATGTGGGCGCGCACCGCCGAGAGCAGCCCCCGCTGGTAGGGGAGTTCCTGGGGGTGGTCGGCGGCGGGGGCGAACTCGGGGAAGGCGTAGGGCTCCTGGACGTAGGAGCCGTTGGGGCCGTGGGTGCCGTCGCTGAGGAGCAAGGGGTGGCAGCGGCGGGCCGCTTCCAGCGTGGCGGGTTCCAGTGCGGCGGTGTCGTAGGGGCACATCAGCCACCAGGTGGGGGACTCGGCGAACGCGAGGTTCAGCAGCCACTCGTGGTAGCCGAACTCGGTGCTCTCCGCCGGGGAACGGCCGTTCCATGCGGATTCGCTGATGCCGCGGACCGGGTGGCCCTCCGCGGCCTTGGACACCCAGTCCCGCCACGCGGGGATCAGCCGACCGGGGTTGCGCCCGAGGGCGGCGGTGTCGAGGAACGTGACGCCCCCGGCGGCGTCCGTCCCCTCCAGCTCGGTGCGCAGCATGCGCTCCTTCGGCTCCGCGACCGCGACCAGGACCAACTCGCTCCCGGCGCGGGCGTCGCGGATGAAGGACATGACGCCGTCGAGGAACTGCGCGTCCCCCTCGTAGGGGTACAGCTCGTGCCGGAACGGGGAGTCCTGGTGGGAGGCTTCCGGGGACGTCGTGCTGTTCTCGCTCACGGCGCCAGCTCCACGGGGATCTGCGGGACGTCGTAGCCGAGCAGCGACCAGCAGCGCCGGAACGTCTCGTCCGCGTTCTCGATCACGATCCGGCGGCCGGGGCTCTCCCGGGCCGCGTCGACCAGGGCGCGCATGCCCGCGGCGTCCATCAGCTCGAGGTCCTCGCAGCGCAGTCGCACGGTCGCGCAGCGCGCGACCAGCTCGTCGAGGGCCGTGCGGAACGCCCCGGCGCCCTCGAAGTCCACCACGCCGCTCACGCTCCAGCTGTCCGTTCCTGCGCTGTACATCCGAAAATCCGGCATCTCCGCGTGTGTGCCCAGTTGGTGCGGATGTACTCCGACCGCCTGCTCCAGGGCGGTGGGGTGGAAGCCGACGTGGTGGTACGCGCAGACGACGACGGCCGACCCGGCGAGGAGCAGACCGTCCAGTCCCAGTTCGTGCTGGGCGATCTCCCGCGGGCTCGCCCCGCCGGGCCACACGCGGTCCATCCGGGCCAGTACCCGCAGCGCGCGGAACCCCTGGCGGGACGCGGCGTCCGCCTCGCGGCGCACCGTCTCCAGCATCGCCGCCGGGTCCCAGGCCGCCCCGCCCACCCGCTCGGCGACGGGGTCGAGGACCAGCCCCTGGGGCGCGCCGCCCAGCGACCAGCGGGTGTCGGGCGCGCCGATGAGCAACACCTTGTCACCGAAGAGGGCGCCGTCCGCGGCGAAGGCCCGGGCCGTCGTGGTGAAGTCGTCGTCGGGACCGACCAGCCAGCAGACGTGGTCGCCCACTTCGACGGGGTCCAGGGTCGGCACAGCGCGCGAGTTCCTCATGTGCCTCTCTTTCCACCCCGGCCCGCTCGGGATCATCTTACCGGCCACGGTCACGGCCTCCGGAGGAAGAAGGCGCAGCGGGAGCGCCGACGGCGAGGGGCCCGTACGGGCCCGGGGCGGGCCGGCGCGGCGGGGGAGTCCCTGCGGCCCGTGGTGCCCGCACCGCGGCGGTGTCCGGGTTCGGCACGGAGACCGCCTCCCGCGTTCCGGGGGCCGTGGGGCGGAGGCGCGCCCGGAGCGCCGGGCCCGACCGCGCGATCCGGACGATCGGGGAGCGGTTCCCGCCGGTCAGTGGTCTGCCGCGGCGCAGGCGGGGTAGGCGGGGCACCGGATGCCGGAACAGCGGGAGAGGAGCGGATCGATGGGGACGGACGCGGTTGCGCCGCCCCGCCCGGTGCGGCGGGGCGGGATGGCGGGAGTTCAGCGCCCCGCGCCGATCGAGGGCGCGTCGATCCGCGGTTCCGGGCGGGGCGGGGCGATCGGAGCCGCCAGGCCCAGGGTGGCGCTGGTGCCGGTGAGGGCCGCCAGGCGGACGAGTCGGGGGGAGGGGTTCTCCAGGTGGAAGACGCCGCCGGTGTCGATGACGCGCCGACGGGCGCGCAGGAGCGCGCTGAGGCCGGCGCAGTCGCAGAAGGACAGGTCGGAGGCCTCGATGATCACGATCCGGGGGTGGCCCAGGAAGGCCGTTCGGACAGCGGTTTCGAGCTCGGGGACGGTGTCCACGTCCAGCTCGCCGGACAGGCGCAGGTGAGCGACGGCCGCATGGACGGTGACCGCTGCGGTCAGTTGCTCCGGTGGTGCCGGTTGTTCGGCCATACAGGCCTCCCTTCACCGGGCGCCACGCAGAGTGATGCCCGGGACCGCGCGTTGCGGTCCCTCCACCCTAGAGGGAACATTTGCACTTCGACAACATTCCACGTCCGGCAACGATTTTCGGGTCGTCGCACGGAGCCGGTGCGGCCGGGCCCGACGGCTCAGGCCGTCCGCGCGACCGGCACGACGTCGGCGCCTGCCTCGGCACGGCGGGCCGCGGCGGTCCGGAAGGCGTTCAACCCCGTCAGCAGCGCACCGCGCTCGGCCGGGGACATGTCGTCGAGCACTTCCGCGAGCGCCCGCTCCCGAGCGCTGCGCAGATCGGCCAGGAAGGCCAGCCCGGTCGGCGTCAGGTGGAGCTCCAGCTCCCGGCGGCTGGTCGTGCTGGCCGTGCGCTGCACCAGCCCGGCCGCCTCCAGGCGGTCGCACAGCCGACTGACCGACGAGGGACTCGAGTCCAGGGCCCCGGTGAGCGTGCGGAGGTTGATGCCGCCACTCTCCGCCAGCACGTAGAGGACGCGCAGCTGGGACACGGACACGGGCCTGGCGTCCATCTCGCGCCCGCCGCCCCAGAGCACTTCCAGTAGTTCCACCACCGACGACACGGTCGCCGTGTCGTCGGCGCGGTCCGGGAACGGGGGGACGAGGGCCATGGGTCCATCCTGACATCCCCCTCCCGGCACACGACAACCCGTCGGCACGATCCGGTCGACGCCGCAGAGGAGAAGGAGCACACAGATGACCGCGAACCTGTCCGCGGTGGAGCGCGCACTGCGCACCGCCGCCCCGTACGCACTGCTGGACGCGGTGCGGGAGGTCCTCATCCGGCTGTACGGCGTACCAAGGGTCGAACTGCAGCTCGCCGACTACAGCCTGACCGTGCTCCAGCGGGTCACCGACCTGCCGCACACCGCCCGGCCGATCCCGGTGCACACCAGCGCTCCCGGACGGGCCTTCGGCTCCCAGCAGCCCTTCGCCGAAACCGGGCCGGACGGCGGCCCGGCCGTGCTGCATCTGCCGGTGACCGTGCGCGGCGACCGCCTCGGCGTCCTGAGCCTCGACGTGGACGGCGTCCACCTCACGCCGCAGCGGCAGGAGGAGTTCCGCGAGATCGCCGAGATGCTCGGCCACCACATCGTGGTGGCCGAGCGGGACACCGACCTCTACCTCCAGGCCCGCCGCAAGAACCGCCTCACCCTCGCCGCCGAGATGCAGTGGCAACTGCTGCCCGCCCGTGCCTGCGCCCGGGAGGAGTACGCCATCGGCGCCCAGCTGGAACCGGCCTACGCCATCCGCGGCGACAACTTCGACTGGTCCGCCACCGAGGACCGGCTCACCCTGACCATCACCAACGGCATGGGGGAGGGCATCGACGCCTCGCTGCTCACCAACCTCGCCGTCAACGCGCTGCGCAACGCACGCCGCGCCGGCGTCGACATCGCCGACCAGGCGGCGCTGGCCGACCAGGCCGTGTACGGGCAGTACCGGGGCGAGGCGTACGTCTCCGTGCTGCTGCTGGAGTTCCACCTGGACACCGGCCTGGTCGAGATCGTCGACGCGGGCTCCCCGCAGCTGCTCCTCCTACGGGACGGCGCCGTCCGGCACGTGCCCTTCGAGGCGCAGCTGCCGCTCGGCCTGGCCGACGGCACCCCGTACCGGGCGCAGCGCATCCGGGTGGAGCGCGGCGACCGGCTGATCTTCGTCAGCGACGGCGTGCACGCCGTCGCCTCGGCCTCCGGTGAGGCGTACGGCGCGGCGAGGCTGCCCCGTGCCATCCAGGAGACCCGGCTGCTGCCGGCGGCCGAGGTGCCCCGGGCGATCCTGACCGCCCTCGCCGCCCACCGCGACGACGACGACCGGGACGACGCCCTCGTCGTCTGCCTCGACTGGAACGGCCGCCACCCCGCACCGGCCGACCTGGGGATCGAGAGCTCGTAGGCCGGCACCCCCTCCCGCCACGGGTGCGTCAGGTGAGGGTGAGGGTCAGCAGGCCCGACTGCTGGGTGACGGTGGAGCCGAGGCAGCTCAGGAGGTCGAGGCTGGGGTAGGCGGCGACGCGGGTGGAGGCCGAACCCAGGCCGTAGCCGGCGGTGACGGTGCCGAGGGAGGTGACGACCTCCTGGCCGGCGGCGTGTTCGACGAGGGTCACCGGGTAGGTGATGGTGCTGCTCTGCCCGTTCTGCCAGTGGTAGGTCACCACGTTCTGCACCAGGGTGTCGCCGAGCCCCTGGACCAGGCAGCTGACCTGCTGGTCGAAGACGGTCCGGGCGGTGCCGGAGGTGAAGGGCCCGGTGCAGGTGCCGCCACCGGAGGTGCCGAGGCTCTCGGTGACGCTCTGCGAGGTCTGCCGGGGGACGGCGCCCAGGGGCGGGTCGTAGTGGACGGTGACCGACCCCGTGCACAGCAGGAGGTCGCCGTCGGCCCGGGCGGGTGCGGCGGTGGCGAGGGCGGCTGCGAGCAGCGTCAGGACGCTCGCGGCGGCGGCGAGGGCGTGGGCGCGCATGGCGGGGTCTCCTTACGGCGGGGATCGGCCGGGCCGCCCCGGGTGGAGCGGCGGGCTCGACGGCTGGAACAGCGGGTGCCCGGCCTCCGGCGGCAGGGCCGCAGGAGCCGGCCCCTGGAAGGATCCCCATCGTGTGCGCGTCCCGGTCGCGCGTCCAAGGGGAGCCGGGACGCGAGTGCACTGCGCGGGCCCGCTGTGGCTGCTGAGGTGGCGCACACGCGTCCGAGCGGCGCTCGGCCGCGGTCACGCGCCCCCTGATGCGCCTACCGGTGGCGGGCTCCGCACCGGGTCGCGGCCCGACGGGACGGTCCTCGTGTGTCAGGCGCGATGCCGGGCCGACAGCACGACCCCGCCGGAGCCACCGGCAGGCCCGACCACCGGCAGACCCGGCGCCCCGCAGCCCCACCCGGCCTCGCATGAAGCGCGGCGACCTGGGCACGCGTCCCCGGGTGAACACGATGGAGAAGATCGACTCGGCGGGCCTGCGCGAAGCCGTCTCCTGGCAGGACCACTCGCTGCGCCGCGTCCTGGTCGGGGCCCAGGAGGCCGCCGAACACGGCACGCTGTGGTGGGCGACGGCCGCGCTGGCCGCCGCCACCGGCCGGGCCCACTCACGGCGCTGGGCCGCGCAGGCGCTCGCCGCGATGCTCACCGCCCAACTGCTGGCCAACGGCGTCGCCAAGCAACTCGTCCGGCGCCGCCGCCCGCCCGCCCACCTGCTGCGCCGCGAGGACCTGGAGGAACGGCCCGGCAGTTCCTCCTTCCCCTCCGGGCACACCGCGGCGGCCGTCGCGTTCTCGGCCACCACCGTCGGCCACTCGCTCCCCTGGGGAACGGCCGCCGGGGCGGCCACCGCGGCCGTCGCCGTCGCCCGCGTCCACACCGGCGCGCACTACCCCAGCGACGTCGCCGCCGGCACCGCCCTCGGCCTGGCCGCCGCCGGCCTCGTCCACTGGGCGAGCCGCCCCGTGTCCTGGCCCGGGTGCTGCGCCGAGTGACCTGACCGGCCACCGAGCCGGCGGTCGGCCGGGTGCCCGCCCGATCGAACCGCGCACCCGGGCCGGACCGCGCGATCCCGTCGTCCACCGCACGCTCCCGCACCCGGGCCCAACCGCCGCCCTGCTCCGGCCAGTCCGGGCCCGCCCGTGCACCGACCGGGCCCGCCCGTGCACCGACCGAGCCCGTCCGTGACCGCAGACGGCGACCCCATCGGGACGGGGCGATGCGACGGAGGCCGGGAACGGCCGCGCCGTACAATCCGCGGAGGGTGAAGCGCCAGGCCGGGATCCCGGCACCGGCGTGAGGGAGGGGGCGGGATGTTCGGCAGGGTGTTCAGCGGAGTGTTCGGCAGGATGTTCGGTTCGAGTGAGAAGCTCAACGATCTGGTGGCACAGCTCAGACCCGACCTGAGCCGGGAATCGCTCGGCGTCGGGCCCGCCTTCCCGGGCGTCGTCCCGAACCCGCTCCTGAGCAGTGACGCGCGGAAGCGCAATGCGGAACTGCGCACGGGGACGCTCGCGCTCGGCGTTCTCGTCGGCTGGCGGGAGGTCGGCGGCGACGGCAGCCCGCGCGTGGTCCTGATGTTCGACGTGGAGACCGCCGACGGCGTCTCGTTCCGAGGTGTCGCGGACGAAGACCTCACGATCACCGAACTCACCCGACTCGCCCCGGGGCGGACGTTGCCCGTGCGCTACCGGCCGGCCGTCATGGACCACTACGTCGCCCTTGCCCGGGACGCGGACCCCGCCCACGTGCAGCGGCTCTCCGACGAGATCGCGAGCCGCAAGCGGACCTGACCCGGAGCCTCCGGCCGGATCCCTGACCGATCGTTTCCCAGCGAATTCGGTTCGAGGGCTCGGCGGTCGAGGCGCCGGGGCGGCAGAGCCCTGCCCGTGCCCGATGATCCTGCGCCGGACGACCCGGGGGAGCGGTTGGCCCGCCGAGGCGTCATCGCCGTCCCGGGAGGCTGCCCGCGGACGACCGGGCCGCACCGCGCGGCATCGTGTACGTGCGGTGCAAGGGCGTGGGCCGATGGGACGTACCTGCGGAACGGACCAGGTGCAGCGGGATCGCGGCCTGGTGGTGACTGCTGCCGCGGCTGGACGCGATCCCGCTCGTCCGGAGCTTGCGCGGACGGCCAGTTGACCCCGTGTCGGTCAGGTGCCGTCTTTGCCCTGTGCAAGGACCGGAGGGCCCTCGGGTGCTCTTGAGTCCGGCGTCGCGGATCCGCCCCGCCGGGCGACGGGCCGATGTGCTCCGGGAGCCGCGTCCGGTCGGTGCGGGCTTGTCCATTCTTTGCACTGTGCAATAAAGTCGGCTGCGGGCGGTCGTTCGTGCCTCCCCGAGGCCGTACTCGACCACCTTGGAAACCGAAGGTCCCGCGCCGCGTGGCCCGACGACGGGGAGCCGTCCGGAGAAGCCGAAACTGCAAGGAGCGGTGGCGTGGAACGCATCCCCACGGGCCCTGGGGAGCCGGGTGAGCACGAGGACGCCGACAAGGTCGCCGCCCGTCTCCTCGCGGAGGTCGCCGCCGCCAAGGCCCGTCTGGCCGAAGCGGCCAAGGCCATCAACGAGATCGACCGCTCCCTGGCCGCCGGACCCCAGCGGCCCGCGTCCGGACGTCCGAGGGATTCGGACCCGGCCCCAGGCGCGGGATCCGGATAGAACCGGCAGGCGAGGCGGCGGCCGGTGGAGCACCCGTGCGAGGCGGACGACCTCGTCGCCGGGGAGACCTCTGCGCCGTGCGAAGGAAATACCGCGTGCGCCAGGCCCGATACGCGAAAAGGCGGCTCGCGAGCGGACTCCGAGCGCACTCCGCGCTCCGCGTGCCGGGGCGCAAGATGTAGAAAGGACCCATGCCGGACGATCACTCGCCATCACAACCCGACGTCCCGAACCAGGGGGGAGCCGAGGAGGACCTGGTCACCGCGGTCCTGACCGCCTCCCGCGTCCTGGTCGCCATCTCGGCGCGCTCGCTCGGCGAGGTGGCCGAATCGCTGACGCTCCCCCAGTTCCGCATGCTCGTGCTGCTGCACTCCAGAGGCGCGATGAGTCTCTCGCGGCTGGCCGAGCACCTCGCCGTCAACCCGTCCACCGCGATGCGCATGCTGGAGCGGCTCACCGCCGCCGGCATGGTGGTGCGCGACACCCGCCCCGAGGACCGGCGCGAGGTGCGCGCCGCCCTCACCGAACAGGGCGCCCGCACCGTCGTCGGGGCCACGGAGCGCCGCCGCGAGGAGATCCGCCGCATCGTTCAGGCCATGCCGGCCCGTCAGCGCACCGGCCTCGTCCAGGCCCTGCGGGCCTTCGCCGACGCCGGAGCCGAACCCGCGGCCCCCCACCGGCAGCCCGAACCGCTCGGCTGGTAGCCGCGCTGGTCCTCGGGACGCCGGATCCCGACGCGGCCGCCGCCCCGGGTGGCGCCGAGGAATCCGGGGGGCAGGGTCCAGGCGGCGGCGAGGGCGGCGACTCGGCGGAGGCGGCACAGAGCGTCCTGTTCGGCGGGGTGCGGGGCGGGGTCTTGGTCAGGCGAGGGCGAAGTAGCGCAGCCACAGGTAGATAGCCGAGACGGCGACGGTGACAGCGGTGACGGGGATGCCGTAGCGGGTGAAGGTCCAGAAGCTGATGGGCTGTCGGTTGCGTTCGGCGATGCCGAGGACGACGACGTTGGCGGAGGCGCCGATGGCGGTGGCGTTGCCGCCGAGGTCGGCGCCCAGGGCCAGCGCCCACCAGAGCACCGCGCCGTAGGGCTGGCCGACGGTGTGGGCGAGGTCGGCGGTGATGGGGGCCATGGTGGCGACGTAGGGGATGTTGTCGACGACGCCGGACAGGACGGCGGAGGCGGCCAGCAGGAGCATGACGGCGCCGAGCGGGCTGCCGCCGGTGGCGTCGGCGAGGGCCTTGGAGACGGTTTCGATGACGCCGGTCTCGATGAGGGCGCCGACCATGACGAACAGGCCGGCGAAGAAGGCGAGGGTGGGCCACTCGACCTCGGCGAGGACGTCCTTGACCTCGGCCTTGGAGACCGCGACCAGGACCCCGGCGCCGAGCAGGGCGACCACGGACGGGGCGTAGTGGACGACGGGGTGCAGGACGAAGCCGGTGATCACCAGGGCCAGGACGGCGAGCCCCTGGGCGAGCAGGCGGCGGTCGTGGATCGCCTCGCGCTCGTTCAGCGCCATCACCTCGGCGGCGCGCTGCTCGTCGTAGGTGAAGTGTTCCCGGAACAGGAAGCGGCACATCGCCAGCAGGACGGCGGTCAGGACGATGGCGAGCGGGGCGAGGTGGACGAGGAAGTCGTTGAAGGTCAGGCCGCCGCGGCTGGCGATGATGATGTTCGGCGGGTCGCCGACCAGGGTGGCGGTGCCGCCGATGTTGGAGGCGAAGACCTCGGCGATCAGGAACGGTGCGGCCTTCAGGCCCAGGCGTTTGCAGACCAGCAGGGTGACGGGGGCGACGAGGAGCACGGTGGTGACGTTGTCGAGCAGCGCGGACGCGGCGGCGGTGATGACCACCAGCATGGCCATGACGCGGAAGGGCTTGGCGCGGGCGCGTTTGACGGACCAGATGGCCAGGTACTCGAACAGGCCGGTGCGCTTGAGCACGCCGACGATCATCATCATGCCCGCGAGGAGGAAGATGACGTTCCAGTCGATGCCGGAGTCGGTGGAGAAGAACGCGGCCTCGTCGTCGGTGGCGCCGAGGGCGAGCATCGCGGCGGCGCCGCCGAGGGCGGCGGCGACGCGGTGGACCCACTCGGTGATGATCAGGACGTAGGCGGCGGCGAAGACCGCCAGGGCCGCCCAGGCGTGCCAGTCGTTCACGCGTCCCCCAGGAGTCGGTGCAGCAGGTTCGAGGCGGTGATCACGCCGAGCAGCCGCCCCCCGGCGGCTGCTCGGCTGCCGGGGGGCCGCTCCACGACGGCGACCAGCGGGCTGCGGGCGCGGGCCATCAGCGCGGCGACCTCCACCGCGGTGTCCTCGGCGTCGGCGACCGGCGGCGGGGGCGCGTCCTTGGGCAGGCACTCGCGCACCCGCACGCCGATCAGCTCCTCGCAGAGCCGGTCGGCGTGCGCCTCGTCGATCACCGCGGCGAGCGAGGGGTCCTCGATGACGTAGCCGGGCACCAGCAGGCGAACCAGCTGGGAGGCGGGCAGCACGGCCCGGGGCGTGGCGGGGCCGTCGACGACCAGCACGCCGGGCAGGCGGTGCTCGGCGAGCAGCCGGGCGGCGTCCAGGGCCTGGTCGTCGAGGCCGACGGTGGGGAAGGGTTCGGCGAGGTCACGCGCGCGCATCGGGCGCCTCCGGGGTGAGGGTGCGGGGCTGGGCCGGGAGCGGGACCGCTCCCGGCCCGGGTTCGTCGAGGTGGAAGAGTCGGGCGACGGGGACGTCGGTGCTGGAGTGCACGACGATCGAGGCGGCGATGCACACCGCGATGAGGGTGTAGGCCCGCTCGCCCTGCGGGATGCCGGCTTGCAGCACGAGCAGCCCGTAGACCACGGAGGCGAAGCCCTTCGGCCCGAACCAGGCCGCCACCAGCTGCTCGCGCCGGTCGATGCGGGAGCGCACCAGCGAGAGCAGCAGCGAGGCGGGGCGGATCAGCACGATCGCCAGCACCACCGCCGCGTACCCGCCCAGCGACAGGCCGCCGAACAGGGCGGGGGTGAGCAGGGCGCCGAAGACCAGCAGCGCGGCGAACTTCGACAGCTCCGCGAGCGCCTCGCCGAGCGGCTCGAACGCGGCCTTCGAGTCGGGTGCGACGGAGGCGAGGACGGCCCCGGCGGAGAACGCGGCGAGGTAGGGGTTGGCGTGGGTGAGGTGGCAGGCCGCGTACAGGATCACCCCGGTGGCCAGCGGCAGCAGCGGCTGCAGTCTCGCCTCCGCGCCCAGACCCGGTACCCGCACCAGCGCGTTGACGGCCAGCGGCAGCACCACGCCCAGGGCCAGGCCCCCGACGAGTTCCAGGCCGATGGTGGGCAGCGACGCCTCGAAGTCCGGGGAGGTGGGGCCGGCCGCGGCGATCAGCACCAGCACCACCGGCAGCGCCAGTCCGTCGTTCAGCCCGGACTCGACGTTCAGCAACTGCCGCAGCCGCGCCGGGACTTCCTTGCGTCCCACGATCGCGGAGGCGAACACCGGGTCGGTGGGGGCGAGGACCGCGCCGACCAGCAGCGAGGTCGTCCAGTCCAGACCGACCAGCACGTGCGCCACGAGCGCCATGCCGGCGAACGCCAGCGGCATGCCCAGGCCCAGCGCGCGGGCGGGGTGGCGCCAGGCGGCGCGCAGGGCGGGGAAGGCGACGTGCATGCCGTCGGTGAACAGCACCGTGAACAGCGCCAGGTCCGCGGTCACGGCGACGATCGGGCTGGCGGGCGTGGTGTGGATCAGGCCCAGGAACCCGTCGCTGACCAGGGCACCCGCAGCCAGGAACAGCAGCGAGGTGGACAGGACGGTGCGGGCGGCCAGGCCCGACAGCAGGACCGCGACGAGCAGCGCGGCCCCGAACACGGCGACGAGCACCACGAAGGGAACCCCCGGATCGGCTGAGGAGCAAGAGGGCTGTCCCCTTGCTCGCCGACCAGGCTTCCCGGCACACCGAGAGCGACTTTATACGACTCTTACGGCTCCTTGACAGACCCTTTGCGGCCGACACGGCCGGCCGGCCGCCCGCACGGCCTTCCGCCCCGGCCCCGCCCGACAGGGGGGAACGGGGTGGCCAGCGGCCGCAGGACGGTGCGTGGTGAGGCCGTGGCCGGCGGGACACCACCCGTTCGGGATCCATGTCCTCCTCCTCTCGGACGGGCCGGGAAACGGCGGAGCGCCGGGACCCGCGGCACCGGCGAACCGGCCCCGGCCCGCTGCGGTGGGATCGGCCCAACGGCGCGGGCGTCAAGGCGGCGTCAATGCCGGCGGTCCATCCGTATGGAGGGCGTCAGGAAACCGGGAACAGCGCTGACCTGCTGGTTCGCTGCTCTCGCCGGTACTTCACCGGCCCCGCCCGGAGACTCCCCGGATCTCCGGCGGTGACAGCCCCCTTCGACCAGTTGGTGGAGCGATAGCCATGCTCGATCTCGTCTTCGTCGGTGTCACGGTCGCCGTGTTCGCCGTCATAGCCCTCATCGCGAAGGGGGTCGAGAAGCTGTGAGCGCCGAGCACGTCGCAGGTCTCATCGTCGCCGTCGCACTCGTCGGCTACCTCGTCGTCGCGCTGATCTACCCGGAGAAGTTCTGACATGAGCTCCACTCTCGCCGGGTGGCTGCAGGCGCTCGCGCTGGTCGGCGCGCTGGCCCTCTGCTACCGCCCTCTGGGCGACTACATCGCCCACCTGCTCACCTCCGCGAAGCACCTCGGAGCCGAGCGCGGTCTCTACAAGGTGGTCGGCGTCGACGGCGACGCCGACCAGCGCTGGCCGGTCTACCTGCGCTCGGTGCTGGCCTTCTCCGCCCTGTCGATCCTCTTCCTGTACGGGCTGATCCGGCTGCAGACCCACCTGCTGCTCAGCCTGGGCGTGCCGGAGACGGAGGCGCACCAGGCTTGGAACACCGCGGTCTCGTTCACCACGAACACCAACTGGCAGTCGTACAGCGGCGAAGCCGCGATGGGCCACCTGGTGCAGATGGCCGGGCTGGCGGTGCAGAACTTCGTCTCGGCGGCGGTCGGCATCGCGGTGGTCGCGGCGCTGATCCGCGGCTTCGCCCGCAACCGCACCGACCGGGTCGGCAACTTCTGGGTCGACCTCACCCGCATCGTCCTGCGACTGCTGCTGCCGATCTCGGTCGTCTTCGCGCTCGTGCTGGTCGCCAACGGCGTGGTCCAGAACTTCCACGGCTTCCACGACCTCGCCACCCTCGGCGGCGACACCCAGTCGATCCCGGGCGGGCCGGTGGCCTCGCAGGAGGTCATCAAGGAGCTCGGCACCAACGGCGGCGGCTTCTTCAACGCCAACTCCGCCCACCCGTTCGAGAACCCGAACGGCTTCACCAACTGGCTGGAGGTCTTCCTGCTGCTGGTGATCTCCTTCTCGCTGCCGCGCACCTTCGGCAAGATGGTCGGCGACCACCGCCAGGGCTACGCGATCGTCGCCGTGATGGGCCTGTTCTGGGTCGCCTCCGCGGCGCTGATCACCTTCTCCGAGGCGCACCACTCGGGCACCGCGCTGAACGCGGCCGGCGGGGCGATGGAGGGCAAGGAGCAGCGCTTCGGCGTGGCAGCTTCGAGCCTGTTCGCGGCCTCCACGACGTTGACCTCGACCGGCGCGGTGGACTCCTTCCACGACTCGTTCACGCCGTTCGGCGGCGGCCTCACGATGTTCGACATGATGCTCGGTGAGATCGCGCCCGGCGGCACCGGCTCGGGCCTGTACGGCATGCTGGTCCTGGCGATCGTCGCCGTCTTCGTGGCGGGCCTGATGGTCGGCCGCACCCCCGAGTACCTGGGCAAGAAGCTCGGCGGCCGGGAGATGAAGTTCGCCTCCCTCTACATCCTCACCACCCCCGCCCTGGTACTCATCGGCACGGGTGTCGCGATGGCCCTGCCGGGCGAGCGCGCCGGGATGCTCAACTCCGGCGCGCACGGCTTCTCCGAGGTGCTGTACGCCTTCACCTCCGCGAGCAACAACAACGGATCGGCGTTCGCCGGCATCACCGTGAACACGCCGTGGTACGACACCGCGCTCGGCCTGTGCATGGCCTTCGGCCGGTTCCTGCCGATGGTGTTCGTGCTGGCACTGGCGGGTTCGCTCGCCCGGCAGCAGCCGGTCCCCGCGAGCGCGGGCACCCTGCCCACCCACAAGCCCCTGTTCGTCGGCCTGTTGTCGAGCGTCGTCCTGATCGTCGTCGGCCTCACCTACTTCCCGGCCCTCGCTCTCGGGCCGATCGCGGAAGGTCTCCACTGATGTCCAGCACCCTCACCCCCGCACCGGCCGAGCAGGGCAACAAGCCGCACAGAGTCCGGTCCGGGCTGCTCGACCCGAAGCTGATCGCCAAGTCCCTGCCCGACGCGGTGCGCAAGCTCGACCCCCGCGCCATGGTCAAGAACCCGGTCATGTTCGTGGTCGAGGTCGGCTCGGTCGTCACCACGATCTCGGCCATCGCTTCGCCTTCGGTGTTCGCCTGGTCGATCACCGTGTGGCTGTGGCTCACCACGGTCTTCGCCAACCTGGCCGAGGCCGTCGCCGAGGGCCGGGGCAAGGCCCAGGCCGACACCCTGCGCAAGACCAAGACCGAGGCCGTCGCCCGACGCCTCGTCAACTGGCCCGTCAGCGAGGCCGAGGAGGAAGTGCCCGGTACCGCGCTGCGCCTGGGCGACCACGTCGTCGTGGAGGCCGGGCAGACCATCCCCGGTGACGGCGACGTCGTCGAGGGCGTGGCCAGCGTCGACGAGTCGGCGATCACAGGCGAGTCCGCGCCGGTCATCCGCGAGTCCGGCGGCGACCGCTCCGCGGTGACCGGCGGCACCAAGGTGCTCTCCGACCGGATCGTGGTGAAGATCGCCTCCGAGCCGGGCAAGTCGTTCATCGACCGGATGATCGCGCTGGTGGAGGGCGCGGCCCGGCAGAAGACGCCCAACGAGATCGCGCTGAACATCCTGCTGGCCTCGCTCACGATCGTGTTCCTGGTCGCGGTGGTCACCCTGCAGCCGATGGCGACCTACGCGGGCGCCCCGCAGTCGATGATCGTGCTGGTGGCGCTGATCGTGGCGCTGATCCCGACCACCATCGGCGCGCTGCTCTCGGCGATCGGCATCGCCGGCATGGACCGGCTGGTGCAGCGCAACGTGCTCGCCATGTCCGGCCGGGCCGTCGAGGCCGCCGGCGACGTCAACACCCTGCTGCTCGACAAGACCGGCACCATCACCCTCGGCAACCGGCAGGCCGCCGAGTTCCAGCCCGCCACCGGTGTGGAGATCGGCGAGCTCGCGGACGCCGCGCAGCTGTCCTCGCTCGCGGACGAGACCCCCGAGGGGCGTTCGATCGTCGTCCTCGCCAAGACCGAGTACGGCCTGCGGGCCCGCGCCCAGGGCGAGTTGGCGCACGCCACCTGGGTGCCGTTCGCCGCCCAGACCCGCATGTCGGGTGTCGACGTGGACGGCCGCCAGGTCCGCAAGGGCGCGGCCGGCTCCGTCGCCAACTGGGTCACCGGCAACGGCGGCACTGTCGGCTCGGACGTCGTGGCGCTGGTCGACGGCATCTCCGCTGCGGGCGGCACGCCGCTGGTCGTCGCGGAGAAGGACGGTGCCAAGGCTCCCCGCGTCCTGGGTGTGATCCACCTGAAGGACGTGGTCAAGGAGGGCATGCGCGAACGCTTCGAGGAGCTGCGGCGGATGGGCATCAGGACCGTGATGATCACGGGCGACAACCCGCTGACCGCCCGGGCGATCGCGGAGGAGGCGGGCGTCGACGACTTCCTCGCCGAGGCCACCCCCGAGGACAAGATGGCGCTGATCAAGAAGGAGCAGGCCGGCGGCAAGCTGGTCGCGATGACCGGCGACGGCACCAACGACGCCCCCGCGCTCGCCCAGGCCGACGTCGGCGTCGCGATGAACACCGGCACCATGGCGGCCAAGGAGGCCGGCAACATGGTCGACCTCGACTCCGACCCCACCAAGCTGATCGAGATCGTCGAGATCGGCAAGCAACTCCTGATCACCCGGGGCGCGTTGACGACCTTCTCGATCGCCAACGACGTCGCCAAGTACTTCGCGATCATCCCGGCGATGTTCGCCGGTGTCTATCCGGGCCTGCGGCACCTGAACGTCATGGGCCTGCACAGCCCGACCTCCGCGATCACCTCGGCGATCGTCTTCAACGCCCTGGTCATCGTCGGCCTGATCCCGCTCGCCCTGCGCGGCGTCAAGTACCGCCCCACCGACGCCAGTTCCCTACTCGCCCGGAACATCGGCGTCTACGGGATCGGCGGCCTGATCGTCCCGTTCGTCGGCATCAAGGCGATCGACCTGATCGTCCGGTTCATCCCCGGCCTGAGCTGAGAGAGGCCAGCCACCCCATGCCCACCTTTCTGCGCACCCACCTCACCGCGCTGCGGATGCTGCTGGTGATGACCGCCGTCCTCGGCCTCGCCTACCCGCTGCTGGTCACCGGCGTCAGCCAACTCGCCTTCGCCGACAAGGCCAACGGCTCGATCGTGACGTCCGACGGCAAGGAGATCGGCTCCAGCCTGCTCGGCCAGAACTACAACCTCCCGAAGAAGGACCCCGGCGACGCCGACGAACAGGCCCAGCCGGACCCGAAGTTCTTCCAGCCGCGCTTCTCCGCCGGCGGTTACGACCCGAAGGCGTCCGGCGCCTCCAACCTGGGCCCGAACGACGAGAAGATGACCCAGGCGATCGAGGACCGCCGCGCCGCGATCGCCGCCTTCGACGGCGTCGATCCGGTCAGCGTCCCGCCGGACGCGGTCACCTCCTCCGGCTCCGGCCTCGACCCGCACATCTCCGTCGCCTACGCCAAGGAACAGGTGGACCGGGTCGCCCAGGCCCGCGGCCTGTCCACCGACGCGCTGAACCGCCTGATCGACACGTGCACCGAGGGCCGCTCGCTCGGCTTCCTCGGCGAGGACGGCGTCAACGTCGTCCTGCTGAACAAGGCGATCAGCGAGCAGAAGTGACGGTGTTCGGCGGAGTCGAGGCGATGCCTCGGACGACCGGCCGATGACAGGCCGACCCGGGCGAGGGACGTGGATCCCGCGCCCGGGTCGGCCTGCCGCGTTCGGCCCACAGCCGGCCTCCGCCCGGCGGAACGACTCAATCCGCGCAGTCGCTGTCGCTGACAGCCCCCTCCCCGGCCGCCTTCGCACGGAAAGAGCAGCGCCCATGTCCCGTGACCTCACCCCCGGCACCACCGCGCGCCGGGGGCAGTTGAGGGTCTACCTCGGTTCGGCCCCCGGCGTCGGCAAGACCTACCGGATGCTCGACGAGGCCCGCCGCAGACGGGACCGGGGTGCGGACGTGGTGGTCGGTTTCATCGAGTGCCACGGCCGCCAGCACACCGAGAGCATGCTCCAGGGCTTGGAGACGGTACCGCGCCTGACCCGGACCTACCGGGGCGGCGACTTCCAGGAGATGGACCTCGACGCGATCCTCGCCCGCCGCCCGCAGGTCGCCCTGGTGGACGAGCTCGCGCACACCAACATCCCCGGCGGCCGCAACGCCAAGCGCTGGCAGGACATCGAGGAACTCCTCGCCGCGGGCATCGACGTGGTCACCACCGTCAACGTCCAGCACCTCGAGTCGCTCAACGACGTCGTCCAGAAGATCACCGGCATCCCGCAGCGCGAGACCGTCCCCGACGAGGTCGTCCGCCGCGCGGACCAGATCGAACTGGTGGACATGGCCCCGCAGGCACTGCGCCGCCGCCTCGCCCACGGCAACGTCTACCAGGCGGAGAAGGTGGACGCCGCGCTCTCCAACTACTTCCGGGTCGGCAACCTGACGGCCCTTCGGGAGCTCGCCCTGCTGTGGGTGGCCGGACGGGTCGACGAGGGCCTGCGCGACTACCGCGCCAGCCACGACATCGACCGCGTCTGGGAGACCCGCGAACGCGTCGTCGTCGCCCTCACCGGCGGTCCCGAAGGCGAGACGCTGATCCGGCGCGCCGCCCGCATCGCCGACCGCACCGTCGGCGGCGAACTGCTCGCCGTGCACATCAGCCGCAGCGACGGCCTCGCGGGCGCCTCCCCGGGCACCCTCGCCCGACAGCGGCAACTGGTCGAGAACCTCGGCGGCAGCTACCACGTGGTGGTCGGCGACGACGTCCCGACCGCGCTGCTGGCCTTCGCCCGGGCGCACCACGCCACCCAGCTGGTCCTGGGCACGAGCCGCCGCGGGCGGCTGAACCGCTTCCTGACCGGACCCGGCACCGGCCAGACCACCGTGGACGGCTCCGAGGACATCGACGTCCACATGGTCACCCACGAGTTCACCGGCCGCGGCCGGCTCCCCTCCCTCGGCCGCCGCCACTCCCGGCGGCGCACCGTCGTGGGAATCCTCGCCGGCCTCGTGGTGCCCGCGGTCCTGACGGCGGTGCTCTCGCAGTTCCACAGCCAGGTCAACCTGACCACGGACGCGCTCGTCTTCCAACTCGGCGTCGTGGGTGTGGCGCTGCTCGGGGGCGCGACCTCCGCCCTGCTGGCGTCGCTGGTCGCCTCGCTCCTGCTCAACTACTCCTTCATCCCCCCGGTCCACACCTTCACCATCGGTGAACCCAACAACGTCATCGCGCTGCTGGTGTTCGCGGTGGTCGCGCTGACGGTCTCCACGGTGGTCGACCACGCCGCCCGGCTCACCCGACGGGCCGCCCGCGCGACGGCCGAGGCCGAGACGCTGTCCACGCTGGCCGGAAGCGTCCTGCGGGGCGCGGACGCGCTGCCCGCACTGCTGGACAAGACCCGCACCGCCTTCGCACTGGACTCGGTCGCCCTGCTCGACCGCGTGAGTGGTGAGGCACTGGGCCGCAGCGACGCCGAGGGCGCCCCGGCCCCGGACCGCACGGTCACCGAACTGCCGGTCGGCCCAGGCGCGTTGCTGGTCCTGGCCGGGCGCCGCCTGCCCGCCGCCGACCAGCGCGTGCTCACCGCCTTCGCCGCCCACATCGCCGCCGCCCTGGAACGCGACCGACTCGCCACCGCCGCCGCCGAGGTCGAGCCGATCAAGGCCGCGGACCGGATGCGCACCGCGCTCCTCGCCGCGGTCAGCCACGACCTGCGCACCCCGCTCGCCGCCGCCCTCGCCTCCGTCGGCTCGCTGCGCAGCCCCGACGTCGAGTTCTCGCCCGAGGACCAGGCCGAACTCCTCGCCACCGCCGACGAATCGCTGGCCAAGCTGACCCGCCTGGTCGACAACCTGCTCGACATGAGCCGCCTGCAGGCCGGCGTCCTCACCCTGCACCTCGAACCCGCCCACCTGGACGAGGTGCTGCCCCGCGTCCTCGACTCCCTGCTCGACGCCCACGCGCCCGTCCAGCCGCTCGACCTCGACACCGCGCCGCCCGTGCTCGCCGACCTGCCCCTGCTGGAGCGGGTGCTGGCCAACGTCATCACCAACGCGCTCCGGTACAACGCGCCCGGCGCGCCCGTCCTGGTCGCCGCCAGCCACCACCTCGACCGGGTCGAGATCCGGGTGATCGACCGCGGCCCCGGCATCCCGCCGGACGACCGCGACCGGGTCTTCCTGCCCTTCCAGCGCCTCGGCGACACCGACAACACCACCGGCGTCGGCCTCGGCCTCGCCCTCTCCCGCGGCCTCGCCGAAGCGATGGGCGGCTCCCTGGAGGTCGAGGACACCCCGGGCGGCGGCACCACGATGCTGCTCACCCTGCCCGCCGCCGAACTGAGCGTGGACGGCCCGGCCGTGGACGATCTGACCGAGGGCGAGAACGGAGGGCCGGGAGAGTGACGCGGATCTTGGGCGTGGACGACGAACCGCAGCTGCTGCGCGCACTGGAGATCGACCTGCACGCCCGTCGCCACGCTGCGCCCACACCGTCGACCTCCCCGCCGCCGTCGTCACCGGCCCGAGCGGACCGGTGCGGCTCACCTCCACCGAGTGGAAGGTCACGCGGCTGCTGCCGGCCGGCCCGGGCCGCCTGGTGCCCGGCAGGCAGATGCTGCGCGAGGTCCGGGGCCCGGACGCGGAGGGCCACGGCAACTACCTGCGGGTCCACCCGCCCCCGCCACCTGATCACCGAGCCCGGCACCGGCTACCACTTCGAACCGTGACGGCCCCGCAGGCCCGCCAACGTGGCGTCAAGACCCGCCCCACCGGCGCAGCCGGCTACGCCCGGCGAGGGGCGGGTGCGCGAGCGCGGCGAAGTCAGCCACCCTCCGGCCCGGTGCCCGTCGTTCCCACCGGTCCGGAGGGGTTCACCACCGATCCTCCGTCTCCGTGCCGGGCGCTGCTGCGTGGTCCATCGCCCGCCCACCCCGTTCTCCCGCACCCGCCCACGACGGCCGACGGGCCCGACCGGGCCCGGTCTCCGTACGGAAAGGGCCGTTCGGACCAAGCAGCGCCGCGCGGGTCGCCGGGAGGCTGGAGAGGAGGACACGGGGGAGCCCGGCCGGCTGAGGAGGCGGACGTCATGCGCACGCGACCGAGGCAGCGGGAGAACCCGCTCAGGCGTGGCAGCGACCGCGTCCAGTGGTGGCTGTCCCGCCTCCTGCTGGCCCTCGCGCTCGCCGGCCTCCCGGTGGCACTCGTCGCCGGCCTGGGGACCTACCACGCCCAGACCCGGGCGGCCCAGGCCCAGGCCGCCACCCGGCACCCGGTGACGGCGCGGCTCGCCGAGGAGGTCTCCGCCGGACTCGCCACCCGCACCGTGCCGGCCACCGTCACCTGGAACGACGGCGGCACCGTCCACAAGGCCGTCGTCGAGGTGGAGACCGGTCAGGGCGTCGGTGCCCCGGTGCGGATCTGGCTGGACGCGAACGGCGAGGTCGCCCACGCGCCCGCCACCGCCGGCCAGGCCGCCGCGGCGGCCTGGACCAGGGCCCTGGTCACTGCCACGGCCCTGCCCCTGGTCAGCGTGCTCGCCTGGAAGGGCACGCTGTGCGTCCTCGACCGGCGCCGCTACGCCCGCTGGGACGCCGAGTGGCAGCAGGTCGAACCCCGCTGGACCCGCAGCCAGCCGAGCTGACGCCCCCGCCCGCTGCGGACACTCCGGCGGGCGGTGCCCGCACGCACCCGACCGGCCGGGAGGACGTCGGGCCACGGGCCGCGAGCTCCGGCCCGAGTCGGGGCCGGCGGCGGCCGGGCGGGTTCACCTGGAGGACAGGTACGAACACCCCGCACCACGGCCGAGCGGAGAGCACTGCGACGGCACCCGGGTGCGTTCGACGCGGTGGTGATCGGACCCGGCTCGGTGACCGGAGCGGGCGTCTTCGCCGTGCTCGCCCCGGCCGCTGCCGCCGCCGGCGAACACGCCGTACGCCTCCCGCATCTCACCGAGGCCGAACCGGTGGATGACCGGTCCGCCCGCGTCGAGCCGCTCCGCGGTGAGCAGGTCGAGCAGCAGCGGGGTGCTGCTGGTCTCGACCGGGCCCGTGGTGGTGACGTCCTCGGCCCACAGGTCTTCCAGGGGCCCACAGGTCTTCCAGGTGGAGCACGGCGGGCCTGCCGTGCACGCCGACGTCGGCAGCCCGCCCGCCGGGGCGCACCACCCGGGTGCACAGTTCGAAGGCGCCGGGGACGCCGACCGCCTCGATCGCCACGTCCGCGCCCAGCCCGTCGGGGCCCGGCACGCGCACCGCGCCGTCGGTGTCGTGGCCCGGCACCCGGCCCTCGGCGACCTCGGGGACGCCGCCCTTCAGGATGTGCAGGTCGGTGCCGCAGATGGTGACGGCGTCCACCCGGACGATCGCGTCCTCCGGGTCGCGCAGCGCCGGGAACGGGACCTCGCCCCAGGTGCGGCCGCCGGGCCCGTGGTGGGTCAGTGCCGGCATCGCTCTCACATCCTCGTGCCGATCGCAGGCGCTTCCACCTCCAGCCTCACAGCGGTCCGGACACCGGCCACGGGCCTGCCGGGATCCGGTGCGGGGCCGACCGGCCCCACCGGACGGCGGCCCCCGGACGGCGCGCCTACGCTGGAAGACGCCGTCACCGAGCCCGGAGGACCAACGGTGAGCAGCGCAGAGGAGAGCCCGACCCCGTTGCCGCAGCTCAAGCTCGACGACCTGCTGGACGAGCTGCAGAGCCAGCTCGACGCTGCGCGCGATACCCGGGACCGGGTGCACAGCCTGCTGGAGGCCGTCCTGGAGGTCGGTCGCGACCTGGACCTGACCCAGGTGCTGCGGCACATCGTCGAGGCCGCGGTGACCCTGGTCGACGCCGAGTACGGGGCGCTCGGCGTGATCGGCGAGGACCGCAAGCTGTCGCAGTTCGTCCCGGTCGGCCTCACCGAGGAGCGGGCCCGCCGGATCGGTCCGCTGCCTTCGGGCCACGGCATCCTCGGCGAACTGATCCGCTACCCCGAGCCGCTGCGCCTGCCCCGGCTCGCCGACCACCCCGCCTCCTACGGCTTCCCGCCGAACCACCCGCCGATGGGCAGCTTCCTGGGCGTGCCGATCCGCATCCGCGGCAAGGTGTTCGGCAACCTCTACCTGACCGAGAAGCGCGGCGCGGACGAGTTCGACGCCGCGGACGAATCCGTGCTGGAGACGCTCGCCGTCGCGGCCGGCGTGGCCATCGAGAACGCCCGGCTGTACGCCCGGGCCCGGCTGCGCGAGCAGTGGCTCGCCGCCGGGGCGGCCGTCACCAACAGCCTGCTGTCCGGCAGCGCCGAGCAGGAGGTCCTCGACCTGCTGGTGGCCCGCGCCGCCGCGATCGCCCGCGCCGACCTGGCGGTGGTCGCTCTGCCGCTGCCCGGCAGCAGCGAGCTGGAGGTGCGGATCGCCCTCGGCCACGGCGCCCGGGAGCACCACGGGCTGGTGCTCCCGCTGGAGGGCACCTTCATGGGTGCGGCCGCCTGCACCGGCACCCTGATCACCAGCACCGACGTCCACCACGATCCGCGGATCACCGCTGGGCCGCCCCGCTGGGAAGGTCTGGGCCCGGCCGTCGCGGTGCCCATCGGCGCCGCCGACCTGGGCGTGCGCGGCGTGCTGATGCTGGCCCGGACGGCCGGATCGCCGCTCTTCGAACCGGACGAGTCCACGCCGCTGACCGCCTTCGCCGGACAGGCCGCCCTCGCCATGGAACTCGCCGAGCGCCGCCGCGACTCCGAACAGGTCGCCCTGCTGCAGGAACGCGACCGGATCGCCCGCGACCTGCACGACCTGGCCATCCAGCGGCTGTTCGCCGTCGGCATGACCCTGCAGGGCGCCACCCGGTTCATCGACCACCCCGAGGCCCGGGAACGGGTGCTGCGGGCCATCGACGAACTCGACGAGACCGCCAGGACCAT
Organism: Kitasatospora phosalacinea; assembly: GCF_000716545.1. Lineage (GTDB taxonomy): Bacteria > Actinomycetota > Actinomycetes > Streptomycetales > Streptomycetaceae > Kitasatospora > Kitasatospora phosalacinea. The sequence continues at coordinate 80,054 of NZ_JNWZ01000018.1, forward strand.
CCGCGCCACCATCTTCGGACTGCGGACCCGCGACGCCGGACCGGCCGCCCACGGCCTGCGCGCCGCCGTGGCGACGGCCCTCGAACGGGCCACCGCCCTGCTGGGCTTCGCCCCCGCCCTGCGCATGACCGGCCTGCTCGACGTGGGCGTGCCCGAACAGGTCGCCGACGAGGCCGCCGCCGTCCTCCAGGAGGCGCTGTCCAACGCGGCCAAGCACGCCAAGGCGAACACCGTCGAGGTGGCGGTCGAGACGGGCGAGGGGCACCTGACGGTCACCGTGACCGACGACGGCGTGGGCCTGTCCGAGGGGGGCCGGCGCAGCGGCCTGGCGAACCTGGCCGAGCGGGCCGCCGCGCTCGGCGGCGGGTTCCGCGCGCAGGCCCGCCCCACCGGCGGCACCGAACTGGTCTGGAAGGTCCCGCTGCCCGACGACTGACCGCCCGGCGGACGCCCGGGCCGCCGGGGCACCGGTCCGGCGGCCCGTCAGCCGTCGATCACCTCGGCGACCGGCAGCCGCGGGGTCGGCGCGCCTTCCGGGCCGTAGCCGAACCGGACCAGCATCTGCGCGAACGCGGGCCCGTGCCGGACGTCCCTGGCCTCCCACCGCAGGAACCGCCACTCCATCGCCTGGTGCAGCAGCGAGACCCGCACGCCGTGCACCGTCGCCGCCAGCAGCACGTGCTCCAGCGCGAGTCCGGCCCGCAGCCAGTCCTCCGGCCCGTCGCCGCGGGTCAGCAGGACGGCGATCCGCGGGTGCGCCTCGAACGGCACCGGCGCGAGGTGCCGCTCCGGGGCGAGCGCGCCGAAGTCCCGCATCGGCAGGCGTCCGCCCGCGTCCTGCGGGCCCAGCGCGGCGGCCGGGATGCCGTCGGGCCGCGCGTCGGGCCCCTGGACCCAGCGGCGGCTCTCGGCCCGATGGGCGGGGTCGACGGTGTTGCGGCGCTCGGCCTCGGCGGTCAGCCGCAGCAGCCGCGCGGTCTCCTCCCCGTCGGGCAGCAGCAGCTCCGCGCCCTCGGCCCGGGCCGCGTCCGCGAACCCGTCGAGCACGCCCTCGGGCACCGGCGGGCCGGTGAACGGCGAGCGGGCCGAGTGCCGCCGCCAGATCGCGTCGTACAGCGCGTCGACGGCGGGGAGGCGACAGGGCGCGGCCTCGTCGAGCCGTACCCCGGCCAGCAGTCCGGGCTCCGCCGGGTCGGGCCGCAGCCGCACCCCGGGGGCCCAGCCGAGGTGGCGGGCGGCGGTGCGCAGGTTGAGCACCGCCGCGCCCACCGAGACGTGCAGTGCCCGGCCCTGCGGATCGGTGGCCGGCAGGGCGCGTTCGGCGGCGGCCCGCACCTCCAGCACGGAGGTCTCGGGCACCAGACGGAAGCGCCACGGTTGGGTGTTGTGGACGGACGGCGCCGCGACCGCGGCGGAGACCAGCGTCTCCAGAGCGGGGGCGTCCAGCACCGGGGCGGTCATGGTGCCCACCCCGCTCCGCCCTTGCCGGTCGTACCGCGCAGGGCGTCCAACCGTTGCCGGTACTCGTCGGGGTCGATCTCGCCGCGGGCCAGACGGTCGGCGAGCACCTGCTCCGGTTCCGGCCGCCGCTGCGCCGGGTGCTGCCCGCCCGAGTGCCCCAGGTAACGGAGGAGCACGACCGCCGCGGCGACCAGCAGGCCCAGCACCAGCAGGGTGATCAGCGCCATCAGGCCGACGCCCCACCCGTTCATCCCCTCGTGATCGTGCCAGTACATCATCACGGCCTCCCGGGGCCGGTGGGCGCCGGTTCGGCGCCCTTCACCTCCCACGGTGCGGCGGGGGAGCGGTACGGCGCATGGGCCGGACGGTCCCGTCCGGCCCGCCGGTCGGGTTCAGTGCGGCCGCGCCGGGCGGTGCTCGTCCTCGGCGTGCGCGGCCAGCACCGCGGCCTGGAGACGGCGCTCCACACCCAGCTTGCCGAGCATCCGGGAGATGTGGTTCTTGACGGTCTTCTCCGACAGGTACAGCTCGTGGCCGATCTCCCGGTTGGTCCTCCCCTCGCCGATCAGCGCCAGGATCTCCCGCTCGCGCGGGGTCAGCCGGGAGAGCGCCGCCTCCGCGCCGCTCTCCTCGTGGTGGCGCAGGCTCTCCATCAGCTTGCGGGTGGTGACCGGGTCGAGCATCGACTGTCCGGTGGCCACCGTGCGCACCGCGGCGACCAGGTCCGCGCCCTTGACCTGCTTGAGCACGTAGCCGGCGGCCCCCGCCATGATCGAGTCCAGCAGGGCGTCGTCGTCGTCGAACGACGTCAGCATCAGGCAGGCCAGCTCCGGCATCCGGTCCCGCAGCTCCCGGCAGACCGTCACGCCGTCGCCGTCCGGCAGCCGCACGTCCAGCAACGCCACCCGCGGCCGGAGCGCCGGGACGCGCGCCAGCGCCTGCGCGCAGCTGTCCGCCTCGCCGACCACCTCGATGTCGGGTTCGGCCTCCAACAGGTCCCTCACCCCGCGGCGGACCACCTCGTGGTCGTCGAGCAGGAACACCGTCACGCGCTGCCCGGCCCCGCCGGACTGGGTCTCGTCCATGTCGGCTCCCGGGAACGTCCGGTGCGGTCACCTCCGATTCTGCCCGCCGCCCGGCCGACCCGCGCGACTCGCGGGGCGGAACCACCCACGAGGGCGTCCGCCTCGGAGCGATGGCCGGCGCGGCCGGCCTGCCGCAACGCGGCTACACCGGCCCGGAACCGCGCTAGGACGCCCTGTGGCTGGACCCCCGGCTGCCCTCCGCGCTCGGGAGCCTCGCCATGGAGTTGCGCTACCGGGGCCACTGGGGGCGCGGGTCACCGTCGACCGGAAGAACGTCACGGTCGCCCTCGGTCCGGACCACCATGAGCCCGTCGCGGTGCGCCTGCGCGGCACGGCCGCCCGGGTGGGGCCCGGCGAGAGCCACACCCCCCACGCTCTGACCAACGGCAGGCCCGGTGGCCCGCAGGCAGGGGCCGGTCGGCCCTCGCCCGTTCCGGGAGCCGCGCCTAGCGTGGAAGTGATCCGGCCTTCACCGGACAGCGGCCGCCACAGCGGTGGAGGAGCCATGACATCGCCCACCGAACCCCGCCCGATCGTGCTGGGCGTCGACGCCCGGCAGGTCAGCCCGATGGTCGTCGACTGGGCCGCCGACGAGGCCGAACGGCGCGGACTGCCGCTGCGGCTGGTGCACGCCGTCCCCGACGAGCCCCGCGACCGACGCGGCGACGGCCCCGGATACCTCCAGTCCCTGCGCGAGGCCGGGGGCGCCGCGTTGGAGAAGGCCGAGGGCGTCGCCGCCGAACGCCACCCGGGGCTGCGCCTGCGGCCGGTCCTGCGCGACGGGCCCCCGGCCCCGGTGCTGTGCGCGGAGTCCGAACGGGCCGCGCTGGTGGTGCTCGGCTCGCGCCGCCTGGGCCGCCTGGAGGAGGTGCTGAGCCGCTACTCCGTGACCGTGCCCGTCAGCGCCCAGGCGCACTGCCCGGTCGCGGTGGTGCGGGAGCCCGAGCACACCACCCTCCAACCGCCGTACGTCGTGGTCGGCGTCGACGGCTCCCCGGCCTGCGGGCCCGCGGTGCGCTTCGCCGCCGACCTGGCCGCCCGCCGGGGGGCGGCCCTGCGCGCCGTGTGGGTCCGGCGCACCCCCGTGCGGCCGTTCGAGCCCCTGGAGGACGAGGCGGAGGTCCGGCGGCGGCTGTTCGAGTCCACCGCGGGCTGCGTCGCCGACGAACCCGACCTCGACCTCACCCACGAGGTCGTCCCGGGCGACCCGGTGGAGGAGCTGGTCCGGGTCTCCGCCCACGCCCTGGCCGTCGTGGTCGGCCGCCACGGCCGCGGCGGCCTCACCGGGATGCGGCTGGGCACCGTCCCGCACGGCCTGATCCGCGGCGCGCCCTGCCCCGTGGTCACCGTCCCCGCCGGTCCCCGGGCCGACGAACCGCTGAACAGGGAGAGGTGAACGGGCGGTGCGTGCCTTGATCGTCTACGAGAGTTCGTACGGCAACACCGGACAGGTCGCCGCCGCGATCGCCGCCGGTGTCCGGCGGGCCGACCCGGGCGCCGAGGTGCGGTGCCTGCCGGTCGCCGAGGCCGGGACCGTCGAGGACGTCGACCTGCTGGTGGTCGGCGGCCCCACCCACATGCGGGGGATGTCCACCGGTCTCAGCCGCACCCTGGCCGCCAAGGCGGGCGCACCGGAGCACGGCCCCGGCCTGCGGTCCTGGCTCCGCACGCTGCCCGACGGCGGCCCGGGTGCCCGCGCCGCCGCGTTCGACACCCGCGCCGAGGTGAAGCACGCCGGCGCGGCGGCCGACGGCATCGCCGCCCGCCTCACCAAGCACCACTGGGACCTCGCGGCCGAGCCCGCCGGCTTCCTGGTGGAGGACACCGACGGGCCGCTGCGCGAGGGCGAGACGGGCCGGGCGGAAGCCTGGGGCGCGGCGCTCGCCGACGCTCACCGGCAGCGGGGCCTGACGTGACGGCCCCGGCGCCGTCGCGCGGTCAGGCGACGGACGGCTGTGCCACCCGCCGCGGCCGGCGCAGCAGGCCGCTCAGCGTGAGGCCGCCCGGACCGGCCGCGGCGATCAGCAGGAACGTCCAGCAGAACATCGCGGCCGGCTCGCCGCCGTTCTGGATCGGCCACAGCGCGTGCTCCTGGTGCACGCTGAAGTACGCGTACGCCATCGACCCCGAGCACACCAGCGCCGCCGGGCGGACGGCCAGCCCGACCAGTACCAGGACGCCGCCTGCCAGCTGGATCAGCGCCGCCCACCAGTCCGGCCACTCGCCGACCTGCGGTGCCTTGCCGTGGGCGCCGCCCAGGACGCCGAACAGGCTGGCCGCCCCGTGGCAGGCGAACAGCAACGCCACGGCGATGCGGGCCAGGCCGAGCACGGTGGGACGGGCGCGCTCGGCGAGCCGGGAAAGGTCTTCGGACATGACGACTCCTCGTGTGGGGACGGAACCTTCGGGCAGATGCGGGGAGCTTCCGGCGACCGAGAGGGGAACGCCGCCAGGTTTGATGGAGCGCCGACAATTCTGACGGGGAGTCAGCCCGCCCGCCAAGCTCGGAATCCTCTGAGAATCCTCTGAGAATCGGCTGGCACCCGCCGGGCCGGAGACCGGGAGACGGAGATGAACAAGGCGAACACCTGGAAACCGCTGGTCGTCCTCGGCACCGCGCAGTTCCTGATGGTGCTCGACGCCTCGGTGATGAACGTGTCGATCAGCCAGCTCGTCGAGGACTTCGACACCGAGGTCACCACCATCCAGGCCGTCATCACCCTCTACACCCTGGTGATGGCGGCCTTCATGCTGACCGGCGGCAAGATCGGCGACATGTTCGGCCGCCGCCGCGTCTTCGCGGTCGGCCTGGTCGTCTACGGCGTCGGCTCCGGGCTGACCGCCGTCGCCCCCACCGTCGGCGTGCTCGCCCTCGGCTGGTCGGTGGTCGAGGGCCTGGGCGCAGCCCTGGTGCTGCCCGCCCTGGCCGCCCTGGTGGCCGGCACCTACCGGGGGCGCGAACGGGCGGTCGCCTACGGCGTCGTCGGCGGACTGGCGGGCGCCGGCATCGCGGTGGGGCCGCTGCTCGGCGGCTGGGTCACCACCTACCTGACCTGGCGGCTGGTCTTCGCCGGCGAGGTGGTGCTGGTCGTCGCGATCCTGCTGCTGATGCGCTGGATCCCCGCGCAACCGGCCTCCACCGACCGGCCCCGGCTCGACGTCCCCGGTGCCGTGCTCTCCGCCGTCGGTCTGGCCCTGGTGGTCCTGGCCGTGCTGCAGAGCGGCACCTGGGGCTGGATCGAACCCCGCAACCCGCCGTTCACCGTCCTCGGCTTCGCCCCGACCCTGTTCGCCGTCGGCCTCGGCGCCGCCGTGCTGTACGCCTTCTGCGCCCACGAGCGCCGCCTGGAGCGCCGTGGCGCGAGCCCGCTGGTCTCGCTCGGCCTGTTCGCGAACCGGCCGCTGCGCGCCGGACTGATCGCGCTGTTCAACCAGAACACCGTCCTGCTCGGGTTGTTCTTCGTCGTCCCGCTCTACCTCCAGGTCGTCCAGGGGCTGAACGCCTTCGAGACCGGGCTGCGCCTGCTCCCGGTCTCGGTGACCATGCTGGCCGCCTCGATGAGCGGCTCGCTGCTGCTGCGCCTGGCCTCGCCCCGGACCATCGTCCGGGCCGGACTGCTGGTGCTGCTCGCCGCCACCCTGTGGCTGATCACCGCGATCCGGCCGGACCTGGCGGGCGCCTCGTTCGCTGGGGCGATGGCCCTGCTCGGCCTCGGCCTGGGCATGCTCGCCTCGCAGCTCGGCAACACCGTGCAGTCCAGCGTGGGCCCCGCCGAGCGCAGCGAGGCCGGCGGGCTCCAGTACACCGCGCAGAACCTCGGTTCCTCGCTCGGCACGGCACTGATCGGCGCGATCCTGGTCGGTGCGCTCGCCACCTCCGTCACCACCCGGATCGAGGGCGACCCGCAGGTCAGCGCGGCCGTCGCCCAGCAGGTCGGCACCCAGGTCGAGGCGGGCATCTCGTTCGTCCCCGCCGACCAGGTCTCCGCCGCCCTCGCCGTGCATCCCGAGGTGCCCCCGCAGGAGGCCGCCGCCTTGGTCGACCACTACCGGGACGCGCAGATCCAGGGCCTGAAGTCCGCCGTCCTGGTCTGCGCGGTGATCGCCGGCGGCTCCCTGCTGTTCACCCGCCACCTCCCCGCCGACCGGCGCCCGTCCGCCCCGGAGCCGGACCCCGAGGAGGGCCGACCCGGGGCGGGCCCCGTCGAGCCGTAGCGGGCCGCCCGGTGCGTCCGGCCGGGTGCGGTTGCAGCGGGCGACGGCGTGCCGATGGCGCCCGGTGCGAGCGCCCGAGCTTCGCCGTGGAGGGGAGCGGTGCGGTGGAGAGCGGGTCCGTCGAGGAAGGCGCGCACCCGGGCCGGGCGGGGGAGCGGCTGACTGCGCCGAAATCGCTGCTCACGCGCGGAAGCAACACCTTCGGGGAGGCGCCCGCCCGGTCATGGCGCGGATTTCTCTGAACAAATCCCCTGTAGGTGAAGAGAATTTCTCGGGTCGAACTGGCGATTCCGGTGTATGGCCCGATTTCGGCCGGGTGGTCGTCGACGAGTTGCGGCAGGTGTTGGATTTCCCGTAAGCCGCGCCTGACTGCCCTCGCGGAGTGGTCCGGAACGGCAATGTAAACGCAGGCGGGAAGCCGCGTATCAGCAGCGGCCAGATGCCCTTGGCGGCCTCTCGTCCGTTGTGGTGCTGAGCAAGCCGGGGTACCCGGAGCGGCACCCCGGGGGCCGCCGCGCTTCCTGGGATGCGGTCGACAGCCAGAAGATGCAGAGTCGGAGTGTGTGTAGCCATAGATGACCGGGACGGGAGCCCGAGATGAACGAGACGATTGAATGGCCGTTGCCTTGGAAAGAACCAGAGAAATCCGACCTGCTGACCTTCAGTCTGCTGGAGAACTTGCCGGAGTGGCGAGCCAGGTCAGTGGCGCGGATATCCCTCTCCAGCGCATTGTGGTCGGAGAGAAAACGTGAAATAATGGTACGCCCCATGAGGGGCGTCCAGGAGATAAATGGTTTCCTTCCCAGTGTCCCCTCTGGCAAAGACTGTGCCTCGCTGATAATTCCGATCATCGACATACCCAAGGTGGCCTCGGTCAACTTCACCATCGAGGTGGCGGAGGGGACGGCCTACCGCCTCTCGCGGGGGGCCGTCAGTGAGCTCCAAGCTAGACATTTCCAGAAGCTGGCAGACCGCTTGAATCTCGATCATCCTGTCGACAGTCGGATCAGAGAATTGCTTGCCGCGATATTCCTCTTCAACCCGGTGAACCTCAAGGAGTTGATCAAGGGTCGACGTTGGGATCCCATCCGGTGTCTAACCCTCCGGTGCGCTTACGACCATGTCGACGACTTCCTCGACGAGTACCTGCCGGAAGCGTCCCGGATGGTCGGCAGGGATCTTCTCTTTCGGCTCAAGCGGGCCGCCAAGCCGATCCAGCGCTGTGTCGACCGCTACGTACGCCACGACTGCACGAGTTCTTCGGAGTATCCCCTTCTGGTGCTCCCTAATCTCGTCCGGAACGACAGCAGCCTGATCGGTAGCGAGCTATTGCCGGCAGTAAATGACCTGGCGGAGATGATCCAGGAGATTGACCGAAAGGCGCTGAACGGTTCCCGCGGAGCGGAGGAATTGCTCCGGCGATACTACCTCTACGGGACGCGCTGGGAGATTTTGGCCAGGTGTGAGGTCCCGCTGGACGAGCCGTACATGATCGAGATCGGTGAGCGGCGCGAGATCTCCTTCGGCCCGGCTGGGCACCCGACCACCCCGGTTCGGAGCCGTAAGTGGATCTGGCCGACGGCCAGTACCCACCTCGCCTTTCACGACGCAACCACCAACCACGTCCACGTTTCGGTGTCCGACAGCAGCGTCGAACTGAAGCCGAGTGCCACCAGGGCCGTTTCCGAGCGAAGGGCGGGGAAACTCGCCCGCCCGGACGCCGAGCACCGGTCGGAGGAGCACTACGCCCGCTACGACGCGCGGGAGAAGCGCGATGGGAGGATCTGGATCGAGTGCCGTCTGCGCCAGCCGTTCCTGCGCCGATGGACCACTCGTGGGGTGACCATGGGCATCCTTGCCGCGATCGCGTTGTTGGTGGACTTCGGAGTGGTTGGACAGGACGGCGCGCATCCGCACCCGCTGAACGCCGGGGACGTGGTGGCGATCCTGATACCGGTGACAGTGGCCGCGTCCCTGCTATTGGCCAGGGACACGACCACTCTGGCAATGCACGTCAAAAGGCTCTCCCAGATCGCCCTCATGTTGTCCCTGGGCGCTCTGTGGGTGCTTACCGTGGTGCTGTACTTTACGGGCGCCATCAGTGTGGGCACGCCCGGGTAGCGCTCCAGGGCTTCGGCGAAGTCGGGGGCCGGCCGGTCGCTCCGGCTGGCCGGTTCACCGGTGAAGTCGTTGGCGAGATACGGCTCCTCGCCGATCTCGGTGATCCGTTCCGCCCAGGTCTCCAGCTCGGCTCCGTGCCGCCGAACGCCGTTCTCCTCGCACCCTGCGCAGCCGGGCTCACGAGTTCGTGGAGCTGGCTGACAGCGCCGGAGTCGCTGCTCACGAGCTGGAGAAGCACGGCCGGGAAGTCGTCCGCCCCGGCGGCTGCCAGGAGTTCGCCAGCATGCTCCTGTCCCTCCCCATCCAAGGGATGGCCGGTCGCGGGGCGGGGCGGGGCGGGGAGGGGAGCCGCCGGAAGGCCTGCTGGGCCGGCGGCTCTGCTCGCGCACCCGGAAGGTCGGGTCGGTCGTACTGTGGCCCTCTCACCAACTTCCCTTCTTGCTAAGGAAGTTGATTGTCCTCCGCCGTGGCCGGGAGAGTTGGTGGGTGCGACGCGGTGCTGCTGGGGGAGGAGAGGTGGCGGGCGTGGCTCGGCAGTGGTGATGCTGTGGTGCTGGGCGCGGACCGTCGCCGCCTCGACCTGCGCCGGCGGTGCCGGTCGCGAGGACTGCCCGCCGGTTTCGGATCTCCCGGATGCCGGTGAGCGCGGTCTCGGCCTCGTCAAGTTGGCGCAGCCGGGGGCCGGTGGCGGGGTTGAGGTGATCCTCGGCGGTGGTCACCGCCCGGATGCCTGTGAGGAGGTGGGGCCCTTGGTCTGCCGGGACGTCGAGGTGGCGCCAGGCGGTGTGGTTGCGGCCGCCGCGGACTCGAAGACGTCGACTTCCCCGAGGTGCCGGGTGTTCGGCGGGAGGATGTGCGCGCCGGTCAGGTCGTCCGAGATGAAGGCGTCTTCCACGGCGGCGGTTCGTGCCTGCCAGGCGGCCCGCCGGCAGGCGGGAGCGAGGTGCTTCGCGACCTCGGCCGCCATCGTGGCGGGGTCGCTGCCGACGGAGAACTCCACCGGGTCCGGCGGCCTCGCCGCCCAGAGGTTCTGGTGTTCGGGCGAGTCGTCGGGCCGTGCTGAGCGGAGGAAGACCCGCCCGTCGGGGTGCGGCGGCCTCGTCGAAGTGGACCTTGACCTCCCCGCGGTGGGCAGACGGGTGCCGCGGTCGCCGGTCGGGGGAGAGAGACCGCGAAGGAGTTCTGCTGTGCGCCGCCGAGGCGGCTGGTGTAGGCGGGTACGAGCTCCCGGTCGGGGGAGCGGTCATTGCCGTCGCGGCGGGCGGCGAGCAGCTGCTCGAAGGCCGGGAAGTCGGCCGCGGTGAGGTGGGAGTGGTCGAGGTGGGGCTCAGCAGCCTTGGAAGACACGGGTGTTCACGGTCCTCGATAACGGGCTGCCCCGCGATCGAGACGGGCGGAGCAGGCGGTGCCGGGTGCTGGCCCGCCTGATCTCCGTGCTGGCAGGATGGCGGCATGGAACGTGTGCTTGGAATCGGTGGATACTTCGTGCGGGCCGCCGACCCGGAGGCCCTGAACGCCTGGTACCGCGACTGCCTGGGTCTGGACGTCGATGAGCACGGCTCGTGGCGCCAGGCAGCCGGGCCGACGGTGTTCGCGACGTTCGAGTCCGGGACCGACTACTTCGGGTCCCGTTCCCAGCAGACCATGCTCAACTTCCGGGTCCGCGACCTGGAAGCGATGCTCGCGCAGCTGCGCGCCAGGGGAGCGGACGCGTCCGAGGAGATCCAGGAGATGGAGGGCGTCGGTCGATTCGGCTGGGTCACCGATCCCGAGGGCAACCGGGTCGAGCTGTGGCAGCCTGCCTGAGCCCGACGTCTCGCGGGTGACGACGTGTGGACGGACCACTGTGGTCCGGGCGTCGTCCTGCCGGATGCGGCTGTCGGTGCCCGCGTGCGGCAGCATCGCCGAGTGCCATTGCTCCGCGCCCGCCTTCGCTGCCCGCCGGTGGGCCGAACGGGACCCTCGTCGCCACCGCCCTCAGCAGCGACGAGTTGTTCGTCAACACCCGGGACGGCGCCGCGAACACCTGGACACGCATGCGTTCCAACGCAGGTGGCGGCTACAGCCGGGGTCTGCCGCCCCTGGCCGACGGCCACAGCCTGATGGTGTTCAGCGCGGGCTTCGGCGGCGGCGACCGCCGCAACCCGGTCACCTACAGCACGGTCGACCTCGGTGGAGGCGTCTCCGACGGCGCCACCTACACCATGACCAACCGCGTCAGTGGCAAGCGCCTCGACATACCCGGCGCCTCCACCACCGTCGGCACCACCGCCGTGCAGTGGAGCGCCACCACCTGCGACTGCCGACGCTGAAAGCTCCCCCAGACCGCCCTGCCGCCCCTGGACACCGGCCAGTACGTCCTGGTGAACAAGAACAGCGGCACGTACCTCGACATCCCGGGCGGCTCCACCACCGCAGGCGCCGCCATCGAGCAGTGGCAGAACACGGCCTGCGCCTGTCAGCTCTCCACCTTCCACCCCTCCGGCGGCGGCGCCTGGACCGTCAAGAACGTCGACAGCAACCCCAACCTGGATGCCCGCGACTCCTCCAGCGCCGCGGGCGCGGCCCTGGTCCAGAACGCGGCCTCCGGCGTCGGCTCCCAGAAGTGGACCCTCGTCGACGCGGGCGGTGGCTACTGCAAACTCCAGAACGCGAACAGCACCCTCGTCGCGGGCGTCGCCCAGTCCTCCACCGCCAACGGGGCAACCGTCGTCCAGTGGGACAACGCCAACCTCGACGACCGACTCTGGAAGACCGTCCGTATCAACTGACCGCTCCAGTCCTGCCACGACCATGCGCAGGAGCCGCCGGCGAAGCGGTTCCTGCGCATGGCGTACCTGCGGCTCGGGGTGCCGCACCCGGCGCTCGCCCAGTCGTACAGAGTCGACCGCTCCACCGTCTCGGGTCTGTCCAGTGGAGCAGGCCACCCGCGCCGGTGAGCTGCAGCCCGCTCGCGGGTCCCGTCGACCAGTTGCCCGATCAACTGGTCGTCCAGCGCGTCCGGCTGCAACTCCACGGCCTGGACAGCACGGCCTCAGCCGAGACGGTCACACCTGTCATCAGGCCCCTGCCCGGTGGGGGAACGGACATGAAATGCCTCCTGCGGCGGTGGCTTCCGTGGGAGTATGCGGCTCCATGAGGTTGGGAGCGCTCCCATAGCTGAATGGGGAAGGTCGTGGGACTGTCCCGTTCAGGCCCTCGGCAGGTGACGGCGGTGGGGTCGCGTCGTCTTGCCAGGTCACCTATGTAGCCGCCCGTCCGTCAGGGGTGTCAACGAATTCACCGAAAAACGTGCGATGAGGGCGGATCGGGGCTCATCGGCGTGGATTTCCGCATTCGGATATGGTCGATCCTGGTTCTTTGGTTTCCGAGACCTGCTCTCCGCCTGTACGGGCCTCGACGTTTCCCCGTCGGCGCCCGGCCTGCGTCGCGTTTCGCTTCTGCCTCATGTGGTCTTTTGGTCTCTGCGCCGTGGGAATGACCAAGGTGAGCCCCTCACCAAGGGCCCCGCCGCGTGGAGGCTGGCGGGGGACAGGCGGGAAAACCGTAGTGACCGCTACGCCCGGTGTGCTTCCTGGCGAATGCGTCCCGGTGGCGGATTGCGGCGGAACCGGCGTGCTGCGGTCGCGCACGTCGAGCGGTCGGTGGAGGCGGGCGGAGGACGACGGTCGTGGGTGGCGGACCCCACGCTCTATTCGCGCGCATTCACCTTCCTGTCCGTGGGAAACGGCCGGGGACCGGTCGTCGACCGCAAGCCGCGACCCGCTCCGGCCGGTCCGCCGAAATCCGCGTTCGACCCATTGACGGCACCCTCCACGTCTGGCTTCATGGGAGCGCTCCCAGGCAAGTGTCATGTCGTTCCTCACCCACCCACACGAGGAGAAAGACGTTGGCCCCCCACACCCCGCCCCTTCGCAAAGTCCTGCGGTTGGCGGTCGCCGGACTGCTCGCCGTACCGGCGGCCGCGGTCCTGCAACCGGCCGCCGCGCAGGCGGCCGACGCGGGTTCCGCGCAGGTCTACCAGGCCGAGGACGGCGCGCTGAACGGCGTGAGCGTCGCAACGTCGGTCGTCGGCTTCCAGGGCGCCGGCTACGTCGAGGGCTTCGACCAGTCGAGCGACAGCCTGACGGTCACCGTGCCCGACAGCCCCGGCGGCCTCTACAGCCTGTCGGTCCGCTACGCCGGACCGTACGGCGACAAGAAGGCGAACCTGCTGGTCAACGGCGCCGGCGTGGGGGAGGTTTCGCTTCCCTCCACCACCACCTGGACGGACGCCGCGGCCGGCAACGTGCTCCTGAACGCCGGCACCAACACCGTGACGGTCAGCAACGACTGGGGCTGGTACCTGATCGACTCGATCTCCCTCACCCCGGCCCCGGCCCGCCCGCCCCACGCCGTCACCGGAGGGCTGACCGACCCCCAGGCCACGCCCGAGGCCAAGTCGTTGATGACGTACCTGACGGCGAACTACGGCAAGGACATCCTCAGCGGCCAGCAGGACTCCGCGCACGAGCAGTGGATCGAGACCAACACCGGCAAGGCCCCGGCCATCGAGGGCCTGGACATGATGGACTACTCCCCCAGCCGGGTGGAGCGCGGAACCACCGGCCACGACACCGACAACGCCATCGCCTGGGACGAGCGCGGCGGCATCGTCGCCTTCTGCTGGCACTGGAACGCCCCCACCGGCCTGATCGACCAGCCCGGCAAGGAGTGGTGGCGCGGCTTCTACACCGACGCCACCACCTTCGACGTCCAGGCGGCGCTGGCCGACCCGTCCTCGGACGACTACAAGCTGCTGCTGCGCGACATCGACGCCGTCTCCGTCCAGCTCAAGCGGCTGCAGGACGCGGGCGTGCCGGTCATCTGGCGGCCGCTGCACGAGGCCGAGGGCGGATGGTTCTGGTGGGGGGCCAAGGGGCCGGAGTCGGCCAAGGCCCTCTACCGGCTGGTGCACGACCGGCTCACCGGGGTCGACGGCATCCACAACCTGATCTGGCAGTGGAACTCCGTGGACCCGGCCTGGTACCCCGGTGACGACGTGGTCGACATGGTCAGCGCCGACTCCTACCCCACGGCCGGCGACCACGGCCCGGTCGCCCTCACCTACGACCGCGAGCTGGCGCTGACCGGCGACACCAAGGTCGCCGCCCTCTCCGAGGTCGGCACCGTCCCCGACCCCGACCTGCTGCGCGCCTACCGGGCCGACTGGTCGTACTTCGTGGCCTGGGCCGGCTTCGAGCAGGACACCGCCAGCAACTCGCTGGACTTCCTCAAGCGGGTGTACGACGACCCGTACGTCATCACCCTCGACGAACTCGGCGACTTCAAGCACGCCGGCGGGGGCACGGGCGGCGACACCACCGCGCCCACCGCGCCCACCGGCCTGACCGGCACCGCGACGGCCTCCACCGTGACGCTGTCCTGGACCGCCTCGAGCGACGACACCGGCGTCAGCGGCTACGACGTCTACCGCAGCGGCGACAAGGTCGCCAGCGCCACCGGCACCTCGTACACCGACACCGGTCTGGCGGCCGGCACCGCCTACACCTACACCGTCAAGGCCCGCGACGCCGCCGGGAACACCTCCGGCGCCTCCGCCCCGGTCACCGTCACCACCACCGCCGTTCCGGGCGACAAGGGGTGCACCGCGACCTACACCATCACCAACGACTGGGGCAGCGGCTTCACCGCCAACGTCACCGTCAAGGCCGGCACCGCCGCGATCGGCTCCTGGAAGGTCACCTGGACCTACGGCGGCGACCAGAAGATCACCAACACCTGGAACGCCACGGCCACCCAGAGCGGAGCGTCGGTCACCGCCGTCAACCTGGGCTACAACGGGGCCCTGGCCGCGGGAGGCAGCACGTCCTTCGGCTTCCAGGGCACCCGCGGCGGCCCCAACACCGCACCGACGCCCACCTGCACCGCGCACTGAACCCGCCCGGCCGCGACAGCGCCCGCACCGGTGGTGCGGGCGCCAGGCCCGGCGGCAGGTGACGGGCAACCAACCAGGCTCTCCGGCGACCGGGTCGCGACGGCAGGCATCCCACCCGACCGCCGGAGAGCCCCGCCCGTCCCGCCGCCTGCCGACGCCGCCCAACCGCGACCCGGTCGGTGCCCGGGCTGGAAACGCCCATTCCGTCCGGACGCCGTCGGCGCCCGCCCAGGACCCAGGACAAGCCGCCCAACAGGTGCGTGCGGAGAGCGGCTTCGTCGTAGGAGGAGGCGCGGTGGCCCCGCGCCGTGCAGACGACACGGCCGCGCCCCACGGTCGCCCAGGTGCGCCGTGCTCGGATGGGCGGTGCCCGCCACGACCACCACACCGGCCCGCCCCGGCCGGTGGCCCGCGAAGCGCGCACCGAGCGACTCCCCGCAGTACGGCCACGCGTGCTCCGTACGGGCCGTCGAGCGCGCGCCCGTGACACCGCCGCCCGCGTCCGCCCAGTACCGCAGGGCCCCCCGACCGGCGGTGGTGAGCACCTCGCCGCTGGTGGACAGGAACACCACCGCGCTGAGCCCGATCATCGGCGCTGCGGTGAACACCGACGGATCCTCGCCCACCTCGTCCGCGAAGCCGTGTTCCTCGCCCAGCTCGCGCATCGCCGCCACCCCTGCCTCGATGGGATCGGGCCGGCAAGCCGTGGCGCGGGTGCAGACCAGCACGGGCCGTCGCCCATAAAGACGGACACGCGGTTGGTCGTCACGCGGCGAGCATGAGCTTAGCCGCGTGGTGGCGGCGTTCGTATTCGTTGGGGCTGAGGTGACCGTTGGCGGAGTGGCGGCGGCGGGTGTTGTAGCGGGTCGGCCATCGGACGCTCGGTCGAGGAACTCGACCCCGTCCACACCGCGCTCGTGACCCTCCGAGGCGCAGGAGTCCAGCTCCTGACGTCAGCTACACCGCGCTCCCGCTGGCAGGCCATCCGGGGAACCAACCCACCGTCATGACCGAGCCATCCACAGGTATTGGCTATTGCCCGAAGACCGGGGCCGGGGCCGGGGCCTATACAGTGCCTGCCGGCAAGTGCGGACATCTCGAGTCGTACTCGCTCCATGATGTCTACACCTTCGAGGTGAGCAACAACCCGCCCCCCTACGTCCAGGGGTACGGCCAAGTCAACCGCCCCGTTGGCTTCTGCTATTGACCCGAAACGGTAAGGATCCGGGCTCGTTGATCCGGGCGTGACGGATCTGGTGGGGGACGCGCGGAGCCTGTCGCCGAAGGCTCAGGAAGCTCTGCGGATGCGGGCGGTTGCGGCGCTTCGGGCGGGCCGGGATCGGCGCGAGGTGGCAGAACTGCTCGGCGTCACTGTGGAGTCGGTGACCGACTGGTGGGCCGCCTGGCAGGCCGGCGGCCGGGAGGCGTTGGTGTCCAAGAGCCGCGGTCGGCGGGTGGGCGAGCACCAGGTGCTCGATCCGGACCGGCAGCAGTGCGTCCGGCAGGCCCTGATCGACCACCGCCCCGAAGACCTGGGCCTGGGCGGGCAGTTGTGGACCCGCGCGATCGTCGGCGACCTCATCGCCCTGCTGTATCGGGTGCGACTGACCGAGCAGGGCGTGGGCAAGTACCTCAAGCGCTGGGGGCTGTCGTTCCAGCGCCCGGACAAGCGCGCGATCGAGCAGGACCCGGAGACGGTCCGCGCCTGGCGCGAGGAGAGGTGGCCCACGATCCGCGCGAAGGCCCGGGAAGAAGGCGCCGAAGTGCTGTTCGCCGACCAGACCGGCGTCCGCTCCGACCAGGTGTCCGGCCGAACCTGGGCACCGCGCGGCCAGGCACCGACCATGCGGCGCACGGGCAACCGCTTCTCGGTCAACGCGATGTCCGCGATCAGCCCGCGGGGCCGGATGTGGTTCACCGTTTACCGGGGATCGTTCACGGCCGAGGTGTTCTGCGACTTCCTCGACCGCCTGAACAGGCAGTTCGACCGCCCGGTCCACCTCGTCGTCGACCGGCACTCCGTCCACCGCGGCAAGAAGGTCCGCACCTGGATCGCCGACCATCCCGGCCGCATCACCCTGCACCTGCCGCCTGCGTACGCGCCCGAGACCAACCCGGACGAGCTGGTCAACGCCGACCTGAAACGGACCCTGCTACCGGCCTCCCGAGCCCGCAACGCCGACCAGCTCGCCGACGAGGTCCGCCGCTTCTTCCGCCGCCGTCAAAAGCAGCCGCACATCGTCCGCGGCTACTTCCAGGGCCCGCATGTCCGCTACATCACCGAGGCGCCGGAAATTTAGCGTTTCGGATCAATAATGCCGGTCATGGCAGATCGCAGTCCGGTTCCCCGGATCATCACCTCGGCAGCGCGGGAGTCCCTGAAGCCGCTCGGCCTGGCCCAGCGTGGGCGGTCGCGGCTGTGGGTTGATGATCACGGGTGGTGGCTGGGGGTCGTGGAGTTCACC
>NZ_JNWZ01000019.1 GCF_000716545.1 Kitasatospora phosalacinea
GCGACGACGATCTTGGCGGAGGTGGTGGCGCGGCTGGGGGCGGCGGCCGCGTTAGAGCTTGCGAAGTCCACTGAGGACCCTTTCGAGCAGCGTGACGTCAGGCGTACCGCCCGACTCGCCCGCGGCGGCGGGCTGGTGGATGGCGACCAGACCGGCTTCCGCCAGGTCTGCGACGAGGATGCGGGCGACCCCGAGCGGGACGCCCGCCAGCGCGGAGATCTCGGCGACCGACTTGACCTCGCGGCACAGCGACACGATGCGGGCGTGCTCGGGGAGCAGCCCGCCCGGGGCGGTGGTGCCGGTGGTCGAGATCAGCGCCTCGATGGCCAACTGGTAGCGGGGCCGGGTGCGTCCGCCGGTCATGGCGTACGGGCGGACCAGCGGCTGCTGCTCGTAGCCGTCCGACTGCTGGCCGCCGTACCCACCGGCCTGCTGGCCGCCGTAGCCGTTTCCGTACCCGTTGCCGTACGCACCGGCGGGTGTCGGGGGCGGGGTCATGCGTCCTCCTTGTGCTGCAGTCGTTCGCGGCCGGAGCCCACTGGGCCGTTGACTGACGGGCTGTCAGCCACCGTACGACGAAGACCTGGGGTGGGGTGCCGGACCCCGGGGTCGGGTTGGGGCCCGGCACGGTGAGGGTGGTGCTAAGGAGTCGGGGGTCGGGTGGACCGGACCGTCAGTGCAGCAGGCTGCCCTGGAGTTCGGCCCGCAGGGCCGGCGTGAGCACCGCGCCGGCCCGGTCGACCAGCAGGGCCATCTCGTACCCGACCAGGCCGATGTCGGAGTCCGGCGAGGCGAGGACCGCGAGCGCGGAACCGTCGCTGATCGCCATCAGGAACAGGAACCCGCGCTCCATCTCCACGACGGTCTGGTTGACCTCGCCGCCCTCGAAGATGCGGCTGGCACCCGAGGTCAGCGAGGTGAGGCCGGAGGCGACGGCGGCCAGCTGGTCGGCACGGTCCCGGGGGAAGCCCTCGAGCCCGGCCGCTGCTGCGACGCGGGACCGCCGAAGCCCGGCTGCTGCGTCCCCGCCTGGCGGCCCTGCTGGATGCCGCGGCGCAGGTTGGTCAGCCGGCCGCGCACCTCCTCCGGGCTGCGCGAGACCTGGGGACCGGTCAGCGGGCTGGCCTCGGCGCTGCCGGAGACCAGGTTGGCCTGCGGGGTGCGGCGCGGCAGCCCCGAGGTGGTCAGGCCGTTGGTCTGCGGCTCGCGCATCTGCTCGGCCCGCCGCCAGCGCTCGTCGTTCGCCGACGGGCGCCACGGCGCGTCCGGGCCGTCCTGCGGGCCCACCGCCGGACCCGTCGGACCGCCCGCCGGAGCGCCGCCGAACGGCGCCCCCGGACGCTGGCCCTGGCCCTGGCCCTGAACCGGCCGGCCCTGGCCCGGCTGGCCCTGCGGACCGGCCGGACGCTGCGGGGCGCCCTGCGGCGCACCGCCCTGCACCGGGCGCGACGGCAGGCCCTGGCCCTGGCCCTGGCCCTGCGGACCGGGCGCCTGCGGACGCTGCCACTCGGCCGGCTCGGCCTGCGGACGCGCCGCCTGCGGAGCCTGCGGGACGAGGCCCGGCGCCGAGGTGCCCGGACGCTGCGGCTGGTACGGACGCGGACGGAACTGCTCGCGGCCCTGCATCGGGTCGGCCGGACCGGCCGACTGCTCGCCGGCCGTCGGCAGCGCCATCGGCTGCGGACGCTCCGCGAACTGCTGCTGCGGCGGCTGCTGGGCCTGCGGCGGCAGCGGCGGGACGCCCTGGCCCACCGGGTCCGGCAGCACCGGCTCCACCAGGCCGAGGCCCAGCGGGTCGCGCGGGTCGATGTCGGACGCCTCGAACCGCGGCCGGGCGAACGCGCCGGACTGCTCGGCCGGGGCGGCCTCGATCGGTGCGGCCGGCTGCGACTGCTGCGGCAGCGGACGCCGCTGCGGCTGCTCGGCCCACCCGTGCTGAGCCGGCTCACCGCCGACCGGACGCTGCGGCCGGCCCTGCTGCGGACCGCCCTGCGGGCCCTGCGGACGGCGCGGCCCCTGCGGGCCGCCCTGCGGCGGCTGGCCCGGCTGGCCCTGCTGCTGCGGTCGCCGGGGCGGCAGACCGCCGCCCGGGCCGCCCTGGCCGCCGGGACCGCCCTGGCCGCCGGGAGCACCCTGCAGGCCCGGCGCACCCGAGGCGCCCGGCACCCGCCGCGGCGGCAGCCCGCCACCGGCCGGCGCACCGGCACCCGCGCCCGGACCGGCCGGGGCCGACGGCCCCGGCCCGCCGGGAGCCTGGTTCTCGCGCAGCGACTGGCCCGCCGCACGGGTCGGCAGCCCACCGGAGCGGCCGCCCTGGGCCCCGCCGCTGCCGAACGCGCCGCCCGGGCCGAACCCGCCGTCGCCCGGCGCGCCCTGGCCCGCGCCACCGGGACCGCCCGGGACGCGCCGCGGCGCGGACGGGCCGGAGGACCCGGCGGGGGAGAACAGGTCGGGGCTGCCGCCGGCCGGGCCCTGGCCCAGCTGCGGACGGCCCGCGGGGTCGTTCGGGCCCGCCTGGCCGAGCGCGGTGCGCCCGCCGGGCAGGTCGCCCGCGGGGCGCCCCTGCTGGCGCGGCGTCGGCGCCAGGCCGCGCTGCTGCTTGCCGCCGCCCTGGGGGCCGCCGGCACCCGCACCGGGCCGGCTGCCGCGCCGCTCGGCGGAGTTGGTGACGTCCACCGGCAGCATGACCAGCGCGGTGGTGCCGCCGGAGTCGGACGGGCGGAGCTGGATCCGGATGCCGTGCCGCAGGGACAGGCGGCCGACCACGAACAGACCCATCCGGCGGGAGACGGAGACGTCCACGACCGGCGGGTTGGCGAGGCGCTCGTTGATGTCGGCGAGGTCGTCGGGGGACAGGCCGATGCCGGTGTCGTGGATCTCGATCAGCACCCGGCCGTCCGGCAGGGCGTGGCCGGTGACCCGGACGCGGGTCTGCGGGGAGGAGAACGAGGTGGCGTTCTCCAGCAGCTCGGCGAGCAGGTGGACGAGGTCGTTGACGACGCGGCCGGCCACCTCGGCGGTGGGCACCGAGGCCAGTTCGACGCGCTCGTACTGCTCCACCTCGGAGGCGGCGGCGCGCAGCACGTCGACCAGCGGGACGGGGCGGGTCCAGCGGCGGCCCGGGTCCTCGCCCGCGAGGACGAGCAGGTTCTCGCCGTTGCGGCGCATGCGGGTCGCGAGGTGGTCGAGCTTGAACAGCGAGGCCAGCTGGTCCGGGTCCGCCTCGCGGCTCTCCAGCTCGGAGATCAGCGACAGCTGGCGCTGGATCAGGCCCTGGCTGCGGCGCGAGAGGTTGGTGAACATCGCGTTGATGTTGCCTCGCAGCAGCGCCTGCTCGGCGGCCAGTCGGACCGCCTCGCGGTGCACCATGTCGAAGGCGTGCGCCACGTGGCCGATCTCGTCGGAGGAGTCGACGCCGACCGGCTCGACGGTGACGTCGACGTCCTGCGGGTCGCTCTCGGAGAGCGTCTTGACCAGCTCCGGGAGGCGGCGCTCGGCGACGTCCTCGGCGGAGGTCTGCAGGCGGGTCAGCGAGCGCACCATCGAGCGGGCCACCAGGGCGGCGCCGGCGATGGCGACGATGAGCACCAGGGCGACCAGCGAGGCGTTGATCACCGACTCGGTGTCGGCGTCGGACTGCAGCCGCTGGGCCTTGCCGTCGAGCTCGTTGAGCAGCTCGTTCTCGATGCCGCGCTCGCCGTTGACCTTGGCGGTCGACTTCTCGTACCAGTCCTGGTAGCTGACGTTGTCGTTCTGCTGGATGCCGTTGGTGCTGAGGGCGGCCTTGGAGAGCCGGTCGGCCTCGGCGACCACCTTGTTGAAGCTCATCGCGGACTGCTTGCCGCGGGCCGCGGCCTCGCCGTAGATGGCGGTGAAGTTCTGGAGCGCGTTGCCCTCGGCGACGAGCAGCCGGGCGCCGAAGGTCTCGTCGGAGATGGAGAGCTTGGCACCGCCGGGGCGGGCGAACGCCGCGGAGAGCAGCGCGCGCTGCATGGAGGTGTTCTCCTTGGCCAGCGAGAACTGGTACAGCGACCGGGTGGCGGTGATCAGCTCGGGGGAGTTCGAGGTGACCGCGATGTCCTGGGCGGCGCCGAGCAGGTCGATGATGATCACGTTGTAGTTGGTGATCGTCGCCTGGAGGTTGTCGAGGTCGGCGTACGCGCCGGTGCGGGCCCGGGGCAGTCCGTTGAGGTCGCGGCGGACCTGCAGCAGCAGGGTCTTGGAGCCGGCCAGGTCGAGGTTGTCGAACTTGTCGGCCGCGGCGGTGAACTTCTTGGACAGCAGGTTGCTGTCCTTGTACGCCTGGGCGATCTCCTTGTCGCTGTCCGCCGGGACCTTGTTCACCAGCGGACCGGCCGAGATGTCGCGCTCGGTCTGCAGGGCGTGCGCGAGGTCGGTCGCGGTCCGGGCGAGCTCGGCCAGGTCGCTCATCTGGGAGAGCTCGCGGGAGTTCTCCATCGAGGTCTGCACGCGCAGGCCGCCGAGGAGCAGCGCCACCGCCACGGGCAGGAAGAGCAGGGCGATCAGACGGGTGCGGATCCGCCAGTTGCGCATGGCGAAGCGGCTCAGGCCGGTGGCCCGGCGGCGGGTGAGCGTCCCGCGGAGTCTGGACCGCCGGCTCTTCTGGTCGGCCGGCTTGTCGCCGCCCTGCTCCTGGGGCGCACCGCTCGCGCGCTGCGCCCCGCTGTCGGCGGCGGGCTCGGCGGCGGAGCCGTACGGCCGCTCACCTTGGCCCGTCGTCGCCGGTGCCGCCTGGTGGGGGCCGGCTGCGGGCTCGCGCGACTCCGGGTCACCCGCGGCGCCGCTGCCCCTCTTGAAACGTCCCTGCACTGGCGTCGCAACCTCTGGACCGGGCGCCCTTCCCCGCCGGGCGGAGATAGGGCGGTGTCGAGTTTTTCCGTGGCATTCCAGCACAGCGGGGGAAGTCCAACAAGGGCCGTTACGACACGGTGTCCTGGGCAACCCTCCGCGCGCGGCGCCTCACGTTCCGTGGCGCATCGGCCGCGAAATACGGCTCTTTTCGGACACTCGACGTGTCCAGGTCAACGAAGGGGAAGATCGGCATGTGCGTCGAATGTCCGTGATATCCGCAATGGTGGATTTCGCCATTGGTCCCGAATCGCCGTCTCCGCCCCCTTTGCTCCGTTAATTGTGAGCAAAATCACAGCCCGATGTGTAGCTTTGGTCACGGCCGCTGTGGAATGGGCTCCCTAACCTGACAGGGTTGATCGGAGCCTGCCCAGTCGCGGGCCCGCGCAAAAGTCCGCTTCGAACGAAACTGAGGGTGCTGACGCAAATGTCCGAGACGACCAACGAGGCCGCGCGCTCCACGGCCAACCCGCGCCGCACCACCCTGGCCTCCGTCGCGGACTTCCCCCGGCTGCCCGGCCGCACGCCCCGCGCGTACGCCGCCGAGCTCCCCGCCAGCACGGCCAACCCGCGCCGCACGGTCCTGATGACCGCCCCGGCCCCCCGCCTGCCGCGGGACTGACCCGCGCGCCGATAACCTGGTGGCACGAGCCGGGCCCGGTACTGCGGGCTCGGCAGCCGTCCGGGAGCGTCCGGGCGGCCGACGAACCGAGAGGTTGCAGGGCTGTGCGTATCGCCAGGTTCTCCGTCCGCGAAGGGAGCCCCGCGGCGGGCTCGGTCTCCTTCGGAATCATCGAGGGGGACGCCGCGCAACCCGACTCGCTGGTGGTCCACACGCTGGCCGGCCACCCCTTCGGCACCCCCCAGCCGACCGGCGAGACCCACCGCCTGCAGGACGTCCGGCTGCTGGCCCCGATGCTCCCCAGCAAGATCGTCGCGGTCGGCCGCAACTACGCCGCGCACGCCGCCGAGCTGGGCAACGAGGTCCCCGCCGTCCCGCTGACGTTCTTCAAGCCCTCCACCGCCGTCATCGGCCCCACCGAGTCGATCGCCTACCCGCCGTTCTCCTCGGACGTGCAGTACGAGGCCGAACTCGCCGTGGTGATCGGCCGGATGTGCCGCGAGGTGCCGCTGGAGCGCGTCCCCGAGGTGGTCTTCGGCTACACCTGCGCCAACGACGTCACCGCCCGCGACGTGCAGCAGCGCGAGGGTCAGTGGGCCCGCGCCAAGGGCTTCGACACCTCCTGCCCGCTCGGCCCGTGGATCGAGACCGACCTCGACCCCGCCGACCTGGCCGTCACCTGCACCGTCAACGGCGAGCTCTGCCAGGCCGGCCGCACCTCGCAGATGGTCCGCTCGGTCGCCGAGCTGATCGCGCACGTCTCCGAGGCGATGACCCTCCTGCCGGGCGACGTCATCCTCACCGGCACCCCCGCGGGCGTCGGCCCCCTGAACGTCGGCGACGAGGTCGCCGTCTCCGTCGAAGGCATCGGCACCCTCTCCAACAAGGTCGTCAAGCGATGAAGGAAGCAGCAAGCGTGACTAACGCAGACATCGACGGCTCCGCCGCGGGGAAGGACCCCGCCGTCCGGGTCCGCTTCTGCCCCTCCCCGACCGGCAACCCGCACGTCGGCCTGGTCCGCACCGCCCTGTTCAACTGGGCCTACGCCCGGCACAACGGCGGCACCCTGGTCTTCCGCATCGAGGACACCGACGCGGCCCGGGACTCCGAGGAGTCGTACGAGCAGCTGCTCGACGCCATGCGCTGGCTCGGCTTCGACTGGAACGAGGGCCCCGAGGTCGGCGGCCCGCACGCCCCCTACCGCCAGTCGCAGCGGATGGACGTCTACGCCGACGTCGCGAAGCGCCTGCGCGAGGCCGGCCACGCCTACCCCTGCTACTGCACCACCGAGGAGCTGG
Organism: Kitasatospora phosalacinea; assembly: GCF_000716545.1. Classification (GTDB taxonomy): domain Bacteria; phylum Actinomycetota; class Actinomycetes; order Streptomycetales; family Streptomycetaceae; genus Kitasatospora; species Kitasatospora phosalacinea. The sequence goes on from NZ_JNWZ01000019.1 coordinate 6,790, forward strand.
ACGCCCGCCGCGAGGCCGCCCGCGCCGCCGGCCGGCCCTCCGGCTACGACGGCCACTGCCGCGACCTGACGGCCGAGCAGGTCGCCGACTACGAGCGGGAGGGCCGCCCGTCGATCCTCCGCTTCCGGATGCCCGACACCACCCTGGCCTTCGACGACCTGGTCCGCGGCCCGATCTCCTTCGACCCGAAGGACGTCCCCGACTACGGCATCGTCCGGGCCAACGGCGCCCCGCTGTACACCCTGGTCAACCCGGTCGACGACGCCCTGATGGAGATCACCCACGTCCTGCGCGGCGAGGACCTGCTCTCCTCCACGCCCCGTCAGATCGCCCTCTACGCGGCCCTCGCCGAGATCGGCGTCGGCAACGGCACCACCCCGAAGTTCGGCCACCTGCCGTACGTGATGGGCGAGGGCAACAAGAAGCTCTCCAAGCGCGACCCGCAGGCCTCGCTCAACCTCTACCGGGAGCGCGGCTTCCTCCCCGAGGGCCTGCTCAACTACCTGGCCCTGCTGGGCTGGTCGCTCGCCGAGGACCGCGACATCTTCGACATCGACGAGATGGTCGCCGCCTTCGACCTCGAGGACGTCAACGGCAACCCGGCCCGCTTCGACCTCAAGAAGGCCGAGCACATCAACGCCGAGCACGTCCGCCGCCTGGCCCCCGAGGAGTTCGTCAAGCGGCTGGTGCCCTACCTGCAGGCTCCCGGCCTGCTCCCGGCCGAGCCCACCGCCGACCAGCTCGACCTGCTGGCCAAGGTCGCGCCGCTCACCCAGGAGCGGATGGTGGTCCTCTCCGAGATCGCCACCATGGCCGGCTTCCTGTTCGTCGCCCCCGCCGACTTCGCCGTCGACCCGGAGGACGCCGCCAAGGTCCTCACCGCGGACGCCCGCCCGGTGCTGGAGGCCTCCGTCAGGGCGCTCACCGAGCTTCCCGACTTCACCCCCGACCCGATCCAGGCCGCCCTGCGCGAGGCCCTGGTCGAGGGCCTGGGCATCAAGCCCAAGTTCGCCTTCACCCCGCTGCGGGTCGCGGTGACCGGTCGCCGGGTCTCCCCGCCGCTGTTCGAGTCCATGGAGCTGCTCGGCCGCGAGGAGACGCTGCGCCGCCTGCGGGCCGCCCTGGAGCTGCTCCCGGCCTCCTGACGGCCGCTCCCGGACACCTGCGGGCCGTGTCGCTGACCTGGCCCGCAGGTGTCCGGCGCGCTGCCTGCGGTTATCGATTTTGGAGCGGGGCGGGGCGTCGGGTAATGTTCTTTCTGCGCCGCCCGGGCAGGGAGGCGCGAGACACCGAGGAAGATCCCGCAGAGGGGTTGAACTCTGGTGGGGTATGGTGTAATTGGCAGCACGACTGATTCTGGTTCAGTTAGTCTAGGTTCGAGTCCTGGTACCCCAGCGCAGCACATCACTGCAGTAAGCCCCCGTTGTGTAGTGGCCTAGCACGCCGCCCTCTCAAGGCGGTAGCGCCGGTTCGAATCCGGTCGGGGGTACGCAATTCTTGACAATTGCAGAACGAATGAGTCCCGCCCCCGTTGTGTAGTGGCCTAGCACGCCGCCCTCTCAAGGCGGTAGCGCCGGTTCGAATCCGGTCGGGGGTACTCGCTCATTCGGGCCCCCGTTGTGTAGTGGCCTAGCACGCCGCCCTCTCAAGGCGGTAGCGCCGGTTCGAATCCGGTCGGGGGTACTTTTGGGGTATGGTGTAATTGGCAGCACGAGTGATTCTGGTTCATTTAGTCTAGGTTCGAGTCCTGGTACCCCAGCCAAGAAACGCTCCACAGAACGAGCTCCGGGAAACCGGGGCTCTTTTGCATGTCCGGGCCCGCACGCCCGGCCCCGCACGTTCGGCCCCGCGCGCCCGGCTGCCGCGTGCCCGCGCGCACGCCCCCGCCCCGCGCTCCCGACGCGACGACGCCCTCCCGACCGGCGGTCGGGAGGGCGTCTCGTCGTCCGGCGGCCGCTCAGCTGCGGCGGAGCGCCTCGGTGAGGCGGTTGGCGGCCTCGATGATGGCCTGGGCGTGCATCCGGCCGGGGTGGCGGGTGAGCCGCTCGATCGGGCCGGAGACGGAGACCGCGGCGACCACGCGGTTGGAGGGGCCGCGGACGGGGGCGGAGACCGAGGCGACGCCGGGCTCGCGCTCGCCGATGGACTGCGCCCAGCCGCGGCGGCGCACGCCGCTGAGGGCGGTGGCGGTGAAGCGGGCGCCCTGGAGGCCGCGGTGCAGGCGCTCGGGCTCCTCCCAGGCGAGCAGGACCTGCGCGGCGGAGCCGGCCTTCATCGGCAGCGTGGAGCCGACCGGCACGGTGTCCCGCAGGCCGGAGAGGCGCTCGGCGGCGGCCACGCAGATCCGCATCTCGCCCTGCCGGCGGTAGAGCTGGGCGCTCTCGCCCGTCACGTCCCGCAGGTGGGTGAGCACCGGTCCGGCGGCGGCCAGCAGCCGGTCCTCGCCCGCGGCGGCGGAGAGCTCGGCGAGCCGGGGGCCGAGGATGAAACGGCCCTGCATGTCGCGGGTGACGAGCCGGTGGTGTTCGAGTGCGACGGCGAGTCGGTGGGCCGTGGGCCGTGCCAGACCGGTGGCGGCGACCAGCCCCGCCAACGTGGCGGGGCCCGACTCCAGTGCGCTGAGCACCAGAGCGGCCTTGTCGAGAACGCCGACGCCGCTAGTGTTGTCCATGTCTCGATACTGCAGTCTCAATCAGCGAGACGCAAGTTCAATCTTCCGAGAAAAGCGCCACTCTTGGAGTCAGCAGCCCGGGAGACACCCAGGACGGCACTCCACCGAGGTGTCCGGATCCTGGACGGTCCGGCGTGCAGGTCGCGACTCCAAGCGAGCCTCACAGGGCGGCACGGGACAAGACCTCGACGATCACGAGAAGGCCGGCAGAGCGGCCGGCTGGAGGGAATCCGATGGGACGGACACTCGCAGAAAAGGTCTGGGACGACCACGTCGTCCGGCGCGCCGAGGGCGAGCCCGACCTGCTCTACATCGACCTGCACCTGCTGCACGAGGTGACCAGCCCGCAGGCGTTCGACGGCCTCCGGCTGGCCGGGCGCCCGGTCCGCCGGACCGATCTGACGATCGCCACCGAGGACCACAACACCCCGACCCTGGACATCGACAAGCCGATCGCCGACCCGGTCTCCCGGGTCCAGCTGGAGACGCTGCGCAAGAACGCCGAGGAGTTCGGCGTGCGCATCCACTCGCTGGGCGACGTCGAGCAGGGCGTGGTGCACGTGGTCGGCCCGCAGCTGGGCCTGACCCAGCCGGGCATGACCGTGGTCTGCGGCGACTCGCACACCTCCACCCACGGCGCCTTCGGCGCGCTGGCCTTCGGCATCGGCACCAGCCAGGTCGAGCACGTGCTGGCGACCCAGACGCTGCCGCTCGCCCCGTTCAAGACCATGGCGATCACCGTCGAGGGCGAGCTGCCCGAGGGCGTCACCGCCAAGGACCTGATCCTGGCCGTGATCGCGAAGATCGGCACCGGCGGCGGCCAGGGCTACGTCCTGGAGTACCGCGGCTCGGCGATCCGCAGCCTCTCCATGGAGGCCCGGATGACGATCTGCAACATGTCCATCGAGGCGGGCGCCCGGGCCGGCATGATCGCCCCGGACCGCACCACCTTCGACTACCTGCAGGGCCGCCCGCACGCCCCGCAGGGCGAGGACTGGGACGCCGCGGTCGCCTACTGGGAGACCCTGGCCACCGACGAGGACGCGGTCTTCGACGCCGAGGTGTTCATCGACGCCGCCGAGCTGACCCCGTTCGTCACCTGGGGCACCAACCCGGGCCAGGGCGCGCCGCTGGGCGCGAACGTGCCGAACCCGGAGGACTTCGCGGACCCGCAGGAGCGGATCGCCGCCGAGAACGCCCTCAAGTACATGGGGCTGGAGGCCGGCACCCCGCTGCGCGAGGTCAAGGTCGACGCCGTGTTCGTCGGCTCCTGCACCAACGGCCGGATCGAGGACCTGCGGGCCGCCGCGGCCGTCCTGGACGGCCGCCGGATCGCCGAGGGCGTGCGCATGCTGGTCGTCCCGGGCTCCGTCCGGGTCGCCCTGCAGGCCGTCGAGGAGGGCCTGGACAAGGTCTTCACCGCCGCGGGCGCCGAGTGGCGGCACGCCGGCTGCTCGATGTGCCTGGGCATGAACCCGGACCAGCTGGCCCCGGGCGAGCGCTGCGCCTCCACCTCGAACCGCAACTTCGAGGGCCGCCAGGGCAAGGGCGGGCGCACCCACCTGGTCTCCCCCCAGGTGGCCGCCGCCACCGCGCTGGTGGGCCGTCTGGCGGCCCCCGCGGACCTGACCGACAACGTGGCCGTGGAGGTCTGAGCCATGGAGAAGTTCACCACCCACACCGGCCGCGCCGTCCCGCTGCGCCGCTCCAACGTGGACACCGACCAGATCATCCCGGCGCACTGGCTGAAGAAGGTCACCCGCTCCGGCTTCGAGGACGGCCTGTTCGAGGCCTGGCGCAAGGACGAGTCCTTCGTCCTGAACCTGCCCGAGCGCCAGGGCGCGTCCGTCCTGGTGGCCGGCCCCGAGTTCGGCACCGGCTCGTCCCGCGAGCACGCCGTCTGGGCGCTGCAGAACTACGGCTTCCAGGCCGTCGTCTCCTCCCGGTTCGCCGACATCTTCCGCGGCAACTCGCTGAAGAACGGCCTGCTCACGGTGGTCCTGCCGCAGGAGACGGTGGAGGCGCTCTGGGCGCTGACCGAGGCCGACCCGACCGCCGAGATCACCGTCGACCTGGAGGCCCGCGAGGTCCGGGCCGAGGGCATCACGGCGCCGTTCGAACTGGACGACAACGTGCGCTGGCGGCTGCTGAACGGCCTGGACGACATCAGCATCACCCTGCAGAACGAGGCCGATGTCGCCGCGTTCGAGGCCAAGCGGCCCTCCTTCAAGCCGCGCACCCTGCCGGTCGTCTGAGTCACCGCTTTCTGACGCTCCGACAACAAGACCCGCCCCCCTCCGGGGCGGGTCTTCGTTGTTCGCAGGGGAGTTCGTCAGCCGCGAATAGACCCTGGTGTAGCGCAACTCCGCACAGATGGCACAATCGTTGCATGCACCACAGTCCCGAACCTCCGTACCTGGACGGCGAACCGGCGTCCGGGGACGGTCGGGACGGTGCTGCCGACTCGGAAGTCACCCTGCTCTACGCACTGGTGGCCGAGCGGTTGAAGCAAGCCCACGCCCGCGTTCACGCGCTGAACGTGTCGACGGACGCAAAGACCGCTCTCACCCGACAACTGCTGATCGTCACCGAGACCGCGAAGCGCGATCTCCCGGAGGCGGCACGGCGGTTGAGTCGCTTTGTGCAGGACCTCGACGAGGGGCGGATGCCTCCCCGGTGAGCACCTCCATGCGCAAATCCATTGCGACACTAGGGTGATTCACGCGTTTGGTAATTGAAAGTCCGCAGATACATACCTAACGTGCGAAAAGAACGGATGGAATCATCCGGCGCCCGTTTCCGAAGGGGAAGACGTGAACAAGGCTCAGCTTGTCGAAGCGGTGGCCGAGCAGCTGGGCGGTCGCAAGGCTGCCGCAGAGGCCGTCGACGCAGTGCTCGACACCATGGTGCGTGCCGTCGTGGCGGGTGACCGCGTCTCGGTCACCGGTTTCGGCACCTTCGAGAAGGTGGAGCGCTCGGCGCGCTTCGCCCGCAACCCGCAGACCGGCGAGCGGGTCAAGGTCAAGAAGACCGCGGTGCCGCGGTTCCGTCCCGGCCAGGGCTTCAAGGACCTCGTCTCCGGCAGCAAGAAGCTGCCGAAGGAGGGCCCGTCGGTCAAGAAGGCGCCCAAGGGCTCGCTCACCCCGGGCAAGTCCGGCGTGGCCGCGACCCCGGCCGCCAAGCGCGCCGCCACCAAGCGCGCCGCCGCCGCGGGCGCGGGCACCGCCGCGACCAAGAAGACCGCCGCCAAGAAGACCGCCACCACCGCGACGGCCAAGAAGGCGGCGCCCGCCAAGACCGCGGTCAAGAAGGCCACCACCGCCAAGACCACGGTGGCCAAGACCGCGGCCGCCAAGAAGGCGTCCACCGCGGCCAAGAAGACCACCACCGCGGCGGCCGCCAAGAAGACCGCCGCCACCGCCAAGAAGACCGCTCCGGCGAAGAAGACCGCCACGCGGAAGACCACCGCGCGCAAGTCCACCGCCAAGTAGTCGCCCGCCCCGGCGCCGGCCAGTCCGGCCCGGGGTCGCCGGCCGCGCCGGTCCGGCCCGGTTCCCCCCGGGTCCGGACCGGCGCGTCCTTTTTCCGGCCGCCCCGTGCCCGGCGGCCCGGGCGGACCGGCGCGACCGGCGGACCGGCGCTCCCGACGCGCCCGGCCGGGCGAACTGAGCGGCCGTCGGAACGACGCGGCGTCAGGGCGCCGCAGGGCGCGGGGAAAAGCGCGGAACCGGCGGGAATTACTCCTGCGGCGCTTCCACCGGCAGCTCGTAGCAGATCTCCCAGCGGGAATCCGGAATGACGAGATCCGCGGTCTCCACCGGCCGCCCCGAATCGTCCAGGTACGTCCGCTCGATCACCGTCACCGGATCGCCCGAGCCGATCCCCAGCAGCGTGGACTGCTCCGCCGTCGCCCGCGCGGGGCGCGGCCGCTCCACCGCCCGCACCACCCGGATCCCGATCGAGGCCATCCGGGCCACCACCGTCCGACCGTGCATCGGGCCGTACCCGGGCATCGTCACCGGGCTCTTGTCGGTGAGCGCCATCGGCTCCCAGGAGTCGGCGAGTTGGACGATCCGCCGTTCCAGCAGGAACTCGTACCGGGTGTGCACCACCAGGGCGCCGGGCTCGATCCGCAGCCGCCGGGCCACCTCCTCGGTGGCCGGGACGAGGGCCGCGGTCTCCGACTCCCACTCGCCGTCCGGCCCCGGCGCGGCCGGGAAGTCCTCCACCGCCCGGGTGCGCACCATCGGCAGGCGCGGCTTCGGGACGCGGAGGTAGGTGCCCGAGCCGGTCTTGCCCTCCAGCAGGCCCTCGTTGATGAGCACTTCCTGGGCCCGCTGGACCACGTTCGTCCCCACGTCGTAGCTCTTGGCCATCTTGGCCCGGGACGGCAACCGCTCGCCGACCTTCCACTCCCCGGCCAGCACCCGGCGGCGCAGGTGGTCAGCGATGCGGCGGTACGGAGGGTCCTGTTTGGGCATCTGGCATCTCCCGGGGGAGGGCGGACCTGCCGGGTCGCGGCAGGACGGGTGATCAGGACGGGTGGTTCGGCTTGACAACCTAATGCATTAGGTGAAATCTAATGCTTCAGATTCACTGCGAGTGATGAGCTGACTTCGGGGAGAGGTGTGGCATGCGGAGCACGAGGGTGTTCGACCTCGCATCCGGGCTCGCGGGGGCCACCGGAGCCGAAGCCAGGATCAGCCAGTTGCCCGACGGCGGTTACCGAGTGGAAGCGGAGCTGCCCGGAGAGCCGGAGACGCACGACCACCGGGCGGTCCTCGACCTGCTCCGCCGGGCCGACCGCTACGGGCACCGCTACCGCACGCGCACCCACACCGTCTGGGCCGAATTCGACCCGCCGCAGGAGCCATCGTGAAGGACACGCCGCCCGGCTACACCGTTGCCATCGAGGGGATCACCGAGCCGACCTCGTTCCCCGCCCTGGCCCCCGCCCTGGCCTCGCTCTGGTGGACGCTGAACACATTGCCGCTGGGCTGGACGCAGTTCGAGGCCTACCGCTACTTCCTCGGCCCGGGCGCGGTCGAGCGCACCGAGGCGTTCCTGGCGCGGGACGGGCGGCTGCAGCTCGGCTTCGCCCTGCTCGGCCGGACCAGGCTGATCAGCGTCGTCCCGGGGGAGCACGGGACGCCCCAACAGGTCTGCGCCCCGCTCAAGTTGGTCGACTCGCCGGAGGTCGCCGCGCTGCGCGCGGACGGCTCGGGCGACGGGCGCGGCCGGGGGCCCGGGCGGCGGCGCGGCGCCTGACGGCGGGCGGTGGCGGGCGCCGTCCGGCGCGGTGGGCGGTCGGCGCGGTCGGCGGGTGCCGGGCCCGGCGGGCGGCTCAGTCGGCTTCCGGGTCCGGGAAGGTCTGCAGGGTGAGGAAGACCACCCGGCGGTCGGCGCCCTCGCCCGCGGTGCGGATGCGCACCCGTTGGCCGGCCCGGAGCAGGCGCAGGCCGCCGGCGTCGAAGGCGGGCGCGTCGAAGGGGACGGGCGTGCCGTCGTCGAGCAGGACCGAGCCGGAGCGGGTCGTGGGGTCGAAGCTGAACGCGGTGGCCTGCATGGGAGCCAGCATAGGGCTTCGGAGCAGGGCGGAAGTGGCCGGGCCGAGGCCGAGCAGGTGGGCGGCGGCCAGGTCCGCCGGGGTGTCGACGTCGCGGCGGACGGAGGGGGCGCCGGGGAGCAGCAGTTCGGCGGCGCCGCCGGCCAGGTGGGCGTCCCGGGAGCCGGGTCCGAACGCGGGGCGCAGCGGTTCGCGGGGCGGCCCGGCGAGCAGGACGGTGCCGGTGCCGGGGGCGTCGGCCAGGAAGGCCCGCCCCCGCACGGGCACCGCCGCCAGGACGCGGGCGAGCTCGGCGGGCCGCAGCGCGGGCAGGTCGGCGGAGAGGGTGGCGACGGGGGAGCCGGGGGAGCGGCGGTGGGCGGCGGCGGCGCCGTGCGCGAGCGCCGGGTTGAGACCGCCCGGTTCGTCGTCCAGCACCTCGGCTCCCAGCGCGCGCAGCGCCCCGGCGGCGCGCGCGTCCCGGGTGACCACCAGGACGCGTCCGACCGCGGGGCAGGCCAGCGCGGCGGTGACGGTGTCGAGCGCGAACGCGAGGGCCAGCCGGGGCCGCAGCGCGCCGAGCGCGGCCAGCCGGCTCTTCGCCCCGGCGAGCGGCTTGACCGGGACGACCACCGACCAGCCGGTCCGCGGTCGGGCCCGCTCCGGCCGGGGCCGCCCCGGGGCGGTCGGCCCGATGGCGGCGGGGCGTACGGTGTCCTCTGTCATCGGCGCCATTGTGGCGTCGGCCGGGGAGCCCTGGCCAGCGTGTCCCGGCGCCCGGGGCGGCGGGCCGGGGACGGGTCGACCGGTGGCGGTGGTGGCTGCTCGACACAGGCTCGGCTCCCGGGCGAGACTGGTCGGCGCCTCGGAGCCGCCGGTCGGCCCCGGCGAGGAGATACCGCGGCGCAGTTACGGGGCGCCGCACGGATGAGGAGGAGCAGGGGTGGCCCGCCGCTCTAACGCCAGGTTCGGAAACGCCGACTACGGGATCTGGTACCGCTTCGCGGCGGTGCTCGTGAAGCCGGTGACCAACGCCCTGGCAAAGGCGGAGTGGCGCGGCTGGGAGCACCTGCCCGAGAAGTCCGGGTTCATCGCCGCGGTGAACCACAATTCGGTGATCGACCCGGTGTTCTACGCGCACTGGCAGTACAACTCGGGCCGCCCGCCGCGGATCCTCGCCAAGTCCTCGCTGTTCTCGGTGCCGTTCATCGGCTTCATGCTGCGCAAGACCGGCCAGATCCCGGTGTTCCGGGACTCCACCGACGCCGCCGAGGCGTTCCGGGCCGCGATCGACGCGGTCAACGGCGGCCAGTGCGTGCAGTTCTACCCGGAGGGCACCCTCACCCGGGACCCGGACCTGTGGCCGATGACCGGCAAGAGCGGCGCGGCCCGGGTCGCGCTGATGACCGGCGCGCCGGTGATCCCGGTGGCGCACTGGGGCGCGCACGAGATCATCCCGCCGTACGGCAAGGGCAAGGGCAAGTACCGCCTGTTCCCGCGGCACAGGGTGGTGGTCGCGGCCGGCCCGGCGGTCGACCTGAGCAAGTACCAGGGGAAGGAACTGACCGCCCAGGTGCTCAGGGACGCCACCGACGACATCATGGCCGCGATCACCGCCGTGCTGGAGGACGTCCGCGGCGAGCAGGCCCCGAAGGAGCGCTACGACATGCGCAAGGCCGCCAGGGAGCGGGCCACGGCCGCCCAGGCCAAGCGCGAGCGCGCCGCCGAGGAGGGCGGCCGGTGACCCGCTGCGCGGTGATGGGGACGGGCTCCTGGGGCACCGTCTTCGCGATGATCCTGGCCGACGCGGGCTGCGAGGTGACGCTCTGGGGCCGCCGCCCGGAGCTGGTCGAGGCGATCGACCGGGACCACGTCAACCGGGACTACCTGCCGGAGCTGACCCTGCCCGCGGGCATCCGGGCCACCACGGACGCCGCCGAGGCGCTGGCCGGCGCGGACTTCGCGGTGCTCTCGGTGCCGTCCCAGACGCTGCGCGACAACCTGGCGCTGTGGGCGCCGCTGATCGAGCCGCAGACGGCGCTGGTGAGCCTGATGAAGGGCGTCGAACTCGGCACCGTGAAGCGGATGAGCGAGGTGATCTCGGAGGTCGCCGGGGTCGGCCCGGAGCGGGTCGTGGTGGTGTCGGGGCCGAACCTGGCCGGTGAGATCGCCAACCGGCAGCCCGCCGCGACCGTGGTGGCGTGCACCGACGAGGAGGTCGCCAAGCGCTTCCAGAAGGCCTGCCACACCCCGTACTTCCGCCCGTACACCAACACCGACGTGGTGGGCTGCGAGCTGGGCGGCGCGGTGAAGAACGTGATCGGCCTGGCGGTCGGCATGGCCAACGGCATGGGCCTGGGCGACAACACCAAGGCGACGCTGATCACCCGCGGGCTGGCCGAGACCACCCGGTTGGGCCTGGCGCTGGGCGCCGACGCGCACACCTTCGCGGGGCTGGCCGGGATGGGCGACCTGGTGGCGACCTGCTCCTCGCCGCTGTCCCGGAACAACACCTTCGGCACCAACCTGGGCCGCGGCATGACGCTGGCCGAGACCATCGCCGCCACCAGCCAGACCGCGGAGGGCGTGAAGTCCTGCGAGTCGGTGCTCGACCTGGCCCGGCGCAACGGGGTGGACATGCCGATCGTGGAGGCCGTGGTGGACGTGGTGCACAAGGGGCGGCCGACGCAGGAGGTGCTGAAGGGACTGATGTCCCGTTCGGCCAAGCCTGAGCGCCGGTGACCGGAATCGGACGGTAGTCTCAACGCCGATATGAGCATCGAACAGTCCTCCCCGAACCAGGCGGCCAAGCCGCGCGTCGCGATCGTCTTCGGCGGCCGCAGCTCCGAGCACGGCGTGTCCGTGGTCACCGCCGCCAGCGTGCTGCGCTCGATCGACCGCAGCAAGTACGAGGTGCTGCCGATCGGCATCACCCACGAGGGCCGCTGGGCCCTGGTCGGAGACGAACCGGCCCGGATGGCCATCACCGACGGGCGGATGCCCGACGTCGACCAGGTCGCCGAGTCCACCGAGGGCCAGGTGGCGCTGCCGCTCGCCCCCGGCAGCCGGGACGTGGTGTGGAGCGAGCCCGGCGCCGCGCCGAAGGTCCTCGGCGAGGTGGACGTGGTGCTCCCGCTGCTGCACGGCCCGTGGGGCGAGGACGGCACCCTGCAGGGCCTGCTGGAGCTCTCCGGCGTGCCCTACGTCGGCTCCGGCGTGCTGGCCTCCGCGGTCGGCATGGACAAGGAGTTCACCAAGCGGATCATCGAGTCGCTCGGCCTGTACGCGGGCGAGTACACCGTGCTCAAGCCGCGCGAGTGGGAGTCCGAGGCCGGCCGCGCCGCCGCCCGCGAGCGGATCGCCGGGCTCGGCCTGCCGCTGTTCGTCAAGCCCTGCCGGGCCGGCTCCTCGATCGGCATCACCAAGGTCAAGGACCTCGCCGACCTGGACGCCGCGATCGAGGAGGCCCGCCGCCACGACCCCAAGGTGATCGTGGAACGGGGCGTCGAGGGCCGCGAGATCGAGTGCGGCGTGCTGGAGTTCGAGGACGGCCCGCGCGCCTCCGTCCCCGCCGAGGTGCTGGTCGACGGGGACTTCGAGTTCTACGACTTCGAGGCCAAGTACATCGACTCCTCCGAGGTGCGCATCCCCGCCGACCTCACCGACGCCGAGCGGGACGGGATCCGCCGCCAGGCCGTCGAGGTGTTCGAGGGCCTCGGCTGCGAGGGCCTGGCCCGGGTCGACTTCTTCCTGCTGGCCGACGGCCGGTGGATGGTCAACGAGATCAACACCATGCCCGGCTTCACCCCGATCTCGGCCTACCCCAAGATGTGGGAGGCCACCGGCGTGCCCTACGCCGAGCTGATCGACCGCCTGCTGGCCGCCGCGCTGCGCCGCTCCACCGGCCTGCGCTGACGCCTCAGGACGCCCCGTCCAGGCAGTCCGAGTCGGGCTTCCCGCTGATGACCGGGACGCTCGACCGGACGGCGTCGGCGAGGTACGCCAGCGGGTCCGCGTAGTTGGCGTACGCGCCCTTCGGGACGTGCACCTCCACGTAGGCCATCCGCATCCCGGTGGCGAACCGGTAGCCGCCGTCGCCGTCCTCGGCCATGCCCCAGCCGACCTCGTTGACGCACGGGCCCTTGCGGGTGCTGTCGTCCAGGAAGTCCGGCCGGTCCCCGCCGCAGGTCAGCACGGTGCGCGGGGAGGTCTCCCAGGCGGCGGTGTACGGCGAGGCGGGGGCCGGGTCCTTGCGGGCGTGCCCCAGGACCTCGGCGGGCAGCGCGGCGTCCAGCGCCGCGCAGTACCGGGCGGCCTCGGCGGACGGCACCGGCGGGGTGACGTCGGGCTCACCGCTCCAGGCGGCGACCAGCCCCGCCGTGCCCGCCAGCAGCACGGCGGGGGGAGCCAGCCAGCGCACGGGTGCGGGCAGGCGGTTCAACAGCTCGCGGAAGGCCATCCCCCGATGGTAAGGACCCTTACAGTCGCACCACCGGACAGGTCAGGGTCCGGGTGATCCCCTCCACCTGCTGCACGTTGGCCACCACCAGGCGGCCCAGCTCGTCGATCGACTCCGCCTCGGCCCGGACGATCACGTCGTAGGGGCCCGTCACGTCCTCGGCGGTGATCACCCCGGCGATCCCGGCGATGGACTCGGCTACCGCGGTGGCCTTGCCCACCTCGGTCTGGATCAGGATGTACGCCTGCACCACGGTGGACCTCCAGGCGGCTGGGTGGGGGAGTTGCGACCGTCAGTCTGATCACCACGCTACCGCGCGGGGGCGCGGACGGGGGAGACCCCGGAGGGTCCGGAAGGCGTACGCTGCGGCGCGGGGACGGCGGTCCCCGGGACACGGGGCGAACATCCAATCGGACAAAACGGGGAACGCGGAGGAGACGGACTGATGCAGGGGACCGTGGGCGAACTCGGCGAGTTCGGGCTCATCCGGGAGCTGACCGCGCGGCTGCCGATGACCCCGGCGGTGGAGCTCGGGCCCGGCGACGACGCGGCCGTGGTCAAGGCGCCCGACGGGCGGGTGGTGGCCACCACCGACGTGCTCATCGAGGGCCGGCACTTCCGCCGCGACTGGTCCACCGCGTACGACGTCGGCCGCAAGTGCGCCGCGCAGAACCTGGCCGACATCGCCGCGATGGGCGCCGTCCCGACCGCCCTGCTGCTCGGCCTGGTCGCCCCCGCCGACCTGCCCACCACCTGGGCCACCGAGCTGATGGACGGGCTGCGCGACGAGTGCCAGGTGGCCGGCGCCGCCGTGGTCGGCGGCGACGTGGTGCGCGGCGACACCATCACGCTGGCCATCACCGCGCTCGGCGACCTGCAGGGCCGGCGCCCGGTGGTGCGCTCCGGCGCGCAGGTCGGGGACGTGGTCGCGGTGACCGGCTGGCTCGGCTGGTCCGCCGCCGGACTGACCGTCCTGCAGCGCGGCTTCCGCTCCCCGCGGGCCTTCGTCGAGGCCCACCGCCGCCCCGAACCGCCGTACCACGCGGGCCCGGCCGCCAGCGAGCTCGGCGCCACCGCCATGGTCGACGTCTCCGACGGCCTGGTCGCCGACCTCGGCCACGTCGCCCGGGCCAGCGACGTCGACATCGAGCTGCGGGCCGCCGACTTCGACGTCCCCGCGCAGATGGCCGACATCGGGCAGGCCGTCGGCGTCGACCCGCTGGTGTGGGTGCTGTCCGGCGGCGAGGACCACGCCATCGTCGCGACCTTCCCCAAGTCGACCGCGCTGCCCGCCCGTTGGCGGGTCATCGGCGAGGTCGTGCGGACCGCCCGCCCCGGCCGCGGCGGCACCGTCACCGTCGACGGCGCCCCCTGGGACCGCACCGCGGGCTGGGACCACTTCGCCGAGCAGTAGCCCGCGCTGCCGTACGGCTACCGGCTGGTACGGCCCCCGAGCGCGTAGGGTTGCGCCTGTCGGGCGGACCGACAGCGTCGACGGTCCGGTCCACCTACGTACGCGGGGGCGCACCCCCAGGAGCAGGAGCACAGCCACCATGCGAATCGGCGTTCTCACCAGCGGCGGCGACTGCCCCGGCCTCAACGCGGTCATCCGCTCCGTCGTGCACCGCGGCACCGACGTGCACGGCGACGAGATCCTCGGCATCGAGGACGGCTTCCTCGGACTGATCGAGGGCCGCGCCCGGCCCATCTCGCACGAGGACGTCACCGGCCTGCTCACCCTCGGCGGGACGATCCTCGGCTCCGCCCGGGTGCAGCGCGAGAAGATCCGCTGGGCGGTCGAGAACTCCCGCGAACTCGCCGCGAACATCGGCATCGACGCGCTGATCGCCATCGGCGGCGAGGGCACCCTCACCGCCGCCAAGCTGTTCAGCGACGCCGGGCTGCCCGTCGTGGCCGTCCCCAAGACCATCGACAACGACATCGACGCCACCGACGTCACCTTCGGCTTCGACACCGCCGTGCACGTCGCCACCGAGGCCATCGACCGGCTCAAGACCACCGCCGAATCCCACCAGCGGGTGATGGTCGTCGAGTTGATGGGACGTCACACCGGCTGGATCACCCTCACCGCGGGCATGGCCGGCGGTGCCCACGGCATCCTCATCCCCGAGAAGCCCTTCGACATCGAGGCCGTCGCCCGGATGATCGAGGAGCGCTTCCAGCGCGGCAAGAAGTTCGCCATCATCGCCGTCGCCGAGGGCGCCCAGCCGCTGCCCGGCACGCTGCGCTTCGAGCACGGCCAGGTCGACCAGTTCGGCCACCAGACCTTCGGCGGCATCGGTACCCGGCTCGCCATCGAGCTGGAGAACCTGCTCGGCAAGGAGGCCCGGCCGGTCATCCTCGGCCACACCCAGCGCGGCGGCACCCCCACCGCGCTCGACCGGGTGCTGGCCACCCGCTTCGGCTGGCACGCCGTCGAGGCCGTCCACAAGGGCGCCTACGGCCACTTCACCGCGCTGCGCGGCACCGAGATCCACCTCACCCCGATCGCCGACGCCGTCGTCCAGCTCAAGACCGTCCCGCAGGACCGCTGGACGGAATCCGAGGCCGTGCTCTGAGCCGCCCGGCGCGGTCGGTAGGTTGGGGCGCATGAGCACCTTCGCCGCCGCCCCGCCCCGAGTCCTCACCGTCGCCGGCTCCGACAGCGGCGGCGGTGCGGGCATCCAGGCCGACCTCAAGACCATGCTCGCCCTCGGCGTCCACGGCATGAGCGTCATCACCGCCGTCACCGCGCAGAACTCGCTCGGCGTCCAGGGCTACTGGGAACTGCCCGCCGAAGCCGTCCGCGCCCAGTACCGCAGCGTCGTCGACGACATCGGCGTCCAGGCGGTCAAGACCGGCATGCTCGCCTCGGTCGAACTCGTCGAGACCGTCTCCGCGCTGCTCGCCGACGCCCCGGCCCCCGTCGTCGTCGACCCCGTCGGCGTCTCCAAGCACGGCGACGCCCTGCTCGCCGCGGCCGCCGTCACCACCCTGCGCGAGCGGCTCCTCCCGGTCGCCACCCTCGCCACCCCCAACCTGCACGAGGTCACCCAGCTCACCGGGCGCACCGTCACCGGCGAGGACGGCATGCTCGACGCCGCGAAGGCCCTGCGCGACCTCGGCCCCGACTGGGCGCTGATCAAGGGCGGCCACCTGGAGGGCGAGGCCGCCGACCTGCTGCTCGGCCCCGACGGCGAGGCCCACTGGTACCGCGCCCCGCGCCACGACAACCGCCACACCCACGGCACCGGCTGCACCCTCGCCAGCGCGATCGCCGCCCGGCTCGCCCTCGGCGACCCGGTGCCGCTCGCCGTCGCCCACGCCAAGGCGTACGTCACCGGCGCGATCGCCCACGGCTTCGCGCTGGGTTCCGGCATCGGGCCGGTGGACCACTTCTGGCAGGCCAGGGGGAACGCCTAGGCGTGCGGGGCGGGGAGGCAGGGGCCCGGACCCGCGGTTCCGCCGACCCCGGCTCCGCTCCCCGGCGTCCGGCAAAACCAAAAGCCGACCACGGCCCCGGAAGGGGTGTGGTCGGCTTCGGGAAAGAGGTGACCGGCGTACCGGTCTGCGCGTCAGCGCGAGACCTTACCGGCCTTGATGCACGAGGTGCAGACGTTGAGCCGCTTCGGCGTCCGCCCGATCACAGCGCGCACCGTCTGAATGTTGGGGTTCCAACGACGGGGGGTGCGGCGGTGCGAGTGGGAGATACTGTTGCCGAAGCCCGGGCCCTTGCCGCAGACGTCGCAGTTGGCAGCCACAGGAGTCACTCCAAGACTTCAGATCAGGTACTTGAACTAGCCCGGGGTGTTCCAGGCAACCGGGAGAGCATACAACGGTGACTCCCGCTCAACGAAACTACCACGATCGCGGGGGTGATCGTTCCCCCGAGCTGGGCACGAGCCTGCGGCGGGCGCCCTCGCGGGGGCCGATAACCTGCCAGCATCGCCCCTCGCCACCGCGCCCCGTCGTGCTCCCGTGGCGTTCATCCGGAGGAGACCTGGTGCTGGACACCCTCGACGCCCCGGCCGTCCGCACCTGGTGCCGACTCGCGCTGGCGGCCCTCGGCCAGGCCCGCGAGGAGATCGACGCGCTGAACGTGTACCCGGTTCCGGACGGGGACACCGGGACGAACCTGTACCTGACGGTGGAGTCCGCCGCCGAGGCGCTGGACGCGGTGTTCGCCGCCGCCGAGGAACCGGAGCTGGCCGCCGCCGCGGCCGCCGCCGCCCGCGGCGCGCTGATCGGGGCGCGCGGGAACTCCGGCGTGATCCTGGCGCAGTGGCTGCGCGGCCTGGCCGAGGTGCTGGCCGGCGGCGGCGAACTGGCCGCCGCGCTCGACCGCGGCGCCCGCTCGGCGTACCAGGCCGTCGCCGAGCCGGTGGAGGGCACCCTGCTGACGGTCGCCGCCGCCGCCGCGAAGGCCGCCGGCGGCGCGGCCGACCTGACCGGCCAGGCCCAGGAGGCGTACCGGGCGGCCCGGCAGGCGCTGCTGCTCACCCCCGACCAGCTCTCCGCACTGGCCGAGGCCGGCGTGGTGGACGCGGGCGGCCGGGGCCTGGTCGCGGTGCTGGGCGCGCTGGTGGACGCCGTCTCCGGGCAGCAGCCGATGGGGCCGGTCGCGCTGCGCCGCGAGCTGGACCCGCTGGTGGTGGCGGGCTGCGAGGGCCACGAGCGCCCGCCCGGCCCGGGCCACCCCGCGTTCGAGGTGATCTACCTGCTGGAGGCCGGGGACGAGCAGCTGCCCGCGCTGCGCGAGCGGCTGGGACGGCTCGGCGACTCGCTGGTGATCGGCGGCGGCGACGGCCTGTGGAACGTCCACGTGCACGTGGACGACGCGGGCGCGGCCGTCGAGGCGGGCGTCGAGGCCGGGCGGCCCTACCGGATCAGGATCACCCACTTCGCCGAGGCCGCGGCCCGCTCCGGCGAGCGCGAGGAGAGCGTCTCGCACGGGCGGGCGGTGCTCAGCGTGGTGACCGGCAGCGGGCTGGCGCAGCTGTGCGAGCAGGCCGGCTCGGTGGTGCTGCCGGCCGACCCGGACCGCCCGCCCGCCAGCGCCGAACTGGTCGCCGCCGTGCACCGCTGCGGGGCCCGCGAGGTGGTGCTGCTGCTCAACGACCCCGAACTGCGCCCCGCCGCCGGCGCGGCCGCCGACCAGCTGCGCGAGGAGGGCGTGCGGATCGCCGTGCTGCCCACCCGCTCCCCGGTGCAGGGCCTGGCCGCGCTGGCCGTGCACGACGCCGGGCGGCGCTTCGACGAGGACGTGGTGGCGATGACCTCCGCGGCCGGCGCCACCCGGTACGCCGAACTCGCCGTCGCCGAGGGCGAGTCGTGGACGATGGCGGGCGTCTGCCAGGCCGGCGACGTGCTCGGCCTGATCGACGGCGACGTCGCGGTGATCGGCGCCGACCTCACCGAGACCGCGCTGACCGTGCTCGACCGGATGATCGCGGCCGGCGGCGAACTGGTCACCCTGGTGCTCGGCGACGAGATCTCCGACGGCCTCGCCGAGCGGCTGATCGCGCACGCCCGGCGCACCCGTCCCGAGGTCGACACCGTCGCCTACCGGGGCGGGCGGGAGGCCGCCCCGCTGCTCATCGGGGTGGAGTGAGCCCGGAGCGTCGGTCCCGTGGTGTGAAATGGGACGCCATGGGCGCTCTCGATGAACCGCTGAAGGAACTGGTCGGCGACCGCACCGCGAAGGTGCTGGCCGACAGTCTCAAGCTGCGCACGGTCGGCGACCTGCTGCACCACTACCCGCGCCGGTACGTCGAGCGCGGGCAGCTCACCAGCCTGGACGAGCTGGAGGTGGACGAGCACGTCACCGTGCTGGCCCGGATCGAGAAGGTCACCCTGATCCCGTTCCGGGGCCGCAAGGGCGACCGGCTGGAGGTGGTGGTCACCGACGGCCGCTCGAAGCTCTCGCTGGTGTTCTTCAACCAGGGCTGGCGGCAGAAGGACCTGCGCCCCGGCCGGCAGGGCCTGTTCGCGGGCAAGGTCGGCCTGTTCAACCGTACCCGCCAACTCGCCTCCCCCGATTACCAGTTGATCGACGACGAGGAGGGCTCCGCGGCGGCGGAGCAGTTCGCCGGAAGGCTCATCCCGGTCTACCCGGCCAGCGCCCAGCTGCCCAGCTGGAAGCTCGCGCTGTGCGTCGAGATGGCGCTCACCAAGCACCTGGCCGACGTCGGCGAGCCGCTGCCCGCCGAACTGCGCGCCGAGCACGGCCTGATCCCGCTGCCCGAGGCGCTGGAGCTGATCCACCGCCCGCACGACCAGGCCGAGAAGGAGCGCGCCCAGAACCGGCTGCGCTGGGACGAGGCGTTCGTCCTGCAGGTCGCCCTGGCCCAGCGACGGGCCGCCGACTCCGCGCTGCCCGCCGTCCCGCGCCGCCCCGTCCCCGGCGGGGTGCTGGACGCCTTCGACGAGCGGCTGCCGTTCACCCTCACCGACGGCCAGCGCAAGGTCTGCGCCGAGATCTTCGCCGACCTGGCCACCGAGCACCCCATGCACCGCCTGCTCCAGGGCGAGGTCGGCTCCGGGAAGACGCTGGTCGCGCTGCGCGCCATGCTCGCCGTGGTCGACACCGGCGGGCAGGCCGTGCTGCTCGCCCCGACCGAGGTGCTCGCCCAGCAGCACCACCGCTCGATCGTCGAGATGATGGGCGACCTCGCCGAGGCCGGGATGATCGGCGGCTCCGAGACCGGCACCCGGGTCGCCCTGCTGACCGGCTCGATGGGCGCCGCCGCCCGCCGCGGCGCGCTGCTCGACATGGCCTCCGGCAGGGCCGGCATCGCGATCGGCACGCACGCCCTGATCGAGGACCGGGTGCAGTTCGCCGACCTCGGCCTGGTCGTCGTCGACGAGCAGCACCGCTTCGGCGTCGAGCAGCGCGACGCGCTGCGGGCCAAGGGCGAGCAGCCCCCGCACCTGCTGGTGATGACCGCCACGCCGATCCCGCGCACCGTCGCGATGACCGTCTTCGGAGACCTGGAGACCTCCGTCCTGGACCAGCTGCCCTCCGGCCGCTCGCCGATCTCCACCCACGTCGTCCCGGCCCTGGAGAAGCCCAACTTCCTCGCCCGGGCCTGGGAGCGCGTCCGCGAGGAGGTCGGCAAGGGCCACCAGGCGTACGTGGTCTGCCCGCGGATCGGGGACGAGGAGGAGCCCGCGAAGGGGAAGAAGAAGCGCAAGGAGGAGCCCGAGGAGGTCGGCGGCGCCGACAGCGAGGAGCGGCGGCCGCCGCTGGCCGTGGTGGAGACCGCCGAGAAGCTCGTGAAGGGCCCGCTGGCCGGGCTGCGGGTGGAGATCCTGCACGGCAGGCTCGCGCCCGACGCCAAGGACGACGTGATGCGCCGCTTCGCCGCCGGCGAGGTGGACGTGCTGGTCGCCACCACCGTCATCGAGGTCGGCGTCAACGTCCCGAACTCCACCGTCATGGTGATCATGGACGCGGACCGGTTCGGCGTCTCCCAGCTGCACCAGCTGCGCGGCCGGGTCGGCCGCGGCTCCGCCGCCGGGCTGTGCCTGCTGGTCAGCGACATGCCCGCGGCCAGCGCCGCCCGGGCCCGGCTGGACGCGGTGGCCGGCACCCTGGACGGCTTCGCGCTCTCCCGGATCGACCTCGAACAGCGCCGCGAGGGCGACGTGCTCGGCCAGGCCCAGTCCGGCGTGAAGTCCTCGCTGAAGGTGCTCTCGGTGCTGGAGGACGAGGAGGTCATCGCCACCGCCCGGGCCGAGGCCACCCGGCTGGTCGCCGCCGACCCGCGGCTCGACGCCCACCCCGAGCTGCGCACCGCCCTGGAGAGCCTGCTCGACGAGGACCGCGCGGAGTACCTGGAGAAGGGCTGAGGCGGGTCGTTCGGACACCCCGGTTGTCAGTGCCGCGCGAGAGGATGTACTTGTTCGGGGCGCACTCCAAGTCGCGTCCCCGGCGCGAGAATTGGGGGTCATTGCATGGCATTCCGTCACCTCAACGAGCTCCCGCTCGGCGACAAGGTCTTCCGGATCGAGGTCGCCAGCGAGGACGACCGCGAAGTCACCCTCACCCTGACCGGCTGGCGCGAGGGAGACTCCGCCAACCCGGTCGCCTCCGGCAAGCTCCGCCTCCCGGTGGAGGACGTCGCCTCGCTGCGCATCGCGCTCAACCGGGCCCTGCGCGCGCTGGCCATCGTCGCCGACGTCTCCGAGCCGATCCCCGACCGGGACGTGCTCCGCGAGCTCTACCCCGGCCACGGCGCCCCCTGGGTGCCGCAGCACGAGGAGGAGCTGGTGCGCCGCTTCCACGACGGCGACACCATCGCCCGGATCGCCGCCCGCTACGGCCGCACGCCCGACTCCGTCCGCACCAAGCTGCGCGAGCTCGGGCACGACCCGCGCCGCCCCGAGTACTGCCCGCCCGACGGCTGCCTGTCCTGGTCGCGCTACGCCTCGCCGACGCTGCTGGGCGCCGCCTCCAACGAGTAGCCGCACGGGGGAGCGGGCGGGCGCGCGCCCGGCCGCGGCCGACCGGGTCGGCTATGGTCGGGCGCGCAGCACCCCCCACCCGCAAAGGACCCAACGCCATGCCTCGCGTGATCGCCGGCCGTGCCGGAGGCCGCCGTCTCGCCGTGCCGCCCGGCCGGAACACCCGTCCGACGTCCGACAAGGCGCGGGAGGCGCTGTTCTCCACCGTCGAGGCGCTGTCCGGGCCGATCGCCGGGGCCCGGATGCTCGACCTGTTCGCGGGCAGCGGCGCGGTCGGCCTGGAGGCGCTCTCCCGCGGGGCCGCGCACGCCCTGCTGGTGGAGGCCGACCCGGCCGCGGCGCGCACGGTGCGGGAGAACGTCCGCGCGCTGGGCCTGCCCGGCGCCGAGGTGCGGGCGGAGAAGGCCGAGAAGGTGATCGCGGGGGAGCCCCCGGCCGACCCCTACGACCTGGTGTTCCTGGATCCGCCGTACGCGGTGGAGGACGCCGCGCTGCGCGAGATGCTGGTCACACTCCGCTCCGGGGGCTGGCTGTCCGAGCACGTTCTCGTCACCGTGGAACGCAGCACCCGGGGCGGCGAGTTCGGCTGGCCGGACGGCTTCGAACCGCTGCGTTCGCGCAAGTACGGCGAGGGCACGCTCTGGTACGGTCGCGCCGCCGACGGGACTGACCAAGACTCGTAGCAGAACACCACGCCCCACGAGGGAGCACATCCATGCGCCGCGCCGTCTGTCCGGGGTCCTTCGACCCCATCACCAACGGACACCTCGACATCATCGAGCGGGCCTCCAGGCTGTACGACGTGGTGCACGTGGCGGTGCTGATCAACCGCAACAAGCAGGGCATGTTCTCGATCGAGGAGCGGATCGGGCTGATCGCGGAGACCACCGCCCACCTGGGCAACATCGAGGTGGAGTCGCACAGCGGCCTGCTGGTGGACTTCTGCCGCGAGCGCGGCATCCCGGCGATCATCAAGGGCCTGCGGGCGGCCGGCGACTTCGACTACGAGCTGCAGATGGCCCAGATGAACCACGGGCTGACCGGCGTGGAGACGCTGTTCGTGCCGACCTCGCCGACGTACAGCTTCCTGTCCTCCAGCCTGGTCAAGGAAGTCGCCTCGCTGGGCGGCGACGTCTCCCACCTGCTGCCCCCCGTGGTGCACCGGCGGTTGGTCGAGCGGATCGCCGAACGCCGCAACTGACCCGGCCGTTGCGGGCGGCGGGGTGAGTGGCCGTACAGTCTGTACTCCCGGCCCCGGGGCCGCAGCCGGCGGTCCTCGGGCACTGCCTCCGCCGCACCTCGGCGGCACACGGAAAGACTGAAGACGCCCGTGGACGTGCAGCAGAAACTCGACGAGATCATCGCCGTGGTCGAGAAGGCCAAGGCGATGCCGATGTCGTCGTCCTGCGTGGTGAACCGTGCCGAGCTGACCGGACTGCTCCGCGAGCTGCGGGAGGCGATGCCCGCCGAACTCGCGCAGGCGCAGTCGGTGGTGGCCGACCACCAGCAACTGGTGGCCGACGCCCAGGCGCAGGCCGACCAGATCATCCGCGGCGCGCACGACGAGCGCGGTTCGCTGATCTCCGACACCGAGGTGGTCCGGCAGTCGCAGGCCGAGGCGGACCGGATCCTCGCCGAGGCCCGGGCCGAGGTGCAGGCCAAGCTGGCCGAGGCGGACGACTACGTCGACTCCAAGCTGGCCAACTTCGAGGTGGTGCTCACCAAGACGCTGGGCGCGGTCGGCCGCGGCCGGCACAAGCTGCGCGGCGAGTCCGGGGTGTACGAGCCGGAGGCGGACGGCACCGAGGACGGCGAGGAGTTCCGGCCGCGGATCAGCCCCAGCCCGGAGGCCGACGAGTACGTCGACGTGAAGCTGGCCACCCTGGAGGCGGTGCTCTCCGCCACCCTGGAGGCGGTCGGCAAGGGCCGCGACAAGCTGCTCGGCAAGGCCCCGATCGACGAGCTGGGCGCCTACCTGGCCGCCGCCGACGAGGCCCAGCAGCTCAAGGACCGCGCCGAGGCGGTGGCGGCCGGCTTCGCCACCGAGGGCGACCAGGGCCAGCAGCCGCAGAACTGGTACGCGGACGTCCCGCAGCAGCAGTCCTGGCCCGAGCAGACCCCGGCCGCGGCCGGCTGGCAGCAGCCCGGCGAGGACCCGTACGCCCAGCCGCAGGCCCCGCAGTACGCCGAGGTGTACGGCGGCGGCTACGACCCGGCCGCGGCCCCGCAGACCGACCCGTACGGCCAGCCCTACGGGCACCAGCAGCCGGTGGACCCGTACTACCAGCAGCCGCAGTACCAGCAGCCGCAGGGCTTCGACCAGTGGGGCAACCCGCTGCCCGCCGACCCGTACGGCTACCACCAGCAGTCCCAGCAGCACGCGCAGCAGCAGTCCCAGCAGCACGCGCAGCTGCCGCAGCAGCAGGCCGGGCTGGACGAGACCAGCTTCTTCGACACCAGCGTGATCGACATGACCAGGCTGCGGGAGCTGGGCGGTCGCTGAGGGGCGAGTTGGGTTCGGCGCGGACTCTCCGGTAGTCTGACCACTCCGGCCTGTTCGCGCCGGGTCCGCCGTGCGCCCGCTTCCGGGCCGCCGGGCCGCGGGAACCGCCGTAACACCGCAAGAGCCGAAAGTCCGCGCCGCGCAGGAATGCGCGCCGCCGCCCAGGAAGTCAGGAAACCTTGAACCGCCTCGACCACCGCGACCCCCTCGTGTTCGACACGCACGAGCTCGGCCGTCGCCCGGGATCGCTGCGCAAGGTCTCCCGCACCCTGGAGGCCCCCGCGGAACTCGGCATCGCGGACGTGATCGGCGTTCCCGAGAAGAGCGAGATCAAGCTGGAGCTCCGCCTGGAGTCGGTGGTGGAGGGCGTGCTGGTCACCGGCACCGCCGAGGCCCACGTGGCCGGCGAGTGCTCCCGCTGCCTGGAGCCGGTGGAGGACGACCTGGAGGTCGACTTCCAGGAGCTGTACTACTACCCGGAGTCCGAGGAACGTCACCGCGCCGTCGCGGGGGACGACTTCGACGAGGATTCCGAGGACGAGACTTACCGCCTGGAGGGCGACCTGTTCGACCTCCAGCCGGTGCTGCGTGACGCGGTGGTGCTCGCACTGCCGCTGCAGCCGGTGTGCCAGGACGACTGCCTGGGTCTGTGCTCCGAGTGCGGAGCCCGCCTGAGCGACGACCCGGCGCACCACCACGATGCCGCCGACCCCCGGTGGGCGGCCCTGCAGGGACTCTCCGCCGCCCCCGGCGACGAGGGTGACGAGGAATAAGACACAGCGCGGCCCGTGAGGGCCCCGCCGTAGAACCAGGAGATTTACCGTGGCTGTTCCGAAGCGGAAGATGTCGCGCAGCAACACGCGTCACCGCCGTTCCAACTGGAAGGCCGTCGCGCCCGCGCTGGTCGCGTGCGAGCGCTGCCACGAGCCGAAGCTCTCGCACATCGCGTGCCCGAGCTGCGGCACGTACAACCGTCGCCAGGTCCTCTCGGTCTGATCGGCGGGGTGCACGGATCGATGTCGGACATTGGCAGTTCCACCCGCAAGCCGAACCCCGGGACCAACGGGGGCAAGGGCGGTGGGCCGGCTTCGACCGAATACGACGTCCTGGAAGGGCGCCTCGGGTACCCGCTCGAGCGCGCCCTTCTGGTACGCGCCCTGACCCACCGCTCGTACGCGTACGAGAACGGCGGGCTGCCCACCAACGAGCGCCTGGAGTTCCTCGGCGACTCGGTGCTGGGCCTCGTGGTGACCGACACCCTCTACCGCCTCCACCCGGAGGTCGCCGAGGGCACGCTCGCCAAACTCCGCGCCGCGGTGGTCAACTCCCGCGCGCTCGCCGAGGTCGGCCGCGGCCTGGACCTCGGAGCCTTCATCCGGCTCGGCAAGGGCGAGGAGGGCACCGGCGGCCGCGACAAGTCGTCGATCCTCGCCGACACCGTCGAAGCCGTGATCGGCGCGACCTACCTCGACCAGGGCCTGGAAGCGGCCACCGAGTTCGTCCACCGCCTGTTCGACCCGCTGATCGCGGAATCCGCGCAGCTCGGCGCCGGACTCGACTGGAAGACCAGCCTCCAGGAGCTCACCGCCGCCGTCGGCCTGGGCGTCCCCGAGTACGTGGTCACCGAATCCGGCCCGGACCACGAGAAGACCTTCACCGCCGCCGCCCGGGTGGCCGGCCAGGACTACGGCTCCGGCAACGGACGCTCGAAGAAGGAAGCCGAGCAGAAGGCCGCCGAGTCCGCCTGGCGCGCCATCAAGGCCGCGCGCGAGGTCGAGCGGCCCGCCGGCGAATCCGCCGCGACGGTCTGACGGCGGCCGCCGTGCCCGAACTGCCCGAGGTCGAGGTCGTCCGCCGCGGTCTGGCCCGCTGGGCCGCCGGACGCACCGTCGCCGACGTCCAGGTGCTGCACCCGCGCGCGGTGCGCCGCCAGGCCGGCGGAGCCGACGAGTTCACCGCCCTGCTCCGCGGCCGCACGCTCGGCGAGCCGCAGCGCCGCGGCAAGTACCTGTGGGTGCCGCTCGGCGACGGCCTGTCGATGGTCGGGCACCTCGGCATGAGCGGCCAACTCCTCGTCCAGGAACCGGAGATGCCCGCCTCCGTGCACCTGCGGGCCCGGCTCGGCTTCGCCGACGGCGGCACCGAGCTGCGCTTCGTCGACCAGCGCACCTTCGGCGGCCTGGCCGTCGAGGAGGCCGAGGCCGGCGACCCCGAGGCCACCCCGCTCTCGCTGGCCCACATCGCCCGCGACCCGCTCGACGCCCGCTTCGACGACGACGCCTTCGCCCGCGCGCTGCGCGCCAAGCGCACCACCGTCAAGCGCGCCCTGCTCGACCAGACCCTGATCAGCGGCGTCGGCAACATCTACGCCGACGAGGCGCTGTGGCGCAGCCGCCTGCACTACGACCGCCCCACCGCCGCCCTGACCCGCTCCGCCGCGCTCGAACTGCTCGGCCACGCCCGGGACGTCATGACGGCGGCGCTCGCGGTCGGCGGCACCAGCTTCGACTCGATGTACGTCAACGTCAACGGCGAGAGCGGCTACTTCTCCCGCGACCTCGACGCGTACGGCCGTGCGGGCCTGCCCTGCCGCCGCTGCGGCACCGCGATGCGCCGGGACGCCTGGATGAACCGCTCCAGCTACTCCTGCCCCACGTGCCAGCGCCCGCCCCGGGCCTGAACCCGCCGCGCGCTCAGCTCCAGGCGATCCGCTCCACCTCCCGCAGCCGGTGGGCGCCCGGGAAGTCCGGGTCGAGGGGAGCGGCCACGGCGCCGACTCCGGGGCGGCGTCGTACGCGTCGTCCCAGCCGAGGCGCGCCTCCAGCCGGCGCTCCGGCCACCCGCGCCGGCCCGCAGGGCGAGATCGGCTGCGGTGTAGCAGCGCGCGCAGCCGTCGACGGTGACGGGCCGTTCGGCGTGCGGGGCGAAGACGGCGTCCAGGTGGTCGAGCGCGTCGAGCAGTCCGGTCACGGCGCCCCACCGGGGGGACCTCACCCGGCGACCGGGGAGGGAACGACGCCGGCACGCCCGGTCAGTTCGACTTCCCGGCGGTCTCCTTCTCCTCCTCGGCGGCCGCGTGCAGCGCCCCGCCCTCCTCGCCGAAGTAGGCCACGCCGACGGCGCTGACCACGGCCAGCAGGAAGCCGGCGGCGGCCAGCCAGCCCAGGCCGGCCCGGGAGGAGTCGCCGAGCCAGAGCACGCCCACCGCGCCGGGGACGACCGTCTCGCCGACCACCAGGGCGGCGGTCGCGCCGTTCACCGAACCGATCTGCAGGGCGACGGTGTGCAGGTACATCCCGCCCAGGCCGCCGACCAGGACGGCGTACAGCGCGGGGTCGGTCAGCAGCGCGCCGAGGTCGAACGGCTGCACGCCGTCCAGGATCCGCACCCCGATGCCCAGCGCGCCGAAGCCCAGGCCGGAGAGCAGGCCCGCCACGATCGCCCCGCCCGAACCGAGCCGGCGCACCACCAGCGCGCCGCCCGCGATCAGCACCACCGAACCGATCAGCAGCGCCCAGTGGAAGGAGCGGGCCGCCTCGTGCCCGCCCTCCGGGCCGGCGGCCACCGCGAGCAGCACCAGCGCGCCGCACAGCACGCCGATCGACAGCCACTCCAACTGGCGCAGCCGCAGGCCCAGCAGCCGGACCGAGAGCACCGCGGTGATCACCAGGTTGGCGCTGATGATGGTCTGCGACAGGAACAGCGGCAGCAGCCGGGCGGCCAGCGCGCCGAGGCCGAAGCCGATGAAGTCGAGCACCGTGCCGAGGATGAACTCCCAGGTGACGGCGGCCTTCGCGGTCGAGGACAGGCTCGGCCCGCCGTGCTCGGTGACGGTGCCGGACGCCGCCTCCTGCCGGGCGGAGCGGCGGGCGCCGAGGGCCTGCAGCACCGACCCGGTGCCGTAGCAGGCGGACGCCGCGACGGCGGTGACGAGGCCGAGGAACACCTGGGGTCTCCTGTCGGGTGGGCTTGGCGTGCGGAAGATCGTCACCACTATGCCCGCTCGGGCGCGCCGGCCGGGCCGCCGGGAGCGAACTCCGGCCGGTCGGCGGGGGTCCGGACCGCCCCCCTCCCCCCGGAGTAGGGGGCCGACTCGGGGTGGGAACAGTACCGGGGTAGGGCGTGGGGCGGGGCGGCGGACCGGTACGGTCTGTGACATGAGAACTGTGCTACGCCGCTCCCGGGCCACCGGGCCCGCCGCCGTCCTGGCGGCGCTGCTCGGCCTGCTGATGGTGCTCGGGCTGTCCGCGCCCGCCTCGGCGGCCGGCCTGAACGACGCGGCCGATTCCATGAAGAAGACCCAGGTCTACGTCGACCCGGCGATGAGCGGCCGGTTCTCCAAGGACCAGGCGGACAAGCTGGCCAAGAAGCTGAAGGACGCCGACAAGCCGATCTTCGTCGCGGTGCTGCCCGCCAGCGACGCGTACCCGACGCAGAGCCTGTTCAAGGACCTGCGCACCAAGGTCGGCATCGTCGGCGTCTACGCGATCTGGCGCGGCGACCAGTTCGCGGCCCAGTCCGACGCCAAGGCGCTGGGCAGGGCCGCGGCCGACAACCTGGCCGGGGCCGCGTTCCGCTCCAACGGCAAGGACATCGACGCCACCCTGAACGAGTTCGTCGACGGGGCGGCCAAGCAGACCAAGGGCGAGGGCCCGCAGCACAGCACCTCGATCGCCTGGGTGATCGTCCCGGTGCTGCTGCTCGTGCTCCTCGGCGCGGGCGTCTTCCTGCTCTTCCGCCGCGCCAAGAAGCGCAAGGAGGAGAAGGCCCGGGCCGAACTCGCCCAGCTGCGCACCGTGGTGGACGAGGACATCACCGCGTTCGGCGAGGAACTCGACCGGCTCGACTTCAACCCCGGCGCCCCCGACGCGGACGACGCCCAGCGCGCCGACTACACCGGCGCCCTGGACGCCTACGACCGCGCCAAGCGGACGATGGACGAGGCCAAGAAGCCCGAGGACGTCCGCCCGGTGACCGAGGCACTGGAGCAGGGCCGGTTCGCGCTGGCCACCCTGGCCGCCCGCCGCGAGGGCCGCCCGCTGCCCGAGCGCCGAGTCCCGTGCTTCTTCGACCCGCGGCACGGCCCCTCCACCACCGACGTGCAGTGGGCCCCGCCGGGCGGCGCCCCGCGCTCCGTCCCGGCCTGCGCCGCCGACGCGGCCCGGATCGCCGACGGCCAGGACCCGGACGTCCGCACCGTGCAGACCGACCACGGCCACCAGCCGTACTGGAACGCCGGGCCCGCGTACAGCCCCTGGGCGGGCGGCTACTTCGGCGGCGGCGTGCTGCCCGGCCTGCTGGTCGGCACCATGCTCGGCTCGATGCTCTCCACCCCGGCCTACGGGTACGGGGGCGGCCCGGAGTACGGCAACGGGGGCGGGTACGACTACAACGACGGCGCGGACGCCGGCGAGTACTCGGGCTCCGACTTCAACCCCTCCGACTTCGACAACGACTTCGGCGACGGCGGCGGCTTCGACGGCGGGGGCGGCTTCGACGGCGGCGGGGACTTCGGCGGCGGCGGGGACTTCGGGAACTTCGGAGACTGACGCCCCTCAGCGGTCCGACGGCCCCCGGCCCCCGTCCCTCCCGGACGGGACGGGGGCCGTCCGCACGTCCGGGGCCGGGGCGGTGCCGGGGTCGGGGCCGGCGGTGGCCGGCTCGCGGCGGCCCAGCAGCGCCAGCACCGCCGCGCAGGAGGCCAACTGCCAGGCCGCGCCCCAGCCCAGCACCGTCCGGGCACCGACCGCCGAGGCCAGCGGACCGGCCAGCGCCAGCCCCACCGGCCCGAACGCGAACGCCCCGAGCGTCACGTACCCGCCGACCCGGCCCAGCGCGTGCGGCGGGACGTGCCGCTGCACCAGGGTGGCGAACAGGCTGCCGGAGACGATCGAGGTCACCCCCGCCCCGGCGGCCGCCGCCATCACCACCGGCAGCGGTCCGCCCAGCGCCAGCGCCCCCGAGGGCAGCGCCCAGCCCGCCGTCACTGCCAGCACCGTGCGCAGCGGCCGCCCCGGCCGCCGCCCCAGCAGCACCAGCCCGCCCAGCACCGCCCCCGCCCCGTACGCGCCCATCACCGCGCCCCAGCCGCCCGCCCCGCCCAGGTGCTCGCGGGCCAGCACCGGGCCCAGCACCAGGAACGGCGCCCACACCAGCAGGTTGAACAGGCAGCCCTGCAGCACGCTCGCCCACAGCCACCGCCGGGAGCGGAACTCGCCCCAGCCGTCCCGCAGTTCGGCCGGCAGCCCGGGTGCGGAGCCGTCGGCGGCCGGGCCGGGCGGAACGTGCAGCAGGGCCAGCGCGGCCAGGCCCGCCGCGTAGGAGGCGGCGTCGAGCAGCAGCACCCAGCCGGGGCCCGCGGCGGCGGTCAGCAGCCCGGCCAGGGCCGGACCGGCCACCGCGGCGCCGTTGCGGGCGATGCCGGACAGCGCGTTGGCGTCGGCCAGGTCGGCGGCCGGGACGATCCGCGGCAGCAGCGCGTCCAGCGCGGGCAGGAACACCGCCTCGCCCAGCCCCCACAGCACCATCAGCGCCGCCAGCGCCCACACCCCGCCGTGCCCGGCGAACAGCAGCGCCGCCGTGGCCGCCTGGGTCGCGCAGCGCAGGGCGTCCGAGCCGAGCATCGTCCGGCGCGGCCCGAGCCGGTCCGCGGCCGCCCCGCCGAGCACCAGCAGCAGCACGACCGGCACGATCCGCGCCGCCATCACCACCCCGAGCCCGGAGCCGCCGCCCCCGCCGTCCAGCACCGCGAACGCCACCGCCACCGAGGCCGTCGAGGAGCCGAACAGGGAGACGGCGTACCCGGTGAAGAAGAGGCGGAACTGCCGCCCGCGCAGAACGGCGAGCCGCCGTGGAACGGATTTCATGACCGGCAGGCTGCCCTGGGGCCGGGCCGCCGGACAAGGGGTTCCGCCGGAAAACTTGAGCCAACTGGCGTCAATTTTCGCAAGGTTGAGAACAGGCGCAGTAAATCGGCGATTTACCGCAGTAGGTGCGGGTGTTGACGGGTCATGGCGAGGGATATTTACTGCGGGTATGACACCTGTGGAATTCGCCGTCGCGGCCGAGCACTACCTGGCGGAGGCTCCGCTCGCGGACGGCTCCCGGCGGGTCTACCGGATCGCCCTGCACACCTGGGCCTGGCTGTTGGTCGGCCGCACCCCGCCCGTCGGCGCCCAGCGGCGGCGGGCCGCCCCGCCGGTGCTGCCGCTCGCCCTGCTGGACGGGCCGGAGGCGCCCGAGCGGCTGGCCGCCGCGTTCGCCGCGCGGGCCGGGGCGGTGGGCGCGCGCACCGCCAACCGCGAACTGTCCGCGCTGCGGGCCGC
This sequence comes from Kitasatospora phosalacinea, assembly GCF_000716545.1. Classification (GTDB taxonomy): domain Bacteria; phylum Actinomycetota; class Actinomycetes; order Streptomycetales; family Streptomycetaceae; genus Kitasatospora; species Kitasatospora phosalacinea. The sequence goes on from NZ_JNWZ01000019.1 coordinate 37,759, forward strand.
CCTGCGCTGGTGGTGCGAGCGGGGCTGGCTGGCCGCCGATCCCGCCGGGGCGCTGCGCCCGCTGCCCCTGCCGTCCGCCGGCCCCGCCGGGGCGGCGCTGGGGGAGGAGCGGCTGCGGGCCGTGTTCGCGCTGCGGGTGCCGCTGCGCGAGAAGGTGCTCTGGCACCTGGTCCGGGAGAGCGGCGCACCGATCGAACGGCTGCTGGCGCTGGACGTCGACCGGCTCGACCTGCCGAACCGCCGGGCCCGCACGCCCGGCGACGGGCGCCCGCTGCGCTGGCGCGGCGGCACCGCCCGGTTGCTGCCGCTGCTGGTGGCCGGCCGCACCGCGGGGCCGCTGTTCCTCACCGACCGGCGCGCCCCGGCCGGCACCCCGGAGCGCGACCGCTGCCCGCTCACCGGCCGCGGGCGGCTCTCCTACCGGCGGGCGGCCGAGCTGTTCGCCGCCGCCACCGCCCCGCTGGACCCGGCCGGCCGGGGCTGGACGCTGCACGCGCTGGCCGAACCGCACCGCTGAACCGCACCGCACCGCTGAACCGCCGGGCCGGGCCGCACCGCTGGACCGCCGGGCCGGGCCGGTGAACGGCCCGGCGGCGGTGGGGAGGGACGGTGGAAGGGGCGTGAAACCCGTTCCGGGCGCCCCCGAAGTGCCCGACTATGGTCGGACACATGCAAGGTCACGACAGCCACCGGTCCGTCCGCGCCACCATCTGGGTGCGCGGCCGCGTCCAGCAGGTGGGGTTCCGCTGGTGGACCAGGGCCAGGGCCCTGGAGATCGGGCTGACGGGCTACACGAGCAACCTCGGGGACGGCCGCGTCCAGGTGGTCGCCGAGGGGTCGCGCGCCGACTGCGAGCGACTGCTCGCCGCGCTGCGCGGGCCCGGAACGCCTGGTCAGGTCAGCGGAGTCACCGAGATCTGGACGGCCGTGGGCGACGGCTACGAGGGCTTCGCGATCCGATGAGCGCACCGCGGTTGCCGGGGGGAGGAGAGCCCCCGGCAACCGCCGGTGTCCCAGGGTTGCCTTCGGGGCCGACTCGTGGTTGACTCCGCAGACGTAGTGATCCACTAGCCCGGCCGATGGCGTGCCTTTCCCGCCATGCAGGTGACAGGGCCGCGGTAGCGTGCGGTGATCGTGTTGACCCGTACGGTCTTTGGTGAGACGCTGGAAACCCGCGCACAGGTTTGCGTTTAACCGGCGAGGCCACGTCCGTGAGTGCCTCACTCACCAGCGGATGCCCTCGTAGTGCCCAGCCAGCACGTCCGGCGCGCAGGCACGTGCGTATCCCTTCCCCCAAGACCCACCGTACACGGTTCGGTCACTCAGCGTGGAGGACCACACATCATGGCAAAGGCGCTTCTCGGGTACGTCGGCGGCCCCGACCCGCGAATGCTCTCCGAGATGCGACGGCTGCAGCAGCGCGTCCAGGACCTGGAGAACGAGCTCGTCAGGCTCCAGGCCGAGAACGACGCCCTGTCCGCCGTCGTGGACGAGCACTCGCTGCTCAGCAGCATCGACCTGGACCAGCGCGAGCCGGCCCTGACCTGATCGTTCGTGGTCCTCACGATCGACGCAGTCGTGCACTGAGCTCCCCCGGCGAGGGGATGGCAGCCTGCGAGGGACGTCCGATGCGGACGTCCCTTCGTCGTGTCCGCGCCGGCCTCTGCCGAGAGGCTGCCCGACCCGCCGCACGGCCAAACCACCGCCTGGAGGCCCGGCGGCGGCGCGGCCGGATACAGTCGCCAACGGCGGGCCGTCCCGGAGCGGGACGGCGGGTGGCGGGTCGCGGTGCGGCGGTTCGCGGCACGGCGAGGAGGACGGTCGGGTGCACCTCAAGAGCCTGACCCTGCGAGGGTTCAAGTCCTTCGCCTCGGCGACCACCCTGCGCTTCGAACCCGGCATCACCTGCGTGGTCGGCCCCAACGGATCCGGCAAGTCCAACGTCGTCGACGCGCTCTCCTGGGTGATGGGCGAGCAGGGCGCCAAGTCGCTGCGCGGCGGCAAGATGGAGGACGTCATCTTCGCCGGCACCAGCGGGCGCCCCCCGCTCGGCCGCGCCGAGGTCAGCCTCACCATCGACAACACCGACGGCGCCCTGCCGATCGACTACTCCGAAGTCACCATCACCCGGACGATGTTCCGCAACGGCGGCAGCGAGTACGCGCTCAACGGCACCGTCTGCCGGCTGCTCGACATCCAGGAACTGCTCTCCGACTCCGGCATCGGCCGCGAGATGCACGTCATCGTCGGCCAGGGACAGCTCGACTCCGTCCTGCACGCCGACCCGATGGGGCGGCGCGCCTTCATCGAGGAGGCCGCCGGCGTCCTCAAGCACCGCAAGCGCAAGGAGAAGGCGCTGCGGAAGCTCGACGCGATGCAGACCAACCTCAACCGCGTCCAGGACCTGGTCGCCGAACTGCGCCGCCAGCTCGGCCCGCTGGGCCGCCAGGCCAGGATCGCCCGGCGGGCCGCCGGCATCCAGGCCGAACTGCGCGACGCCCGGCTGCGGCTGCTCGCCGACGACCTGCTCACCCTGCGCCGCGCCGTCGAGGCCGAGGTCGCCGACGAACTCGCGCTGAAGCTCCGCCGCACCACCGTCGAGCGGGAACTCGCCGCCGCGATCCAGCGCGAAGCCGTCCTGGAAGCCCAGGTCGAGCAGCTCGGGCCCGCCCTGGAGGCCGCCCGGCAGACCTGGTACCGGCTCTCCTCGCTCGCCGAGCGCACCCGCGGCACCATCGGGCTCGCCGAGGCCCGGGTGCGCGCCGCCGCCACCGCCGGACAGCTGGAGGAGCGCCGCGGCCGCGACCCGGAGGACCTCGAACACGAGGCCGAACGCGTCCGCGAGGAGGAGGCCGCCCTCGAAGAGGCCCTGGAGCAGGCGCGCTACGCGCTGGCCGAGGCCGTCGAGGAGCGCGCCGACCTCGAACGCGCCCTCACCGAGGAGGAGGCCCGGCTCAGGGCCGCCGCCCGGGCCATCGCCGACCGGCGCGAAGGAATCGCCCGGCTGCAGGGCGGCGCCGCCGCCGCCCGCTCCCGGGCCGCCGCCGCCGAAGCCGAGGCCGAACGGCTCGCCACCGCCCGTGACGAAGCCCGGCTGCGGGCCGCCGACGCCCAGCGGGAGTACGAGCGGATCCAGCGGCAGCACGAGGAGTTCACCGCCGGGGAGGGGGAGGGCGAGGAGCGCCACGACCGGGCCCGGGACGCGCTGCGGGACGCCGAGCGGGCGGCGTCGGCCGCCCGCGAGGCGCTCGCCGCCGCCGAGAAGGAGCGCGCCGCGCTCACCGCCCGGCACGACGCGCTCGCCCTCGGCCTGCGCCGCAAGGACGGCAGCGCCACCCTGCTCGGCCACCCCGGCGTGCTCGGCCCCGCCGCCGAACTCCTCACCGTCGCACCCGGGTTCGAGCTCGCCGTGGCCGCCGCCCTCGGCGCCGCCGCCGAAGCCGTCGCCGTCCGGGACGCGGACACCGCCGTCGACGCGCTCGCCCGGCTGCGCGCCGGGGACGCCGGCCGGGCCGCCCTGCTGATCGCGGACGGGGCGGGGCCGCACGAGCAGGCCCCGCCCGCGGGCGCGCGGTGGGCCGGGGCACTGGTCGGCGGCCCGCCCGCCGTCACCGCCGCCGCCCGGCGGCTGCTGGCGCGCACCGCCGTGGTCGAAGACCTCGACGCCGCCCGGGAACTGATCGCCGCGCACCCGCACTGGAGCGCGGTCACCCCGCACGGCGACCTGCTCTCCGCCACCCTCGCCCACGGCGGCTCACCCGGCGCGCCCAGCCCGCTGGAGACCCGGGCCGCCGTCGCCGAAGCCGCCCGCGGCATCGAGGAACTCGACGGACGCTGCGCCCGGCTGGCCGGCGAACTGGCCGCCGCCCGCGAACGGCGCGCCGAACTCGTCGCCGAGGTCGAACAGCTGGCCGCCCTCCGGCGCCGGGGCGAACAGCGCAGGGCCGAACTCGCCGGCGCCCTCGGCCGCTCCGGCGGCGCCGCCCGGGCCGCCGCCGACGAGGCCGAACGCACCGCCACCGCCGCCGCCGGAGCGGACGGCGCACTCGCCGGGGCCCGCACCGCCGCCGAGGAGCTCGCCGCCCGGCTCGCCGCCGCCGAGGAACTCGCCGACGGCGGCGAGGACGAACCCGACCCCGCCGAACGCGACCGGCTCGCCGCCGCCGCCTCCGCCGCCCGGCAGGCCGAGACGGAGTCCCGGCTCGCCGTCCGCACCCACGAGGAGCGCGTCCGCGGCCTGGCCGGCCGCGCCGACCAGCTCGACCGCGCCGCCCGCGCCGAGCGCGAGGCCCGCGCCCGCGCCGCCGAGCGCCGCGAACGCGCCCGCCGGGAGTCCGCCGTGGCCACCGCCGTCGCCGCCGGCGCCCGCCACCTGCTCGGCCGGATCAAGGAGACGCTCGCCGCCGCCGAGGACGAACGCGCCGCCGTCGAGGCCGACCGCGCCGCCCGCGAGGCCGAACTGCGGCAGTTCCGCGAGCACGGCCGCGCACTCAAGGCCGAGCTCGACCGCCTGGTCGACGCCGGCCACCGCGACGAGGTGCTGCGCGCCGAGAAGCGGCTGCGGATCGAACAGCTGGAGTCCAGGGCGCTGGAGGAGTTCGGCATCGAGGGCGGCGACCTGCTCGCCGGCTACGGGCCCGACCAGCCCGTCCCCGCCCCGCCGCCCGAGGACGGCCGGGGCGACGCGGACGGACCGGGGGCCGGCGAGCCCCGCCCCTACGTCCGGGCCGAGGTCGAGCAGCGGCTCAGGGCCGCCGAACGCGCCCACCAGCAGCTCGGCAAGGTCAACCCGCTCGCGCTGGAGGAGTTCGCCGCCCTGGAGGCCCGCCACCGGTTCCTCGGCGAACAGCTCGACGACCTGCGCAGGAGCCGCCGCGACCTGATGGACATCGTCCGCGACGTCGACGCCCGGGTCGAGCAGCTGTTCACCGCCGCCTACCACGACACCGCCGCCCAGTTCGAGGGAGTCTTCGCCCGGCTGTTCCCCGGCGGCGAGGGCCGGCTGCTGCTCACCGACCCGGAGAACATGCTCACCACCGGCGTCGAGGTCGAGGCCCGGCCGCCCGGCAAGAAGGTCAAACGGCTCTCGCTGCTCTCCGGCGGCGAACGCTCGCTGACCGCCGTCGCCCTGCTGGTGTCGATCTTCAAGGCCAGGCCCAGCCCGTTCTACGTCATGGACGAGGTCGAGGCCGCGCTCGACGAGACCAACCTGCGGCGGCTGGTCGGGATCATGGAGGAGCTGCGGGAGAGCTCCCAACTGATCGTCATCACCCACCAGAAGCTCACCATGGAGTCCGCCGACGCCCTGTACGGAGTCACCATGAAGGGCGACGGCATCTCGCAGGTGATCAGCCAGCGGCTGCGGGTACCCGGGCAGCCGGAACGCAAGGACGAGCACAGGACAGCGCTGGAACCCGCGGAGCCGGGCCCGGCATAGGCGCTAAGTGATACTGGACGGGTTATGGAATACGTGATCCTTGCCGTTGTCATCGCGGTGGTCGCCATCGGCGCGATCACCGGACTCGTCGTCTCCGGCAGACGACGCAAAGAACTGGACAAGCAGGGCCAGGCGCCGACCCTCACCGCGCCCGCCCCGGCCAAGCCCGCCGAGAGCGGGACCGCGCAGGGGGCCGCCGCGCCCCCCACCGCCTCCGGCGCCACCGAGGCGCCGGAGGCACCGGTCGAGGTGCCGGTCGAGGTGCCGGTCGAGGAACCGGCCGTCGAGGAGGTCCGGGTCGAGGAGGCCGAGGCCGCGCCCGCGGTCGAGGTGCCCGAGCCCACCGCCGGCCGCCTGGTCCGGCTGCGCTCCCGGCTCTCCCGCTCGCAGTCCACCCTCGGCAAGGGACTGCTCGCCCTGCTCTCCCGCGACCACCTCGACGAGGACACCTGGGAGGAGATCGAGGAGACCCTCCTCACCGCGGACGTCGGCGTCGGCGCCACCCAGGAGCTGGTCGACAACCTGCGCACCCGGGTCAAGGTGCTCGGCACCCGCACCCCCGACGAACTGCGCGGCCTGCTCCGCGAGGAGCTCGTCAACCTGATCGGCCCCGACGCCGACCGCACCGTCCGCTCGGTCAAGCACGAGGCCGGCCCGGCCGTGGTGCTGGTGGTCGGCGTCAACGGCGTCGGCAAGACCACCACCACCGGCAAGCTCGCCCGCGTCCTGGTCGCCGACGGCCGGAAGGTCGTCCTCGGCGCCGCCGACACCTTCCGCGCCGCCGCCGCCGACCAGCTGCAGACCTGGGGCGAGCGGGTCGGCGCGCACACCGTGCGCGGCCCCGAGGGCGGCGACCCGGCCTCGGTCGCCTTCGACGCCGTCAAGCAGGGCATCGCCGACGGCGTCGACACCGTCCTGGTCGACACCGCGGGCCGGCTGCACACCAAGACCGGCCTGATGGACGAGCTCGGCAAGGTCAAGCGGGTCGTCGAGAAGCACGGCCCGGTCGACGAGGTGCTGCTCGTGCTGGACGCCACCACCGGGCAGAACGGCCTGGTCCAGGCCCGGGTGTTCGCCGAGGTCGTCGACATCACCGGAATCGTGCTCACCAAGCTCGACGGCACCGCCAAGGGCGGCATCGTCATCTCGGTGCAGCGCGAGCTCGGCGTGCCGGTCAAGCTGATCGGCCTCGGCGAGGGCGCGGACGACCTCGCGCCGTTCGAGCCGGGCGCCTTCGTGGACGCGCTGCTCGGCTGAGACGAGCCCCGGCGGTCGGAGAGGTCCGTTCGAGGAGGAACCCCCTCCTGGGACGGACCTCTCCGTGCGTACCGGTGCGCCGCGGTCCTCAGCCGGCGAACTCGGTCTGCCGGTCGCGGGTGCGGTGGCAGGCGTAGGCCAGGGTGCCGAGCAGCAGGCGGGCCTCGGGCGGGGCGCCGTCCGCGGTCGGGCGGCGCAGCCAGCGCATCGGGCCGAGCGGGCCCAGCGGGGTGGGCGGGGCGGCCAGGTAGGAGCCGAGGCCGTGGCAGGTGAGGTCGAGCGAGGCGTCGTCCCAGCCCATCCGGTAGAGCAGGTCGGGCAGCCGCTCGGCGGTGCCGGGGGCGACGAACAGCAGCAGCCGCCCGGCCGGGGAGGCCAGCACCGGGCCGACCTGGGTGCCCATCCGCTCCAGCCGGACCAGGGCCTGCAGGCCGGGCTGGGCCGGTACGTCCAGCACGTCGAACTGATGGCCCGTCGGGAGGAGCAGCGGGGTGTCGGCCGGACATCGGGCGGCGAGCTCGGCGGCCGTCGCGCCGGGGGCGACCACCGGGCCGACCAGGCGGTGCAGGTTGGGCGCGGCGCAGTGCGGGAGGCCGCAGTCGCAGGCCGTCCCGGCGCGCGCGGTCGGGCTGCCGACGGCCAGCGTCCAGCCCCAGCGTCCGGAGTACTCGGCGGCGGCCTGCAGCGCGGTGGGCCGGGTGCGGCGGCCGAGGGGGGTGAACCGCAGGGTGCCGAAGAGCTTGTCCATGCCACCCCCAACCTCTTCCGGTCGCCGCTGGTTACGGGACGGTGACGGCGCGTCGCCGGTCGGGCGCGGGGTGCGTGGTGCGCCGGAGGCGTGCGCGGAGCGGTGCGCGCCGATCCGAGCGGCGCGGGCGAGCAGGCGCCTTGCACCGGCGCTTCGGATGCCGGATCGTCGTTGCCGCACGCGTGCCTCCGTCGGGTTCCGTCGGGTCCGGGCATGTGCCGGGGTCATGCCGGGCTGACACACAGTGAATCGCGCCCGCCGGTCCGGTAGTTCACCCGTGGGGGTGGCGAAAGGTGGCGTTTCTCCGGCGTTGCTCCCCCGGATGGCGGAGGGGCGCTACGTTCGGCATACGGAACGCAGCCGACCGGTCACGCGGGCGGCGACGAAAAGGGTCAGGGCGAATGCGGGGCCCCGGGTCGGGGCGGGATGGGGACGGTCCCATGGGTGAGAAGCAGCCGAACGAGAAGCTTGGCTCCTGGTTCGCGCGCAGCGGCTGGTCGAAGGGCGAGCTGGCGCGTCAAGTGAACCGCAGGGCACGGCAGATCGGCGCGCACCACGTCTCCACGGACACCTCACGGGTGCGCCGCTGGCTGGACGGCGAACAGCCGCGCGAGCCGATCCCGAAGATCATGTCGGAGCTGTTCTCGGAGCGCTTCGGCTCGGTGGTCTCGGTCGAGGACCTCGGCCTGCGCGCGGTGGTCCAGGTGACCACCGTCGGCAGCGGGGTCGACCTGCCCTGGAGCCCGCAGCAGACCGTGCAGGCGATCAGCGAGTACTCGCGCAGCGACCTGATGCTCAACCGCCGTGGTTTCCTGGGCACTTCGCTGGCGCTGACGGCCGGCGCGGCACTGATCGAGCCGATGCAGCGCTGGCTGACGCCCGGCCCGAACGGCGCGCCCACCCCGATCCTGGCGGCGGCCAACGGCGGCGAGCACTTCACCGGGCGGCTCTCCGAGCCGGAGATGCAGCTGCTGGAGCAGACCACCGAGATGTTCCGCAAGTGGGACGCGCAGAACGGCGGCGGCCTGCGCCGCAAGGCCGTGGTCGGTCAACTCCACGAGGTCACCGACCTGTTGCAGGAGAGCTACCCCGAGGCGATCACCAAGCGGCTGTTCCGGATCACCGCCGAACTCGCCCACCTGGCCGGCTTCATGTCGTACGACGTGGGCATGCACCCGAGCGCGCAGAAGTACTACGTGCTGGCGCTGCACGCGGCCAAGGAGGCCGGCGACCGCCCGTTCGGGGCGCACGTGCTGACCGACATGAGCCGGCAGATGATCCACCTCAACCGCGGCGAGGACGCGCTGGAGCTGATCCACCTCGCCCAGTACGGCAGCCGGGACACCGCCACCGCCCGCCAGCAGTCGCTGCTGTACGCGATGGAGGCGCGGGCGTACTCCAACATCGGCGAGCTCAACCGGTGCGCCCGGGCGGTCCGGCTGTCGGAGGACACCTTCAGCGACATCAAGGAGAGCAACGAGGAGACGCCGAACTGGCTCAAGTTCTTCTCGTACGCCGAGCTGTGCGCGGAGAACGGGCACTCCTACCGGGACCTGGCGTACACCTCGGACCACGGCGCGGCGATGGCCAAGCCCGCCGAGCGGCTGATCACCGAGGCGGTCGACCGGTTCCGGGACGACCAGGACCACGTCCGCACCTACGCGTTCAACCTGGTCGGGATGGCCTCGGTGCGGCTGCTGCAGAACGAGCCGGAGGACGCGGCGAAGTTCTGCGAGGAGGCGGTCGACATCGCCAAGAAGGTCCGCTCCGAGCGGCTGAACACCCGGGTCCGCAAGACCTCCGAGGCCGCCAGCCGGGACTTCCGCGGCGCGCCCGGGGTGGACCGGCTGGCCGAGCGGGTGGTGCACGACATCCCGGAGTTCGTCTCGGTGGTCTGACCCCCACGGGCCCACGGGCCCCCGCAGCCCTCGTCGCCCACGGCCGTCCGCCCCCGTCCGGACGGCCGTCGGCGTATAACACGCGCTGTCCAGTACGCGTCACCTGCCGTGGTTCACGTGCCCGTAACGGGCGCGTCGACCGCGTCACTGCGGCGAAACACCGTGCCGCATCGGCGGAAACCAGCCTTCGGCACTCTCCTCTCATCGCCGACACGCCGGGATGGCACGGGACAGGTATCCCGGTCGTGGTGCGGCTCTCATTTCGGAGGAGACGCCGATGCCGGACGGCTTCAGCGCGGGCGATACCGCCTTTGTGTTCATCTGTGCGGCCCTGGTCATGTTGATGACCCCGGGCCTGGCCTTCTTCTACGGAGGCATGGTCAGGGTCAAGAGCACCCTCAACATGCTGGTGATGAGCTTCATCTCACTGGCCATCGTCACGGTGCTCTGGGTCCTGTACGGCTACACGCTGGCCTTCGGGCCGGACGCGGGGGCGGGCCTGATCGGCAACCTCGACTACCTGGGCATGCGCGGCATCGACCTGAACGCGCTGACCGGGACGATCCCGGTGACCGGCTTCGCCGCCTTCCAGCTGATGTTCGCGATCATCACCCCGGCGCTGATCAGCGGCGCCATCGCGGACCGGGCGAAGTTCGCGGCCTGGAGCCTGTTCGTGGCGCTCTGGGTGACGGTCGTGTACTTCCCGGTCGCGCACTGGGTGTTCTTCTTCGACGGCGGCAACGGCGGCTGGCTCGGCGACCGCAACGGCGTGATCGACTTCGCCGGCGGCACCGCGGTGCACATCAACGCCGGCGCGGCGGGCCTGGCCCTGGCCCTGGTGCTGGGCAAGCGGATCGGCTTCAAGAAGGACCCGATGCGCCCGCACAGCCTCCCGCTGGTGATGCTCGGCTCCGGCCTGCTGTGGTTCGGCTGGTTCGGCTTCAACGCCGGCTCGGCGCTGGCCGCCAACGGCGTGGCGGGCATGGCCTTCGTCAACACCCAGGTCGCCACCGCCGCCGCCGTCCTCGGCTGGCTGGCCTACGAGAAGATCCGGCACGGCGCGTTCACCACCCTCGGCGCCGCCTCCGGCGCGGTGGCCGGCCTGGTCGCCATCACCCCGGCCTGCGGCTCGGTCTCCCCGCTCGGCTCGATCGCGATCGGCCTGATCGCCGGCGCGCTGTGCGCCGCGGCGATCAGCCTGAAGTACAAGTTCGGCTTCGACGACTCGCTCGACGTGGTCGGCGTCCACCTGGTCGGCGGCATCGTCGGCTCGCTGCTGATCGGCTTCTTCGCCACCGGCCACGTCGGCCAGACCGCGTCCGGCCTGTTCTACGGCGGCGGCCTGGACCAGCTCGGCAAGCAGGCGTTCGGCGTGGTCGTGGTCCTGGTCTACTCCTTCGTGCTCTCCTGGCTGCTGGGCCAGGCGATCCAGAAGACCATCGGCTTCCGGGTCTCCGAGGACGTCGAGGTGTCCGGCATCGACCAGGCCGAGCACGCCGAGTCCGCCTACGACTTCACCGCCGTCGGCGCCAGCCTCGTCCGCACCGCGGCCCCCGCCGCCGTCCCCGCCAGCGCCGAGAAGACCGAGGTCGACGCCCGATGAAGCTCATCACCGCCGTCATCAAGCCGCACCGCCTGGACGAGGTCAAGGACGCCCTGCAGGCGTTCGGGATGCACGGGCTGACCGTCACCGAGGCCAGCGGCTACGGCCGGCAGCGCGGCCACACCGAGGTCTACCGGGGCGCCGAGTACACCGTCGACCTGGTGCCGAAGGTCCGGATCGAGATACTGGTCGACGACGAGGACGCCGAGCAGTTGATCGACGTGGTCGTCAAGGCGGCCCGCACCGGGAAGATCGGCGACGGCAAGGTCTGGTCGATCCCGGTCGAGACCGCCGTCCGGGTCCGCACCGGCGAGCGCGGCCCCGACGCCCTCTGACCACCCGCCCCTCCGATCCACTCCGACCCACTCTGATCCACCGCCGAAAACCCTCCTGGCGGACCTGCCCTCCCGGCAGGTCCGCCGAAGGCGTATCCGGCGCCCGCACGCACCGGGAGCAGACGTGAGCAGCACCGACCCCGCCGAGTACGGCTACCCGGCCGAACGCGCCCGCCTGCTGGCCGACCCCGTCGCCACCGGCCCGCAGCGCCGGGCCGCCCTCGCCCGGCTCACCGACCACTGGCTCGCCGGCCTCTACCGGATGGCCGGCGCCCCCGCCGGCACCGCCCTGGTCGCCGTCGGCGGCTACGGCCGGGCCGAGCTCTCCCCGCGCAGCGACCTGGACGTGCTGCTGCTGCACGAGGGACCGCTCGCCGCCGACCTCGCCGAACGCGTCTGGTACCCGGTCTGGGACAGCGGCGTCGCCCTCGACCACGCCGTCCGCACCCCCGGCGAGGCCCGCGCGGTCGCCGCCGAGGACCTCAAGGTCCAGCTCGGCCTGCTCGACGCCCGCCACCTGGCCGGCGACCCGCGGCTCACCGCCGACCTGCGCTCCGTCGTCCTCGCCGACTGGCGCGCCGCCGCGCCCCGGCGCCTCCCGGAGCTGCGGGAGCTCGGCCGGGCCCGGGCCGAACGCCACGGCGAGCTGTCCTTCCTGCTCGAACCCGACCTCAAGGAGGCCCGCGGCGGCCTGCGCGACCTGGTCGCCCTCGACGCGATCGCCGCCACCTGGCTCGCCGACGCCCCCCGCGACGGCCTGGACGCCGCCGCCCGCACCCTCGCCGACGTCCGCGACGCCCTGCACCTGACCACCGGGCGGGCCACCGAGCGACTCTCCCTGCAGGACCAGGACCAGGTCGCCGAACGCCTCGGCGTGCTCGACGCCGACACCCTGCTGCGGCAGGTCTACCAGGCCGCCCGCACCATCGCGTACGCCGGCGACGTCACCTGGCGCGCCGTCGACCGGGTGCTGGCCGAGCGCGGCCGGTCCGCGCCCCGCCGCGCCGTCCGGTTCGGCTTCCCGTTCAACGGCGCCCGGCGCGCCCCGCTCGGCCCCGCCACGGCCGAGCGCCGCCCGCTCGCCGAGGGCGTGGTCGAGCAGGACGGCGAGGCGGTGCTCGCCCAGGCCGCCCGGCCCGCCACCGACCCAGTGCTGCCGCTGCGCGCCGCCGCCGCGGCCGCCCAGGCCGGGCTGACCGTCGGCTACGCCACCGTGCGCCGGCTCGCCGCCGAGACCGGGCCGCTGCCGGTGCCCTGGCCCGACGAGGCCCGCGCGCAGCTGGTCACCCTGCTCGGCGCCGGCGAGGCCTGCCTGCCGGTGTGGGAGGCGCTGGAGGCCGAGGGGCTGATCAGCCGGATGCTGCCCGACTGGGAGCGCGTCCGCTGCCGGCCGCAGCGCAACGCCGTGCACCGCTGGACCGTCGACCGCCACCTGATCGAGACCGCGGTCAAGGCCGCCGCGATGACCCGCCGCACCGCCCGTCCCGACCTGCTGCTGGTCGCCGCCCTGCTGCACGACCTCGGCAAGGGCTGGCCCGGCGACCACTCCGAGGCCGGCGAGGTGATCGTCCGCGACGTCGCCGTCCGGATGGGCTTCGACAAGCACGACACCGACACCCTGGCGCTGCTGGTGCGCCACCACCTGACGCTGGTCGACACCGCCACCCGCCGCGACCCCGACGACCCCGCCACCGCCGACCTGATGGCCAAGACCGTCGGCACCCAGACCCACCTGGAACTGCTGCACGCCCTCACCGAGGCCGACGCCACCGCCACCGGCCCCGCCGCCTGGTCCGCCTGGCGGGCCTCGCTGGTCGCCACCCTGGTCGAGCGCACCGCCGCCCGGCTGGCCGGCGACACCCCGCCGCCCGCCGCCGACCCCGAGGTCACCGCCGACCAGGAGCGCCTCGCCGTCGAGGCCGCCCGCACCGGCGCCCCCGCGCTCGCCCTGACCGCGCACGCCGAACCCGCGCCGGACGGCGGCGGCGCCGAGCCGATGGGCGTCGAACTCACCCTGGCCATCCCCGACCGCCCCGGCCTGCTCGGCACCGTCGCGGGCGTGCTCGCCGTGCACCGCCTCGCGGTCCGCAAGGCGGGCGTGCGCGAACTCGACCCGGTCGGCGCCGGGCCCGTCCTGCTGCTGTCCTGGACGGTCGCCGCCGAGTACGGCGACCTGCCCGAGGCCGCCCGGCTCCGGGCCGACCTGCGCCGCGCCCTGGACGGCTCGCTGGACGTCGCCCGCAAGCTCGCCGAACGCGACGCCGCCGCGCCGCGCCGCCGCGGCATCAGCACCCCGCCGCCGGTGGTCACCGTCGCCCCGCACGACGCCTCGCGCTCCGCCACCGTGCTGGAGGTCCGGGCGCACGACGCGCCCGGCCTGCTGCACCGGATCGGCCGCGCCCTGGACGCCTCCGGCGTGCGGGTCCGCACCGCGCACGTCTCCACCCTCGGGGCGGAGGCCGTCGACGCGTTCTACCTCACCTCCACCGACGGCGGCCCGCTGCCGGCGGGCCGCGCCGAGGAGGTCGCGAGGGCGGTCCGGGCCGCCCTGGGGGCGCACTGACCGGCTGTTCCCGCCGGGGCGCAGACCGGCCGCCGGGGTACGGCTACCCTTGGGGGCGACGACAGTACCCGTACTCGATGCCGCAAGGGACCCGCGACCGACGTGTTCGACACTCTCTCCGACCGCCTCGCAGCGACGTTCAAGAACCTCCGGGGCAAGGGCCGTCTCAGCGAGGCGGACATCGACGCCACCGCGCGCGAGATCCGGATCGCCCTGCTGGAGGCGGACGTCGCGCTCCCCGTGGTCCGCGCCTTCATCAAGCAGGTCAAGGAACGCGCCCTCGGTTCCGAGGTCTCCGGCGCGCTGAACCCGGCCCAGCAGATCATCAAGATCGTCAACGAGGAGCTGATCAGCATCCTCGGTGGCGAGACCCGCCGCCTCCGGTACGCCAAGACCGGCCCGACCGTGATCATGCTGGCCGGCCTCCAGGGCGCGGGCAAGACCACGCTGGCCGGAAAGCTCGGCCACTGGCTCAAGAGCCAGAAGCACACCCCGCTGCTGGTCGCCTGCGACCTCCAGCGCCCCAACGCCGTCACCCAGCTCGGCGTCGTCGCGGAGCGGGCCGGCGTCGCCTTCTACGGCCCGCAGCCCGGCAACGGCGTCGGCGACCCGGTGCAGGTCGCCCGCGACTCCATCGAGTACGCCAAGCAGAAGCAGTACGACGTCGTCATCGTCGACACCGCCGGCCGCCTCGGCATCGACGCCGAACTGATGCAGCAGGCCGCCGACATCCGGGCCGCGGTCGACCCGGACGAGGTCCTGTTCGTGGTCGACGCCATGGTCGGCCAGGACGCGGTCACCACCGCCCAGGCCTTCCTCGAGGGCGTCGACTTCACCGGCGTGGTGCTCTCCAAGCTCGACGGCGACGCGCGCGGCGGCGCCGCGCTCTCGGTCGCCCACGTGACCGGCCGCCAGATCATGTTCGCCTCCAACGGCGAGAAGGTCGACGACTTCGACGCCTTCCACCCGGACCGGATGGCCTCGCGCATCCTCGGCATGGGCGACGTCCTCTCGCTGATCGAGAAGGCCGAGCAGACCTTCTCCCAGGCCGAGGCCGAGAAGATGGCCGCCAAGCTCCAGGGCGGCGGCAAGGACTTCACGCTCGACGACTTCCTGTCGCAGCTGGAGCAGGTCCAGAAGATGGGCTCGATCTCCAAGCTGCTCGGCATGCTCCCCGGCATGGGCCAGATCCGGGAGCAGATCAACAACCTGGACGACAAGGACGTCAACCGGGTCGGCGCGATCATCAAGTCGATGACCCCGGCCGAGCGGACCGACCCCAAGATCATCAACGGCTCGCGCCGGCTGCGCATCGCCAAGGGCTCCGGCGTCCAGGTCGGCGAGGTCTCCGGCCTGGTCGAGCGGTTCTTCGAGGCCCGCAAGATGATGTCGGCGATGGCCTCCGGCAAGGGCATCCCCGGCATGCCGGGCATCCCCGGGATGGGCGGCGGCGCCAAGCGCTCCGGCAAGAAGGCCCCGGTCGCCAAGGGCAAGCGCAAGAGCGGCAACCCGCTCAAGCGCGCCCAGGAGGAGGCCGCCGCCGCCGAGCGCAGGGCCCTCGGCCCCGGCCAGGGCGCCCAGCCCGGCGGCGCGTTCGGCGTCCAGCCCGGCAAGGGCCCGGCGGACTTCGAACTCCCCAAGGAGTTCAAGGACCTGCTGTAGGCGGGCCACCGGGGGCGCGGGGAGCCTGCTGTGCGTCCTCCCGCGTCCCCGCCGCTCGTCCGCGCCCGGCCTGGGCCAGAATGGGCCAATGCGCGTGACGATCCGAGCCCCCCGCCCCGATGACGTCGTTCCCTACGCCGAGGCGGTGCGGCGCTCCGCCCCGCACATCGGGCGGTGGAACCCGGTCGAGCCGGACGCCATGCCCGACCTGCTGAGCCGTCAAGGCGCGGGCCTGCGGACGTTCATGATCGTCGACACCGAGACCGGCGGCCTGGTCGGCAAGTGCAACGTGGCCAACATCGTGATGGCGCGGTTCTGCAACGGCGTGCTGGGCTACGACTCGTACCTGCCGTTCGCCGGGACGGGCCGGATGTCGGAGGGCATGCGGCTGGTGGTGGAGCGCTGCTTCACGCCGCCGGAGCGGGGCGGGCTGGGGCTGCACCGGCTGGAGATCAACGTCCAGCCGGACAACGAGCGGTCGATCGCGCTGGCCCGCCGGCTGGGCTTCCGGCACGAGGGCTTCACGCCGCGGATGCTGTTCCTGCAGGACGCCTGGCGCGACCACGAGCGGTTCGCGCTGACCGCGGAGGAGTGGCCGACGCCGGTGCGCTGAGCGGGGCCGGCCGCGGCGTTGCGCCCCGCCCCCGGTGCGCGGTGTCCGTATCGTCCGACGCGTGAGCAACCCCGTGCCGCCGCGTCAGACCCCCGACCAGCCCTGGCGGTCCGAGGGGGCCCCGCCCCCGCCGTCGCCGAAGAAGAAGATGCCGGGCGGCTGGACGGGCCTGATCCTCACCGCACTGGTGGTGTTCCTGCTGTCGGACGTCCTGCTGAGCTTCTTCGGCAACGGCGGCTCGACCACGATCTCGTACACCGAGTTCAACAAGCAGCTCGACAGCGGGAACATCACCAAGATCTACTCCAAGGGCGACGCCATCGAGGGCACGCTCAAGGACGAGCGGCCCAAGCCGGACGGGGAGAAGGGCGACTACACGGAGTTCACCACCCAGCGCCCGGCGTTCGCCGGCGACAACCTCTGGGGCACCCTGCAGTCGCAGAACGTCGAGGTGACGGCCCGTCCGGTGGTGCAGCAGCGCAGCTTCCTGGCGAACCTGCTGATCTCGCTGGCGCCGATGCTGCTGCTGATCCTGGTGTGGGTGCTGCTGGCCCGCCGGATGGCCGGCGGGATCGGCGGCGGCCCGCTCGGCCGCAAGGCCCCGCCGAAGCCGGTGGACACCAGCCAGGGCGAGCGCACCACCTTCCAGGACGTGGCCGGCATCGACGAGGTCGAGGCCGAACTCGGCGAGGTGGTCGACTTCCTGAAGAACCCGCAGGCGTACCGCAGGCTCGGCGCGAAGATGCCGCGCGGCGTCCTGCTGTCCGGCCCGCCCGGCACCGGCAAGACGCTGCTGGCCCGCGCCGTCGCGGGCGAGGCCGACGTGCCGTTCTTCTCCGCCTCGGCCTCCGAGTTCATCGAGATGATCGTCGGCGTCGGCGCCAGCCGGGTCCGCGAACTGTTCGCCGAGGCCCGCAAGGTCGCCCCCGCGATCGTCTTCATCGACGAGATCGACACCATCGGCCGGCAGCGCGGCGGCGGGGGCGGCATGGGCGGCCACGACGAGCGCGAGCAGACGCTCAACCAGATCCTCACCGAGATGGACGGGTTCTCCGGCTCCGAGGGCGTGATCGTGATCGCCGCGACCAACCGCGCCGAGGTCCTCGACCCGGCCCTGCTGCGCCCCGGCCGGTTCGACCGCCGGATCACCGTCAGCCCGCCCGACCGGGCCGGCCGCGAGCAGATCCTGAGGATCCACACCCGCCGGGTGCCGCTGGCCGAGGGCACCGACCTGGACACCGTCGCCCGCAGCACGCCCGGCATGACCGGCGCCGACCTGGCCAACCTGGTCAACGAGGCCGCGCTGATCGCCGTCAAGCGCAAGCAGGACGCGGTCGACCAGGCCAACCTCTCCGAGGCCCTGGAGAAGGTCCAACTCGGCGCGGTGCGCCCGCTGGTGATGCCCCGGCAGGAACGCGAGCGCACCGCCTTCCACGAGTCCGGGCACGCCCTGCTCGGCATGCTCCAGCCCGGCGCCGACCCGGTCCGCAAGATCACCATCGTGCCGCGCGGCCGCGCCCTCGGCGTCACCCTCTCCACCCCCGACACCGACCGCTACTCCTACACCGAGCCCTACCTGCGCGGCCGGATCATCGGCGCGCTCGGCGGGATGGCCGCCGAGCAGGTGGTCTACGGGGTGGTGACCACCGGCTCCGAGAGCGACCTCGAACAGCTCACCACCATCGCCCGCTCGATGGCCGGCCGCTGGGGCATGAGCGAGCGGGTCGGCCGGGTCACCGCCGTCCCCGACGACAGCCAGTCCCCGTACGGCCTGGCCGCCGCCCCCACCACGCTGGACGCGGTCGACGAGGAGGCCCGCCGGATCGTCGCCGAGTGCTGGGAGGAGGCCGTGGCCCTGCTGAACCGGCACCGCGACCGGCTCGACGCGCTGGCCGCCGCCCTGCTGGAGGCCGAGACCCTGGACGAGGCCGCCGCGTACGCCGCCGCCGGGCTCAGCCGGTCCTGACGCCGCTACCCGCGGGGCCTGGTCCCCACCGCCCAGCGGAACTCGTTCGCCATCCGCACCGAGCCGTCCGGGCGCAGGAACGGGTGCAGCGCCTCCTCCAGCTCCTTGGCCACCAGCGCCGTGCCCGCGGCCTCCTCGGCCCGGTCGAACAGGCCGGTGGAGAGCAGGCCGCGGACCGCCGAGTCCAGGCCCGCGTAGGCGAACGGGCAGGCCACCCGCCCGCCCCCGGACGGGCGCGTCCCGGCCGCGGCGAGCAGCGACTCCAGTGCGCCCGGCCCGGCCGCCGCGAACGGGTCCGGCGCGCCGAGCGGGGCGTGCCGTCGGGCCACCTCCAGCACGGCGGCGCTCTCGCAGCGCTCCGCCGGGCCCCAGGAGGCCACCACCACCTGCCCGCCGGGCAGTGCGCGGGCGGCCGCCCGGGCGACCAGCGCGGGCACCGGCGGCTGCTCGAAAACGGTCACCAGGGAGTGCGCCGGGCGGGGGACGGGGTGCGCCGAACGGGCGACGCCCTCCGCTGGCCCGCCGGGCGACACCTGCAGCCCGCGGGCCGCCGCCAGCTCCCGCAGCCCGCCGTCCGCCTCCACCCCCGCGACCTGCGCGCCGCGCCCGGCGGCGAGCAGCAGCGCCAGCCCGGACCGGCAGCCGACGCCCAGTAGGCTGGTGGCCGCGCCGACCTCGAGCCGCCGGTAAACGTCCTGGTAGAGGGGGACGAGCATGCGCTCCTGGATCTCCGCCCAGTCCCGCGCCCGACCGCCGCGCCCCGTCGGCCCGTCCGTCCGGATCCGGTCCACGGTGCTGCCGGTCACCTGCGCTGAAGCCATCGCGGCCTCCCATTCGGTCCTCGGAATCGGCTGCGGCCCCCGCAGCCCTGCCCCCCGGCCCCCCTCCCAGCGAACAGCGGGCCGCCCCCGCCGTCCAGAGGGGTGCGAGCAGGTATCCGTGCGCCGCGGGTGTGCGCCCCGGGGTGTGCGCGGGCGCGTCGCGGTCCGGCGGGGCCGGCGGGTCCGGCGCGGCCCCCGAGCCCGGCGGGTCCGGCGGGTCCGGCGGCCGCGCGGCCGTACGGTGAACCGGATTCACGGTCCGGCCCCGGTTTTCCGTACCATTCGGCCCATGGCTAAGGCACCCGTTCTCACCCCCCAGGCGGAAGACTTCCCCCGCTGGTACCAGGACCTCATCAACAAGGCAGAGCTGGCCGACAACGGTCCGGTCCGGGGCACCATGGTCATCCGACCGTACGGCTACGGCCTGTGGGAGCGGATGCAGCAGGAGATGGACGCGCGGATCAAGAAGGCCGGCGCCCAGAACGCCTACTTCCCGATGTTCATCCCGCAGTCCTACCTGACCAAGGAGGCCGAGCACGTCGAGGGCTTCGCCCCCGAGCTCGCGGTGGTCACCCACGGCGGCGGCAAGGAACTGGAGGAGCCGGTCGTCGTCCGGCCCACCTCCGAGACCATCATCAACGAGTACTTCTCCAAGTGGGTGCAGAGCCACCGCGACCTGCCGCTGCTGATCAACCAGTGGGCCAACGTGGTCCGCTGGGAGCTGCGCCCGCGCGTCTTCCTGCGCACCACCGAGTTCCTCTGGCAGGAGGGCCACACCGCCCACGCCACCTACGAGGACGCCCGCGCGTACGCCTCGCGGATCCACACGGACGTCTACGGCGACTTCATGACCAACGTGCTCGGCATCGACGTGGTGCTCGGCCGCAAGACCGCCAAGGAGCGGTTCGCCGGCGCCATCAACACCCTCACCCTCGAGGGCATGATGCGCGACGGCAAGGCGCTGCAGATGGGCACCAGCCACGAGCTGGGCCAGAACTTCGCCAAGGCGTTCAACACCACCTACCAGCTGCAGGGCGCCGAGCGCGAGTACGTCTGGCAGACCTCCTGGGGCGTCTCCACCCGCATGGTCGGCGGCCTGATCATGTCCCACGGCGACGACAACGGCCTGCGGGTGCCGCCGCGGCTGGCCGCCGTGCAGGCCGTGGTGCTCGCCATCAAGGGCGAGGACGCGGTGCTGGCGAAGGTCCGCGAGATCGGCGCCCAGCTGGAGGCCGCGGGCGTCCGGGTGGTCGTCGACGACCGCACCGACACCCCGTTCGGCCGCCGCGCCGTGGACTGGGAGCTCAAGGGCGTCCCGCTGCGCATCGAGGTCGGCCCGCGCGACCTGGAGGCCGGCACCGCGATGCTGGTCCGCCGGATCGCCGGCGGCAAGGAGCCGGTCGCGGTCGACTCCCTGGCCGCGATCGTCCCCGGCATCCTGGAGGAGGACCAGGCGCAGCTGCTGCGCGAGTCCCGCGAGCGCCGCGAGGCCCGCACCGTGGACGTCAAGAGCATCGACGAGGCCGTCGAGGCCGCGGCCACCGGCTGGGGCCGGATCTCCTGGGCCGACCTCGGCCCCGAGGGCGAGGCCAAGCTGGCCGAGCAGGGCGTTTCGGTGCGCTGCCTGATCGCCGCGGACGGCGGCGTTCCGGCCGCCGACGACCAGCCCGGCAACCTCGCCCTGGTCGCCCGCGCGTACTGACCCGGACCGCGGGCCGGGGCCCGGAGAATTCCGGAACCCCGGTTCGCGTGCTGGCAGTTGAGACTACTGACCAGTCAACTCCCCGAGGTACCCCACAAGCGGTACGGTATACGGCCCGTGGCCCTGTCAATTTTCGGACAGGTCGCGGGCCGTCCGTCGTGGGGATGTTGGGCTCCGCGGCGGGTGCCGAAGCCCGGCGAAGCCCGCCGGGTCCACACGTGCAGGGGGTTGGTCTTGCGTCAGTCCGGAGTCGCGCAATTCGCGCGCGAAAGTGCGTTCCTGAGAGTCCGCTGGGAATTCCCGAACGCGGGTGCCCGTCGGAACATCGGCTCTCTCCCCATCGTTGGTACAGCGTGAGCACGACACAGCCCCTCGTCCTCGCGGCCGAACTGGCCGCCGCCTGGAGCGACATCCAGGCCCACCACCGGGACCTGCCCGACCTGGCGTCGCCCGAGGCGCTGATCGGCGAGTCCTCGTCCGCCTGCGGCACCCAGCTCAACTTCGAGCGACTGCTGCACGAGGCCGCCCACGGCCTGGCCGCCGCCCGGGAGATCCGCGACACCTCGCGGGCCGGCCGCTACCACAACCGCCGCTTCCTGCTGCTCGCCTCCGAGCTGGGCCTGGCCCACCCGGTCGAGCCGCACGCCAGCAGCGGCTTCTCCCAGGTGACGATGGGGCACGAGACCCGCGACCGCTACGCCGAGACCATCGAGCGTCTCGACCGCGCGCTCGGGGCGCACCAGCTCGCCGTGGCCGGCGAGGGCAGCCACCGCGCCTTCCGCGGGCCGGCCGCGCGGCACGGCTCCTCGGGCGGCGGCGTCCGGGTCAAGGCGGTGTGCGGCTGCGGTCGCAACGTCCGCGTGGTCCCGTCCGTGCTGGCCCAGGCCGCGATCGTCTGCGGCGCCTGCCAGCAGCCGTTCAAGATCGCCTGAACCCTGCGCACGACTCCGGACCGAACGGTGTCCGCGGGCGGGCGCCGTCTGGCCGGAACGGGTGCTTGACCGGAACGGATGCTTGACCGGACGACGCCCGGCTGGGCCTCGTTCCGCCGGATCTCGTTCGACCGGCCGGCGTTCGACCGGACGGTGTTCGACCGGGATGCGTTCGACCGGGTTGCGGGCGGGGTGCCCGCGGCCCGTCGGGATCGCCGCTGTCGCCGGGGCCGGAAGGCCCGACGGCGCCGGGGGGTCCTGCCCGTACCGCGCGGGGGCGCGGTTCGGGGGGACCTTCGGCGGTGTGGCAGAATGGATGGCTGAGTACCCGGCAGCCAAGACAGGACCCTCTCTCCTAACGGCTGGCGTGTCCCTTGAACGGCACCTCGCGCCGCGGCCCCACGCGGCGGAGCGCTGCTCACCCACGTCAAAACCAGGAGAATCCACACCCGTGGCTGTCAAGATCAAGCTGAAGCGTCTGGGCAAGATCCGTTCCCCGCACTACCGCATCGTCGTCGCCGACTCGCGCACCAAGCGTGACGGCCGCGCGATCGAGGAGATCGGCATCTACCAGCCGACCTACAACCCCTCGAAGATCGAGGTCGACGGCGAGCGCGCCCAGTACTGGCTGTCCGTCGGCGCCCAGCCGACCGAGCCGGTGCTCGCCATCCTCAAGCTGACCGGCGACTGGCAGAAGTTCAAGGGCCTGCCGGCTCCGGAGCCGCTGAAGGTGGCCGAGCCCAAGGTCGAGGACTTCTCGCACCTGTTCGCCAAGGCCGTCGCCGGCTTCGAGGACGCCACCACCGGTGTCGCCATCACCCCGAAGGCCAAGAAGTCGGACAAGGCTGACGAGGCCGAGGCCGCTTCCACCGAGGCCTGAGCATGATCGAGGAAGCCCTCGACCACCTGGTGAAGGGCATCGTCGAGCACCCCGACGAGGTGCAGGTCCGTTCGCGCAACCTGCGCCGCGGCCACACCATCGAGGTGCGAGTGCACCCTGAGGACCTCGGCAAGGTGATCGGCCGGGGCGGCCGCACGGCACGCGCGCTGCGCACCGTGGTCGGCGCCCTGGGCGGCCGCAACGTCCGGGTCGACCTGGTCGACGTGGACAGCCTCCGCTGACCTCCGCCCGACCGCCGAGGGCGCCGACCGCCTAGGTCGGCCACCGGGTTTCAGGACCGACCGGGACGCATCCGTCCCGGTCGGTCCTTCCTGTTTCCGGGGCACCCCGCCCCCTTCCAGTGCCACCACCTCTCAGGAGAACGATCACCGTGCAGCTCGTCGTCGGCAGGATCGGCCGTGCCCACGGCATCCGGGGGGACGTCAGCGTCGAAGTCCGCACCGACGAGCCGGAACTGCGGCTCGGGCCCGGCGCGGTCCTCCTCACCGACCCCGCCGCCATCGGACCGCTGACCGTCGAGACCGGCCGGGTGCACAGCGGACGGCTGCTGCTGCGCTTCGCCGGCGTCAAGGACCGCACCGCCGCCGAGGCCCTGCGCGGCACCATGCTGATCGCCGAGGTCGACCCGGACGAGACGCCCGACGACCCGGACGAGTACTACGACCACCAGCTCATCGGGCTGGACGTGGTGCTCGCCGACGGCACCCCGGTCGGCGAACTCACCGAGGTGGTCCACCTCCCGTACCAGGACCTGCTCACCGTCCAGCGCGCCGACGGCACCGAGGTGCTGATCCCGTTCGTCGAGCAGATCGTGCCCACCATCGACCTCGACGAGCAGCGCGTCGTCATCACCCCGCCCCCCGGCCTGATCGACGAGGTCGACGCGCCCGCCGCGACCGGCCGCGAGGGCGCGGACGAGGGCACGGGTGCGGGTGAGGGCGCGGACGAGGGCACGGACGCGGGCTCGGACTCGCGCCCGGGCTCGGGCTCGGGCGCCGACGGGAACGGTGGCGGCGCGTGAGCGACATGCGGATCGACGTCGTCACGATCTTCCCCGAGTACCTGGAGCCGCTGAACGTCTCCCTGGTCGGCAAGGCACGGGCCCGCGGCCAGTTGGACGTGCACCTGCACGACCTGCGGTCGTGGACCACCGACATCCACCGCACCGTGGACGACACGCCCTACGGCGGCGGCCCCGGCATGGTGATGAAGCCCGAGCCGTGGGGCGCCGCGCTGGACGCCGTCCTGGCCGCCGGGCCCGAGGGCGAGGTG
Organism: Kitasatospora phosalacinea; assembly: GCF_000716545.1. GTDB lineage: Bacteria > Actinomycetota > Actinomycetes > Streptomycetales > Streptomycetaceae > Kitasatospora > Kitasatospora phosalacinea. Next base: position 61,469 of record NZ_JNWZ01000019.1, read on the forward strand.
CCGACCCTGGTGGTGCCCACCCCCAGCGGACGCCCCTTTACCCAGGAGCTCGCACAGGACCTCGCCGGCCGCCCCTGGCTGGCCTTCGCGCCCGCCCGCTACGAGGGCATCGACCGGCGGGTCATCGAGGAGGCCGCGACCCGGATGCCGGTGGTCGAGACCTCCATCGGCGACTACGTGCTGGCCGGCGGCGAGGTCGCCGTGCTGGTGATGGTCGAGGCGATCGCCCGGCTGCTGCCCGGCGTGCTGGGCAACGCCGAGTCGCACCGCGACGACTCCTTCGCCCCCGGCGCCATGGCCGACCTGCTGGAGGGCCCGGTGTACACCAAGCCGGCCGAGTGGCGCGGCCGGGAGGTGCCGGAGATCCTGCTCAGCGGCCACCACGGGAAGATCGCCCAGTGGCGGCGCGAGCAGGCGTTCGCCCGTACCCTCGCCAACCGGCCCGACCTGGTGGCCCGTTGGCGGCGCGAGGCGTTCAGCAAGAAGGAGCGCGAAGCGCTCAGCGTCCTGGGCCTGGCCTGGGACGAGGCCACCGGCCGATTTCGGTCCGTGGCCGAGCCTGTGGAACAATAGGCGACTGTTGTCTGTCGCCGGGCTCCCGTCACGGGAGTCAGTGGACCGGTGCCCCCGCCACGGGGGGATCACCGCCAGCCGAAGCGGCCCGCAGCACCACCCAATCAAGACGATGATCCGTGGGCGGCCCGTGGCGCCTGCGATGGAGAGCAACGATGAGCAACAAGCTCGCTGCTGTCGACGCGGCCTCGCTGCGCACCGACGTCCCCGCCTTCCGTCCCGGCGACACCCTCAAGGTGCACGTCCGAGTCATCGAAGGCAGCCGCTCGCGCGTCCAGGTCTTCCAGGGCGTTGTCATCCGTCGTCACGGCGCCGGCATCGGTGAGACCTTCACCGTTCGCAAGGTCAGCTTCAACGTCGGTGTCGAGCGCACCTTCCCGGTGCACACCCCGGTCGTCGAGAAGATCGAGGTCGTGACCCGCGGTGCGGTTCGCCGCGCCAAGCTGTACTACCTGCGTGACCTCCGCGGCAAGGCCGCGAAGATCAAGGAGAAGCGCGACGCGTGATCGCACGGGCTCGACGGGGGTCGGCCCTCCTTCCGGTGTAGACCGGGGGGATAAGCTCACCCCCGATGAGCACGTACGAGCCACCGACGGACCGCGACGGCAGTCCCGCACCCACGGGTGCGGATTCGCCGACGCGGTCCGCCGTCGTTTCCGCCCCCGGAGCAGCTCCCGACCCCGGCCCGGCTACTGGCGCGGGCGCTGGTGCGGCCACTGGTCCGGGCGCCGACGCGGGTGCTGGTTCGGATGCCGGTTCGGATGCCGGTGAGAGCGACGACGTCGACAGCGCCGACGGTGACGGCGCCAGCGGTGACAACGCCGACGGTCATGGCGGGCGGCGGTGGACGCGGGACCTGCTGTGGATCGGCGCGGTGTGCGTGGTCGTGCTGCTGCTGGTGAACGCCTTCGTGGCACGGCCGTTCGCGGTGCCGTCCGGCTCGATGGAGGGGACGCTGGAGCCGGGTGACCGAGTGCTGGTCAACCAGCTCGCGTACGCCTTCGGCGGGCACCCCCAGCGGGGCGACGTGGTGGTCTTCGACGGCATCGGCTCCTTCCTGCCGTACCAGGACGAACCCTCCGGGCTGAAGCGGCTGTTGGTCGGGGCCGGCCTCGCCCCGGCCGGGGACACGGTCTACGTGAAGCGGGTGATCGGCGTCGGCGGGGACCGGATCACCTGCTGCGGCACCGACGGCCGGCTGAAGGTCAACGGGGTGGCGCTGGACGAGAGCGCCTACCTGTTCCCCGGCGACGCGCCGTCGGCGGTGCCCTTCGACATCGTGGTCCCCAAGGGCAAGCTCTGGGTGATGGGCGACCACCGCGGCGCCTCCCGCGACTCCCGCGACCACCTCGGCGAGCCCGGCGGCGGAGCCGTGCCCGAGGACAAGGTGATCGGCCGCGCCGCCTGGGTGATGTTCCCCCTCGGCCGCGCCTCCTCCCTCGACCGGCCGGCGGCGTTCGCCGCGATTGAGGGGACCGGTGGCCATGGGGAGCAGAGGTAGACCCAGGACCGCCCCCGACGGCCCGTCCGGCTCCACCGGCGGCCCGGGCCGCGACACCCGGACTGGACCCGGACCCGGCTCCGAGCCCGAGTCCGTGTACCTGCCGTCCGGGGACGGGACGGAGGACGCGGACGACCGGGACGGTGGTACGGGTACGGGCGCAGGCACGGGCCCGTACACCGGCACTGCCCCCGGCACTGGCGGGGACGGCGCGGCCGAGGCGGGGAGCCGTCCCGTCCGGGGCCGGGCCGAGCGCCGCCGCGCCGCCAAGCGTGTCGCGCGCCGCAGCCGGCGCTCCTTCCTGCGCGAGCTTCCGGTGATCGTGCTGGTCGCCCTGGTGATCGCGCTGGTGATGAAGACCTTCCTGCTCCAGGTGTTCGTGATCCCCTCCGGTTCGATGGAACAGACCCTGCGGATCGGTGACCGGGTCGTCGTGGACAAGTTCACCCCGTGGTTCGGCGCCGAGCCGGAGCGCGGCGAGGTGGTGGTCTTCAAGGACCCGGGCGGCTGGCTGGAGAACGACCACAAGCCGTCCGCCGACGGTCCCGTGATGCGGAACGTGAAGTCGCTGTTCTCCGCGGTGGGGCTCCTCCCTTCCGACGACGAACGGGACTTGATCAAGCGGGTGATCGGCGTCGGCGGCGACACCGTGGAGTGCTGCGACGAGCACGGCCGGGTGAGCGTGAACGGCACCCCGCTGGACGAGCCGTACGTCGCGCCCGGGAACTCGCCCTCGCGGATCACCTTCAAGGTGACGGTGCCCGCGGGCCGGCTCTGGGTGATGGGCGACCACCGCGACCTGTCCGCCGACTCCCGCTACCACATGGGCAATCCGGGCTCCGGGACGATCCCGGTGGAGAACGTGGTGGGGCGCGCCTTCGTGGTCGCCTGGCCGCTCTCCCACTTCGGTCAACTGGACGTTCCCGATTCACTCTCCTCCCTGCCGGGGCGGGCCGCGGGATCGGCGGCCCCCGGGCCGGTTCCTGCGGAACCCCCGCTCGTTATGGGTGTGTTGGGCGTCCTTCCGTTCCTCGTCCGGTACCGCGGGCCTCGTCGGAGGGACGGGCCGGTGGCCGACTGACGTTCCGGCCGGCGCGTGGGAGCACGGGCGCGTCGACCGGGAGTGATAGAGAAGTGTGAAGTGCTCGGTTCCGGCCTGGTGTCGGGCCTGCCCCCGTAGGGCAAGCCAGAGGCGGGTCCTCGGCCGATCTCAGAGTGTGGTGCCCGCTGTGCGGCACTGGTGAGCGCGGGCGCGCAGGCGTCCGCACAGCAGGGAGGAGATGTCGTGGGGGATCTGGTGATCGGTGCCCGCTCAGGTGCTCCGGAGCCCGACGGGGAACCCGTGGGCAACCAGGAGGGGGCGCACGCCGGCGACGGCGAGGCGCCCCGGGACGCCGAGGCCGGGGCGGAAGCCGACGGGAACGAGGCGGCACCGCCCAAGAAGGCACCCAAGCAGCGTTCCTTCTGGAAGGAGCTGCCGATCCTGATCGGCATCGCGCTGATCCTGGCCCTGGTGATCAAGACCTTCTTCGTCCAGGCGTTCTCGATCCCCTCGGGGTCGATGGAGAACACGCTCCAGGTCGGCGACCGCGTCCTGGTCGACAAGCTCACCCCCTGGTTCGGCGCCGAGCCGGAGCGCGGCGAGGTCGTGGTCTTCAAGGACCCGGGCGGCTGGCTGAACGACGAGCCGACCCAGCGCAGTGACAACTCCTTCGTGCGCGGCGTGCAGGACGTGTTCAGTTTCATCGGCCTGATGCCGTCCAGCGACGAGAAGGACCTGATCAAGCGCGTCATCGCGGTCGGCGGCGACACCGTGGAGTGCCAGGGCTCCGGCCCGGTCAAGGTGAACGGCGTGGCGCTCGACGAGCCGTACATCTTCCCCGGCAACACCCCGTGCGGGGAGAAGCCGTTCGGGCCGGTGAACGTGCCCAAGGGCAGGATCTGGGTGATGGGCGACCACCGCGGCAACTCCCTGGATTCGCGGTACCACATGGACCAGCCCGGTGGCGGCACCGTGCCGGTGGACAACGTGGTCGGCCGTGCGTTCGTGGTGGCCTGGCCGATCGGCGACTGGGCGACGCTGCCCGTGCCCGACACCTTCGACCAGAAGGGCCTCTCCGCCGCCGGACCGCTCGCTCCGACGACGGCCGGTACGGCGCTCGCCGTCCCCGCCGTGTGGTGGCTGCGCCGGCGCCGCCGCTGACCGGACACCGACCGGCCGGGTACGCCTCTTGCGCGGGCCGTGGTACTGGCGAGTAATCTGCTCGCACGTGCCGCGGCCCGCAGCGCTGTCCGGACCGGGACGGCCGACCGCGGCCGGGCCGCCGGTGCTCGATCGGAGCAGCCGGGAGCCAGGAGAGGGCGGAGCCGATGAGCAGCGTCGCGGAGCGGACCTCGCACACCGGGACCGGATCGGCCCGCCGCCGGAACACCGCGTCGATCGTGCAGGGCGTGGCGATCGCGCTCGGCTTCGTGATGCTGGTCGGCGGCTTCGCGGTGCTGGCCCTCCAGTACCGGCCGTACCGGATCCCGACCGGTTCGATGAGCCCGACCCTGGCGGTCGGCGACACCGTCCTGGCCCGCACCGGCGGGTCGGCCGGCCGCGGCGACATCGTGGTCTTCCAGGACCAGGACTGGGGCAACGCGACCCTGGTGAAGCGCGTGGTCGCGGTCGGCGGGGACACCGTCTCCGGCGACCGGGAGGGGCGGATCACCGTCAACGGGCACCAGGTGTCCGAGCCATACCTGGAGACCGTCGGGATGGGGGCGACCGAGTTCTCGGTCACGGTGCCCGAGGGACGGCTGTTCCTGCTCGGCGACTTCCGGGGGAACTCCCTGGACTCGCGGAGCCACCTCGACGTGGAGTCCGGCTCGGTGCCCGCCTCCGGGGTGAAGGCGAGGGTGGAGGCGGTGATCCGGCCGCTGTCCCGGGCCGGGATGGAGTCGCGCGTCCCGGCCTTCGACGACCTGGGCGTGCCGACCGCCCACCGGCCGGGCCCGCTGCTGCCCGCCGCCTGGACGTCGGCCGGCGGGGCGGCCCTGATCGTGGTCGCCTCCGCGGCGGGCTGGGCGGTCTCGCTGACCCGTCGGCTGCGGGGACGGCGCAGGGCCTGACCCCGGGGCGGACGACGGACCGGCGCCGGTGCCGGTCCCGGCGAGGAGGCGCGCCCAGCGCCTCAGGACGGAGCCGATCCAGGTGGCGGTGGAGCACCGCAGAGCCGTTCGGGTACTGCTGCTGGACCCGGAGGACCGCGTCCTGCTGCTGCGCGGGACGGACCCGGCCGAGCCCGGTACCACCTGGTGGATCACGCCCGGCGGGGGCATCGAACCCGGCGAGAGCCCGGACGGGGCGGCCCGGCGCGAGCTGGCCGAGGAGATCGGGCTGACGGACGTGGAGTGGGGGCCGCTGGTCGCGTACGGCACGGCGGAGTTCTCCTTCCGGGGCAGGGAGTACCGACAGGAGCAGTGGTTCCGGCTGGCCCGCACCACACGGACGGCGGTGTCACTGGCGGAGAGCGGGGCGGACGAACACGCGCTGCTGCTGGCCGTCCGCTGGTGGACGCTGGGGGAGTTGAGGGCCACCGGGGAGGCCGTCCACCCGCGGGGACTTGCCGAACTGGTGGCACGGGTTCTGACGGAAGGGCCGCCAGAAGAGCCAGTAAGGCTCTGAGCACGGGCTCGGTGGTCCACAATGGGGTGGACGTGACGAGTGAGGGGACGCTTGGAATGAGTGCCGAAGACCTCGAGAAGTACGAGACCGAGATGGAGCTCAAGCTCTACCGGGAGTACCGGGATGTCGTCGGCCTGTTCAAGTACGTGATCGAAACCGAACGGCGCTTCTACCTGACGAATGACTATGACCTCCAGGTGCACTCGGTGCAGGGCGAGGTGTTCTTCGAGGTGTCGATGGCGGACGCGTGGGTCTGGGACATGTACCGACCGGCCCGGTTCGTCCGGAAGGTCCGTGTGTTGACGTTCAAGGACGTGAACATCGAGGAGCTGGCCAAGAGCGATCTCGAACTGCCCTCGGACGACTCCGCCTTCGGGAACTGACCGCTCCGCGGCTGAGCGGCCGGCCCCCGCGGGGCCCGGTGTCGGGCGGGAACGGCGTGGCCGACCACGTCTTCCTGCCGGGGCTTCCGCACCTCCGTGAGCTGCGGTGGTGCCCGGGTCACCGAGATTGACCGCGCCGGTCGGGCACTGTCCAGCGCATTTTTCGATTTGTCGCTCGAACGGGTGAGCGGAGTTATCCACAGGCCCGGGTTATCCACAGGTCGAGCCATTCGGCTGGCCCGTCCCGGGCGTGTGACGGCAACCTTCCGACCGGAGGTGGTTGCCGTGCAGAACCCCAACAAGACGTCCACCAACGGCCTCGGTCGCTACGGCGAGGAGGTCGCCGCCCGTCGGCTCGCCGAGCACGGGCTGTGCATCCTGGAACGAAACTGGCGCTGCGCCGAGGGCGAGCTCGACATCGTCGCGCTCGACGGGGACGTCCTCGCGATCTGCGAGGTGAAGACCCGCTCCGAGCAGGGCTTCCAACAGCCCGCCGAGGCGATCGACCAGACCAAGGCCGACCGGCTGCGCCACCTCGCCGAGCGCTGGCTCGTCGAACGCTGGCCGGTGCACTTCTTCCGCCTGGTGCTTGCCGCCGAGCGGGCCGGGGGCGCCGAGCCGCGGCCCGACGCGGAGAGCGGCGGCCCGGCACCTCCACCGCCCGGCGGAGTCCGCATCGACCTGGTCGCCGTGGTCAACCCCCGCCGGGGCGCCGCCGCGGTCGAGCACCTGCGCGGGGCGGTGTGAGATGGCGTTCGCCCGCACCTGCTCGGTCGCCCTGGTCGGAGTGGACGGTGTCGTGGTCGAGGTCCAGGCCGACCTCGAACCCGGACTCGCGGCCTTCAGCCTGGTGGGCCTCGCCGACAAGGCCCTCCTGGAAGCCCGCGACCGGGTACGCGCCGCCGTCTCCAACAGCGGGGAGAAGTGGCCGCTGCGAAAACTCACCGTGGGCCTCACCCCGGCATCCGTACCCAAGAGCGGCAGCGGGTACGACCTGGCGGTGGCCTGCGCCGTCCTGGCGGCCGCCGAACGGCTCGACCCCGCGTCGATCGACGGCCTGCTGATCATCGGCGAGCTGGGCCTGGACGGTCGCGTGCGCCCGGTGCGCGGAGTCCTGCCCGCGGTCCTGGCGGCGGCCGACGCCGGCTACCGGCAGATCGTGGTCGCCGAGCAGACCGCCGCCGAAGCGAAACTGGTGCCCGGTGTCTCCGTCATCGGGGTGCGCAGCCTGCGCCAGCTCATCGCGATCCTCACCAACGCCCCCGTCCCCGACGAACCGCCGGACCAGTCCACCGGCCGCCCCGACTCCTCGTTCGCCGGTCTGCTGCTGCCCGGCCTCGGTGTCCGCGACCTCACCTCCGAACAGGCCGGCCGGCCCGACCTCGCCGACGTGGCCGGGCAGTACGAGGCCCGCCAAGCGCTGGAGATCGCCGCGGCGGGCGGCCACCACCTCTACCTGAAGGGCCCGCCCGGGGCAGGCAAGACGATGCTGGCCGAACGGCTGCCGGCCCTGCTCCCGCCGCTCACCCCCGCCGAAGCCCTCGAAGTGACCGCGATCCACTCCGTGGCCGGCCTGCTCCCACCCGACCGCCCACTGATCGACACCCCGCCCTACTGCGCGCCGCACCACTCGACGACCATGCCCGCCATCGTCGGCGGCGGAACGGGCCTGCCCAGACCCGGAGCCGTCTCCCTCGCCCACCGCGGCGTGCTGTTCCTCGACGAGGCACCCGAATTCTCGGTCCGGGTCCTCGACGCGCTGCGCCAACCCCTGGAATCGGGGGAGGTGATGATCGCCAGAGCCGCCGGCTCGATGCGGCTGCCCGCCCGCTTCCTGCTCTGCCTGGCCGCCAACCCCTGCCCCTGCGGCCGCTATTCACTGAGAGGGGAAGGATGCGAATGCACACCCGTCATGATCAACCGCTATCAGGCCAGGCTGTCAGGCCCGCTGCTGGACCGGGTGGATCTCCAGGTTCAGGTCGCCGGAGTCACCAAGGCCGAACTGATGCAGCAGGGCGGAAGGCCCGAGAGCACGGCGACGGTCGCCGAACGCGTGCGGGAGGCCCGGGCGCGGGCCGCCGCTCGCCTCGCCGACACCCCGTGGCGGACCAACGCCGAAGTGCCCGGGCACGAACTGCGCACGCGCTGGCAACTCGCATCCGGTGCGCTGGCCGACGCCGAACGCGATCTCGACCGGGGCCTGCTCACCGCGCGCGGCCTCGACCGCGTCCTGCGGGTCGCCTGGACGGTGGCGGACCTCGCCGGCCGGGGCCGCCCCGACAGGTCCGACGTCCAGCGCGCGCTCACCCTCCGCACCGGCGTCCAACGCGCCGCCCGCCCCACGGACCGCAGGAGCGACCCGCTCTACCCCTACGACGACCCCGGCGCAGACCTCGACCAGGCCGCCGGTTCCTGACCGGCCCCACCCGGCGGGCCGCCAGGAGCCCGGCCGATCAGGCCCGTACCGCGGACGAGCCCTTTCCGCCGCCACCGCCCGCACCTCGGGAACGAGCAGAAGCAAGCAGGAGCACCGATGACCGCACACCCCGCACCCCGTACGCACACGCATCTCCCCACCGCCCCAACGCCCCCACCGGCCGTCGGCCGGTCCGACGCCCCGGCGGCGTGCGACGGCGGCGAACGGCTCAGACACCTGATCCCCGGCGCCGCACCGCCCGCCGCGCACCGCTCGCGCCACGGACCGGCCGAACCCGCCCGGGCCGTACCGCCGACGGGCGGGCCGGACCCGGCGGGTCCGCCGCCCGGAGGGCGGAGCGAGTGCCGCGTCATCCGCCCCACGGCGTGGGCCGCGCCGACGGTTCCACCGGATCCGCCCGAGCCCGAGCGGATCGCCCGGGCCGCGCTCACCAGGCTGATCGAACCGGGCGACGCCGCGATCGGGCGGGCCGTCCAACGGCTCGGCGTGGTCCGGCTGCTGCAGGGGTTCTACGAGGGCGCGCCCGCCAGCCGGCTCGGGCTCGGAGCCGACCGGATCGCCGCCTACCAGGAGAGACTGCGGAAGTTCAACCCGGCCACCGACCTGGAACGGATCGCCAAGCTCGGTGGGAAGTTCATCATTCCGGGCGACAGGGAATGGCCCTCCCAACTCGACGACCTCGGCGACAGCCGCCCGATCGGGCTGTGGGTGCGTGGCGTCCCCTCGCAACGGCTGCCGTCGCTGCGCCTGCTCGCCCTGCGCTCGGTGGCCGTCGTCGGATCGAGGGCCTGCACCGCTTACGGGCGGCACGTCGCCGGCCAGCTCGGGTCCGAGCTGGCCGAACGGGGCTGGGTGGTGGTGTCCGGGGCGGCCCACGGAGTGGACACCGCGGCGCACCTCGGGGCGCTGGCGGTCAACGGGATGACGATCGCGGTGCTCGCCAGCGGCGTCGACATCTGCTACCCGCGCGGGAACGAGGCGCTGATCGAGAGGATCGGACGCGACGGGCTGCTGGTGAGTGAGCTGGCGCTCGGGATGAACCCCACCAGGTTCAGGTTCGTGCTGCGGAACCGGGTGATAGCCGCACTCACCCGCGGCACGGTGGTGGTCGAGGCCGCGCCGCGCAGCGGCGCGCTCAGCACCGCGCGGCGGGCGCGGGACCTCAACCGGCACACCATGGGTGTCCCCGGCCCGATCACCTCCGAGCTCTCGGCGGGCGTGCACGCGTTGATCAGGGCCGGCGCGGCCACCATGGTCACCAGCGGCGCCGAGGTGGGCGAGCTGATCGGCTCCATCGGGGCCGACCTGGCACCGGAGCGGGTCGGTCCGATCCTGCCGAGGGACGCCCTGGAGCCACCGGTGGCCCGAGTCCTGGAAGCGGTGCCCGCCAGCGCGGACGGCGCGCCGGTCCAGCGGATCGCCCACTACGCGGCACTCTCCGAGGCGGCGACAGTCCGGCACCTCCACGAGCTGAGCTCGCTCGGCTTCGTCGAACGGCACGGAGCGCACTGGAGGTTGGTGCGTCGCAAGTGATCGCATCCGGGCAGAGTCGGACAGGGTGATGGGTTCCGAGTGAGTCATCCGGTCAACGGGAGGTGATGCGGGGCGAGTTGAGGGACGATGGCGGTCCGTCCGGTCCGGCCGGGGCGCCGAGCGGTGCCTCGCCCGGCCCGGGGGCGCCCGGAGCGGCGCGCGGGTCCGCGCCGGTCGGTGGGTCCGCCGGGCGGAAGGGCCGGGGCGGGCCCGGCGGCCCGACCGCGACGCGCCGACGCCGCCCTTTGCTGCCACCGGTTTGGGCGACGCCCGAGTGGCGGTAGCACTGTGCAGCGACTCGGTCACGCTACGCTCGCTCATGGCGTCCCTATCAGCACATGACTCGGCAGAACGGCGCAGACCAACGCATGCCCACTCACATTCCCGGACACAGGGTGACCGGTGACGGTCGGTCCCCGGACGGGACGGGGGCCGAGACCCACAACGCCGCGGAACTGCGGGCCAGGTCCGGGGGAGTCGTGGGAATGACACGACCGGGCGGCTCCCCGGCCGCACCCCCGCAGCCCCCGTCCCGCCCCGCCTCCAACTCACCCCTCCCACGCCCGCCGGCCCCCTCGGGGCCCGCGCCCCGGCCGATCCCGGCGCGCCCACCGGCCGACCGGACCGGTCAGGTGCCGTCCGGCGCGGTGGCGAAGCTGCGGCCTCGCACCGATGAAGGCATCGGCGCAGGTACCGACGCGGGCGCTGGTGCCGGGCCCGGCAGGCCGGCCGGCGCCGAGGACCGGGACGGAAGCGACCAGGCGGGCGGCGAGCACGGCCTCAACGGGCAGGGTGTCGACGGGCAGTGGCCGGGGCCGGCCGCTGCGGGATCCGCGCTGGGGGCCGGAGTCGGGATCGCGCCAGGGTCCGGGGTGGAGCCGGTGCCCGGGCCGCAGGGCCCGACCCCGTCCAGCACCGGGCGGCCGGCGCGCGGCCAGGCCAAGCGAGGGGCCCGGTCCAAGCCGAAGGACCCGTCCGTGCGGAGCACCCAGGTCCGCAGGCAAGCCGGGGGACCGCCGCCCGCCCGCACGCCGGAGCCGTCGGCCCCCGGCGCGAGCGGGAACGGGAGCGGAAGCGGAAGCGCGGACGCGCGGCGGAGCGCACCGCCATCAGTGCCGCTGCCTGCACCCGGGTCCGCACCCGGGTCCGCACCTGGGGCCGGTGCCGGGCCTGCGTCCGGAGCCGTTCCAGGGCCGGGGAACGGGCAGTCGGTAGCGGATCCGGGTGCGTCCTCGGCCGTGCCGCGCCCCGGAGTGGGCGCGCCCGCGAACCCGGCCGACCGCACTGGCCCGGGGGCCGGAGCGGGAACAGGGGCGGGCGCGGGAGTGGGCGGGAGCGCCGGGGTGACGGTGCCCGCGCCGGCTTCCGCGCCCCGCGCGGGCGTCGGTGCGGAAGGCGAGGGCAAGGGCGGGGAGCGGGCGAAGGGTGCCGACCAGTCGGCGCTGCAGGCGCTGTGGCGCTCGTACAAGGAGACCGGTGACCACGGGCTCCGCGACCAGCTGATCCTGCACTACTCGCCGCTGGTGAAGTACGTGGCGGGCCGGGTCGGGGTCGGGCTGCCCGCCAACGTGGAACAGGCGGACTTCGTCTCCTCCGGGGTCTTCGGGCTGATCGACGCCATCGAGAAGTTCGACATCGACCGGGCGATCAAGTTCGAGACCTACGCGATCAGCCGGATCCGCGGTGCGATCATCGACGAGCTGCGGGCGCTGGACTGGATCCCCCGGTCGGTCCGGCAGAAGGCCAAGGCGGTCGAACGGGCCTACGCCACGCTGGAGGCCAAGCTGCGACGGACTCCGCACGACCCCGAGGTCGCGGCGGAGATGAAGATCTCGCTCGACGAACTGCACACCATTTTCAGCCAGTTGTCGCTGGCCAATGTGGTGGCGCTGGACGAGTTGTTGCACTCGGCGGGCGAGGGCGGCGACCGGCTCACCCTGATGGAGACGCTGCCGGACAGCGGTGCGGACAACCCGGTCGAGATCGCCGAGGACCGCGAACTGCGGCGGCTGCTCGCCTCGGCGGTCAACACCCTGCCCGAGCGGGAGAAGACAGTGGTGACGCTCTACTACTACGAGGGCCTCACCCTGGCGGAGATCGGCCAGGTGCTCGGAGTGACGGAGAGCAGGGTCAGCCAGATCCACACCAAGTCGGTGCTGCAACTGCGGGCGAAGATGTCCGACGCCCGGTGAGCACAGGGCACGCGTCCGACCGGTCGACGGCGCGGCGGGATGCGGCGCGTGGTGGCCGGTGGGAAGGCGATGTCGCCCCCACCGGTCGTCGGCGTCCGTAGAGTTGGGACGTGCCGAAAATCCGGGCGGCCACGGTGGCCGAGCATCGACAGTTGCAGCGGGCAGCCCTGCTGGACGCCGCCCGCGTCCTGCTGGCGGAAGGCGGGCGGGAGGCGCTGAGCTTCGGCGCCCTCGCGGCGCGCACCGGCCTCGCCAGGTCCTCGGTGTACGAGTACTTCCGTTCCAAGTCCGCACTGGTGGAAGCGCTCTGCACGGTCGACCTCCCGCTCTGGGCCGCCGAGGTCGAGGCCGGCATGACGGCCCGCGACAGCGCGGTCGAACGGATCGAGGCGTACGTCCGCGGCCAGCTCTCGCTGGCCACCGACCCGGTGCACCGCGCGGTGGTGGCCGTCGCCGAGTACGAACTCGACGACGCCGCGCGGGCCAGGATCAGGGCGGCCCACGCCGGGCTGACCGCCATGGTGGTCCGCACCCTGGAGGACCTCGGCCACGACCGGCCCGGCGTCGCGGCTGCGCTGCTCCAGGGAGTGGTGGAGGCGGCGGTCCGCCAGACCGAACGCGTCCGCGGCGAGGACGGCACCCCCGGCGCCCGGCCCGAAGCGGTCGAGGAGATCGCCGACACCGCCGTGCGCTTCGCCCTCGATGGCCTGCGCCCGGCAACCGGTACGGCAGCCGACCCGGCAACCGGTACGGCAGGGGGCGCGGGCGGGCCGGGAGCGCACTGATCCCGGATCAGGGCGGGGGGAGCGGCAGGAGCCGGGCTCGGCCGGAGCCGAGCAGGGCGAGCGGGTCCAGGTAGCGGTCGCCCCGGACCAGACCCCAGTGCAGGCAGTCGACCGGGCAGTGGCCGGAACCGGTGGCCACCACCCCGATCGGGTCGCCCGCCGCGACGGTGGTGCCGACCGGCGCGGAGGCCGCCACCGGCAGGTAGGTGGTCCGCAGCGGGGGAGCACCCGACCCGGGGTGGGTCACCACGACCACCGGACGTCCGGCCACCTGCCCGGCGAAGGTCACCACGCCGGGCGCCGCCGCCCGCACCGCCGTGCCCGGCGCGGCCGCCAGGTCCACCCCCCGGTGCCCGGCGGCCCAGCGCGCCGGCGGCGGGTCGAACCGCCGCAGCAGTCCCGACCGGTCGCCCACCGGCCACGCCCGCCCCCGCCCGGGCCCGGCCGCCCCCGCCGCGGAGAAGCGCACCGAGGCCGCCCCCGTTCCCGCCCCCCGCGCAGGCGCGGGCGCGAACCCGCCGAGCCCCACCAGCACCACCCCCTGCACCACCAGCAGCGCCACCGGCCGCCGAGCCCGCGCCCACCGCACCCAACGCACCCCGACCAACTCCCAACCCGAGCACCCGAACCGACACGTCCCGCCTTGCGCCCCGCACGCACGTCCACCCGCACGCACGTCCACCCGCCCGACCGGCCCGTCCACCCGGCCCGTCCACCCGGCCCCGTCCGTGCGCACCCGCCGAGAACGGCCGGAACCGCCGGCCGGACCCGACCCCAGGGTGGGGCCCGCGGTGCCCGTCGCACATGTCGGTTCCGGGAGCTGTGGACAGGCCGGGGGTTGTGGACAACGGCCGTCCCCCGCAGGGGTGAACGGTGGGCGGCGGACCGTCCGGGGCGGTGTTGAACAGGGTGGCGGCGCCGCGGGGAGTCGCCCGCCGCTCGGGGCTTCCCGTACACTTCACACGCGACCCGGTCTGCCGGGTCGACTTCGCACGCCCCGCCACCGGCGGTCCGCCCCCTCGGGGAGCGGGCGTCACGGTGCGAGTGCCGCTCGGTCCGCCGAGCCTGCCGAGGCCGCAAGCCTCACGCAGGCCGAGCGGCTTGGCACGTCGGGGCGTCAGGCGTGACGGTCGCCCGACCGGCACGGACAAAACCGAGTACCCCGGCACCCCGCAGGACGCAACCGCTCCGCGGCGCGCCGGGCAACACACGAGGAGCACGGCACATGGCCGTCGTCACGATGCGGGAGCTGCTGGAGAGCGGCGTCCACTTCGGTCACCAGACCCGTCGTTGGAACCCGAAGATGAAGCGCTTCATCTTCACGGAGCGCAACGGCATCTACATCATCGACCTCCTGCAGTCGCTGAACTACATCGACCGCGCCTTCGAGTTCGTCAAGGAGACGGTTGCCCACGGCGGCAGCGTCCTCTTCGTCGGCACCAAGAAGCAGGCCCAGGAGGCCATCGCCGAGCAGGCGACCCGCGTGGGCATGCCGTACGTCAACCAGCGCTGGCTGGGCGGCATGCTGACCAACTTCTCGACCGTCTACAAGCGTCTGCAGCGCCTGAAGGAGCTCGGCGAGATCGACTTCACGGATGTGGCCGGTTCCGGCCTCACCAAGAAGGAGCTCCTGGTCCTCCAGCGCGAGTACGACAAGCTGGAGAAGACCCTCGGCGGTATCCGCGACATGCAGCGCGTGCCCAGCGCCGTCTGGATCGTGGACACCAAGAAGGAGCACATCGCGGTCGGCGAGGCCCGGAAGCTCAACATCCCGGTCGTCGCCATCCTCGACACCAACTGCGACCCGGACGAGGTCGACTACAAGATCCCGGGCAACGACGACGCCATCCGCTCCGTCACCCTGCTGACCCGCGTGATCGCCGACGCCGTCGCCGAGGGCCTGAAGTCCCGCGCCGGTGTCGCCAAGGGCGACGCCAAGGCCGAGCCGGGCGCCGACCAGCCGCTGGCCGCCTGGGAGAAGGAGATCCTCGAGGGCGAGAAGGCCGCCGAGGCCCCCGCCGCCGAGGCCGCTGACACCGAGGCCCCGGCCGAGGCCGCTGCCGAGGCTCCGGCCGCCGAGGCCCCCGCCGCCGACGAGGCTCCGGCCGCCGAGGCCGAGCAGGCCTGACGTACCACCAGGGTGAGGGGCACCGGCCGGGCTGCCGGTGGGTGCCCCTCTCTCCCGTGCCGGGGGTCCGCACCCCGGACCCCGGCACTTTCCCACGCAGACACGCGAGACGTGAGAAGAGATCACAACCATGGCGAACTTCACCGCCGCGGACGTCAAGAAGCTCCGTGAGCTCACCGGCGCCGGCATGATGGACTGCAAGAAGGCCCTGGACGAGGCCGAGGGCGACGTCCAGAAGGCCGTCGAGCTCCTGCGCATCAAGGGCCAGAAGGGCGTTGCCAAGCGCGAGGGCCGCGACGCCTCCAACGGCGCCGTCGCCGCGCTGATCGCCGAGGACAAGAAGTCCGGCGTCCTGGTCGAGCTGAACTGCGAGACCGACTTCGTCGCCAAGGGCGGCAAGTTCGTCGAGGTCGCCAACGCGATCGCCGCGCACGTCGCCGCCACCTCCCCGGCCGACCTGGACGCCGCCCTGGCCTCCGAGATCGCCCCGGGCCAGACCGTCCAGCAGTTCGTGGACGAGGCCAACGCGACCCTCGGCGAGAAGATCGTGTTCCGCCGCTTCGCGCAGTTCGACAACGACGGCTTCGTCGCCGTCTACATGCACAAGTCGGACCCGGACCTGCCGCCGACCATCGGTGTCCTCGTCGAGCTCGACCAGGAGAACGCCGAGACCGCCAAGGACGTCGCGCAGCACATCGCCGCCTTCGCGCCGAAGTACCTCTCCCGCGAGGAGATCCCGGCCGAGGAGCTGGAGAACGAGCGCCGCGTCGCCGAGGCCACCGCCCGCGAGGAGGGCAAGCCCGAGGCCGCCCTGCCGAAGATCGTCGAGGGTCGGGTCACCGGCTTCGTCAAGGAGAACGCCGTCCTGGAGCAGGCGTTCGCCAAGGACAACAAGAAGAGCGTCGCCAAGGTCCTCGACGAGGCCGGCGTCACCCTCAAGCGCTTCGTCCGCTTCCGCGTCGGCGCCTGAGACCCGCTCCCGCGGTCCGTCCTGCCCCTCCCGGCCCCGTGCCGGACATAAAGTAGGGGGACCGCCCCCGTCCGCGAGGACGGAGGAGCGCGCCGACCGAGCCCTCCAGCACCCCCCGGGGGCGGCGTCGGCACCATGAACGACGAGGAGGCCATTGCCGTGCAGGAGACCGTACCGGTTCCCGCGGCAGTGGCCTCCTCTCGTGTACACGGCACCGGGTCCGCACGCCCGGCGCGGTGACCAGCACTTTGCAGACCTGCTGACCAGCAGGCGGAGAAGGAGAAAGTCCATGCAGGAGACGCAGGAGACCGCGCCGGGCGGTGCACGCCGCCGGGTACTGCTCAAGCTGTCCGGCGAAGCGTTCGCCGGCGGAGGCGGCCTCGGCGTCGACCCGGACGTGGTGCACGCCATCGCCCGCGAGATCGCCACGGTGGTCCGGGCCGGGACCGAGGTCGCCATCGTCATCGGCGGGGGCAACTTCTTCCGCGGCGCCGAGCTCCAGCAGCGCGGCATGGACCGGGCCCGCTCCGACTACATGGGCATGCTCGGCACCGTGATGAACTGCCTGGCGCTCCAGGACTTCCTGATCAAGGAGGGCATGGAGACCCGGGTGCAGACCGCCATCACCATGGGCCAGGTCGCCGAGCCGTACCTGCCGCTGCGCGCCATCCGGCACCTGGAGAAGGGCCGCGTGGTGATCTTCGGCGCCGGCATGGGCATGCCGTACTTCTCCACCGACACCACCGCCGTGCAGCGGGCCCTGGAGATCCACGCCGACGTCCTGCTGATGGGCAAGAACGGCGTCGACGGCGTCTACGACTCCGACCCGCGCACCAACCCCGCGGCGGTCCGGTTCGACGCGCTGGACTACACCGAGGTGATCTCCCGCGACCTCAAGGTCGCCGACCTGACCGCGATCACCCTCTGCAAGGACAACGGGCTGCCGATCCTGGTCTTCGAGCTGCTCGCCGAGGGCAATATCGCCCGTGCGGTCAAGGGTGAGAAGATCGGCACACTCATCAGCGAGGATTCCGCCCGGGCCTAGGCGTCGGGGTTCCGAGCAGCAACAGCCGTCCGGGGCACCGGTACGGGACAACAGCAGATGAACCGGACAGGGAGCAGACAGTGATCGATGAGACCCTCCTCGAGGCCGAGGAGAAGATGGAGAAGGCCGTCGCCGTCGCCAAGGACGACCTCGCGGCCATCCGCACCGGGCGCGCGCACCCGGCGATGTTCGCCAAGATCGTCGCGGAGTACTACGGTGCCCTGACGCCGATCAACCAGCTGGCTTCGTTCTCGGTGCCGGAGCCGCGGATGGCCATGGTCACCCCGTTCGACAAGACCGCGCTGAAGGCCATCGAGACCGCGATCCGCGACTCGGACCTGGGCGTCAACCCGTCGAACGACGGCTCCGTCATCCGGGTGGTGCTCCCGCAGCTCACCGAGGAGCGCCGCCGCGAGTACATCAAGCAGGCCCGCGGCAAGGGCGAGGACGCCAAGGTCTCGGTCCGTTCCATCCGCCGCAAGGCGAAGGACGCGATCGACAAGCTGGTCAAGGACAAGGAGATCGGCGAGGACGACGGCCGTCGCGCCGAGAAGGAGCTCGACGACCTGACCGCCAAGTTCGTGGCGCAGATCGACGAGCTGCTCAAGCACAAGGAAGCCGAGCTGCTGGAGGTCTGATCCGGACCCCCGCCCGCAACGCCCCGGACCGGCGGCCAGACCGCCCGGCCCGGGGCGCGGCTCCACCCGGGCCGGTTCCGCTCCGGCCGGACCGGGGCCGGCGGCCCGACCCGGCCGACACCAAACGGGTCACGCGCGGCGGCCCCCGGCATGGCGAGGGGGCGGCGCGGCACAGACTCAGTTCATGCCCCCCGCCCAGGAGAGCCCCGTGGCCCAGACCGACCAGCAGCCCCGCAAGCCGCGCGGCGGCCGCAACCTGCCCGCCGCGATAGGCGTGGGCGTCGGACTCGGAGCGGTGGTCGCGGCCTCGCTGTTCGTGGTCAAGGCGGTCTTCATGGTGGTCGTCGCGGCCGCCGTGGCCGTCGGCATCCGGGAGCTCACCAGCCGGCTCGCCGAGCGCAAGGACGTCCACGTCCCGCAGGTCCCGCTGCTGGTCGGCGGTGTCGGCATGGTCGTCACCGGCTACTTCGAGGGCGGTCAGTGGGCCGCCGCGATCCTCGCCGTGACCGGCCTGGCGATGATGGTCGCCCGGATGGCCACCCCGCCCGAGAACTACCTGCGCGACGTAACGGCCGGCGTCTTCACCGCCTTCTACGTGCCGTTCCTGGCCACCTTCGTCGCGCTGATGCTGGCCGCCGAGGACGGCGCCTGGCGGATCCTGCTGTTCCTGGTCGTCACCATCTGCTCCGACACCGGCGCGTACGCCGTCGGCTACAAGTTCGGCCGCACCAAGCTCGCGCCGACCATCAGTCCCGGCAAGACCCGCGAGGGCCTGGCCGGCGGCATCGGCCTGTCGATGATCGCCGGCGCCCTGCTGATGCAGTACCTGATCGACGACGGCACCTGGTGGCAGGGCCTGATCCTGGGCGGCTGCGCGGCCGTCACCGCCACCCTGGGCGACCTCGCCGAGTCGATGATCAAGCGCGACCTCGGCATCAAGGACATGGGCACCCTGCTCCCCGGCCACGGCGGCATCATGGACCGGCTGGACTCCCTGCTGCCCACCGCCCCGGTGGTCTGGCTGCTGCTCGCGGTCTTCGTCGGCAGCTGACCCGGGAGCCCTCCCGGCACCTCCCAGCCCCTTCCCGGCCCTCGTGACGCCACCGCGTCCGGGGGCCGTCCGGCATCTGCGACACTGGACGGACCATGCCTAAGCCCGGAGAACTGACCTTTGTCGCGCCGCGCGGCGCCAAGCCCCCGCGACACCTCGCCGACCTCAGCCCTGCCGAGCGCAAGGAGGCCGTCGCCGAGTTGGGCGAACAGCCGTTCCGAGCGAAGCAGCTGTCGAACCACTACTTCGGGCGGATGTCGGCCGACCCGGAGAGCTGGACGGACATTCCGGCGGCGAGCCGGGCGAAGCTGACCGAGGCGCTGCTGCCCGAGCTGATGTCCGTGGTGCGGCACGTCTCCTGCGACGACGACGCGACCCGCAAGACGCTGTGGAAGCTGTTCGACGGCACGCTGGTCGAGTCGGTGCTGATGCGCTACCCGGACCGGGTCACCATGTGCATCAGCTCGCAGGCCGGCTGCGGCATGAACTGCCCGTTCTGCGCGACCGGCCAGGCGGGGCTGACCCGGAACCTGTCCACCGGGGAGATCGTCGAGCAGATCGCCGCCGGCATGCGCGACCTCAAGTCGGGGGCGGTCCCCGGCGGCGAGGCGCGGCTGTCCAACGTGGTGTTCATGGGCATGGGCGAGCCGCTGGCCAACTACAACCGGGTGCTGTCCGCGATCCGCCGCCTCACCGACCCGTCCCCGGACGGCTTCGGCCTCTCGCAGCGCGGCATCACCGTCTCCACCGTCGGCCTGGTCCCGGCCATGCACCGCTTCGCCGACGAGGGCCTGAGCTGCCGGCTCGCGCTGTCGCTGCACGCCCCGGACGACGAGCTGCGCGACGAGCTGGTGCCGGTCAACACCCGCTGGAAGGTCGACGAGGTGCTGGACGCCGCGTGGAACTACGCGGAGAAGTCCGGCCGCCGGGTGTCCATCGAGTACGCGTTGATCAAGGACATCAACGACCAGGCGTGGCGCGCCGACCTGCTCGGCCGGCTGATCAAGAACCGCCGGGTGCACGTGAACCTGATCCCGCTCAACCCGACGCCGGGTTCGAAGTGGACGGCCTCCCGGCCGGAGGACGAGCGCGAGTTCGTCCGCCGCCTGCAGGCCCACGGCGTGCCCACCACCGTCCGCGACACCCGCGGCCAGGAGATCGACGGCGCCTGCGGGCAGCTGGCCGCCGCGGGCTGAGCGTCCGGGCGGGAACGCCGGGGCCCGGGAGGACGCGTTCCTCCCGGGCCCCGGTGCGTCCGCGGCTACAGCAGCGGGCAGAGCAGCACCGTCAGCCCGCCGGTCAGCAGCAGGACGGTGCTCGCGGCGAGGGTGCGCAGGGCGGCCGTGCCGGTGAGCAGGCCGGGCGGGGTGCCCAGGCGGTCGAGCGCGTCGAGGGCGGGGCGGCGGGCGGCGCGCAGTTCGTGCAGGCGGGCGGCGAGGGCCGCGACCGCGCAGGCGAGGACGAGCACGCCCTCGACCACGGTGAGCGCGGGGGCTCCGGCGCCGGCCCGGGCCCAGTTGCGCCAGGCGACCAGCATCAGCACGACGACCGCGGTCAGGACGGCCAGCGGCACGCCGAGGCCGCGGGCCTGAGCGGTGAGGCCGCGCCCGGCCAGCAGGCGCAGCGGTGCGGGCCGACGCAGCGCGAGCAGTCGGCCGGCCAGGGCGAGCAGCGGGCCGGTCCACAGGGCGAGGGCGAGCGCGGCGAGTGCCCAGCCGGTGAGCAGGGCGGGGCTGGTGGCGGGGAGGCCGACGGGGAGGGCGAGGGTGCGTTCGGCGTCGGTCGCGTCGGGGCGCAGCCCGTACAGTTCGAGGCCGAGCCCGGCGAGCAGCACCGGCGCGGGCAGCAGCAGCCGCAGCGCGGTGTAGCGGGAGCCGGCGGGTTCGGCGGGCCGGCCCGGGAGGCCCTCGGGGAGGCGGATCGCGCAGGCCGCGGAGACGCCGGCGACCAGCGGGAGGACCGCGAGCAGGGCGACGGGCGCGGCGGCGGGCAGCGGGACGCCCATGCCGACGTCGGGGGCGAGCGAGGGCCCGGCGATGTCGTTGCGCAGGATCAGGAACAGCAGCAGCGTGAACGCGGAGCCGAGCGCGCAGGCGAGCGCGGTCTCGCCCGCCACCAGCAGCCGGATCCGGGCGGGGCCGGCGCCGGCGGCGGTCAGGCCGGTGATCCGCTCGGGGTGCTGGGCGGGGACGGCGCGGGCGGCCGCGGCGGCGAACCAGGCGACCGCGGCGAGCGGCGGCAGGCACCAGAGCAGCCGTTCGAGGTCGCCCCCGGTGCCGTGCAGGGCACGGCCGAGGGCGCGCAGCAGGAAGGCGGCGACCACGGCGGCGGCGGTCGCGGTGAGCAGCCCGCGGGCGAGGTCGAGGGCGCGGTAGCCTCGGGCGAGTCTGAGGTAGTACACGGCGGCCCTCTCAGCGCTCGACGGCGACGGCGACGGCGGCGGCTTCCGCGGGCACGGCCGAGACCCGGCCGTCGACCAGGTGGACGGTGCGGTCGGCGTACCGGGCGAGCGTCGGGTCGTGAGTGGCCAGGACGAGGGTCAGCGCGTGCGAGCGGGCGGCGCTGGTCAGTATCCGCAGGACCTGCTCGCGGGCTTCGTGGTGCAGCGGTGCGGTGGGGTCGTCGGCGAACACCACCGGCGGCTGGGGGGCCAGGGCGCGGGCGACGGCGATCCGCTGGCGCAGGTCCTGCCGCAGGTCGGCGGGCCGCAGCTTGGCGCAGTCGGCGACGTCGAGGCGCTCCAGCCACTCGCCGGCCGCCTGGTACGCGGCCCGGTGGCCGACACCGGCCAGCAGCAGCGGGAGGGCGACGTTCTCACGGGCCGTCAGCTCCGGCACCAGGTGCGGCTCGGGGCCGACGTAGCCGAAGCGCTCGCGGCGGAGCTTCTCGCGCCCGGTCCGGCCCAGGGTGTGCACGGGGGAGCTGTGGAACCAGACCTCGCCCTCGTCGACCGGGAGCTGCGCGGACAGGCAGCCGAGCAGGGTGGACTTGCCGGAGCCGCGCGGGCCGGTGACGGCGAGCATCTCGCCCTCGCGGACGCCCAGCGAGACGCCGCGCAGGGCGGGTGTGCCGTGGTGGGACTTGACGATCCCTCGGGCCCAGAGCACGTCGTTGTCGGGCGGGGCCGCTGACATGAGATCCATCCAGGTGCCGACGGGGATATGACAGTCGTCAGAT
Organism: Kitasatospora phosalacinea; assembly: GCF_000716545.1. GTDB lineage: Bacteria > Actinomycetota > Actinomycetes > Streptomycetales > Streptomycetaceae > Kitasatospora > Kitasatospora phosalacinea. Next base: position 83,552 of record NZ_JNWZ01000019.1, read on the forward strand.
TAGAACGATCGGGCGGTGGTGCGGGTGCGGCGCACTGCCCCGAACCCGGAGGAATCACCCCGAAAGCGGCGTGTCGCCCCGCAGATTGACCCGGCGGATCCGTTCCGGGAGCACCGAAGGGCGGTCCCGGCGGTGAGGAGCCGGGACCGCCCTTCGGCGGAGGGTGGGGAAGGGAGGATCAGATCTTCTGCCACGCGTCGGAGAGGCTGGTCCGCAGGATCTGCTCGATCTCGTCGAAGGTCGACTGGTCGGAGATCAGCGGCGGGGCCAGCTGCACGACCGGGTCGCCGCGGTCGTCGGCGCGGCAGTACAGGCCGTTGTCGAACAGCGCCTTGGAGAGGAAGCCGTACAGGACGCGCTCGACCTCGTCGTCGTTGAAGGTCTCCTTGGTGGCCTTGTCCTTGACGAGCTCGATGCCGTAGAAGTAGCCGTTGCCGCGGACGTCGCCGACGATCGGCAGGTCGCGCAGCTTGTTCAGGGTGGCCAGGAACTTCGACTCGTTGTCGAGGACGTGCTGGTTCAGGCCCTCGCGCTCGAAGATGTCGAGGTTGGCCAGCGCCACCGCGGAGGACACCGGGTGGCCGCCGAAGGTGTAGCCGTGCAGGAAGGTGTTGTCGCCCTTGTAGAACGGCGCGGCGATGCGGTCCGAGATGATCGTGGCGCCGATCGGGGAGTAGCCCGAGGTCATGCCCTTGGCGCAGGTGATCATGTCCGGCACGTAGCCGAACTTGTCGGCGCCGAACATGGTGCCGAGGCGGCCGAAGGCGCAGATGACCTCGTCCGAGACCAGCAGCACGTCGTGGCGGTCGCAGATCTCGCGCAGGCGCTGGAAGTACCCGGGCGGCGGCGGGAAGCAGCCGCCGGCGTTCTGCACCGGCTCGACGAAGACGGCGGCTACGGTCTCGGGGCCCTCGAAGAGGATGGCCTGCTCGATCTCGTCGGCGGCCCAGCGGCCGTAGGCCTCCGGGTCGACCGTGCCGTCGGGGCCGGCCAGGAAGGCCGGGGCGCGGTAGATGTTGGTGTTCGGGGCCTTGTGGGTGCCCGGCACCAGCGGCTCGAACGGGGCCTTCAGGCCCGGCAGGCCGGTGATCGACAGCGCGCCCTGCGGGGTGCCGTGGTAGGCGACGGCGCGGGAGATGACCTTGTACTTGGTCGGCTTGCCGGTCAGCTTGAAGTACTGCTTGGCCAGCTTCCACGCGGTCTCGACGGCCTCGCCGCCACCGGTGGAGAAGAACACCTTGTTCAGGTCGCCGGGGGCGTAGTTCGCCAGGCGCTCCGCCAGCTCGACGGCCTTGGGGTGGGCGTAGCTCCACACCGGGAAGAAGGCCAGCTCCTTGGCCTGCTTGGCGGCGGCCTCGGCGAGCTCCTCGCGGCCGTGGCCCGCCTGCACCACGAACAGGCCGGACAGGCCGTCGAGGTACTTGCGGCCCTTGTCGTCCCAGACGTAGGTGCCCTCGCCCTTGACGATCGTCGGCACGGGGGAGTTCTCGTACGACGACATGCGGGTGAAGTGCATCCACAGGTGGTCGTAGGCGGTCTTGGAAAGGTCCTTCTGGGCCGGGTCGGCTGTCATCGGGTGCCCCAGGTGTAGGTCTGTTTCCGGAGCTTCAGGTAAACGAAGCTCTCGGTGCTCCGCACGCCGGGAAGCGAGCGGATGCGCTTGTTGATCAGTTCGAGAAGGTGCTCGTCGTCCTCGCACACCAGCTCGGCGAGGAGGTCGAACGAACCCGCGGTGCAGACCACGTAGTCGACCTCGTCGAAGGCGGCCAGCGCGTCGGCGACCGGTTCGATGTCGCCCTCCACGCGGATGCCCACCATCGCCTGGCGGGTGAACCCGACGGTGAGGGGGTCGGTCACGGCGACGATCTGCATCACGCCCTGGTCGAGCAGCTTCTGGACGCGCTGCCGGACGGCCGCCTCGGACAGGCCCACGGCCTTGCCGATGGCGGCGTACGGACGGCGCCCGTCCTCCTGGAGCTGCTCGATGATCGCCTTGGAGGCGGCGTCGAGGGGAACGCTGGCGTTCCGGTCACGGTTGGCCACGCCGCCACTGTGCCTGACCGGCGGCGGAATCGCAAGCCACTGTGCTGCTGATTTCGTCGCCGATTCGAAGATCGGGCGCGGAAAACGTGGCTCTTGGAGCGAGGCCCTGTCGATACCGGCATCGGAATGAGTACCCTGGCTACGTACATGCGCGAGCCTGCACACCGCCGATCGTGGCTTGTCGCTGACATGCCGTGGCCACCCGGACGCCGGAGTAACCTGACGCCCGGAGCTGCAACGACGCAGGCCCAGACCGAGGAGAGACCGTGAGCGAGCTTCGTACGCTGCGCAACTACATCAACGGCGAGTTCGTCGACGCTGCGGACGGCCGCACGCTCGACATCGTCGACCCGACCACGGGCGAGGTCTACGCGACCTCCCCGCTCTCCGGCGCGGCCGACGTGGACGCCGCGATGGCGGCCGCCGCCGCCGCCTTCCCGGTCTGGCGGGACTCCACCCCCTCCACCCGGCAGAAGCTGCTGCTCAAGGTCGCCGACGCGGTCGAGGCCCGGGCCGACGAGATCGTGGACGCCGAGGTCCGCAACACCGGCAAGCCGCGCGGGCTGACCCTCTCCGAGGAGATCGGCCCGATGGTCGACCAGCTGCGCTTCTTCGCCGGCGCCGCCCGCCTGCTGGAGGGCAAGGCCGCGGGCGAGTACATGGACGGGCTGACCTCGATCGTCCGTCGCGAGCCGGTCGGCGTCTGCGCGCAGGTCGCGCCGTGGAACTACCCGATGATGATGGCGGTGTGGAAGTTCGCCCCGGCGATCGCCGCCGGCAACGCCGTGGTGCTCAAGCCGTCCGACACCACCCCCGCCTCCACCGTGCTGCTGGCCGAGATCATCGGCGGCGTGCTGAAGGACCTCGACCTGCCGGCCGGCATCTTCAACGTGATCTGCGGCGACCGCGAGACCGGCCGCCTGATGGTCGAGCACCCCACCCCGGCGATGGCCTCCATCACCGGCTCGGTCCGGGCCGGCATGCAGGTCGCCGAGTCCGCCGCGAAGGACGTCAAGCGGGTCCACCTGGAGCTCGGCGGCAAGGCCCCGGTCGTGGTCTTCGAGGACGCCGACATCGCCGAGGCCGTCGAGGGCATCTCGATGGCCGGCTACTTCAACGCCGGCCAGGACTGCACCGCCGCCACCCGCGTCCTGGTGCACGAGTCGGTCCACGACGCCTTCGTCGAGGCGCTCGCCAAGGCCGCCGCCGACACCAAGACCGGCGGCGTGGACGACGAGGACGTGCTCTACGGCCCGCTCAACAACGCCGACCAGCTCAAGCAGGTGGCCGGCTTCATCGAGCGCCTGCCCGCGCACGCCAAGGTCGAGGCCGGCGGCCACCGGGTCGGCGACAAGGGCTACTTCTGGGCGGCGACCGTGGTGTCCGGCCTGAAGCAGGACGACGAGATCATCCAGAACGAGGTCTTCGGCCCGGTCATCACCGTGCAGAAGTTCACCGACGAGGACCAGGCCGTCGATTACGCCAACGGCGTCGAGTACGCGCTCGCCTCCTCGGTGTGGACCAAGGACCACGCCCGCGCGATGCGGATGTCCCGCCGGCTCGACTTCGGCTGCGTGTGGATCAACACCCACATCCCGCTGGCCGCCGAGATGCCGCACGGCGGGTTCAAGAAGTCCGGCTACGGCAAGGACCTGTCCTCGTACGGGTTCGAGGACTACACCCGGATCAAGCACGTCATGACCGCGATCTAGCGGGTCGTGACCGTCGGGGGCGCGGGGATCCTTCCCCGCGCCCCCGGCTTTTCACTCTGTCAGGGCGGCGCGCGACTCGCGTGACAGGATGGAGCTGCCCGGGGTCGGGAGGGCTCCCTACGCTGGTCGCATGAGCACTCCCACCGCTGACTCGGTCGCCGGGCAGGCCGTCAAGGCCGCCGACCGCGCGCACGTCTTCCACTCGTGGTCCGCCCAGGCACTGATCGACCCCCTCGCGGTGGCCGGTGCCGGGGGCTCCTACTTCTGGGACTACGACGGCAACCGCTACCTGGACTTCTCCTCGCAGCTGGTGAACACCAACATCGGGCACCAGCACCCGAAGGTGGTCGCGGCGATCCAGGCGAAGGCCGCCCAACTGTGCACCATCGCCCCGGGCTTCGCCGAGGAGTCGCGCAGCGAGGCCGCCCGGCTGATCGCCGAGCGGACCCCCGGCGACCTGGACAAGATCTTCTTCACCAACGGCGGCGCCGAGGCGAACGAGAACGCGATCCGGATGGCCCGGCTGCACACCGGCCGGCACAAGGTGCTCTCCACCTACCGCTCGTACCACGGCGCCACCGCCAACGCGATCGCCCTGACCGGCGACCCGCGCCGCTGGGCGAACGAGACCGGCGTCTCGGGCATCGTGCACTTCTGGGGCCCGTACCCGTACCGCTCGAACTTCCACGCCGAGAACGAGGCGCAGGAGTGCGAGCGCGCGCTGGCGCACCTGGAGCAGACCCTCGCGTTCGAGGGCCCGGGCACCGTCGCGGCGATCATCCTGGAGACCGTGGTGGGCACCGCGGGCGTCCTGGTGCCGCCGGCCGGCTACCTGGCGGGCGTGCGGGAGATCTGCGACCGGTACGGGATCGTGTTCATCCTGGACGAGGTGATGGCCGGGTTCGGCCGCACCGGCGAGTGGTTCGCCGCCGACCACTGGGGGATCACCCCGGACCTGCTGACCTTCGCCAAGGGCGTCAACTCGGGCTACCTGCCGCTGGGCGGCGTGGCGATCTCCGGGGCGATCGCGGAGACCTTCGCGCGGCAGGCGTTCCCGGGCGGCCTGACCTACTCGGGCCACCCGCTGGCCTGCGCCTCCGCGGTGGCGACGATCAACACGATGGCCGAGGAGGGCATCGTGGAGAACGCCAAGCACATCGGCGAGAACGTGCTCGGCCCCGGCCTGCGCGAGCTGGCCGAGCGCCACCCGTCGATCGGCGAGGTGCGCGGCCTGGGCGTGTTCTGGGCGCTCGACCTGGTGAAGGACCGGGAGACCCGCGAGCCGCTGGTGCCGTACAACGCGGCCGGGGCCGACAACGCGCCGATGGCGCAGCTCGCGGCGGCCTGCAAGCAGCGCGGCCTGTGGCCGTTCACCAACATGAACCGCTTCCACGTGGTGCCGCCGTGCAACATCAGCGCGGAGGAGGCCAAGACCGGTCTGGCGGTGCTGGACGAGGTGCTGACCCTCACCGACGCGCACACCGTCTGACGATTCTCCACACCTCCTCCACGGGGCCCCGGGTGATCCGCCCGGGGCCCCGTGACGCCTTTGCCGAACCCATCAGTACGATGATCTGCCTGACTGGGAGAGCAAAGGAATGACCATGGGGGACACGGGATTTCGGGTCGAACCCGAAGCGCTCACGGCGTACGCCGCAGTGCTCGACGCCCAGGCCGAACGGATCGCCCGGATCCGCTCGGCGCTGACCGGCGTCCGGCTCTCGTCCGAGGCCTTCGGCAAGCTGCCGGGCTCGGGCGAGCTGTACGGCTCCTACCAGGAGCACGCCGACGCGGAGCAGGAGAACTTCGCCGACCTGATCGAACTGCTCGACGCGACCGGCGAAGGCGTCCGGGCCACCGTCGACAACTACGAGAGCAACGAGCAGGACACCGCCGAGGTCTACGGGGGCGGCCGATGAGCACCCTGGCCCCCGGCTCGTTCGGTGACGCCGTCGACGCGTACCAGTGGACCCGCGACCGGGTCGCCGACCGGCTGCCGCCGCTGCCCAGCTTCGAGAACCCGGTCAGCGAGGGCCTCGACGCCGGCCTCGACTCCGTCGTCAAGGCGGCCCTGGACGCCACCGGAATGATGGACGTGCTGGAGAAGGTCACCGGCGACCTCCAGGCGCTGACCGCCGCCGCGCACGAGTGGCAGGCCCAGGCGCAGGCCGTGCGGGAGGTCGCCGCCGAACTGCGGTCGGCCGGCACCCGGGTCGACGCGGCCTGGGACGGCGCGGCCTCGGAGGCGTTCGGCGCCCACATGGCCGTCGTGGTCGAGGCGCTCGACGCCACCGCCGAGGACATGGCGCAGGTCGCGCAGATCATCAGCCAGGCCGCCGCCGAGTGCCAGCTCGCCGAGAACCTGATCATCGAGATCATCCGCGAGGCCATCGAGACCCTGATCATCACGCTGGCCGCCGGCCTGGTGGTCGACATCCTCACCCTGGGCCTGGCCACCGCCGCCGAGGCGCTCATCGTCGAGGGCGAGATCGCCGTCTACATCGCCCGGGTCGGCCAGGTCTCGCTCAAGCTGGAGAAGGCGCTCAAGGAGCTGCACGAGGCGGTCAAGGCGATGAAGGCGGCCCGCAGCCTGGGCACCATCAACAAGGCCCGCAAGGCCGCCAAGGCCGTCCGCAAGATCGGCGGCCGGGGAAACCAGCGCAAGACCCTGTGGAAGGCGATCACCGACCCGTCGATGGAGAACCTCGGCGAGTTCGCCACCGCGCGGGCCGTCGGGGCGGTCTACAGCCCGGTGAAGGGCGCGGTGAAGGGCGGCCTGGGCGCCGTCACCGGTGCCGGGGACTTCGCCGGCGTGCTCACCGACAACCTGCTCAGCGACCAGGGCCTGGGCACCGTCGCCGGCGCGCTCGACGGACCGCCGCAGGGCGCCCCCTACCGGGTGCCGGGCAACCGGGTCGAGGAGGCCTTCGGATGAGCCACCCCGCCCACCCCCCGTACGGCGCCCCACCGCTGCCCGGCGCCCAGCACCTGCCGGGGGCCGCGCACCTGGTGCCGCCCGGCGAGCAGCTGCGCGGCGTCGTCGACGCCGACCTGTGCGACCTGGTCCGCCGCCCCCCGCGCCGCTACCGCAACGAGCGCCACGGGCGGGCCGCCGAGGCCGGGATCGGCTGCCTGTCCGCGGTCTTCTACTTCGGGGACTATGTCGCCGACCTGCTGGAGGACTGCACCTGGGGGCTGATCCGCAGCCTCCGCCGGCTCCTCCGCGGGCGCGGCCTCACCCGCGGTTGGGAGAGCCAGGCCGGACGGTTCGCCCGCACCGTGCGCGGCGCCGACAACGACTATGAGAACGACGACGTGCTGCTGCTCTTCACCGACCGGCGGATCCTGCTGGCCGGCAGCGGCACCAACACCCCCGCCGACCGGCGGGCCGTGCGGGTCCTGGGCGAACTGCCCTACGCCCACCTGGCGCGGGTCGAACCCCGGCACACCTGGATCTCCTCGCGGGTCGACCTGCACTTCGCGGACGGCTCGCTGCTCGCGCTGGAGGTCCACGAGAAGGAACTCGCCGCGCTGGTCGCCCTCGGCCCGCGCTGAGCCGGGACGCGGTGCGCCGCCGACCCCGCCGTCAGCGGCGCACCGCGTCCAGCGCCAGCAGTGCCACGTGCAGCGACAGGCAGGACTCCACCTGGTCCAGGTCCACGCCCAGGATCCGCTCCACCTTGTGCAGCCGGTCGTAGAACGACGGACGCGACAGGTGCGCGGCGTCGGCCGCCGCCGACTTGTTGCGGCCCTGCTCCAGGTAGATCCGCAGCATCTGCGCCAACTGGCCGCCGTGCTCCGCGTCGTACGCCAGCAGCGGACCCAACTCCCGCTCCACGTACGTCTGCAGGCGCTCGTCGTCGCGCAGCAGGTGCAGCAGGCCGCGCAGCCGGACGTCCGGCAGGCGGTAGTACGCGGCCCGGCCGCCCGGCGCGTCGTGCAGCGCCGCGTCCGCGACCTGGGTGGCCTCCAGCAGGGTGCGCCGGGCGTCGCGGACCGAGCCCACCGAGGAGCCCACCGCTATCACCGGCTCGGCCGCCGACCCGTCCCGGCCGGTCTCCGCGGACAGCCGGCGCAGCGCCGCCGCGAAGGACTCCAGCGAGGCGTGCTCGTCCTGCTGCGAACCGAGCGCCACCAGCAGGCCCACCCCCTCGTCGTCCAGCGCGCCCACCAGCGCCGACAGCCGGGAAGCGCGGATCGCGGTGGCCGCCAGCTCGGTGAAGTCCCGCAGCCGGGCCTGCGCCTCCAGCGCCGCCGGCAGCGGACCCTGCCGCTGCCGCAGCACCACGCCCACCAGCCGGCGGCCCTCCAGCGGCACGCCCAGCGCCTGCGCGCGCAGCGCCACCTCGGAGACCGTCAGCGCGTGCGTCAGGATCCCCGACAGCAGGGTGCGGTGGGTCTGCCGCTCCAGCGACTCCCGGTCGCGCACCACCAGCCGGTTCAGCGCCAGCGTCGCCGCGCCGCGCTCCAGCAGCATCGCGTGCGGGTGCGGCACGTCCGGCGGCAGCGGCACCGGCTCGTCCACCAGCACCAGCCGCCCCCAGTCCTGGCCGCGCGCGCCCACCGTGGTCACCAGCCAGCCCGAGCGCGGGTCGTGGCCGGTGCGGCCCGGCGGGTGGACGCCGCGCGAGCGGTGCTCCCAGTTCTCCAGCAGCTCCTGCTCGCCGCGGCCCGCCGGGTCGTGCGCCAGCACCTGGTGCGCCAGGTTCTCCAGCACCACCGGCGCGCCCGCCATCCGCGCCACCTGCCGCACCACCTCGGCGGGCTCCGCGCCCTCCGTCGCCAGCTCGTTGAACACCTGGTGCACCGCCTCGGACACCCGCAGCTGCTCCAGCTGCGCGTTCACCACCAGCGCGTGCACCGCCTCGGTCACCGCGACGAACTTCAGCTCCCGGCGCAGCGCCACCAGCGGCAGGCCGTGCCGCTCCGCCGCCGCCACCAGCGCCCGCGGCAGCGAGTCGAAGTACCGGCGGCCGAACTCGATCACCAGCCCGGCCACCCCGACCTCGGCCAGCTCCCGCACGTACCTCGCCAGCCCGTCCCGGTCCTCCGGCAGCGCGATGCCCGTCGACAGCACCAGCTCGCCGCCGCGCAGCACCCCCGCGACGTCCGGCAGCTCGCTCACGTGCACCCAGCGCACCGGGCGCTCCAGCGCGGCGGCCCCGGCCACCACCTGGGGCAGGCCGCGCCGCATCACGTCCAGGTCGAGCACGCGGGCGACGGTGGGGAGCATCGCGGATACCTCCGGGGGGTTCTCAGGGTGTCAAGTCAATCATGCTCGACGGCGACGCCCTGTCGCCCGGACGCAGCCTTGCAGCGTGTAAGGCCCTTCGTCCCGGCCCTTGCTGAGTGACCCTTGTCCCGGACGCCCGAACCGAGGCATCGTCGGCCGGGACGAGTAGGCAATGGAGGCAGCTCATGGACCTGACCAGCTTCAACGAGGGCGCGCAGCACATCGCGGGCCGCCCGGCCAGGAGCTCGGGCGGCGAGCCCTTCGCCGTGGTCAACCCCGCGAACGGCGCCACCGTCCAACAGGTCGACCTGGCCACCGCCGCCGACGTCGACACCGCCGTCGCGGCTGCCCGCGCCGCCCTCCCCGAGTGGTCCGGCGCCACCCCCGGCGCCCGCTCCGAGGCCCTGAACCGCCTCGCCGGCATCCTCGCCGAGCACGCCGAGGAGTTCGCCCGGGTCGAGACCGCGCAGACCGGCAAGCCGATCAAGCTGTCCACCGAGTTCGACGTCCCCGGCACCATCGACAACACCGCGTTCTTCGCCGGCGCCGCCCGCAACCTCGAAGGCAAGGCCGCCGGCGAGTACAGCGGCGACCACACCTCGTACGTGCGCCGCGAGGCGGTCGGCGTGGTCGGCAGCATCGCGCCCTGGAACTACCCGCTGCAGATGGCCGCCTGGAAGATCCTCCCGGCCGTCGCCGCCGGCAACACCATCGTCCTCAAGCCCGCCGAGATCACCCCGCTGACCTCGCTGATGTTCGCCCGCGCCTGCACCGCGGCCGGCATCCCCGACGGCGTCGTCAACGTCGTCACCGGCGCCGGACGCACCGCCGGCGAACACCTCATCGGCCACCCCGACGTCGCCATGGTCTCCTTCACCGGCTCCACCGCCGTCGGCAAGCGGGTCGCCGAGATCGCCACCGCCACCGTCAAGCGCACCCACCTCGAACTCGGCGGCAAGGCCCCCTTCGTGGTCTTCGACGACGCCGACCTCGACGCCGCCGTGCACGGCGCCGTCGCCGCCTCCCTGATCAACAGCGGCCAGGACTGCACCGCCGCGACCCGCGCCTACGTCCAGCGCCCGCTGTACGACGCCTTCGTGGCCGGCGTCGCCGAACTGTACGAGGGCATCCGGATCGGCGACCCGCTGAACCCGCGCACCGACATGGGCCCGCTGGTCTCCTTCACCCACCGCGACCGCGTCGCCGGCTTCGTCGAACGCGCCCGCTCCTACGCCACCGTCGTCACCGGCGGCCCCGCCACCGGCAAGGGCCACGACGGCACCGACCTCTCGCTCGGCGCCTACCACCGCCCCACCCTGATCACCGGCGCCGCTCAGGACAGCGAGGTCGTCCAGGGCGAGATCTTCGGCCCGGTGCTCGTCGTGCTGCCCTTCGACAGCGACGAGGAGGGCCTGCGGCTCGCCAACGACACCCCCTACGGCCTGGCCGCCTCCGCCTGGACCCGCGACGTCCACCGCTCGCTGCGCGCCACCCGCGAGATCGCGGCCGGCTGCGTCTGGGTCAACGACCACATCCCGATCATCAGCGAGATGCCGCACGGCGGGTACAAGGCGTCCGGCTACGGCAAGGACATGTCGCAGTACTCGCTCGACGAGTACACCCAGGTCAAACACGTCATGTTCGACACCACCGCCGTCGCCCGCAAGGACTGGCACCGGACGATCTTCGGCGACCGCTGACCGCGACCGCTGACCCCGGCCCTCCCGGGGCCACCCGCGATCCCGTGTAAGAGAACCCCGGTACCCCGCTCTCCCGGGTGACGACGGCAGGCACCCCGCCCGCCGCGCGCCGCCCGGGAGAGACGAGGAACCCCACGTGAGCACCACCCGCCACCCCAGCGCCCTGCACTGGCTGGCCACCGCCGCCCCCGACCCCGACGCCTGCCGCACCGCCTGGGAGCGCACCGGGTTCGGCCTCGCCCTGCTGCCCGCCGGCCGCCGCTGGGACGTCCTGCACGTGCCCGGCCCGCTCGGCCGACCAGCCGCCGCGCTGCTCGACCGGCCCGGCGGCGGCCCCGTCCTGGAGGACCCCGACAGCGACACCGTCGGCTTCCTCGTCCCCGTCGGCACCGCCGAACGCTGGGCCGGCACCGGCATCCGCACCTCCGGTGACGGCACCTGGATCGCCGTCCCGCACCCCACCCGCCCCACCCGCGGCCCGCACTGGCTGATCCCTCCGTGCCCCAGCGGACGGCTCGTCGACCCCCGCGCCCTCGAACTCGCCCTGCACGACGCCGCCGCGCACCTGCGCAGGCCGTACTAGCCGTACTAGCCGTGGTCAGCAGCCCTCGGCCGTACCGGTCGCACTCGGCCGTACTGACGGGCGCCGAACGGGACAGACTGTTCAGCATGGACGACACCAGCCCCGCCGCCACCGCGGACGTCGCCGGTCCCGCGGAACCCGGAGACCTCGCCGACCCCGGCAGCGCCGACCGCGACCGCGCCGCGCTGCTCGCCGCCGCCCAGCCGTACTGCCTGGAACACGCCCTCGCCCTGGCCGGCCCCGACGCGCTGCGCCTGCACGGCCTGCCCGCCCCCGTCCACGGCACCGGCCTGCTGCTGGTCACCGCCGGGGGCCCGCCGCTCGCCGACCTCGCCGCCGGGCTCGCCGAGACCCTGCGCGCCGCCGGCCACCGGGTCCGGCAACCGCCCGGCAGCGCGCGCCGCCGCCAACTCGCCGTCAGCACGCCCGCCGCCGACCCGGGAGAGCCGCCCCTCGGCAGCCCGGACGGCACCGCCGTGACCACCGCGACCACCGCGACTGCCGCGACCGCCGGGGAGCCGGAACTCGGCGTCGAACTGCGCCGCGAACCACTGCGCCACCCGCCGACCCTCCCCGTCGCCGCCCTGGACGACACCGCCGCGCTCGCCGTCCTCACCCTCTGCGAGCGCGCCCTGCCCGCCGACCTGGAGGCCGTGCACGCCCTCACCGCGCACCGGCGCGAAGGCGAACTCCTCGCCCTGGCAAGCGCGTTCGACGAGGACTTCACCACCCGCACGCTCGCCGACCGGCTGGAGACCGCCGCCGCCCTGCTCCCGCCCGAGACCGACACCGCGGGCACCCGCAGGTGGGCCGAAGCCTGGGCCCAGGACCTGCGGCTCGACCTGCTGGAGACCACCGAGCTCGCCGACGGCCTGCACGACCCCTACCTGGACGCCCACCAGGACCGCGCCGACGGCCTGCACGACCCCTACCTGGACGCCCACCAGGACCGCGCCGACCCGTCCGACCCCGCCGACCCCACTGACGACCTGTAAGGGTGAATCGCGCTTCCCCGTCAGGGTGCTCGTTGAGCGGGCCCGCCGTCCCGCGCAGACTGGAGAACGAGCGCGGGACATCCGTGGACATCGGAGGCAGAGACCCTTGAGCAGCAAGCACATCACCCACTGGATCGGCGGCCAGTACGTCGCCACCGCCGGAACCGCGCCCCGCCGCGGCGACATCCACGACCCGGCCACCGGCCAGGTCACCGGCCAGGTCGACTTCGCCGAGATCGCCGAGGTCGACCAGGCGGTCGCCGCCGCCGCCCAGGCCTTCACCAGCTGGCGCAAGGCCTCGATCGCCAAGCGCACCCAGGTGCTGTTCAACTTCCGCGAGCTGTTCAACGCCCGCAAGGACGAACTCGCCGCGATCATCGTCTCCGAGCACGGCAAGGTGCACTCCGACGCCCTCGGCGAGCTCGCCCGCGGCCAGGAGGTCGTCGAGTACGCCTGCGGCATCCCGCAGCTGATCAAGGGCGGCTTCACCGAGCAGGCCTCCACCGGTGTCGACGTCTACTCGATCCGCCAGCCGCTCGGCCCGGTCGCCATCATCTCGCCGTTCAACTTCCCGGCCATGGTGCCGATGTGGTTCTTCCCGATCGCCATCGCGGCCGGCAACACGGTCGTCCTCAAGCCGTCCGAGAAGGACCCGTCCGCCGCCAACTTCATCGCCGAACTGTGGAAGGAGGCCGGCCTCCCCGACGGCGTCTTCAACGTCGTCCACGGTGACAAGGTCTCCGTCGACCGCCTGCTGGAGCACCCCGACGTCAAGTCGGTCTCCTTCGTCGGCTCCACCCCCATCGCCCGCTACGTGTACGAGACCGGCACCCGCTACGGCAAGCGCGTGCAGGCCCTCGGCGGCGCCAAGAACCACATGCTGGTGCTCCCCGACGCCGACCTTGACCTGGCCGCCGACGCCGCCATCAACGCCGGCTTCGGCGCGGCCGGCGAGCGCTGCATGGCCGTCTCCGTCCTGGTCGCCGTCGACCCGATCGGCGACGAGCTGGTCGCCAAGATCAAGGAGCGGATGGCCACCCTCAAGGTCGGCCCCGGCTGCAACGGCGACTCCGAGATGGGCCCGCTGGTCACCGGTCAGCACCGCGACAAGGTCACCTCCTACGTCGAGTCCGGTGTCGCCGACGGCGCCGAGCTCGCCGTCGACGGCCGCAAGCACGCCATCGCCGCCGAGGACGCCAGTGGCGCCCCCACCACCGACGGCTTCTGGCTCGGCCCCACCCTGTTCGACCACGTCAAGCCGGGCATGTCCGTCTACAACGACGAGATCTTCGGCCCGGTCCTGTCGGTCGTCCGGGTCCCCTCCTACGACGAGGGCCTGGAACTCATCAACGCCAACCCGTACGGCAACGGCACCGCCATCTTCACCAACGACGGCGGCGCGGCCCGGCGCTTCCAGACCGAGGTGGAGGTCGGCATGGTCGGCATCAACGTGCCGATCCCCGTCCCCGTCGCCTACTACTCCTTCGGCGGCTGGAAGGCCTCGCTGTTCGGCGACAGCCACGCCTACGGCCCCGACGGCGTCCAGTTCTTCACCCGCGGCAAGGCCGTCACCCAGCGCTGGCTCGACCCCTCGCACGGCGGCATCAACCTGGGCTTCCCCACCAACAACTGAGCAGCCCACCGCGCCCCGGCGTGACGGAAGGCCGACCCCCACCAGGGGCCGGCCTTCCGGCCGTTCAGCCCCCGTCGCCCTGCAGCCCGGCCTGGTTTGCACCCGCGCCGGATCCGGCGTATTGTTCACTGGTCGCTCGGCAGGGAGCACCGGACACGCATCTGTGTGGACGGTCCCGGGGCGGCCAATCCCCTGAGAAACCAGTTCGATGATCCGTGACGGGTCG
>NZ_JNWZ01000020.1 GCF_000716545.1 Kitasatospora phosalacinea
GTGGGAGGGGGCGGGCGGGGCGGTGGTGACGGGTCCGGGACACGGGCGCTCCTTCGTGGGCGGTCAGGCGTCGGTGCGGGCGACCAGGTCCTCGACGGACTGGGCGGGGCGCAGGGTCTCGAAGCGGACGGTGCCGGAGGCGTCGGTGGAGGCGCCGTGGACGGCGGGCTCGGGGAGCGAGTTGTACGCGAAGTGGTTGCTCGGGTAGTACGCGCCGCAGTCGAGCAGGCAGTACAGGTCGCCGGGGGCCAGCAGCGGCAGCGGGCGGGCGCGGGCGACCAGGTCGCCCGCGAAGCAGCACGGGCCGGCCACGTCCTGGGGGACGGGGGCGCCGTGCTTGGGGGCGCCGGTGGGGTGGTGGGCGCTGATCCGCAGCGGCCAGCTCTCGGGCGCGAAGACGGTGCGGGTGGCGACCTGGGCGCCCGCGTGGCCGATGGCGATGGGGCGGCCGCCGGCCTCCTTGGTGTACTCGACGTACGAGGCGATGAAACCCGACTTGGCGAGCACGGAGCGGCCGAACTCGGTGGTCAGCCGGTAGCGGCCGTCGAACAGGGCGGGGGCGTGCGCGCGCAGCCGCTCCGCGTAGGCGTCCCAGCCGGGGGCGGTGCGGTCGTCGGCGAAGTTGACCGGGAGGCCGCCGCCGAGGTCGATGCCGGTGACCTGGCGGCGGCCCAGTTCCCGGTTGATCCGTTCGGCGAAGGCGGCGGTGGTGGCGATGCCGGTGGCCATCAGGTCCAGGTCGATGCCCTGGGAGCCGACGTGGCAGTGCAGTTCGGTGAGCCAGGGGCGGGCCCGGAAGGCTTCGACCAGGCGGGCGGCGTTGCCGGTGTCGGCGAGCGGGATGCCGAACTTGGAGGTGGCGGTGGCGGTGCTCATCGCGGCGATGCGGCCGCCGCCGACCTGCGGGTTGATCCGGACGCCGATCCGGGAGGAGCTGCGGCGGCGGGCCTGGAACGAGTCGACGCGGGCGAGTTCCTGCCAGTTGTCGATGTTGACGCTGACGCCGAGGTCCAGCGCGAGGGCCAGTTCGCGGCGGGTCTTGGCGGGGGAGTCCAGCACGATCAGCTCCGGGGGGAAGCCCGCGGCCAGGGCCTGGGCGAGCTCGCCGGGGCTGGCCACCTCGCACCCCATGCCCAGGGCGCGCAGCCGGCGCAGCACCGGCCCGAGCGGGTTGGCCTTGGCGGCGAAGGCGTGCCGCACGTCCAGCGCGGCGGGGAACGCGGCGTGCAGGGCGGCGACCGTCCCGGCGACGGCGTCCAGGTCGAGGAAGGCGGCGAGCGGCGCCTCCTCCGGGTGGAGCAGGCCCTGTCGGACGGCCGCGCGCAGGACGAGTTCGCGCCGTTCGGCGCCGATCAGGGGGATGGGGCGGTTCTCGGACACGGGCACGCTCCGCACGGGTCGGCAGTCGGCAGCAAGGGGACCGGTCCCGGCGGACGGGCGCCGGGGCGGTGCTTCCAGGATGGCCGCCGGGGCGGGGGCGGAGCAGTCCGCGCCGAGCCGGGTTTCCGGGGCCGCTCCGGTCGCGGCGCACCGCCGCGGGGGCCGGGCGCGGCCGGAGCGGTGCGGGGGCGGCGGTCAGGCCGGGCCGCGGTGGTGCGGGCGGACCGGGCGCGGTCTCCGGCGGGCGCGGGCGGGCGGGGGACGCCGGTCGCGGGGGCGGGTGCGGTCCGGGCGGCACCGCGCGGCGGCCCCGGCCGGGCCGGAGCGGTGCGCGGACACCGGGCCGCAGGGGGCGAACGGTCTCCGCGCACCACCCGGCCGGGGCCGGTCAGCCCCGGTCGGCCCGGTGCTCGCGCACCAGCAGCTGGATGCGGGCGAGCAGCATGGCGTCGGCGCTGCCGGCGTCCAGGCCGGCGGTCCTGAGCAGCTTCGCGAACTGGCGGGCGAACGTGGCGCGGGGGATGCCGAGCGCGTCGGCGGCCGGGCCCTTCTGCTCGCCGTGGCGCAGGTAGGCGGAGAGCAGGTCCAGCGGGTGGTGGCCGTCCTGGGGCGCGGCGGCCGCGAGCCGGGACACCGGGGTCGCCACCGGCGGCGGCAGTTCGTCCACCGTCTCGACGACGTGCCGCAGCGCCACCGCGTCGGCGACCTGCTCGACGGTGGCGCAGCCGGTGCCGGGCCGCTCGCGGGTGAACAGCAGCCCGCCCAGGGCGAGGTCGGCGGCCCGGCGGGAGCGGGCGGCGTCGTCCAGCCGGGCCTGGACCGGGCCGAGGCCGATCAGCACCGGGGCGCCCAGCCGCCGCGACAGGTCGGCGGACAGCCGGCCGCCGTAGTCGGCGACCTGGGTCCGGGCGTCGGACAGGTCCTTCGCGAGACCGCCGAGCAGGACCAGGACGCCGCGTTCGACGGGGAGGACCAGGTGGTCGCTGCCGGGCCGGGGCTGGTGCATCCGCACCCCCTGCTCCAACCGGACACGACGGCCGTCGTCCACCGGGCCGGGCGTGCCGACGGCCAGCACGGCGCAGCGGGCGTCGGCGGGCATGCCGCTGTGCCCGGCGAGCAGGGCGCCGGAGCCCGGGCCGTCGAGCACCGCGCGGGCCGCGCCGAGCAGCAGGGCGTTGCGGGCGTCGTGGTGCGCCTGGTGGTGCAGCAGGTGGGCGGCGGCGGGCCCGGCGGCGGCCTGCAGCACCTCGGCGGCGCTCTTCCGCAGGGGCTTCCCGGTGATCGCGGCCACCCAGATCGAGCCCAGGCGCATGCCGCCGGCCTGCACCGCGACGGCCATCCGCTCCGGGACCTCCCCGTCGGGGAGGCGGTGCAGCACCCGGTTCGAGGACCAGAGCTGCTTGAAGAAGCCGTCCTGGTCCATCGCCCGGCGCCGCTCCTCGGGGACGGTGCCGGTCAGGACGGTCCACAGCCGGATCCGGTCCAGGTCGGCGCTCTCGGCGTGGTGCGCGAGGACCCGGGAGTCCGGGTCCTCGATGGTCACCGCCCCGTCGACCTGGCGGGCGATCTGGCGGGCCAGGCCGGCGAGGTCGCCCAGCGGTACGTTGCCGCCGTCCGCGGCCGGGCTCTCCAGGGCGGCCCGCATGACGGCGATCACCGTCGGCCAGTCCGCCCAGGAGGTGCGCAGCAGCAGGGCCGTCCCGGCCCGTTCGGCGACCTCGCCCAGCCGCTCCTTGCGGGCCCGGTCGCCCACCCCCCGCAGCACCACGGCCGCCGCCCGGTCCGCGCCCGCGTCGCGCAGCAGGTCCTCGGCCGCCGCCGATCGCGGGTCGACCCCGATCGCGACCAGGACGGCCCCGGCCCGGTCCGTGACCGGCGGGTCGAGCGGGTCGACCACCAGCAGGCGCCGGGCGGGCGCCTGCGGCCGCGGCAGCGCCACCTTCTCGACCAGCGTGTCGGTCAGCGCGAGCAGTCTGGTCAGGGTGCCCGCCCGCAGGGCCGGGCCGTCCCACGCATCCTCGTCCAACGGACGTCCTCCCCGGAACGCATCCGTGACTGACGGATGGTCAACTCGGCTCGGCAGAGCCCGAGTCGGCACATCGTAGGGCTCTCCCCGGCCGCTGTCACGATCCGTCCGCGGGCGGTCGGGGTGACGGGCGGGGCGGCGGCCGGGGCGCGGTCGGGAGGCGGGGAAAACCGGAGGTGGGGGCGGGTGCGGGTGGGTTAGCGTGGGTGCGTCCCGGGGCGGCCGTCTACCGCTCCTCCTTCCCGTGGCGCGAACAACGCGCCCGCAACCCAGGGAGTTGCTTCGGCATGGTGCGCGTCCTCGTCGGTGAGTTGGCGTCCGCGATCGGTGGGACGGTGACGGTCAAGGGGTGGGTCGACACGCTGCGGCTGCAGAGCAAGGTGCAGTTCGTGGTGGTGCGGGACCACACGGGGGCGGTGCAGGTCACGCACCGGCGCGGCGGCGAGGAGGACGTGCTCGGCGAGCTGCTGCGGGGGCTGACGGTGGAGTCGGCGGTGGTGGTGACCGGCCGGGTGGTGGCCGACCCGGTGGTGAAGCTGGGCGGGCTGGAGATCGTCCCGGAGCGGGTCGAGGTGGTGTCGGCGGCCGAGCCGGGGCTGCCGATCGGCCCGGAGACCGGCCCGGAGCAGCGCCTGAACTGGCGTTTCCTGGACATCCGGCGTCCGGAGCGGCGGCTGGTGTTCGAGGTGCAGACCACCGTCGAGCGGGCGATGCGGGAGGTCGCGGCCGAGCAGGGTTGCACCGAGCTGCACACGCCGAAGCTGATGGGCACGGCCTCGGAGTCCGGCGCCGAGGTGTTCGAGGTCGGGTACTTCGACCGCAAGGCGTACCTGGCCCAATCCCCGCAGTTCTACAAGCAGATGGCGATCGCCGGCGGCATCGACCGGGTCTTCGAGATCGGCCCGGTGTTCCGCGCGGAACCCTCCTTCACCTCCCGGCACTCCACCGAATTCACCGGTGTGGACGTCGAGTTGGCCTGGATCGACGGCGTGGAGGACGTGATGTCCTTCGAGGAGCGGATGCTCCGCCGGGTGCTGGAGCGGGTCGCCGAACGGCACGGCGAGGAGATCGAGCGGTACTGGGGCACCCGGGTCGTGGTGCCCGGACTGCCCTTCCCCCGGCTGACGATGGCCGAGGCGGTGGAGCGGTTGCGGGCCGCCGGCTGGGACGAGCGGGGCGTCCGGGAGGACCTGGACCCGGAGGGCGAGCGGCTGCTGAGCGCGCTGGTCGAGCGCGAGACCGGGCACGAGTTCGTGTTCGTGACCGGCTTCCCCGCCTCGGTGCGGCCGTTCTACCACCTGCGGCCGGCCGGCGACCCGTCCGTCACCGACTCCTTCGACCTGCTGTGGAAGGGCGTGGAGATCACCACCGGCGCCCAGCGCGAGCACCGGTACGGCCGGCTGGTCGAGCAGGCCCGGGAGAAGGGCATGGACACCGGCCCCGAGGGCCCGCTCGGCCGGTACCTGGACTGCTTCCGGTACGGCATGCCGCCGCACGGCGGGTTCGGCCTCGGGCTGGCCCGGGTGCTGATGCCGGCCCTCGGCCTGCCCTCGATCCGGGACGCGGTGTTCCTCTTCCGCGGCCCGAACCGGCTGGAGCCGTAAGGGGGTTCAGCGTCCGGTGCGGGCCGAGCCGGGCGGCCACAGGACGTCCACCGGCAGCCCGGCGGCCCGGGCGGCGGCGACCATGTCGGCCGTCCCGCCCGGGCCGTTGCCCGGCCCGCCGTCCCAGACCGCGACCACGCGGTCGGCGAGCCGCAGCAGCCGGTCGTTGGCGGCGGCGTACGCGGCCGGGCCGAGCCGGGGCGCGGGCAGCACGATCACCCGGTGCGCGGCGGCGCGCAGCCGGTCGAACGCGGCCCGCTCGGCGGCGGTGGCCCCCGCGTCCGGGTAGCAGGGGCCGGGCAGGACGGCGACCAGACGGGCGCCGCGGGCCAGCACGGCGTCCGCGAACAGCGTGTCGGCGCCCGGCGCGAGGCAGGACGCGCCCGTCAACTCCTCGGCTTCGTACCGGTCCAGGAGCGCGTCCAGGGCGGCGCGGACGGCGCGGGAGGTGGCCGGGGCGAGGTCCAGGTGCCCGGTCACGGCGATCACGGGCATGGCTGGGCGCTCCCCGGGCTGGTCGTCGGTGCGGTGCCGGATCTCGTCAGGGCGGATCCTGTCAGAACGGATCCTGCCAGAACGGATCCTGCCAGGACGGCGCCCGGGCGCGGGGGAGTTGCCCCGGACCGGTCCGAAAAGCCCTGCCCCGGGCGGAAGTCGGGCACCCGCCCGGTGGTGGGCTGACGGTGTGCTGGACAGCGCGGACCGGCCGCCCGACAATCACGCTATGGCCGCTCAGGAGTTCAGCACCCAGCTCGCCCGCCCCTCGCAGGCCGAGCGGGACAGCGCGCTGGAGGTGCTGCGGGACGGCGTCGGCAGCGGCCGGCTCTCGCACGACACCTTCATCCGCCGGATGGAGCTGGTGCTGACCGCCCGCAGCCGGGCGGAACTCGCCGAGGTGGTCGGCGACCTGCGCACCTACGGCCCGGTCTCCCGGGCGCTGCTGCGCGGGGTGGCCAGGGTCTCCGCGCTCCAGGTCCGGCTGCGGCAGACCTGGCACGCCGAGCAGCTGACCAGGCTGCGGCTGCCCGACCCGGGCCTGCGGCGGCTGCGGATCGGCCGGATGACCGGCTCCGACCTCCGGCTGGGCGACTCGACCGTCTCCCGGCACCACGCCGAGCTGCGCTTCGAGGCCGGCGACTGGGTGCTGTACGACCTGGGCTCCAGCAACGGCACCTTCGTCAACGACCGCCGGGTGGCCGGCGGCACCGTGGTCCGGGCCGGCGACCGGCTGCGCTTCGGCCGGCTGGGCTTCCACCTCACCGCGGACTGAGCGGCCCCCGAGCCGGATCGAACGCGCGGACCCGCGCCGCGGGTGTGGTCGAAATCAATTTTCCTTAGCTTCGGTAATGACGTAGGCTAAGTACATGCCCGAGATGTCCGAGGGCGACCTGCTGGCGGTCAGCCAGCTGCGGTCGTCCACGATGCGCCTGGCCCGACGGTTGCGACACCAGCGGGTCGAGGAGTCGCTGAGCCCCACCGAGATGGGGGTGCTCGGCACGCTCGCCCGCTGCGGCAAGGCGACACCTGGCGAGCTGGCCCGCAAGGAGCACGTCCAGCCGCCGTCGATGACCAGGATCATCGCGATGCTGGAGGAGAAGGGCCTGGTGCGGCGCGAGCCGCACCCGGAGGACCGCCGGCAGGTGGTGGTCAGCAGTACGGAGCAGGCCGAGGAGATCCTCAACGAGTCCCGCCGCCGGCGCAACGCCTGGCTGGCCGAGCTCGCCGAGGGCCTCGACGAGGAGGAGTGGGAGCGGCTGAAGGCGGCCGCGCCCGTGCTCTACAAGCTGGCCAACATGTAGCCGTCCCGGTCCGGACCAGTCCGGCACCGGCCCGATCCCGTCCAGCACCGACCCGGGCGAACGAAGGAGAACCGCAGCACCCACCAGCGCCACACACCGCGCCGCGACCGCACGACCGGTCCCGGCGCGCCGAGGGGAGACCATCTTGACACCGCCGGCCGCCCGCGCCGCGATCCGCACCGCGACCATCCGCACCGACCTCCGCACCGACCTCCGGCGCCTGACCACCCGCCCGGTGGGGACGCGCCACGACGAACCGCTCACCGACGAAGCGGCCGCCACCGAGACCGCGCCCGCCGGCGCCCCCGCCGCGCAGAGCCAGGCACCCGCCCCCGCGGGCCTGCCGGGCAGCGGCGACGAAGACCCCGAGCATCCCACCGCGGCGGAGACCCCCGCCGCTCCGCCGGGCCGGTTCAGCCGCCCGGGAGGCATGTTCTCGTCCCTGCGCGTCCGCAACTACCGGTACTACTTCGCCGGACAGGTGGTCTCCAACACCGGCACCTGGATGCAGCGCATCGCCCAGGACTGGCTGGTGCTCAGCCTCACCGGCAGCCCGTTCGCGGTCGGCATCACCACCGCCATGCAGTTCCTGCCGATGCTGCTGCTCGGCCTGTGGGGCGGCGTCCTCGCGGACCGGCTGCCCAAGCGCCGCCTGCTGATCGCCACCCAGGGCGCGATGGGCCTGCTCGCCGCCGGCCTCGCCCTGCTCACCATCACCGGCGCCGTCACGCCCGTCGCGGTGTACCTGTTCGCGCTGCTGCTCGGCCTGGTCACCGTGGTCGACAACCCGACCCGGCAGGCCTTCGTCAGCGAGATGGTCCCCGCCAAGGACCTCGCCAACGCCGTCAGCCTGAACGCCGCCAACTTCCAGACCGCCCGCCTGGTCGGCCCCGCCGTCGCCGGGGCGCTGATCGCCGCGGTCGGCAGCGGCTGGGCGTTCGCCGTCAACGGGCTCTCCTTCGTCGCGGTCATCGGCGGCCTGCTCGCCATGCGCAGCAGCGAACTGCGCCCCGTCGAGCGGATCACTCGCCAGCGCGGACAGCTCCGCGAGGGCCTGCGCTACGTCCGGGAACGCCCCGAACTGCTCTGGCCGATGGTGCTCGCCGGGTTCATCGGCACCTTCGGGTTCAACTTCCCGACCCTGCTCTCCGGCTTCGCGCACGACACCTTCCACGTCGGCGCGGGCGAGTACGGCCTGCTCAACACCGCGATGGCGGTCGGCTCGCTGACCGGCGCCCTGCTCGCCGCCCGCCGCGGCGCGCCCCGGCTGCGCCGCCTGGTGTTCGCCGCGCTCGCCTTCGGCGCGCTGGAGGTGCTGGCCGCGTTCGCCCCCGGCTACTGGACCTTCGCCCTGCTGCTCACCCTGATCGGGGTGTTCGGCCTGACCTTCAACACCTCGGTCAACTCCGCCCTGCAGCTCGGCACCGACCCCGAGATGCGCGGCCGGGTGATGGGCCTGCTGGTCCTGGTCTTCACCGGCGGCACCCCGATCGGCGCCCCGCTGGTCGGCTGGATCACCGCCCAGTACGGCCCGCGCCCGGGCCTGCTCGCCTGCGGCCTGGTCTCCGCCGCCGCGGCCGGCGTGGTCGCCCTGGTCCTCGGCCGGATCAGCGGCCTGCGCCTGCGCCTGGACCCGCACCCGGTGCGGACCCGCGGCCGGGTGTTCTCGGTGGTGCGGAAGGACGACCTGGCGACCGCCTGCTGAGCCCCTACCCGGTGCGCTGCTCCAGCAGCTGCCCCGGCCACGGGCCGGTCGGCCGGTCCTCGGTGAACGAGACGGTGCGGGTGAACCCGAGCCGCTCGTACCGGGCGACCAGCCGGCCGTCGCCGCCCGCGTAGCAGTCCACCCGCAGCAGTCCGGCGCCGCGTTCGCGGGCCCGGCGGCGGGCCTCGGCGACCAGGGCCGCGCCGACCCCCGCGCCCCGGTGGGCGGGGTCGGTGACCAGCCAGCGGACGAACAGCTCCGGCTCGCCGGCCGGCGGCAGGCCCTCGGGCGCGCGGTCGGCCAGCACGCAGATGCCCAGCGGGGCGCCGCCCGGCGCCGGTTCGGCGACCAGGACCAGGTTCTCCGCCGTCACCCGGGCCGCCCGCTCCGCCGCGCCCGGTCGCCGCGACCAGGGCACCGTCCCCCACTGGCCGGTAAGGCCCCGGTCGGCCAGCCAGGCGACCGCGCCGTCCAGCAGGTCCAGCAGGAGCGGAGCGGAATCGGGTCCCCCGGTACGGATGCGCATGACCCTCTTCCTACCCGACCGGCGGGGAGGAGGGTGCGGCAGGATGGCGGGATGAGGCTCTTCGTCGCCGTGAACCCTCCGGCCCGCGCCAAGCAGGAACTCGCCGACGCGGCCGCGCCCCTGCGCGGACTCCCCGGCGCGGACCGGCTGCGCTGGACCGACCCCGCCGGCTGGCACCTCACGCTGGCCTTCCTCGGCGAAGTCCCGGCCGACGAGGTCCCCGCCGTGGAAGGGGCCCTGGCCCGCCTCGCCGGCGAACACCCGGCCCACCGGCTGCGCCTGTCCGGCGGCGGCACCTTCGGCGAACGCGCCCTCTGGGCGGGCGTCGAGGGCGAGGTCCGGGCCCTGCGGGCGCTGGCGGCGGCCGTGCAGCAGGCCCTGGGCGCGGAGGACGAGGAGCGTCGCTTCCACCCCCACCTGACGCTCGCCCGCTCCGGCACCACCCGGGGCCGCGGCCCGGGCGCCCCGGGGGAACTGCGGACGCTGGCCGCCGCGATGCGGGACTTCCGCGGCACCGAGTGGGCGGCCGGACGGATCCAGCTGATGCGCAGCGAGCCGGGCTACGGCCCGGCCCGCTACACGGCGGTGGAGGGCTGGCCGCTCGGCACGTGAGCGGTGCGCGGCGCGCGGAACCGGGGTTGCGGGGGCCGCGCGGCGCCCGGCGCAGCGGTCCGCCCCGCCCCCGGCGGCCTCAGCCGATCTCGGGCGCCTCGCGGAGCTGGACGCGGGACGGGCCGGTGGGCCCGAGTTCGAGGAGGGCGAGCGTGTTGGGGCCGGGGCGGAGGAGCGGGCCGGGGCAGTAGAGGGTGGTCTGCGGGCCCCTGGCGTCGTAGCGGCCGAGGAGGAAGCCGTTGACCCAGAGGTAGCCGTGGTGGCCCTCGGGGACGGCGAGGAAGGTGTCGCCGGGGGCGTCGAGGTGGAGGGTGCCGCGGGCGAGCGTCTCGGGGGCGGGGGTGCCGGGGCCCCAGGCGGCGGTCTCGGGGAGCGGGTCGAGGGCGAGCGGTTCGGCCTGCCAGCCGTGCAGGTACTGGCGTTCGTGGCGGACGCCGGTGATGCCCTTGGTCTCGCCGACCCGCGGCCCGTAGTTGACCCGGCCGAGGGATTCGACCAGCAGCCGGACCTGCGCGCCGCCGCCGGCGGTGACCGGCTCGGCGGCCGTGCCCCGTTCGAGCGCGGCGACCGGCTTCCCGTCCACCCGCAGACTGGCCCGGTCGTGCAACCCCTCGACGGTGAGCGGGAGTTCTGGGCTGAGCGCGGGCACCGTCGCGGTGTAGCGGACCAGGCCGTGCTCCAGGCCGAGTTCCTCGAACAGCGGCGGTACGGGTGAGCTGACGGCCGGCCCGAACGGCAGCTCGGCGTACTCGTCGAGGAGCACCTCGCGGGCGTCCAGCACCGGTGCGGGGGCGGGGAGCGCGGGGGTGCGGGCGTCCAGGTAGCGGGCCTGGTCGGGGTGGTCGGCGGCGAAGTCGGCGATGACCTGCCGGAAGGCGTCGAACTTGGCGGTGGGCAGGCCGCGTTCGTCGAGGGGGGCGTCGTAGTCGTAGGAGGTGGTGGTGGGCTGGTAAGGGGAGTGCGTCCAGTCGGTGGAGTCGAACGGCGGGTCGGCGTGGTTGGCGCCGGCGGTGGTGCCGAAGTTGGTGCCGCCGTGGGCCATGTAGAGGTTGACGGAGCCGCCGGCGGCGAGGATGCGGCGCAGGGCGTCGGCGGCGTCGGCGGCGTCCCGGGTGTGGTGCGGCCCGCCCCACCGGTCGAACCAGCCGTTCCAGAACTCCATGCAGAACGGCGGGTCCTCGGGGCGGTGGCGGCGCAGTGCGGCGAAGGCGCTCTCGGGGTCGGAGCCGAAGTTGACGGTGGCCAGCGCGCCGGGGACGGTGCCGGCGGCGAGCATGTGGTCCTCGGGGCCGTCGGAGGTGAACAGCGGGACGGTGACGCCGCGCTCGCGCAGGCCGCGGGCCAGGTGGGCGAGGTAGTCGGCGTCGCTGCCGAAGGACCCGTACTCGTTCTCGACCTGCACCATCAGCACCGTCCCGCCGGGCCGGCCCCACTGGCGGTCGACGACCTGGGGCAGCAGCGCGTCGAAGTGGGAGTCGACGGCGGCCAGGAACTCGGGGTCGCGGGTGCGGGCCCGGCGGCCTAGGCGGGCGGTGAGCCAGCCGGGCAGGCCGCCGTTGTCCCACTCGGCGCAGATGTACGGCCCGGGCCGGACGATCGTCCACAGGCCCTGGCGGTGCGCCTCGTCGAGGAACGCGCCGACCTCGTCGAGCCGTTCGCGGCGCCCCGGCGCGGGCTCGTGCAGGTTCCACGGCACGTACGTCTCCACCGTGTTCAGCCCCATCGCGCGGGCCGCCGCCAGCCGGTCGGGCCACTGTTCGGGGCGGCTGCGGAAGTAGTGCACCGCACCGGACAGGATGCGCAGCGGCCGGCCGTCGAGGCGGAAGCCGTTCGAGTCGTAGGTGAGCATGCCCCTAGCCTGCCCAACGGCACGGGTGTCAGCCGTGGAAGGACATGCGGCCGCTGCGGTCGCCGGACGCCGGGGGCCTGACCTGTGTGCGGGGTGGGGCGTTCGACCGACTAGTCTCGAAGCGTGGACCCGAAGACCCGTATGCGGATCGTGACCGGCGCGTTCGTTCTGTTGCTCGCCGTGGTGATCGTCGGCGCCGTCATGCAGAAGTAGCGGCCGCGGCGGCCCCGGCCGGCGGTGGCGGGGTGGTGCGCAGGCGGCCGATCATGCCGGGGCCCGCGATGCCGGGGAGGAGCATCCGCCACAGGGCGGTGAGGCGCTGGGGCAGGTCGGCGCGGGCGGTGTAGACCTGGGACATCACCCGGACGCCGGTGAACGCGGCGATGATCACGTCGGCGGCCTCGTCGAGGTCGAGGCCGGGGAGCGTCTCGCCCTGGGCGGCGGCCTCGGCGAGCAGGGTGCGGACCACGGCGCGGGACTGCTCGTACGGGGTGTCGGTGGGGCGGGGCAGCGAGGTCTGCTCGACGGCGAGGCGGACGGCGGCGCGCAGCACGGCGTCGGTGCGCAGCCGGTCGGCGAAGGCGAAGCACAGGTCGATGACGGACTGCAGGCGGCTGGAGTGCTCGGGGACGGCGAGCCCGTCGCCGTGGGCCTCCAGGACGGCCAGCGCGATGGCCTCCTTGGACGGGAAGTGGTGGTAGAGCGCGCCCCTGGTCAGGCCGGTGCGGGCGAGGATCTCGTTGGTGCCGGCGGCGTCGTAGCCGCGCAGGTCGAAGACCTCGGCGGCGGCCTCCAGGATGGCCCGCCGCGAGCGGATGCCGCGTTCCTGCTTCGTCATGTCCGGTCTCCTCGTACGGCGTTCGGCACCGGTGAAGATGCCGACCTGTCTGCATCCTATCGATAGGTTTCCCGGCCTTCGGGGGGTGAGGCTCCGCTTTGCCTGGCCGGCGGGGCGGATTATCAGACAGATCTGTCGGTGAAGCTGGCCGCAGGCGCGCGCCGGGCCGGGAAAAGACGCCGCAGGCCCCGGTCCGCGAACGGACCGGGGCCTGCGGGGGAGGCACGACGCGTCAGTCGTTCAGGTGCTCGACCACGTAGTCGATGGCGCCGGTGAGCTTCTCGACGTCCGCCGGGTCGACCGCCGGGAACATCGCGATGCGCAGCTGGTTGCGGCCCAGCTTGCGGTACGGCTCGGTGTCCACGATGCCGTTGGCGCGCAGCGCCTTGGCGACCGCGGCGGCGTCCACCGAGTCGTCGAAGTCGATGGTGCCGACGACCTGCGAGCGCTCCTCCGGCTTGGCCACGAACGGCTGCGCGAAGGAGGACTTCTCGGCCCACGAGTACAGGATCGAGGAGGACTCCGCGGTGCGGGCCACCGCCCAGTCCAGGCCGCCCTGGCCGTTCAGCCACTCCAGCTGGTCGGCCAGCAGGAAGAGGGTGGAGATGGACGGGGTGTTGTATGTCTGGTCCTTCGAGGAGTTGTCGATCGCGGTCGGCAGGTCGAAGAACGGCGGGACGTACCGGCCGGAGCCGGCGATCTCCGCGGCGCGCTCCAGCGCGGCCGGCGAGAAGGTGGCCAGCCAGAGGCCGCCCTCGGAGGCGAAGGACTTCTGCGGGGCGAAGTAGTAGACGTCCGTCTCGCGGATGTCGACCGGCAGGCCGCCGGCGCCGGAGGTGGCGTCGACCAGGACCAGCGAGCCGGCGTCCGCGCCCTCGGGGCGGCGGATCGGCATCGCGACACCGGTGGAGGTCTCGTTGTGGGTGAGGCCGTAGACGTCCACACCGGCCTCGGCGACCGGCAGCGGGTGGGTGCCCGGGGCGGTCTTGATCACCGTCGGCTCGGCCAGCCACGGGGCGGCCTTCACGGAGGAGGCGAACTTGGAGGAGAACTCGCCGAAGTCCAGGTGCTGCGACTTCTCGCGCACCAGGCCGAAGGCGGCGATGTCCCAGAACGCGGTGGAGCCGCCGTTGCCGAGCACCACCTCGTAGCCCTCCGGCAGCGAGAACAGCTCGGCGACGCCCTGGCGGACGCGCTTGACGAGGTTCTTCACCGGGGCCTGGCGGTGGGAGGTGCCCAGCAGGGAGGTTCCGGTGGCGGCGAGGGCACTCAGGGCCTCGGGGCGCACCTTGGAGGGGCCGCAGCCGAAGCGGCCGTCGTTGGGCAGATTGTCGGCGGGGATCTGAATCTGAGCCACCCGCGCAGCCTATCCCCCGGAGCCGCGGGCGCGGTACGCCCGTCCGGCCGCTGAGACGTGATCTTGGCCGCCCCGGCCAGGCCGCGTCCGGGCGCGTGACCCCTGGTCAGAGGGTGTGCGCGCGCCCGGTGGCGGTCGGTCCGGAGCCGGCGGCCGGCCGGCTTTTCACCCGGAAGTGGGTCAGCCGGCGATCTGGTCCCAGCCCTCGATCTCCTGCGGCTTGCGGGAGCCCGGGCCGATGTAGCGGGCGGCCGGGCGGACCAGGCGGCCGGTGCGCTTCTGCTCCAGGATGTGCGCCGACCAGCCGGCCGTGCGGGCGCAGGTGAACATCGAGGTGAACATGTGCGCCGGGACCTCGGCGAAGTCCAGCATGATGGCGGCCCAGAACTCGACGTTGGTGGCCAGCACCCGGTCCGGGCGGCGGTTGTGCAGCTCCTCCAGCGCGGCCTTCTCCAGCGCCTCGGCGATCTCGTAGCGCGGTGCGCCGAGCTCCTTGGCGGTGCGGCGCAGCACCCGGGCGCGCGGGTCCTCGGCGCGGTAGACGCGGTGGCCGAAGCCCATCAGGCGCTCGCCCTTGTCCAGCGCCTTCCGCACGTAGCCGGCCGCGTCGCCGGTGCGCTCGATCTCCTCGATCATGCCCAGGACGCGGGAGGGCGCGCCGCCGTGCAGCGGGCCGGACATCGCGCCGACCGCGCCGGACAGCGCCGCCGCGACGTCCGCGCCGGTGGAGGCGATCACCCGGGCGGTGAAGGTGGAGGCGTTCATGCCGTGCTCGGCGGCCGAGGTCCAGTACGCGTCGACGGCCTTGACGTGCTTCGGGTCCGGCTCGCCGCGCCAGCGGATCATGAACCGCTCGACGATGGTCTCCGCCTTGTCGATCTCGCGCTGCGGCACCATCGGCAGGCCCTGGCCGCGGGCCGACTGGGCCACGTACGACAGCGCCATCACGGCGGCCCGGGCGAGGTCGTCGCGGGCCTGCTCGGCGGAGATGTCCAGCAGCGGCTTGAGGCCCCAGACCGGGGCGAGCATGGCGAGGGCGGACTGCACGTCGACCCGGATGTCGCCGGAGTGGACCGGGATCGGGAACGGCTCGGCGGCCGGCAGGCCGGGGGCGAACTTGCCGTCCACCAGCAGGCCCCACACGTGGCCGAAGGAGACCTGGCCGACCAGGTCCTCGATGTCCACCCCGCGGTAGCGCAGCGCCCCGCCCTCGCGGTCGGGCTCGGCGATCTCGCTCTCGAAGGCGACTACACCCTCAAGGCCGGGTACGAAATCCGACATCAGAACGGCTCCTTCAATGATCCGGTGCGGCACGCGGCCGTGGTGGGGCGGCACGCCGGTGGCCGATGGTGATTGGCACTCGGTGTCAGATTGTCAGGCACGGAGTGCATTGCGCCATACACCACGACGGTGATGTTTCCCCCACGGGCCGCCCGAACCCCTGTCGTCTCCGGCGTCGTCGGCGGATTTTCCGGGGCGTCCCGGGCGATAGCCGGACGATTCCCCGAGCAGCGGGTGCCGAAGCGGTGGCGAGCCACCCTACTCCCGGGGCACCGCCCGGAGGGGGCGGCGCCCGGCGCTTGTCGTACGGGATGATGGGGGCGTGCCTACCGCGGAACGCCGTCCGAACGCCGAGACCCTGCCCGCCGGATCCGCCCTGCCCGCCGGATCCGCTCCGCCCGCGCCGACCGGGTCCGCGCTGCCCGCCGGGTCCGCGCTGCCCGCCGGGCCCGACCCGTCCGTGATGCGCGAGCACTACCAGCACGAGGGCCTCACCGAGGACCAGCTCGCCGACGAGCCCTACCAGCAGTTCACCCGCTGGTTCCACGAGGCGGGCGGGGCGGGCGTGCCCGAGCCCAACGCGATGGTGCTCTCCACCGCCGACGCCCAGGGGCTGCCCTCCGCGCGCACCGTCCTGCTCAAGGGCTACGACCGGCGCGGCTTCGTGTTCTTCACCAACTACGGCTCCCGCAAGGGCACCGACCTGGCGGCCAACCCGAACGCCGCGCTGCTCTTCCCGTGGATCACGCTGGCCCGCCAGGTCATCGTCACCGGCCGGGTGGAGAAGGTCGGCCGCGACGAGACCGCCGCCTACTTCCGCACCCGCCCGCACGGCTCCCAGCTCGGCGCCTGGGCCAGCGAGCAGTCCAGCCCGGTGGCCGGCCGCGAGGTGCTGGAGCGGCGCTACGCCGACCTCGCCGCCAGGTACCCGGAGGGCGAGGGCGTCCCCGTCCCGCCGTTCTGGGGCGGCTACCGGGTCGTCCCGCGCACCGTCGAGTTCTGGCAGGGCCGGGAGAACCGGCTGCACGACCGGCTGCGCTACGTCGCCACCGCCGAGGGGTGGCGGGTCGAGCGGCTCTGCCCCTGACGCGTCATCAACTCCGGTGGCTGTCAAGCGCTTCGGACTGCTCCATCCGAGGTAAATTTTCTCGAACGGCGCAGCGAAAATGGAGGTTTGGAGGGGACGACGTCAGGGAACGGCGATAAAGTCTCGCGCGGGAGAGTGCCGTCAAAAGGATGCCGGGACCTCCCTTGTGGGCGTCCGTCCCGGGCGCAGAAACGAGTCATCATGGTCGCCGCCACCAAGCCCGCCGACAGCGCGCGCGCCGAGGAGTCCGCTCCCTCGCTGGCAGCCCTGGCCGCTCTCGGTGCCGAGGAACTCGCCGCGGGCCTGCACCGGGCCCTGCCGGGCGGCGAGTCGGGCCAGGTGGCCGTGGCCGCCTTCAACTCCTCCATCTGACCCGGCCCGGCACCGAGCCAGACCCGACGCCCCGCTCCTGATCACCCGTGCCGTCCGCACCGCGCCCGCCGGTCCCGTTCTCCCAGTACGTCATCAAGGTCCACGGCCGCTGTGACCTGGCCTGCGACCACTGCTACGTCTACGAGCACGCGGACACCAGCTGGCGCGGCAAGGCGCGGGTGGTCGACGAGGCGGTGCTCGCCCGCACCGCCGAGCGGATCGCCGAGCACGTCCGCACCCACCGGCTGACCGCCGTCCACGCCGTCCTGCACGGCGGCGAACCCCTGCTGGCGGGCCCCGCCAGACTCGGCCGGGCGGCCGAGCTGCTGCGCGCCGCACTGCCCCCCGGGTGCGCCCTCGACCTACGCATCCACACCAACGGGGTGCGGCTGAGCACCCGCCACCTCGACCTGTTCGCCGAGCACGGCATCAAGGTCGGCATCTCGCTGGACGGCGACCGGGCGGCCAACGACCGGCACCGCCGCTTCGCCGACGGCCGCAGCAGCCACGCCAGGGTGATCGCCGCCGTCGGCCTGCTGCGCCGCCCCGAGTACCGGCACCTGTACGCCGGGCTGCTGTGCACCATCGACGTGGAGAACGACCCCGTCGCCGTGCTGGACGCGCTGGTCGAGCTGGAGCCGCCCCGGGTGGACTTCCTGCTCCCGCACGCCACCTGGGACGAGCCGCCCAAGCGCCCCGACGGGCTCGGCGCCACGCCGTACGCGGACTGGCTGCTGGCGGTCTACCGGCGCTGGGAGGAGCTCGGCCGCCCCGTCCCGGTCCGCACCTTCGACTCGATCCACCGCACCCTGCGCGGGCGCTCCAGCCTGACCGAGTCGCTCGGGCTGGACCCGGCCGACCTGGTGGTGGTGGAGACCGACGGCTCCTTCGAGCAGGCCGACAGCCTGAAGACCGCCTACGACGGCGCGCCCGAGACCGGGTTCACGGTGTTCGAGCACAGCCTCGACCAGGTCGCCGCGCACCCCGGCATGGTGGAGCGGCAGTCCGGGCTGGCCGGGCTGGCCGAGCGGTGCCGGGCCTGCCCGGTGGTGCGCTCCTGCGGCGGCGGCCTCTACGCGCACCGCTACCGGGGCGACGGCTCCGGCTTCCGCAACCCCTCCGTCTTCTGCGGGGACCTCTTGAAACTGATCACCACCATCCGGGACCGGACGGCGCCCGTCACCACCGTCCCGGCCCAGGACACGCCCGGGGCCGGGCTGACCGACGGCCAGCTCGACGAACTGGCGGCGGGCTACGGCGGGGCCGACACCGTCCGGGCCCTGGCCGCGGCCCAACTCGGGCTCACCCGGCGGCTGGTGGCCGCGATCGGGAGCGCCTCCCCGGCCTGGGGCCTGGTCACCTCGCTGGACGCCGCCGACGGCGCCGCGCTGTCCGCCGTGCTGACCCACCCGTACGTGCGGGCCTGGGCGGTGCGCTGCCTGGGCGGCGGGACGGGCGGGTCGGACCTCGGCGGGATGGCCGAGCTGGCGGCCGCCGCCGCGCTGCGGGCCCGCCGCTCCTTCGAACTGGCGCTGCCGGTCCGCTCCGGGGCCGTGCACCTGCCCACGCTGGGGCGGGTGCTGGTCGGCGGCGCGGGCGAGGCGCTGCTCACCGGCGGCCCGGACGGCTTCGAGGTCGGCGGCGTCCGGATCGGCTGGGACACCCCCGGCGACGCGCGCTGGCAGCCGGTGCGGCGGGTCGCCCTCGCCGACGGCTGGACGGCCGCGCTGGAGGACACCGACCCGCAGCGCGACAGCCACCAGTGGCCGGTCGCCGAACGGCTGGACGACGCCGAACTGCACGCCTGGACGGGCGCGTTGCGGGACGCCTGGGAGCTGATCCGCGGCGACCTGCCCGGCTACGCCCCGGGCATCCGGGCCGGCCTGTCCACCCTCACCCCGCTGCGGCCCGGCCCGTCCGGACGGGACGTCTCGGCCGCCGCCCGGCAGGCGTTCGGCGCCGTCGGCATCGCCCGCCCGGCCGCCGCGCCGACCCTCGCGCTGCTGGTCGCCCACGAGTTCCAGCACGTCAAGCTGGGCGCGGTGCTCGACTTCCACGACCTGTACGACCGGACCGACGAGCGGCTGTTCCACGCCCCCTGGCGACCCGACCCGCGCCCGCTGGAGGGGCTGCTGCAGGGCACGTACGCGCACCTCGCGGTGACCGAGTACTGGGCCGCCCGGGTGCGGACGCTGGGCGGCACCCCGGACGGCGACAACGCCCGCTTCCAGCTGGCCAGTTGGCGCTCGCACACGGTCGGGGCGATCGAAGGGCTGGCCTCCTCCGGGGCGCTCACCCCGCTCGGCGCGCGGTTCACCGAGGGCATGCGGGCGGCCGTCGAACCCTGGCTGTCGGTGCCGGTCGGGGCCGAGGCCGAGGCCGCCGCCCGGGCGGCGGCCTCGGAGAACCTGGCCCGGTGGCGGGCGCGGGTGGCCGCCGGATCCGGCTGACGGGGCGTGCGGCCGGTACCGCCCGGCCCCGGCCGGTGGCCGTCCGCCGAACGGTTGACGGCGGGTGCGGGCTCCGGCCCGGCAGGGGGCTATCGTGGGCGCGTCGACCGGCGGCCGTGGCGCGGGAGGGCCTGTTGTACTCCGTGGCGGAACTCGTGGACGACCTCCGCGCGCTCGGCGTCCGGGAGGGCGGGACGCTGCTGGTGCAGGCGTCGCTCCGGTCGGTCGGGCCGGTGGCGGGCCGCTCCGCCGGGATCGTCGCCGCGCTGCGGGAGGCGCTGGGCCGGGAGGGCACGCTGGTGGCGTACACGGCGACGCCGGAGAACTCCGAGACCTCCCTGCTGTACCGGCGGGCGGTGGCGGGGCTCGACGCGGCGGGCGTCCGGGCGCACCGGGCGCGGATGGCGCCGTTCGACCGCGACCGCACCCCGGCCTCGCCGACCATGGGGCGGCTGTCCGAGGAGATCCGCACCACCGAGGGGGCCCTGCGCAGCGGCCACCCGCAGACCTCGTTCGCCGCCCTCGGGCCGCTCGCCGGGTGGCTGACGGAGCGCCACGACCTCGACTGCCACCTGGGCGAGCGCTCACCGGTGCAGCGCCTGCTGGAGGCGGACGCCCGGGTGCTGCTGGTGGACGTCCCGTGGTCGTGCTGCACGGTGTTCCACCTCGCCGAGTACGGACGGCCCGATCCGCCCGCGCAGCGCTACGGCTGCGTGGTCGCCGACGGGGCGGGGGCCAGGCGGTGGGTGCGGTTCACCGCGCCCGGCGTCACCACCGAGCACTTCGAGGCGGCCGCCGGGGAGTTCCTCGACGCCTGCCGCGACGAGATCGGGGCCGGGCACTTCGGCAAGGCCCCCAGCTTCCTGTTCCCGGTCCGAGCGGCGGTCGGGTCGGTCTCGAAGTGGCTTGCCGCACAAGGAAGTTGATCACCCCGGCGAGGTAGGCCCTATTCCATTGGGGCCGCCGGTCTTCCTACACTGAGATCCTTTCGGGGGGACGGCGTCAGGCGGGCTCGGGGGAGGCGCGGGTGAGCAGTGGGGCGGGACAGGGGAAGGACACGCCCAGGCCGTACTTCTTCCTCAGCTACGCGCACACGCCCCGGGTCAACTCGCGGGGGGCGGCCGACCCCAACCTGTGGGTGGCGAAGCTGTACCAGGACCTGTGCGAGGCGATCCTGCAGATCACCGACGTGCCGCCGGGCCACCCGGTCGGGTTCATGGACCGCTCGATGCACCAGGGCCAGAAGTGGGCCGAGCGGCTGTCCCGGGAGCTGGCCACCTGCCGGGTGTTCGTGCCGCTGTACTCGCCGCGCTACTTCAAGTCCGAGGCGTGCGGCAAGGAGTGGCACCTGTTCAGCCGCCGCTCGGTCTACCAGCGCAGGCCCACCGCGGAGCGGATGACCGGCATCGTGCCGGCCCTGTGGGTGGCGATGGACCACTACCAGCTGCCCCGGGTCGCCGGTGAACTCCAGTTCAACCACGACAGCTTCGGCCCCGAGTACGCCACCGAGGGCCTGTACGCGCTGATGAAGATCGCCGCGTTCAGCTCGGAGTACCACGCGGCGGTGCTGCGGCTGGCCCGGCGGATCGTCGAGGTCGCCAACCAGACGGTGATCCCGATCGGCCAGGTGCTGGACTTCGAGTCCCAGCCGTCCGCCTTCGACCAGCCGGACGCCGCCGACCAGGTGCGGATCGCGGTGTTCTCCTACCGGGAGCGCGAACTGCCGCCCCACCGCAGCGCGGTCTGGTACGGCGAGCAGCGCACCGACTGGCAGCCGTACCGGCCCGACTCCACCCGCCCGCTCTCCCAGGACGCCGCCGACATCGCCCGCAGCATGGGCTTCCAGCCCACGGTGAACGAGTTCGAGGACGAGTCGGAGCACCTGGCGGGCGGCGAGCGGCCCGGCGAGCCCTGCGTGCTGCTGGTCGACCGGTGGGCGTTCCTGGACGGGCGGCGGGCCGAGGCGGTGCGCCGGCTGGACCGGCGCAACCTCGGCTCGGTGGCCGTCATCGAACCCTGGAACCGCGACGACCAGCAGAGCCGCGACCACGAACGGATGCTCGACGAACTCGGCGACAGCGTGCTGGCCGTCAGCCGCGGCGCCCGGCAGCGGCCCAGCCTGCGCGAGGAGGGCACGGGCGGCGCCCCCGGCAGCATCGAGGAGTTCCGCGGCGAGATGGAGCGCGCCGTGATGCGCGCCTGCACCGCCCACGAGCAGCACCACCGGAACCGCCCCGAGGACGGACCGGCCGACCGCAGACCCAGCATCGGACCCTGAGCCGGGCCCGGGACGGCACCACGAGGACACCGGGCGGTCGGGACTCCGGCCGGTGAGCACGGCGTGCGCACCACGACGGGCACACCAAGGGCCCGGGGGAGGGAACGTCATGACCGAGAGGCCGACGAAGGGCCCGCAGATCCAGGGCCGCCGCCGCGACGCCACCATCGAGAACCGGCACGGCCGGATCGTCACCTTCTACTCGTACAAGGGCGGCACCGGCCGCACCATGGCGCTGGCCAACACCGCCTGGATCCTGGCCGCCAACGGCTACCGGGTGCTGGTCGTCGACTGGGACCTGGAGGCGCCCGGCCTGGCCCAGTTCTTCCGGCCGTTCCTCAACCCCGAGGTGGTCGCCGCCACCACCGGCATCATGGACCTGTTCGGCGACTACCTCGAAGAGGCCCGCCGCCCGATCGACCGGGACCCGGAGTGGATCGAGGACTTCGCCCGGATCCACCCGCACGCCCTCTCGCTGGCCTGGCCGCACTTCCCCGGCGGCGGCCGGATCGACCTCGTCCCCGCCGGGCAGCAGAACCGCGACTACTCGGTGGCCCGGATCGACTGGGACCTGCTGTACGAGCGCCACGAGGGCCGCCGGTTCATCCAGTCGCTGCGCGCCGACATGAAGCGCCGCTACGACTACGTGCTGATCGACAGCCGCACCGGCCTCACCGACACCGCCGACATCTGCACCGTCGAGATGCCCGACGACCTGGTGGTCTGCTTCACCCTCAGCGACCAGTCCATCGACGGCGCCTCCCGGATCGCCCGGGTGATCGAGGACCGCTACGGCGACCGGGACATCCGGATCCTGCCCGTCCCGATGCGCATCGACGAGGGCGAGAAGGAGAAGGCCGACGCCGGCCGGGCGCTGGCCCGGATCAAGTTCGCCGGCCTGCCCGCCGGCTTCGGCGAGAGCGACCTGGCCCGCTACTGGGCCGGCGTGGAGATCCCCTACCGGCCGTTCTACGCGTACGAGGAGATCCTCGCCCCGTTCGGCGACCAGCCCGGGCTGCCCGGCTCGATGCTCGCCGCCAACGAGCGGCTCACCCGGGAGATCACCCAGGGCCGGGTCGGCGGGCTGCCGCCGATGTCCGAGGACCTGCGGCTGCGCCACCTCGACGGCTTCGCCCGCCGCCGCCCCACCGCCCCCGCCGACCTGTACCTCAGCTACGTGCCCGAGGACCGGGCCTGGGCGGACTGGATCTCCGCGCTGCTCGCCGACGCCGGCTACCGGGTCGTCCCGCGCGACGTCGGCGCCGGGGCCAACCCGCGCGAGGCCACCGGGCGCGGCATCGACTCCGCGTACCGCACCGTCGCCCTGCTGTCCGCCGCCTACCTGCAGTCCCCGCAGGCCCAGGCGCTGTGGGACCGCACCGTGCTCGCCGACCCGGCCGGCGCCCGCCGCCAGCTGATCCCGGTCCGGGTCTCCGACGTCCGCCTCAACGCGCCCTACAACAACCGCAACCCGGTCGACCTGATCGGCCGCGACGAGCCCTCCGCCGCCATCGCGCTGCTGCGCGCGCTCGGCCGCACCGAGACCGAACTGCCCGAGCGCAGCCCCGGCGCGCCGCGCTTCCCCGGCACCAAACCCACCTACTGGGAGGTGCCGCAGCGCAACCACTCCTTCACCGGCCGGGTCAAGGTCCTCGACGACCTGCGGGCCCAACTGGCCGGGGGCACCACGGCGGTGCTGCCCCCGCCGCAGACCCTGTACGGCCTCGGCGGCGTCGGCAAGACCCAGGTCGCGCTGGAGTACGCGCACCGCTACATGTCGCACTACGACCTGGTGTGGTGGATCGACGCCGAGCAGAGCGAGAACGTCGTGGTCGACCTCGCCGACCTCGCCGGACGCCTCGGGCTGCGGGTCGGCGACAACGTCAGCGAGGCCGCGCAGGCCGCCCGCGACGCGCTCCGGCAGGGCATCCCGACCTCCAACTGGCTGCTGATCTTCGACAACGCGGACGAGCCCGGCGAGATCCGCCGCTTCTTCCCCGACGGCCCCGGCCACATCCTGGTCACCTCCCGCAACCAGGGCTGGTCCGGGCAGGCCGGCGTGCTCAACGTCGACGTGTTCGACCGCACCGAGTCGATCGACCACCTCACCCGCCGGGTCCGCGGCCTGGCCCGCGCCGACGCCGACCGGGTCGCCGACGCCGTCGGCGACCTGCCGCTCGCCGTCGAGGTCGCCGCCGCCTGGCTGGAGACCACCCGCACCCCCGTCGAGACCTACGTCAGCCAGCTCAGGGCCGAGGCCACCAAGGTCCTCGCGGCCGGCGAGACCCCCGTCGACTACCCCACCCCCGTCGGGCTCACCTGGAACGTCTCCATCACCAGGCTGCGCGAGCAGTCGCCCGCCGCGGTGCGGCTGCTGGAGCTGTGCGCGTTCTTCGCGCCCGAGCCGATCTCGCTGCGGCAGTTCTTCTTCTCCGAGCAGATGCGCCTCGCCCTCGCCCCCTACGACGAGGAACTCACCGACACCTTCCTGCTCGGCAAGGTGCTGCGCGCGGTCAGCCGCTACGCGCTGGCCAAGACCGACGCCGGCTCCGACTCCTTCCAGGTCCACCGGCTGGTGCAGGCCGTCGTCCGCAGCGGCATGAGCGAGGCCGAGCGCGCCGCCGCCATGCACCAGGTGCACCGCATCCTGGTCAACGCCCGGCCGCCCCGCGGCGACACCGACGACCCCGCCAACTGGCCGACCCTGGAGAAGATCTGGCCCCACCTCACCCCCTCCCGGGCCCAGGACTGCGACGAGCGCGAAGTCCGCGAACTGCTCATCGACCGCGTCCGCTACCTGTGGAAGCGCGTCGACCTCGAACAGGCCCTGCAACTCGGCCGGCAGCTCGACGCGGCCTGGGAGGTGCGCGCCGAGAACGAGACCGACCCGACCGAACAGCGCCTGTGGCGCCGCCAGATCTACAGCCTCCGCTTCCAGGTCGCCAACGTGCTGCGCTCCCAGGGCTCCTACAACGACTCGCTCGCCCTCAACCAGCGGACCCTGGTCGGCCAGCGCGAACTCCTCGGCGAGCACCACCCGTACACCCTGATGACCGCCAACTCGATGGCCGC
This sequence comes from Kitasatospora phosalacinea, assembly GCF_000716545.1. Lineage (GTDB taxonomy): Bacteria > Actinomycetota > Actinomycetes > Streptomycetales > Streptomycetaceae > Kitasatospora > Kitasatospora phosalacinea. The sequence goes on from NZ_JNWZ01000020.1 coordinate 24,237, forward strand.
CGACCTGCGCTACCTCAACCGCTTCCAGGAGGCGCTGGCCCTCGACGAGGACACCTACAACCAGTTCGTCGAACTCTTCGGCGAGGACGACCCGCGCACCCTCTCGGTCGCCAACAACCTCGCCATCGACCACCGCCTGGTCGGCAACAGCACCGCCGCCCGCGACCTCGACCAGGACACCGTCGAGCGCCGCTCCGCCGTCCTCGGCCCGCACCACCCCTACACCCTCGGCTCCAAGTCCGCGCTGGCCCGCGACCTGCGCGAGATGGGCGACTACAAGGGGTCCGTGGAACTCCTGCGGGAGGTCACCGAGGCGTTCGGCGGCATCGCCGCCTCCGACCTGCCCGAGGACCTCCGCAACGCCAAGTCGCTCGCCGTCTCGCTGCGCCGGGCCGGCCAGTACACCGAGGCCCGCGAACTCACCGAACGCACCTACGAGCGCTACGTCGCCCAGTACGGGCCCGACTTCATCGACTCGCTGGCCTGCCGGCTCAACCTCGCCGCCGACTTCAGCGCCGCCGGCGACAAGGAGACCGCCCGCGACATCGCCGCCGACGCCTACGAGGGCCACCGCCGCCTGCTCGGCGACGACCACCCCTTCACCTTCGCCTGCGAGAACAACCTCGGCATCTACCTGCGCGGCTCCGGCGACCTGCCCGGCGCGGTCCGGCACGGCCGGGCCGCGGTGGACGGACTCGCCCGCGTCCTCGGCCCCGACCACCCGTTCGTCCTCAACGCCACCACCAACCTCGCCAACGCGCTCGGCGAAGCGGACGAGCTGGACGAGGCCGAGGAGCTGGCCAGGAACGCGTACGACGGCCTGGTCGCCCGGTACGGCGCCACGCACCCCGACGCGCTGGTCTGCCAGGCCAACCTCGCCGTCACCGTCCGGGCGGCGGGACGCCGCGGCGAGGCGGAGGGCCTGCGGATGCAGGCCGTCGCCGCGCTCGTCGAGCTCTTCGGCGAGGACCACCCGTCCGTCGTCGCCGCCCGCAGCTGGCAGCGCACCAACCGGGACCTGGAGCCCCAGCCGCTGTGACGCCGCGCGGGGCGGGCGGCGGGTCGCCGCCCGCCCCGCGCCCCGGCCCGGCTACGCGTGGGCCGCCCAGCGGATGGCGTCGGTCATCTCCTTGAGGGAGCCGAAGTGGGCGGCGCCCGGTTCGAGGTAGAGCTGGGCGCCGGGGATGTGGTCGGCGAGCCAGGCGGAGTGGCCGACGGGGGAGAACCTGTCGTCGGCGCCGTGCCAGAGGCGGACCGGGACGCGGATGGTGTCGACGGTGAAGCCCCAGTCGGCGATGAAGGCCAGGACGTCGTCGATCCAGCCGTCGGCGCCGTAGCGGAAGGCCTGGCGGTAGGTGGAGTGCAGCATCCGGCGGATGCCGATGTCGGCGACCACGGTGCGGTCCGGCGGGGAGAGCTCGGGGACCAGGTTGCGGATCAGCTGGGCCGGGTCGCGGCGGATCACCCGGGAGCGGAGCTGGAACTGGCCGGCGATCCGGGGCTGGCCCAACTCGGCCTGCCGGTAGGCGCGTTCGTTGGAGGCGGTCATGCCGGCGAACCAGTCGAGGCCCTCCGCGTGGCGGGGGGCCAGCGAGACCTGGGTGGCGGCCCGGCGGACCCGGTCGGGGAGCAGCGCGGCGCAGGCGAGCGCGTGCGGGCCGCCGCCGGAGCGGCCGACCACGGCGAAGCGGTCGAGCCCGAGGGCGTCGGCGATCACCGTGACGTCGGCGGCCGCGGCGGCGACGTCGCGGCCGGGCAGCCGGGTGGACTCGCCGTAGCCGGGGCGGTCGAAGGAGATCAGCCGCACCCGCATCCGGGCCAGCACGGCGCTGCGCGGGGCGGGGCCGACCCGGCTGCCGGGAGTGCCGTGCAGCAGGAACACCGGGCTGCCGGAAGGGTCCCCGGACGTGTCGACGGCCAGGACGCCGCCGTCCGGCGTCTCGATCCTCCGTATCGCCACGCGACCCTCCTGCTCAGCTGGGGATGTCGAGGCTGCGCACCTCGCGGCGCGCCTGCCAGGTGGTGTGCTCCCGGGAGATGGCGTCCTCGGCGTCCCGGGCGAGCCGGGCCCAGGTCTCTTCGGCGTCCGCGGAGCCGAGGTCGACGGAGGCCAACTGGGCCTCCACTTTGGCGAGTTCGGCGGCAGCCAGGGTGTAGGCGGCGGCCTGCGGGCGGTACTGGCGCAGCTGGGCCCAGGCGGAGACGGAGGCGGCGACGGCGGAGACCGCGCCGAGCGCGTCGAAGCCGAACTGGCCGAGGGCGCGCAGCACGGCGAGCAGCAGGCCGACGGCGGGGAGCACGATGGCGAGCCGGCCGACCCGGCGGGTGGCGTTGCGGCACTGGATGGCCTTGGCCTGGTACCACTGGCGCTGGCTCTGCACCCGCTCGCGCAGGTAGACCTCGCGGCGGACCGGGAGCGGCTGCTCGCGCAACCGCTCCATGGTGTCGGTGATCTGCGGGTGCCGGGCCGGGGCGCGCCAGCCGCGCAGCTCCTCGGTGACGCCGGGGGAGACCAGGTCGGTGTCGAACTCGCCCAGGATGCCGGAGAGTTGGACGTCGTAGAGGCGCTCGGCGTCGGGCAGCTTGCGCGGCGGCGGCTGGTAGGAGTCGGCGCGCACCGCGTACTTCCACACCAGCGTCTTCACCGACTCGGCGACCGCCCGGCCGTCGTACCAGAGCCGCTGCGGGTTCTGCCGGGCGACGGTGACGGCGATGAACAGCGCGCCGAGGTAGGCGATGGCGGCGGTCCAGGCCCAGAGCGGGCCGTCCGCGGAGCCGGCGAAGGCCGCGCCGATCAGCAGCAGCAACTCCCAGCGGGAGAGCGCCACCGCCCTGGCCTGGCCCTGGAGGGACGCGCCGTCGGCGGCCCAGAAGACGCGCGGGAGCAGGTCCTGCTCCCGCACGAAGCCGATCGAACGCCCCGCCCCAGCCGCCATCCCCGCCCCCGCAGCGCAGTCCCACCGGTTCCCGGGAGTCCTTCCCGGTGCCGGGCGAACTTACGCGGGCGGAACCGGAGTTGGCCGAATGGGGCGGGTCGGCGGGTCGGCGGGGCCGCCGGGAAGGTGGCGGGGCCTCACCAGGCGTAGAAGATCCGCTCCGCGTTGTCGGCGATCACCTTGTTGTTCCACTCGGTGCCGCCGTCCACGTTGCCGGAGCGGAACAGCGGCGGGGTGATGCCCCGGTCGGCCAGCTTGGCGATCGCCGAGGCCACCACCGACTGCATCAGCGCGCTGGTGGTGATGGTGGACACCGAGCCGAACGGGGCGCCCGCGCCGGGGTGGTCGAGCTCGCCGTCACCGATCCCGATCTTGCTGTCCAGGACGACGTCGCAGTTGTCCTTGAGGTAGGTGCCGGAGGAGTGGTTGGAGGTGACCGCGCCGGGATAGGCCAGCGAGGTCACGCCGATCACCCTCATGCCGCGGTCGCGGGCGTGCCGGGCCAGCTCGACCGGCATCACCTGGCGGCCGGAGAGCGAGATCACGAACAGCAGGTCGCCGCTGCGGGCCGGGGTGAGGTCGAGCGTGGTGGTGGCCAGCCCGGAGACCCGCTCCAGGGCGCTGCCCAGGTGGGCGGGCATCACGTTGACGCCGGTCATCCCGGGCACGTTGAGCAGGTTCATCACCACCAGGCCGCCGGCCCGGTAGACCACGTCCTGGGCGGCCAGCGAGGAGTGCCCGGCGCCGTAGGTGAAGATCCGCCGGCCGTGCTCGACGGCCTCCGCCAGCAGCTCCGCGGCGGCCTCGATGTTCTCCCCCTCCTCGGTGCGGATCCGCTCCAGGTGGGCCACGGCGGCGTCCAGGTACCGGCCGACCAGTTCGCTCATCTCTGCTCCGTCCGAGCTCGGGGCGGCCGGGTGGTCCAGACCGCTCTGGGAGAAAGCTACGGCGTGCACGGTGGCCCGCGCCGGGCGCGGCTGTCAACAGCCACGAAAGAGGGCGGGCATAGCGGGCGCGCGCATCCGGTTGTCACCTCGGTACGTCAGAATTGGCGGTGAGGACACCGAAGAACGGAGCCAGGGGCGATGTCAGGGCTGATCGACACCACTGAGATGTACCTCCGCACCATCCTGGAGCTGGAGGAGGAAGGCATCACCCCGATGCGCGCCCGGATCGCCGAGCGGCTGGAGCAGTCCGGCCCGACGGTGAGCCAGACGGTGGGCCGGATGGAGCGGGACGGGCTGCTCCAGGTCGCCGAGGACCGCCACCTCGAACTGACCGGTGAGGGCCGCAAGTTGGCCGTCCGGGTGATGCGCAAGCACCGGATCGCCGAGTGCCTGCTGGTGGACGTGATCGGCCTGGAGTGGGAGCAGGTCCACGAGGAGGCCTGCCGCTGGGAGCACGTGATGAGCGAGACGGTCGAGCGCAAGGTGCTCGCGATGCTCGGCCACCCCACCCAGTCCCCGTACGGCAACCCGATCCCGGGCCTGGACGAGCTCGGCGACACCAAGGCCGAGGGCGAGGGCTTCGACGCCGGGCTGGTCACGCTGGAGGCGGTCGCCGCCAAGGACGGGACGGACGTGGTGGTCCGCCGGATCGGCGAGCCGATCCAGACCGACGGCGAGCTGATGCGCACCCTGCGCCGGGCGGGCGTCCGCCCGGGGGCGACGGTGCGGGTCTCCCCGGCGGCCGGCGGCGTGCTGGTCGGCACCGGCGAGAGCGCGGCCGAGCTCGGCAAGGAGATCGCCGCGCACGTATTCGTCGCCCAGCCGTAGCGGCCCGGGAACGGAACGGCAGCGGCGGCAGGGCCCGGTGTCCCCACACCGGGCCCTGCCGCCGTTCCCCCGGCCGTGCGCGGCTCCCCGGCCGCGCCCGACCGCCCTCCCCGGGCTCCCCGCCCGTTCCCTCCCCGGCTCCCCTCCTGCTCCCTCCCACTGCCGCGTTCGGCTTCCCCGTCCGAACGCCCTCCCGGCAGCCCCCGCGCTCTCGGTCCGTCCGCTCCCTCCGCTCGTTCGACCCCGTGCCGACGCTGAGGATGATCCCCTCGGCAACCGCGGCCAATCCTTGAGCGATGTCACCCGATCGGTGGGCTTCCCCCGTTGACCTGCGGGTATGACGACCGGTTCCGGAAGATCGCGCTCCGGACGGGCGGGACGGCGGGCCGCGGCACGCGAACGGCGGGCCCCGCCCCCAGGTCGGGGGGCCGGGCCCGCCACGGCCGCGCGGGGTGCCGCGCGGACAACGCCCCCGCCGGGATCGGCCGGGGCACGCTCGGAAGGCTCAGCGCACGGCGGCCGCCGTGCGCTGCACGGGGCGCGGGGCCGAGGCCTCGCGCCCGCAGGCGTACGCGAGCGGGCTGACCAGCTCCACCGCGTCCGGCAGCCAGCGGTTCAGCGCGGACGGCGGCCGGGCCCACTGCGCGGACGCGTACCCGCCGACCCGGGACGGCGGGGCCACCACCCAGTCGCCCTCGCCGCGCGCCACCAGGTCGAGCCGGTCCGCCGACCAGCCGATCTGCCGGAGCATGTCCGGCAGCTTGTCGACCACCCCGGGCAGCACCAGGAAGTGCAGCCGCCGCCCGGTGCGCCCGGGCGAGGCCGGGACCGCGACCACCGGGCCCAGCTGCAGCCCCATCCGCTCCATCCGGGCCAGCGCCAGGCAGCCCGCCACCTCCGGCACGTCCAGCACGTCGAACGCCCGGCCGGTGGGCAGCAGGATCGAGGCCTCCGGGTGCTCCGTCCACCACTTGCGGACCACCCCGGGCCCGGCGCTCGCCCGGAGCCGCCAGTCCTCGCCGAGGGGGTGCGCGCCGGGGAGCGCGCAGCGCTCCTCACCACAGGAGCAGCGGACCGGGCCGTCGCCGTCGAGCAGCCAGGCGCCCGGCGCGACCTCCCAGTGCCGGTCCTCGGCGTAGCGGACGGCTTCGAGCAGCAGCGGCGGCAGGTTCGGTTCGGGGGCTCCCGGGGTGTTGTCCACGTGCTGCACAACTACCGTCCGTGAATGCGGGTTACGGCCCGGGGCCGAACGCTTCGAACGGCGCGCGCGATGTCACCCGGGACGGTGATCCTGGTCAAAACCGGTCGGCCGAGCAGGGGCGGTAACGGGCGCAGTGGGGGCGCACGGAGGCATTCACCCGGGCGCGTGGGGAGCGGGTACGTCACCGTGGGTATTCCGCATGGTGTTGCACATTCGTCGCCCTCCGGTCGGGTCCGGACGGCGTTGGGGAGGCGGAAAAATCCCATGGCCGCGAGACCACTCGTCGCACGAGAGCCGAACGAGCGCCTGCAGCAGCTGATCCAGGAGGCGGGCTGCTCCAACGCGGGCCTGGCCCGCCGGGTCAACCTCTGCGGAGCAGAACACGGACTGGACCTGCGCTACGACAAGACCTCCGTCGCCCGCTGGCTGCGCGGGCAACAACCACGCGGGCAGGCGCCCGCGGTGATCGCCGAGGCGCTCGGCCGCAAACTCGGCCGCGGCGTCACGGTGGACGAGATCGGCATGGCCGACGGCAAGAGCCTCAGCTCCGCCGTCGGCCTCCAGTTCGCGCCCAGCCTGGGCGCCGCGCTGGAGCAGATCTGCGAGCTGTGGCGCAGCGACGTCGGCAAGCGGGACTTCCTGGCCGGCACCACCGTCGCGGCCTCCGCGCTGGTCGAGCCCAGCCGGGACTGGCTGATCACCCCGCCGGACCCGGTGGTCGCCCGCACCGGCGGCACCCGGGTCGGCCTGGCCGACGTCGCGGCGATCCGGGCCACCACCCAGATGCTGGTCGACCTCGACCACCGCTTCGGCAGCGGCCACGTCCGCCCGGTCGTGGTGCACTACCTCAACAGCGTGGTCTCCGGCTTCCTCGGCGGCTCCTACCGCGACGAGACGGGGCGTCAACTCTTCGGCGCCGTCGCCCGGCTGACCGAGCTGGCCGGCTACATGGCGGTCGACACCGGCCAGCCCGGCCTCGCCCAGCGGTACTACATCCAGGCGCTGCGCCTGGCCCAGGCCGCCGACGACCGCGGCTACGGCGGCTACGTGCTGGCCGCCTCGATGAGCCACCTGGCCGCGACGCTCGGCAACCCCCGGGAGATCGCCCAACTCGCCCGCGCCGCCCAGGAGGGCGCCCGCTCGGTGGCCACCCCCACCGCGATGGCGATGTTCTACGCCGCCGAGGCCCGGGGCCACGCCCTGCTCGGCGACGCGTACGCCTGCGAGAGCGTCGCGGCCAAGGCGCTGGCCGCGATGGAGCAGCGCAACCCCGCCGACGACCCCGACTGGATCGTCCACTTCGACGAGGCGTACCTCGCCGACGAGTTGGCGCACTGCCACCGGGACCTGCAGCAGGGCGAGCGGGCCGAGCACTACGCCCGCACCGCGCTCGAACTGCACCCCGCGCACCGGGTCCGCCGCCGGGCCGTCGACCTGGTCCTGCTGGCCACCGCCCAGCTCCAGCAGCGGGACCTGGAACGCGCCTGCGAGACCGGCACCGAGGCGGTCCGGCTGCTCAGCGGACTGCGCTCCAACCGAGGCGTCGAGTACCTGGACGACTTCCGCAGCCGGCTGGAGCCGTACCGGGGGCACCGCGCGGTGCGCGAGTTCCACGCCCGGATGGACGGGGAGGCGGCGTGAGCCGTTCCGGCGGCCGCCGGAACGTGAATCAATAGCACAGAACAGCGGCCCGCGTAGTCACCTGTGCCGGTGAACGGGTACCGTGGCCTCGCAGTTGTGGTCCGCCGTCAGCAACCCGGCGGGGCAACCGAGAGGCCCGGGATCCCGGTGCCGTGCACAGGTGAGGAATCGCGTTGAGCCAGCGCCGCTCGTATCCCAACTCCGGCGACTTCAATCTGGACGACCTGTTCCGCCCGGAGCCCGCCGCAGACGGTCAGGGCAGTCCGGCGCAGGCCGCCGCGCAGCCCCCGTACGCCCAGCCGCAGTCGCAGGCCCCCGTCCCCCAGCAGCAGTCCGCGCCGCCGCTCGGCCAGAGCGGCAGCCCCGAGTACTGGGGCACGCCCCCGCAGCAGGCCGGGACGGCCCCGCAGCAGCCCGCGCCGGGCGACGAGGGCGCCACCCAGTACCTGCCGCCCTACCCGGCCGGCGGCCCGGCCGTCGGCGGCGCCGCCCAGCCCGCCCCGCCGGCCTTCGCGCAGCAGCCCCAGCCGGCCCCCTACGCGGCCCAGCCGACGTACGGCGGCGGGGGCTACGGCGCCCCGCAGCAGGGGTACGCCCCCGCGCCCGACGGCTACCCGCAGCAGGCCGCGGACGGCGGCCGCCGCAAGCCCAACACCAAGGTGCTGATCGGCGCGGGCGTGGCCGGCGTCGCGCTGGTCGCGGTCCTGGTCGGCGTGCTGGCCAGCGGCGGCGACAAGAAGGACAAGGACACCGCGAAGGGCGGAGCCACGTCCGGCCAGAGCGTCGCCGCCCCCAGCCCGAACGGCGGCAACGCCGCGGTCACCCCCGAGATGAAGGCCCAGGCGCAGGCCCTGTCCGACCTGCTCGGCACCGCCAGCGCCGGCCGCACCTCGGTGGTCAACGCGGTCGCCGCGGTCGGCAAGTGCCAGAACCTGCCCGACTCGCAGGCCGCGCTCGCCTCGGCCGCGAGCCAGCGGCAGGGCCTGCTGACCAAGCTCGGCGCCCTGAAGGTCGACCAGCTCACCGAGGGCGCGGAGCTGGTCAAGCAGCTCCAGGCGGCCTGGCAGGCGTCCGCCACCGCCGACTCCGAGTACGCCCAGTGGGCCGGCGACCTGGTGGCGGGCTGCGACCCGGCCAAGGCCAAGGACAACGCGCACCTGCGCAACGGCGACGCGGCGAGCGGCACGGCCACGACGGCGAAGAAGCAGGCCTCCGAGCTGTGGGGCACGATCGCCACGAAGACGGGGCTGCCGGCCAAGAGCGCCGGAGAGCTCTGAGCCGCCCGGTACGGACCGCAACGACGGAGCAGGGGCGCGGGAGACCCGCGCCCCTGCTGTTCCCGTCGTTCCCGCCGTCCCCCGAGCCCCGGGCCCCGGGCGCGCTACGCCGGGGGCTTGCCGTTGGTGAGCACCCAGCGGACGTCGGTGAAGCCCTGGTGCTGCTCGACCAGGCGGCCGTTCTGCACCCGCTGGAAGGTGACGGAGGTGTTCACCAGCCGGGGCGAGTCCGCGCTGGGGAGCATGTTGGTGAGGCTCCAGTTGAGCGGCGGGGTGGTGCCGGCGGTGTCGATCGGGTCGCCGCTGTCCAGGATGACCTGCAGCGCCTTCGCGGTGACCGGCCTGCTCTTGTCGATCCGTCCGGCGGCCTGGCGGAGCACCTCGTAGGCGACCCAGGTGGTCTGCACGCCGGGGTCGGCGACGTCGATGGTGGAGCCGTTGCCGTAGGCGCGGACGGTGTCGCGCAGGCCGTCCCAGACGGTGGAGGACTCGACCGGGAACCAGCCGGTGGCGTACGCGCCGCGCAGCGGGCCGCCGTCGCCGCCGGTGGAGTCGACCACGGACTGCTGGAAGGAGCCGATGACCGAGGCGAGCTGGGTGTTCCTGGGGCTGGCGCGGCGGTACGGGTCGAGCAGGTTGGCGGTGGGCTCGGCGCCGAGCGCGGAGAGCACGCAGTTGCCGGGCTTGTCGTCGCCGATGGCCCGGTGCGCGTACGACGAGTAGTCGTTGGACTTCTCGGGCGCCTTGACGTCGGTGATCTTGACGTTGTCCTGCGCGACGGCGCTGCTGAGGTAGTTGACCAGGGCGTCGCCGGCCCGGGTGTCGGGGCGGATCAGGGCGATCTGCTTGCAGCCGGCGGCGACCAGCTGGCGTCCGCTGCCCGCGACCAGGGCGGGCATGCCGCCGTTGACGGGGTAGGAGAGCGGGCTGCTGAACTCGGGGGAGGAGAGGCCGTAGCCGCCGATGAACGGGATGCCGGCCTGTTCGAGGATCGGCATGAAGTTGCTGCCGTACTGGCTGGCGGAGCCGACCACGGCGACGACGTGGGCGCTGACGGCCTGGTCGGCGCAGGCGGTGGCGCCGTCGGTGCTGTCGTGCTCGTTGCAGGTGAGGACGCGGACCTTGTGGCCGGCCAGGCCGCCCCGGGCGTTGAGCTCGCGGCCGACGGCCTCGGCGAGCGCGGTCATGCCGGGGCGGTCGGCGGCGCCGGTGCCGGACGGGGCCCAGGTCATGACGGTGACGTCCTGGCCGGCGGCGTCGGCGGCGGCGGGGCCGCCGCAGGCGGAGGCGGAGAGCAGGGCGGGCAGGACCGCGGCGGAGGCCGCGAGGACGGTGGCTGCGCGGCGTCGTCCACTGACGGCGGGTGGCGGGTGGGGGGTTCCGTTCCGCGTCATGGCGCTCTTTCCTCCCTGGACGTGCTGTTGCTTGGGGTCGTCCCGTGCTCCGTTGCGCAGGCTCGGCGGACCAAGGGTGGTCGCCACCGGGCACGCCGAGAGGGACGCGGTGTGAACGGACCGCCAACGGGGGAGGAACACGGAGCGTTGCCGGTCGGTGACGCGTGTAGAGGCGCGGTTGGAGTCGGACCGGGGCGGGAACGTACGATCGGCTCCCGTGTCCGACAGCATGGATTCTCCGCACCGGTCTGCCCGAAACGCTTCTCGAACGGGCGCGCGCTCCAGCACGATGGGCGGCATGCCTCTGAGTGATCTGCCCTGGTGGCGCTGGCGGGCCCGGATCCGCTCGGCGCTGCACATGCTCTCCGACCCCGGTTTCCAGCGCACGGCGTGGCTGGACGGCCGCGCGGGGTACGGCGACCTCTCCGACGCGGTGTACCGGCTGGTGGAGGACAGCTGGCTGGACCGCTGGTCGGCGGAGAAGTACGTCGGCGCGGTCTTCCGGGACTCCGCGGAGGCGGTCGCGGTGAACGCGGCGGTACTGCGGGTGCTGCTGGTCGTGCACAAGGTCGGCGAGGACGCCCCGGCCGCCGCGTACCTGGGCCACCCGGACTGGCCGGAGGCGGTGCGGGCGGCCCGCGAGGCGCACCACCTGCTGGCCGTCGGCGACGGAGACGACCCCGGCCTGCCGCCGCTCCCGCTGGACGAACTGGCCCGGCTGACCGCGCGCGGCTGACCCGGCCGGGGCGGCGCGGAGGCGCCCCGCGGTCTCGGGCGGCGGCCGCGGTCTCGGGTGGCGGGCGCCGTCCCCGCCCCGGCGCGATCTGTGCCAGGCTGGGCCGTTGCCCGTCACCACCCGAACCCAGGAACAGGGACCCCGACATGGAAGAGACCGCCCGCTCCCAGTACGTGCTGACGCTGTCCTGCCCCGACAAGCAGGGCATCGTGCACGCGGTCTCCAGCTACCTGTTCATGACGGGTTGCAACATCATCGACAGCCAGCAGTTCGGCGACGCCGGCACCGGGCTGTTCTTCATGCGGGTGCACTTCTCGGCCGAGGAGCCGGTGACGGCGGAGAAGCTCCGGGCGAGCTTCGCGGCGATCGGCGCCTCGTTCCGGATGGAGTGGCGGATCAACGCCTCCGCGGAGCGGATGCGGGTGCTGCTGATGGTCTCCAAGTTCGGGCACTGCCTGAACGACCTGCTGTTCCGCACCCGGATCGGGGCGCTGCCGGTGGAGATCGCCGGCGTGGTCTCCAACCACACCGACTTCCGCGAGCTGACCGAGTCGTACAGCATCCCCTTCCACCACGTCCCGGTGACCCGGGACACCAAGGCGGACGCCGAGCAGCGGCTGCTCGACCTGGTCGCCGAGGAGCGGATCGACCTGGTGGTGCTGGCCCGCTACATGCAGGTGCTCTCGGACGACCTGTGCAAGGCGCTGTCCGGGCGGGTCATCAACATCCACCACTCCTTCCTGCCGAGCTTCAAGGGCGCCAAGCCGTACCACCAGGCGCACGCCCGGGGCGTGAAGCTGATCGGCGCCACCGCCCACTACGTCACCGCCGACCTGGACGAGGGCCCGATCATCGAGCAGGAGGTCGCCCGGGTCACCCACGACGTCACCCCCGAGCAGCTGGTGGCGCTCGGCCGGGACGTCGAGTGCCAGGCGCTGGCCCGCGCCGTGAAGTGGCACAGCGAGCACCGGGTGCTGCTGAACGGCTCGCGCACCGTGGTGTTCGCCTGACGCCCCGCCCGGCGCGCGCTCGGCCGGGGCGGCCTCAGTTCCCTTGGGGCGCCCGGTGTTCGACCGCCGGTGGACATTTGTAGGAAGGGTGGTTCGCTCGTGGCGGCCCCGTGCCCGGAGACCGTCGGCGGTACGGTCGGGGATACCCGGGAGGGCGGTGCCGCCGACCTGTCGTGCGAACCCCGGCAGGGTGAGCGGGACAGTATGCACCGAGCCGTCCCCCGAACGCTGGAATATGCCCGAAGCTCTTGCTGCGACCCGGTCGCGGAATCATTCTGGGGCGTATTCGTGTCGATGCCATGGGCAGTCCTGGTCGGTGACCCCCGCTTCGAGCGGCCGACCGGACCGGCGGGATCAAACGGGCCGAATACCTAGTGCGGGTGGTGGAGCGGTGCAGGTACTCCAGGTACAGCTGGCGGTCCAGGCGGACCCGGCGGAGGTGTCACGGGCGCGGCGGTGGGTCCGGGACCGGCTGCGGGCGGGCGGGATCGACCCGGACTCGCCGGTGGCGGAGACCCTGGTGCTGGTGGTCTCCGAACTGGTCACCAACGCGGTGGTGCACACCGGACACCCGGCGGTGCTCAGACTGCTGCTGCCGGTCGACCCGGCCGCCGCGCCGCCCGCCGTCCGGGTGGAGGTCGCCGACGCCAGCTGCGCGGCCCCCGCGCCCCGGCACGCCGGGGCCGACGAGGACGCCACCAACGGGCGCGGCCTGGAGCTGGTCGAGCTGCTCTGCGAGCGCTGGGGCTGGTACCCGGACGGCTCCGGCAAGCGGGTGTGGTGCGAGATCGGCGACCCGGACGGGACGCCCTGCGCGCTGGCGGCGCAGCCGTCCGCCCCGGTGGCCTCGGCCCGCTGAGCGGCGCGCCGGGCGCCCGGCCGGGGCGGGAGCGTGCGCCGGGCGCGCGCTGTGCGCGCTCCGGATGGTCCGTCTGAATTTCGGACAACCCATTGACGTGACGTATCCGACTGATCACTCTTGGGTGCGGCGCCCGTTGCGAGGGGACGCCGAGGGAGACCGGGCGGTGCCGACACATAGGGGGTCGTTGGCCGTCCCGTCCGGAACCTCGGCGAAATCGGGCCGCCCGGGCGTCACGGCTTTCAGGGCCCGGACGCCGACCGGACGGCGGGCCGCCGTGCCGTGCTCGGGGTGCGCACGGCGGGCCGCCGCTCCGCCACCGGGGGCGCGGAGGCCGCATCGTGACCCAAAATCACTGGAAACCGGCAGTGGTCTACACCAAAACTGAGGTACGTGACCGCACCCGAACTGCAATCCGCTCCCACCCCGCAGGTCAGCACGGCGAAACCGCCCGCCATCTGGTCGGGCAGCTTCCGGCTCTACTTCACCGCCCGCTCGGCCGGGCTGCTCAGCGACGCGATGCTCCCGGTCGCCGTCTCGGCCGGCCTGGTGGCCGCCGGCTACGAGACCTCCGAGGTCGGCTTCGCGATGGCCTTCCTGCTCGGCCCGTTCGCCGGCCTGGTGCTGTTCGGCGGCGTGCTCGCCGACCGGTTCACCGCCCGGCGGCTGATGATCTTCGCCGACCTGCTGAACCTCACCACCCGGGTGCTGCTCGCGGTGCTGTTCTTCCGGGGCTTCGACCAGCTCTGGCAGCTCTACCTGCTGCTCGCGCTGGCCGGCACCGCCGCGGCGATGTTCCAGCCCGGCGCCGCCTCGACCGTCCCGCTGGTCGCCACCGACGTGCAGGGCGCCAACGGCGTGCTGCGGATCGCCGAGGCGCTGACCGGCCTGATCGGGCCCGCGCTGGCCGCCGCGCTGATCACCGTCTCCACCGGCTGGGTGATGGTGATCGCCGGCGTGATGTACGCGGTCAGCGCCTACTGCCTGCTCACCCTGCGGCTCGGCCCCGTCCCCGCCCCGCCGCCCGGCGACAGCCTGTGGCGCAACCTGGTGGCCGGCTGGCACGAGTTCTGGTCCCGCAGCTGGATGTGGGGCGTCATCCTGATCTGGATGGTCTTCACCGTGCTCTCCTGGGGCCCGCTCGCCCCCGTGGTGGTCGGCGACATCGGCAAGCGCGACGGCGTCGTCGCCTACGGCGTCATCAACAGCATGCTCGGCGCGGGCACCATCATCGGCGGCGTCCTCGCCATCCGGGTCAAGCCGGTCCGCCCGCTGGCCGCCGGCGCCACCGCCCTGTTCCTCTTCGCCGTCCAGCAGTTCGCCTTCGCGGCCGGCCTGCCCTGGCCGCTGCTCGGCGCCGCCCAGCTGGTCTCCGGCATCGGCATCAGCTTCTGGGGCGTCATGTGGGCCACCAGCGTGCAGACCCAGGTGCCCGGCGAGGTGCTCAACCGGATCCACGCGTACGAAGTGGCGGGCTCCGTCTGCATGTTCCCGCTCGGCTCGGCGCTGGCCGGCCCCGCCGTCGACCTCCTCGGCACCACCCAGGTCTACCTGGTCGGCGGCGTCGTCACCCTGGGCACCGCCACCGCGCTGCTGCTCAGCCCGCCGATCCGCGACCTGCGCCGGGTCTCCGACACCGGGGTGGTCGCCTCCGGGCACTGAGCCGGGCCACCGGGCGGGCCGCTGACCGGAATTCGGGCATTCGTGGCAGTCGGGGCCGTCGTGGCGGGGCGGCCGGGCCGGGAGACTCGGACGGGTGAAGGAACTGGAACTCGACCCCGTCGCGGCGCCGTCCCGCCCCCGCCGCGCCCCCCGCGTCCACTACGGCTGGGTCGTGGTCGCCGTCTCGCTGCTCGTGCTGCTCGGCTCGGCCGGGTTCCGCTCCACGCCCAGCCTGATGATGGGCGCCCTGCACGACGAGTTCGGCTGGTCGCGGGCCACCGTCTCCAGCGCGGTCTCCGTCAACCTCGCCCTCTACGGCCTCACCGCGCCGTTCGCCGCCGCCCTGATGGACCGCTTCGGCGTCCGCCCGGTGGTGGTCTGCGCGCTGCTCACCATCTCCACCGGGGCCGGACTCACCGTCCTGATGACCAGCCCCTGGCAACTGGTCCTGTGCTGGGGCGTCCTGGTCGGCCTCGGCAGCGGCTCGATGGCCGGGGCCTTCGCCACCACCGTCTCCGGGCGCTGGTTCGAAGCCAGGCAGGGCCTGGTCACCGGCCTGCTCACCGCGGCCGGCGCGGCCGGGAACCTGGTCTTCATGCCGCTGCTGGCCGCGCTCGTCGAACGGCACGGCTGGCGGACGGCGGTCGTGGTGGTCTCGCTCTGCGCCACCGCGGTGGCCGTCCCGGTCCTGCTGCTGATGCGCGAACGGCCCGCCGACGTCGGGCAGTTGCCGTACGGCGCGACCAGCGCCCCGGCGCCGCCGGCCGTCGACGGGTCGGCGGTCGCCCGCTCGCTGCGGGTGCTGCGCGGGGTGGCGGGGCGGCGGGCGTTCTGGCTGCTCGCCGCGTCCTTCGCGATCTGCGGCGCCACCACCGTCGGCCTGGTCGGCACCCACTTCATCCCCGCCGCCCACGACCACGGCATGCCCGTCACCACCGGCGCCTCGCTGCTCGCCCTGATCGGCCTGTTCGACGTCGCCGGGACGATCGCCAGCGGCTGGTTCACCGACCGCTTCGACCCCGTCCGGCTGCTGGTCACCTACTACGCGCTGCGCGGACTGTCGCTGGCCTTCCTGCCGGCCCTCCTCGGGGGGAGCCTGCGGCCGCCGATCCTGGCCTTCGTGGTCTTCTACGGCCTGGACTGGGTCGCCACCGTCCCGCCCACCGTCGCCCTCTGCCGCCGCCACTTCGGCCAGGACGCCCCGATCGTCTTCGGCTGGGTGCTGGCCGCCCACCAGGTCGGCGCGGCGGCCGTGGCCGGACTGGCCGGGCTGGCCCGGGACGCCTTCGGCGACTACGACGCCACCTGGTACGCGGCGGGGGCGCTGTGCGCGGTCGCGGTGGGCTGCTGCGTCGCGCTGCGCGTCCAGGGGCCCTCCCGGAGGGCGAATGTAATGGTCAGGTAGGGTTATTGACCATGACACTTCGATTCGTGCTGGACCCGGAGCCGACCCCCGAGCTGCGGGAGGAGATCACGGTGCTGTGGACGGAGGTGTCCAACGCCGGGGGCGCGGTGGGGTTCGTGCCGCCGGTGGAGGTGGCGCAGGTGCGGCCGGTCGCGGAGCGGCAGTTCGGGGCGCTGGGGCCGGACCGGCTGCTGGTGGGGTACGAGCCGGGCGGGCGGGTCGCGGCGGTGGTGTTCTTCGAGGACATGCGGTTCGACCTGATGGACCACTGGCGGATGCTGAAGCGGGTGATGGTGCACCCGGGGTTCCAGGGTCGCGGGTACGGCGCGCAACTGCTGGCGGAGGCGGAGCGGGTGGCCCGGGAGTGGGGCCTGGCCGGGCTGAAGCTGACCCTGCGCGGCGGGCACGGGTTGGAGGAGTTCTACCGGCGCGGCGGGTACGTGGAGGTGGGCCGGGTGCCGGGGGCGATCCGGGTCGCGCCGGGCGACGAGCGGGACGACGTGACGATGTGGCTCGACCTGCGCGCCTGAGCGGTGTGAGGTCGTGCTTCACTGGGAGGGCCTAGTACCCCCGCGCGCCCGCCGGCGCGACCCGGCAAGCGAAGGACGATCCCGGTGAGCAGCAAGAACCACGCCACGCTCCGCTACACCTCGCTGCGGGCGAGCATCTTCCTGGCCTGCCTGCTGGTCGCGCTGCTGCTGGGGCACTTCGAGGTGATCCCGGTGGTGGGTTCGCTGGGCGTGCTGATCCTGTTCGCGCTGGCGGCGGTGGCGTCCTCGGCGATCAGCTACGTGGTGCTGAGCAAGCAGCGCGACGAGATGTCGGCGCAGATCGCCGAGCGGATCGAGACCCGCAAGTCCCGCGCGGTGGCGCGGGACTCGGCCGAGGACGCGGCGGACGACGCGGCCCGGGCGGCCGCGGCCCGGCAGGCGCAGGCCGGCTGACCGGCGTTGGCGGACAGCCCGACCGGCGAGGGCTCGCGGCGGCGCCCGACCGGCCGTGACGTGGCCCGGCTGGCGGGCGTCTCGCAGGCGACGGTCTCGCTGGTGTTCTCCGGGAGCGCCGGGCACCGGGTCTCGGAGCCGACCAGGGAGCGGATCCACGCCGCGGCCCGGGAGCTGGGCTACCGGCCGCAGGCCGCCGGCCGGCAGCTGCGGCTGGGCCGCAGCGGCATGGTGCTGCTGACGGTGCCGAACCTGCTGAGCCCGTTCTTCGGCCGGGTGCTGACCGGCGTGCACGAGGAGGCGGCCCGGCACGGCCTGGCGGTGGTGGTCTCCAGCGGCTGGGACGCGGCGGCGCTGGCCGAGGTGGCGGCGGCCGGCCGGTTCGACGGGCTGCTGGTCTGCTCGCCGGACGACAAGCAGCTGGGCGGGCTGCCGGCGGACGCCCCGACGGTGTTCCTGGACGCGGACCCGGCGGCCCACCCGGGCCGTCCGACGGTGGAGCTGGACCTGGCGGCGGGCATGCGGGCGGCGGTCGACCACCTGGTGGGGCTGGGCCACCGGCGGATCGGCTACCTGCGCTCGGTGCACTCGGCGCACACCTTCCGGGTGCGGCAGGCGGCGTTCGCGGCGGCCGCGGCGGGCCTGGAGGTGCGGGAGCTGGCGGTGAGCCTGAATGAGGGCAGCCGGGAGGCGGCGCGGGCGGCCCGGGAGCTGCTGGCCGGGCCCGGACGGCCGGGCGCGGTGGTGTGCGACGACGACGTGGTGGCGTCCGGACTGTACCGGGCGGCGGGGGAGCTGGGGCTGCGGATCCCGCGGGACCTGTCGGTGGTCGGCATGGACGACATCCCGGTGGCGGAGCTGCTCAGCCCGCCGCTGACCACGGTGAACCTGCCGGGCGAGCGGCTGGGCCGGGCCGGGCTGGCCACCCTGGCCGCCCTGCTGGACGGCGAACTCCCCTCCCCGGTCGACCCGTTGGCGACCGAGCTGGTGGTGCGCGGGTCCACCGAGGCGGCCTGAGCGGCGAGCCGGGCGGCGGGCCGCGTGACGGGCCGGGCGGGCCGGGCGGCGGGGGCTACTGCTCGCCGAGGACCATCCACTTGTCCGGCACCGCCAGCGGCGCGAACCCGACCCTGGCGTACACCTCGTGCGCGTCCCTGGTGGCGAGCAGCAGGCGGCGCAGGCCGAGCGCGGCGAGCTCGTCCCGGACGGCGGCGGTCAGCGCGGTGCCCAGGCCCTTGCCGCGGGCCCCGGGGGCGATGAACACGTCGCACAGCCAGGCGAAGGTGGCGCGGTCGGTGACCACCCGGGCGTAGCCCACCTGGGCGCCCGAAGCGTCCTCGTACAGGCCGAAGTTGAGCGAGTGGTCGATGGCCAGGTCCTGCTTCTCGCGGGGCCGGCCGAGCGCCCAGTAGGCGCCCTCGGAGAGCCAGCGGTGCACGGCCTCCCGGTCCAGGCGGGCGGGGTCGGTGGAGACGCTGTGGCCGGCGGGGAGGGCGAAGCTCGTCATGCGGCGCATTCAAACAGCCCGGGACCGGCGCGGACGAGCGGTTTTCGGGCGGGCGCCCCCGCCGGACGGGCGGGGGGGGGCGGATCAGGCGGAGACCAGTACGGGCGCCGCCGGGCGCAGCCGGGTGCGGGTGGCGAGCAGCAGCAGGCCGCCGAGCGTGACGCCGCCGACGGAGCACAGGGCGACGCCGTGCAGGGAGGTGTCGACCAGGGCGCCGGAGACCGCGTAGCCGGCCGCGTTGCCGGTGGCGAACAGGGTGACCAGCCAGGCGAACGCCTCGGTGACGGTGCCGGTCGGGGCGAGTTCGGCGACCAGCACGAACGCGGCGGCCAGCAGCGGGGCCAGCCCCAGGCCGGAGACGAACGCCAGCGCGGCCATCGGCCACGGGCCGGGCAGGAGCAGCAGCGGCAGGTAGCAGGCGGCCATGCCGAGGGCGAGCACCCAGGTGCGGGTCGCGGTGCCGGCCCGCCAGCGGGCCGCGCCGTAGGCCAGCGCGCCGAGCAGCCCGGCCAGCGCGGCCACCGCGAGCAGCGTCCCGGCGCCGCCGGGCAGGCCGCCGGGGTGCTGCTCGGCGTACGCGATGAACAGCACGTTCTGCGCGCCGACCGCCCAGCCGGCGCCGGCCAGGCCGAGCAGCAGCAGGACCAGTCCGGGGGAGCGCAGCGGCCCGAGCGGCCCGGCGGAGGCTTCGCGCGGCGGGGCCTGCCAGGCCCGGGCGGGCGCGGAGCCGGCCACCACCAGGGCGCCGAGCAGGCCGAGCACGGCGGCGGTCCACAGCGCGGCGGTGGGGGAGAGCACGCCGGCGATCCCGGCGACGGCGAGCGGCCCGGCGACGTACAGCACCTGCTGGGAGGCGGAGTCGAAGGCGTACGCGGTGTCGAGCTGCTCCTCGGCCACCACGTCGGGCCAGAGCGAGCGCAGGCAGGGTTCCAGCGGGGGCATGCAGAGCCCGGCGATCGCGGCGCCGAGCGGGGCGGCGAGGGCGGAGCCGGGGGCGAGCGCGAGCAGCGCGTAGCCGGTGCCGGCCAGCACGGCGGAGGCGAGCAGGACGCGGGGCTGCCCGGTGAGGTCGACGATCCGGCCGAGGACGGGCCCGCCGACGGCGGCGGCGATCGCGTACGCGGCGGTGGCCAGGCCGATCCGGCTGTACGGGGTGCCGGCCTCGCGCAGGGCGAGCGCGATGACCAGGGCGGTCATGCCGGCGGGGAGCCGGCCGAGCAGGGTGCCGAGCAGCAGCCGGGTGACGTGCGGGGCGCGGAGCAGTGCGGCGTAGCCCATGGGCGTCCTTCCGGCGGGCGGGATGTCACTTCAAGTTATACGTATAACCGGATGGACGTCAAAGCCGCCGGGTCGGGCTGATGCCCCGTCAGGAAAGGGTGGTTCGGTAACGATCTCAAACAAGTACTTTGAACATCTCAAAGGTTTGTTGCTAGTGTGCTGGCCATGACCACCGCAGACGCCGCGCGCCAGGCCGGGACGAGCACCCCGCTCGTGCCGCGCTGCCCGCGTCTGCCCGGTGCCGTGGACGGCCCGCGCCGCTGTCGCTCCGGCGGCTGTATGCGGGCGGCACGCCACTCCTGACGCACCGACACCACGCCTGTCGGCCCCCCGGGTCTCCCCGCCCGGCCACCGCGTCCGTCGTGCCGCCGCCCCCGCCCCCTCCTCCCCCCCGCCTGCTCCACCACCCCCCCCGGAGACGCACACCCATGTCCACCGCGCCCGCGCCCACCCTGCTGGGACGCCTCCGCCGCACCCCCTTCTGGGTCCAGATCGTCGGCGGCCTCGTCCTCGGCCTGCTGCTCGGCTGGATCGCCCGGTCCGGCGACGTGTCCTGGCTGAAGACCACCCTGGACACCATCGGCAAGACCTTCGTCCAGCTGCTCAAGCTGGCCGTGCCGCCGCTGGTCTTCACCGCGATCATCGTCTCGGTCGCCAACCTGCGGAACGTCACCAACGCCGCCCGCCTGGCCGCCCGCACCCTGTTCTGGTTCCTCGCCACCTCGCTGATCGCGGTCGCCGTCGGCCTCGGCCTCGGCCTGCTCACCGACCCCGGCAAGGGCGCGAACCTCTCCACCCAGGGCCTCAAGGGCGTGGAGAAGGGCGGCAGCTGGGTCGACTTCCTGACCGGCATCATCCCGACCAACATCGCCGACGCCTTCCTGAAGGTGAACGTCCTCCAGATCGTCTTCCTCGGCGTGGTCGTCGGCGCGGCGATCCTGAAGCTCGGCGAGAAGGCCGAGCCGGTCCGCAAGCTCTCCGAGGCCGTCCTCGAACTCGTCCAGACCGCCCTGTGGTGGGTCATCCGGCTCGCCCCGCTCGGCACCCTCGGCCTGATCGGCAAGTCCGTCGCCGTCTACGGCTGGGACCTGCTCAAGCCCTTCTCCACCCTCACCATCGACGTCTACGTCGGCTGCGCGATCGTCCTGTTCGGCGTCTACTCGCTGCTGCTGCGCTTCGTCGGCGGCCTCAACCCGCTGAACTTCTTCAAGGGCGCCTGGCCCGCGATCCAGCTGGCCTTCGTCTCCCGCTCCTCGGTCGGCACCCTCCCGGTCACCCGCCGCGTCACCGAGCGGCTGGGCGTTCCGTCCGAGTACGCGAGCTTCGCCGTCCCGTTCGGCGCGACCACCAAGATGGACGGCTGCGCCGCGATCTACCCGTCGCTCGCCGCGATCTTCGTCGCCCAGGTGTACGGCATCGACCTCGGCATCAAGGACTACCTGCTGATCGCCTTCGTCTCGGTGATCGGCTCCGCGGCCACCGCCGGCCTCACCGGCGCGATCGTGATGCTCACCCTGACCCTCTCCACCCTGGGCCTCCCGCTGGAGGGCGTCGGCCTGCTGCTGGCGATCGACCCGATCCTCGACATGATGCGCACCGCCACCAACGTGGCCGGCCAGGTCGTCGTCCCGGTCCTGGTCTCCGCCCGCGAGAAGACCCTCGACCTCACCGCCTACAACACCCCCACCGGTGACCTCCTCGCCGAGGACCGCCCGGCCACCGTCCCGGCCCAGACCGCGAACGAGCCCGTCGCCGCCTGACGCCCGCACTCCGCCGAAGGCCCGCACCCCCTCCCGGGGGTGCGGGCCTTCGCACGTTGGAGTGACGCTCCCCGAACCGGGGCGGGCCGGGCCGGGCCGGTCGGGCCGCTGCCGTTCGGGCTGCGGGTGGACACGGCCGGGCTCTGAGCGTCAGCGGCGGGCGTGGCGGACCTTGAGGCGGCCGAAGCCCGGGGTGCCGGTGATGCGGATGGTGGGGCCGGGGGTGGCGGCGGGGGTGCGCGGAGGGCGGTAGCGGACGGTCTTCCAGGCGTTCCGGAGGCCGTCGAGGTCGACGGTGGCGCCGTGCGGGACGGTGATGGTGGCGCGGCCGAAGCCGAGGCCCAGTTCGATGTCCACGACGGGGTGGTCGATGACCGCGTCGCCGAGGTCGAGGTGGACCTTGCCGAAGGCGGAGGCCACCTTCAGGACGCGGGGGACGCGCCAGGGGCCGCGGCGGACGAGGCGGCCGTTCACGGCGGTCAGGGTGACGGCGGCGTCCGGGGCCCCGGCGGGCAGGTCGTGCAGGACGGCGTCGAGCTCGGCGCGGACGGTCGCGGTGAGCGCCGCGTGGACGCGCTGGTCCAGTTCGTCCTGGGTGATCCGTTCCTCCGCGTAGGCGAGCTGGAGGCGTTCGACGGCGGCGTCGCGGTCGGCGGAGCCGATCCGGAGCTGCGGCGGATTCGGGGTCGGGGAGGTCACCCGGGCAGCGTAGTACGGGACCAGCGCTGGGCGAGGACGGTGCAGACCATCAGTTGGAGCTGGTGGAACAGCATCAGCGGGAGCACCGCCAGCCCGACCGCGGGGGCCGGGAACAGGATGGCGGCCAGCGGGAGGCCGTTGGCCAGCGACTTCTTCGAGCCGCAGAACCGGATGGTGATCCCGTCCGCGCGGGAGAAGCCGAGCCGGCGGGAGGCGAGGCGGGTGAAACCGAGGACGACGGAGAGCAGGGCCAGCGAGATCGCGGCCAGCCAGAGCAGCTGGCCGGCGGTGACCCGGCTCCAGATGCCCTCGCGGACGCCCTCGCCGAACGCGCTGTAGACGATCAGCAGGATCGAGCCGCGGTCGACCAGCGTGGTGACCAGCCGGTGCCGGGCGATCCACGGGCCGACCCGGCGGCGCAGCAGTTGCCCGAGGGCGAACGGGACGAGCAGCTGCAGCACGATGTCGAACACCTGGCCGCCGTCCACCCCGACGCCGGCGGTGCCGGACAGCAGCCAGGCGGCCAGCAGCGGGGTGAGCACGATGCCCAGCAGGCTGGAGAAGGTCGCCGCGCAGATCGCCGCCGCGACGTTGCCGCCCGCCACCGAGGTGAAGGCGATCGAGGACTGCACGGTGGACGGCAGCAGGGTGAGGAACAGCACGCCGGTGAACAGCCGCGGCGGCAGCACCGAGTCCGGCAGCAGCCGGGTCGCCTCGCCGAGCAGCGGGAACAGCACGAAGGTGCAGCAGAGGATCAGCAGGTGCAGCCGCCAGTGCCGGGCGCCGGCCAGCGCCTCCTGCGGGGAGAGCCGGGCGCCGTACAGGAAGAACAGCAGGGCGACGGCGAACGAGACCGCGTCGGTGACGGCGGTGGCGGCGGCGCCCCGGGCGGGCAGCAGGGTGGCCAGCAGGACGGTGCCGAGCAGGAGGAGCAGGTAGGCGTCGATGCCGATCCGGCCGAGCGAGCGGTCCAGGGCGCGGCGGGCGGATCGGAGGCGGTGCATGCCCCGATCCTCTCCCGGCGGTGCGCGGGCGCCCGGGGCGGGGTGCCCGGGGAGGGGCCCCGAAACGGGTGGCATCGGGTGGCAACGGGCGTCATCGGGCAGGGCGGGGAAATGCGGGTGCAACCGGGGGAATGCGGCGGTAATCGGGAATGCGGGAAAAGGCAGGAGGCCCGCCGGGGCGGGCCTCCTTGGGAACTGCTACTCGTACGGACCCGAGGGGCCGTGAGCGATCAAATGGAGATCGCCGCTCAGACGGGGGTGACGTTCTCCGCCTGCGGGCCCTTCGGGCCCTGAGTGACGTCGAAGCTGACCGCCTGGTTCTCCTCCAGCGAGCGGAAGCCGCTCGCGTTGATGGCGGAGTAGTGGACGAAGACGTCGGGGCCGCCGCCCTCCTGGGCGATGAAGCCGAAGCCCTTTTCGGCGTTGAACCACTTGACGGTTCCGGTCGCCATACCGTTCTCCTTGCGAGGGACGTAGTGGACGCCACACCTTGTGGCGCCCGGGTCCGCTGCGCTGATCGCCCCGCCTCCGGACGAGTCCGGAGTTTTTCGCACAGTGCTTCAATCGAAGTTCAATTGACGCCTGATACTGCTGAAAAATTACAAAAAGCCTGCGGTTACATGCTCCGCAGGCTCCAAGTACTGCAAGGGGAATCAAACTGCAACTGAGTGGAACGGTAGCACGCGGTGGCTGCCCCGACCAGGGGTGAACGGCGGTGTCGGACGGTGTGTCGGAGACCGGATGCGGACCGCCCCAATCAGCGGGCATACCCTGCCGGGAGAGCACCAACGGCAAGGGAGCACACGGTGAGCGGTAGGGATGCCGGACGGCCGGAGAGCGCGGTCAGGCCGAGGGTCGGCCATATTCAGTTCCTCAACTGTCTTCCCCTCTACTGGGGCCTCGCGCGCACCGGGAACCTGCTCGACCTCGACCTCAGCAAGGACACCCCGGAGAAGCTCAGCGACCGGCTGGTGGCGGGCGGGCTCGACCTCGGGCCGATCACCTGCGTGGAGTACCTGCGCAACGCCGACGAGCTGGTGGTCCTCCCCGACATCGCGGTCGGCAGCGACGGGCCGGTGATGTCCTGCGTGATCGTCAGCAAGGTCCCGCTGGCCGAACTGGACGGCCGCAGGGTCGCCCTCGGCTCGACCAGCCGCACCTCGGTGCGGCTGGCCCGGCTGCTGCTGGAGGAGCGCGAGGGGGTGCGCCCCGAGTACTTCTCCTGCCCGCCCGACCTGGACGCGATGCTCGCCGACGCCGACGCCGCCGTCCTGATCGGCGACCCCGCGCTGCGCGCCTCGCTGGAGCAGGCCCCCCGGCAGGGGCTGGCCGTGCACGACCTCGGCGCCATGTGGAAGGAGTGGACCGGGCTGCCGTTCGTCTTCGCGGTCTGGGCCGTCCGCCGCGAGTACGCCGAGCGGCACCCCGAACTGACCGCCGCCGTCCACCGGGCCTTCCTGGAGTCCCGCGACCTCTCGCTGGCCGAGGCCGCCAAGGTCGCCGAGCAGGCCGCCCGCTGGGAGGAGTTCGACGCCCCGCTGCTGGAGACGTACTTCTCCCGGGCGCTCGACTTCTCGCTCGGCGAGCGCCAGTTGGCCGGGATCGCGGAGTTCGCCCGCCGGGTCGCGCACGACAGCGGCTTCGCCCCGGACGTGCCGATCCGGCTGCTGGAGAGCGCGCCCGCGGTGGTCTGAGGAATTCGCGCTCCCGGCCGGCCGCCGCCCTGGAATGATCGGACCGGCCGAGGTGCGGTGCCCGGCGGCACGAGGGGAGGCGGGCATGGAACCGCTGACGGCCGACGATCCGGCGGCGATCGGCGACTACCGGCTGCTGCGCCGGCTCGGCGCGGGCGGCATGGGCCGGGTCTACCTGGGCCGGACCGCGGGCGGGCGGACCGTCGCGGTCAAGGTGGTGCGCCCGGAACTCGCCGACGACCCCGAGTTCCGGGCCAGGTTCCGCCAGGAGGTGTCCGCCGCCCGGCGGGTCGGCGGCCGCTGGACCGCCCCCGTGCTGGACGCCGACACCGAGGGCCCCCGCCCCTGGGTCGCCACCGGCTACGTGGCCGGCCCCTCGCTCGGCGAGGCCGTCCGCACCGCCGGGCCGCTCCCCGTCCCCTCCGTGCACGCCCTCGGCGCCCGGCTCGCCGAAGCCCTGGAGCAGGTGCACGCCCTCGGCCTGGTGCACCGGGACGTCAAGCCGTCCAACGTGCTGCTCACCCTGGACGGCCCCCGGCTGATCGACTTCGGCGTGACCCGCGCGCTGGACGCCGCCACCCTCACCCACAGCGGCTACGTGGTCGGCTCGCCCGGCTTCATGTCGCCCGAACAGGCCGCCGGCTCACCCACCGGACCGGCCGGCGACGTCTTCTCGCTCGGCGCGCTGCTGGCCTTCGCCGCGACCGGCGCGGCCCCGTTCGGCGAGGGCGTCAGCGCCCCCGTCCTGCTCTACCGGGTGCTCCACGAGGAGCCCGTGCTCGACGGCCTCGACGGCGAACTGCGCGCGGTGGTCACCGCCTGCCTGGCCAAGGACCCGGCCCGTCGCCCCACCCCCGCCGAGCTGCGCGCCCGGCTCGCCCCCGCCGCCGCGGACGGCCCCGAGGGCTGGCTGCCCGGCCCGCTGGCCGCCGCGGTCGGCCGCGCCGCCGTCGGGCTCCTCGACCTGGAGGACGACCGCGGGCCGGGCGGCGCCCCCGGCCCGGACCGGGCGCCGACGGACCGGGCGCCGACCGTGCTGGACGGCGGACGGCGGCGGGAGCGGCGCGGCCGGAAGCCCCGGACGGCGGTGGCCGCCGCCGCGGTGGTGCTGGCGGGCGCGCTGTACGGCGGGTTGGCGGCGAGCGGCAACCTGCCCTGGGCGAAGGCGGGCCCCGGGCCGAGCGCCTCGCCCGGGCACGACGCGGCCACCGGGACGCCGGGCGGGAGCCCGAGCGCGGGTGCGAGCCGGGGCCGGAGCGCGAGTCCGGGGCCGGGCCCGAGTTCGAGCCCGAGCCCGAGCCCGAGTTCGAGTTCGAGCAGTGCGGCGACACCGGTGAAGGGGGACGGCAAGGCGCTGCCCGACGCGTTCGTGGGCACCTTCAAGGGCACCATCACCACCAGCGTCCTCCCGCTGCCGTCCACCTTCACCGTGACCTTCACCGCCGGGAAGGTCGGTGAGGAGGTCGGGCACACCAGCAACGCCTCGGCGTTCGACAGCACCGTCTGCCGGGGCGTGCTCACCCTGCTCTCGGTCGAGGGCGGCAAGGCGCTGCTCCAGGAGCGTCCGGAGGGCGGCGACAGCGGCTGCACCGGCGCCCCCGAGAAGCAGACGTACACCCTGCTGGGCGGCGGCGGCCTGCACCTGGCGGTCAGTGGGGCCCCGCTCGGCACCGATCCGTCGGGGGACCTGGCCAGGCAGTGAGCGGCGCGGAACGGGCCTGCGGTGGGCCGGAAATGTGCTGGCGTAGGCTGAACCGGTCGCCCCTCCGATGAAGAAAGCAGGCCCGCCAGGTGTCCGAGCAGAACCTTTCCGCCGCCCAGTTGCAGGCCGTGCTGGACCGCGCGGCCGAGGGCGGCCGGATCACCGCCGAGGAGGCCCTGGAGCTGTACCGCTCGGCTCCGCTGCACGCGCTCGGCGCGGCGGCGGACGCGGTGCGCCGGCGGCGGTACGCGGGCGTCGAGCACATCGCCACGTACATCATCGAGCGGAACATCAACTACACCAACGTCTGCGTGACGGCCTGCAAGTTCTGCGCGTTCTACGTGCCGCCGAAGAGCGACAAGGGCTGGTCGCGGGACCTGGACGAGATCCTGCGCCGCTGCGCGGAGACGGTCGAGCTCGGCGGCACCCAGATCATGTTCCAGGGCGGGCACCACCCCGACTACGGCGTCGAGTACTACGAGCGGAACTTCGCCGCGATCAAGGCCGAGTTCCCGCAGCTGGTGATCCACTCGCTGGGCGCCTCCGAGGTCGAGCACATGGCGAAGATCTCCGGAGTCTCCGTCGAGGAGGCGATCACCCGGATCCACGCGGCCGGGCTCGACTCGTTCGCGGGCGCCGGCGCCGAACTGCTGCCGGAGCGGCCGCGCAAGGCGATCGCGCCGCTGAAGGAGTCCGGCGAGCGCTGGCTGGAGATCATGGAGACCGCGCACCGCCTCGGCGTCGAGTCGACCTCCACCATGCTGATGGGCACCGGCGAGACCAACGCCGAGCGGATCGAGCACCTGCGGATGATCCGCGACGTGCAGGACCGCACCGGCGGCTTCCGGGCGTTCATCCCCTACACCTACCAGCCGCAGAACAACCACCTGAAGGGCTCGACCCAGGCCACGGTCTTCGAGTACCTGCGGATGATCTCCATCGCGCGGCTCTTCCTCGACAACGTCGCCCACATCCAGGGCTCCTGGCTCACCACCGGCAAGGAGGCCGGCCAGCTGTCGCTGCACTACGGCGCGGACGACCTCGGCTCGGTCATGCTGGAGGAGAACGTGGTCTCGGCGGCCGGCGCCAGGCACCGCTCCAACCTGCACGAGCTGATCCACCTGATCCGCACCGCCGGCCGGGTGCCCGCCCAGCGCTCCACCACCTACCAGCACCTGCGCGTCCTGGACGACCCGGCCAACGACCCGGTCGACCCGCGGGTCGCCTCGCACATCGCCTCCACCGCGATCGAAGGCGGCACCGCGCACCCCGAGTTGACCATCCTGGCGACGAACTGACCGCCCCGGCGTGCTGACACTGCACCGGGCCCGGCTGCTGCACACCGGCGGGACCGCGATCGAGGACGGGGCGGTGCTGGTCGACGGGGCCCGCGTCGCCGCGATCGGACCGTTCGCGGAACTGGCGGGCGGCCCGGCCCGGGTCAGGGAGTGGCCCGGGGTGCTGGTGCCCGGGCTGCTCAACCGGCACGGGGCGTGGCTGCTGGAGGGCGCCTACCACCCGGACCCGCGCGAGGGGGCGGGCGACCGGCCGCTGCCGCCCGCCGACGGGCTGACGGACGAACAGTGGGGCGGCAGCGCCCGGCGCGGGCTGCAACGGCTCCTCGGCCACGGCGCGACGGCCCTGGCGGGCCCGTTCGCCCGCGCCTCGGTGCGGACGGCGGTCGCCCGCTCCGGCCTGCGCCCGCTCGCCGGCGGGGACACCGGGCCGGGCCCCCTCGACCCGCTGGAGGGACGCGAGTTGGCGGCCGCCCTGCACCGGCCGCTGGCGGTCGGCGGGGCGGCGGACTTCGTCGTGTTCGCGGCCGGCGCGGTGGAGGAACTGGACGGCGGCGGGGCGGCCTGCCTGGCGACGGTGCTGGACGGAAGGCTGCTGCACCGGCGACGGTGAGACCGGCGGCCCGGGCGGGCCTCCGGCGCGCCTCCTGCTTTCTGACTCCCCGTGACCCGGGAAGCCCTTTGCGGCTAACATCCCGGTTCAGACCTCCGCCCGAGCCCAGGAACAGGACGCATGCGAGCCGCGACCCCCGAACGCCTCCGGACCCGACCGGCTCGGGGGTGGTACGTCGGGGCCGTGCTGAGCGCCGTGGTGGCGGTGGCGATGTGCCTGCTGGGGTGGCGGCAGGCGGACCAGGCGGACCGGATCGACGCGCACCCGGTGCGGGTCGAGGGGACGGTCACCCAACTGCCGGGCGGCACCGGGACGTACAGCCAGGTGGCGTACCCGGTGGACGGGCGGCGGCTGACGGCCGCGGACCTGTGGCTGCCGGCGGACGCCCGGGTGGGGGACCCGATCTGCCTGGAGCGCGCGGCGGACGACCCCGCCGCGGTGCGGGTGTGCGGGAAGACGTACCCGCAGCCGGTGGGCGTGGGGTTGGCGCAGACGAGCGTGCCGGCGGCGGTGCTGACGTGCGCGCTGTGCCTGTGGCGGATCCGGCGGGGCCGGGCGGGCGCGCAGCGGGCGGAGGCCGGTCTCACGCTGGCGTTCGCGGCCGAGGGGATGCCCGCGCTGACCCAGGGGAAGCGCTCCCGGCGCCGCCGCAAGGGGGGACGCCGCGCCCTGCGGTGAGCCCTGGTGGAGGTCCGCGGCACCGCAAGGTGAACAATGGGGACGTGACCCGAGCCCATCTGGACAAGCAGCCGCAGGACGTCGCCGCCATGTTCGACGACGTCGCGGCCAAGTACGACCGCACCAACGACGTGCTCTCGCTGGGCCAGGCCCGGCTGTGGCGCCGGGCGGTGGCCGACGCGGTGGGTGCCGTCGCGGGCCAGCGGATCCTGGACCTCGGTGCCGGCACCGGGACGTCCTCGCTGCCGTTCCTGGAGGCGGGCGCCGACGTGGTGCCGTGCGACTTCTCGATCGGGATGCTGACCGAGGGCAAGAACCGCAACCCCGAACTCGCGCTGACCGCGGGCGACGCGACCCGGCTGCCGTTCGCGGACGAGTCGTTCGACGCCGTGACGATCTCGTTCGCGCTGCGCAACGTGCAGGAGCACGAGGTGGCGATGCGGGAGATGCTGCGGGTGACCAAGCCCGGCGGCAAGCTGGTGATCTGCGAGTTCTCCACGCCGACCTGGACGCCGTTCCGGACGGTGTACACCGAGTACCTGATGCGGGCGCTGCCGCCGGTGGCGACCAGGGTGTCCTCCAACCCGGAGGCGTACGTGTACCTCGCCGAGTCGATCCGGACCTGGCCGGACCAGCCCGCGCTGGCCGCCGAGTTGCAGCGGGCGGGCTGGACGAAGGTGGCGTGGCGCAACCTGACCGGCGGCATCGTCGCCCTCCACCGGGGCTTCAAGGCCCCGTAGACTGCGGTGGTTCGGCACCCCGTCCGCCGGGAAGGCGCTGACGGGGCGTCGGCCCCAGACTCCGTGACCCCGACGCGCTCAGGAGAGAGCCCCGTATGACCGAGACCGCCGTCGAGTCCACCGCCGACGTCATCGTGGTCGGCGCCGGTCCGGCCGGCTCCAGCACCGCCTACTGGCTGGCCCAGGCGGGCCTGGACGTGCTGCTGCTGGAGAAGACCGAGTTCCCGCGCGAGAAGGTGTGCGGGGACGGCCTGACCCCGCGCGCCGTCAAGCAGCTGGTCGACATGGGCATCGACGTGTCCACCGAGAACGGCTGGCTGCAGAACAAGGGCCTGCGGATCATCGGCGGCGGCGTCCGGCTGGAACTGGACTGGCCGGACCTGGCCGCGTTCCCCGACTACGGGCTGGTGCGCAAGCGCGCCGACTTCGACGAACTGCTGGCCCGGCAGGCGCAGAAGGCCGGCGCCCGGCTGTACGAGAACTGCAACGTCAGCGGGCCCGTCCAGGACCGCACCGGGCGGATCACCGGCGTCACCGCGAAGATCGGGCCGGACAAGCGCGAGGTGGAGTTCCACGCGCCGCTGGTGGTCGCCGCGGACGGCAACTCGACCCGGTTGTCGCTGGCCATGGGCCTGCACCGGATCGAGTCCCGGCCGATGGGCGTCGCCTACCGGACGTACTTCACCTCGCCGCGGCACGACGACGACTACCTGGAGTCCTGGCTGGAGCTGTGGGACACCCGGGGCGGCCAGAAGAAGCTGCTGCCCGGCTACGGCTGGATCTTCGGCATGGGAGACGGCACCTCCAACGTCGGCCTGGGCATCCTCAACTCCTCGCCCGCCTTCGGCGACCTGAACTGGCGCGAGGTGCTCAAGAGCTGGTGCGCCGGCATGCCCGAGGAGTGGGGCTACACGCCGGACAACATGACCGAGCCGATCCGCGGCGCCGCCCTCCCGATGGCCTTCAACCGGCAGCCGCACTACACCCGCGGCCTGCTCCTGGTCGGCGACGCGGGCGGCCTGGTCAACCCCTTCAACGGCGAGGGCATCGCCTATGCGATGGAATCCGGCCAACTCGCGGCCGGCGTCATCGTCCAGGCGATGGCCCGGATCACCCCCGAGGGCCGCGAACGCGCCCTGGCCCGTTACCCCCAGGTCCTCAAGGACACCTACGGCGGCTACTACACGCTCGGCCGGGCCTTCGTGAAGCTGATCGGCAACGACAAGGTCATGCGCATCGCCGCCGAACGCGGCCTGACCCACCCGGTGCTGATGAAGTTCGTCCTCAAGCTCCTCGCCAACCTGACCGACCCCACCGGCGGCGACGTCGCGGACCGGATCATCAACGGCCTGACCAAGGTGGCGCCGCGCGCCTGAGACGCAGCGGCTCCAGTAGGACTGCTGGAACCACGAGGCACTGGAAGGACGCCCACCGCGCTTGGCGCGGTGGGCGTCCTTCGCTTTGGAGCCCCAGGGGCGGTGCGGCGCGGCCCGGTGCAGCCAACGCGACTCCAGGAGTCGTCGCTTCGAGGCAGGGGCGAAAAGGGGTTGGCAGCCGCAAGGCCATGGACTAAATTTTTAGGTAAGTAATATCACCTAAACATTGGGGGATGAGCGTGGTTGCCTGGGACATCGAGGTCGGGGACGTGCTCAAGCGGGTGGACGTCCACGCCAGGTACGGCGGTCGCCGGCAGGGCGGCATCGGGCCCTCGCGGGTCGAGCCGGTCGTTCTCCTCTTCACCGACCCGGCCAAGGGGCACCGGCACGGTTACTTCGACGGCTGGGGGAAGGACGGCTGCTACCACTACGCCGGCGAGGGGCAGGTGGGGGACCAGAAGTTGACGCAGGGCAACCTCGCGATCTTGAAGCACCGGCAGGACGGGCGGGACCTGCACCTCTTCCAGGGGGTGTCTTCCGGCGTGACCAAGTACGTCGGACAGTTCGAGCTTGCCGAGAATGACCCGTACTACTTGACGGACGCGCCCGAGACCAACGACGGCCCCGTCCGTAGCGTGATCATGTTCCGGTTGCAGCCGATGAAGGCGGAGCAGCCGGCAGGCGTGAGCCTCCCGCACACCCCTGAGCCCGAGCTTTTCGTGCAGGAGGTGGAGATCGAGCAGCAGTACACCGAACGCACCTATGTCGAACCCCACCGCGAGCCCTATGAGGCCGAGCGCCGGGAGAGCAAGCTCGTGCGTGAGTATGCGGACTACCTCCGCGCCGCCGGCCATGACGTCGTCAGGCAGCGGATCGCACCTGCGGGTGAACTGAAGCCGATCATCACGGACCTGTACGACAAGACGGTCAACCGCCTTGTCGAGGCCAAGGGCACCGTCACCCGCGAAGCGATCCGGATGGCCATCGGCCAGCTCTTCGACTACGGGCGGCACTTCGACCCGTCCCCGAGCCGGGCGCTCCTCGTGCCGTCGAAGCCGCGGCCGGATCTGATCGCGCTCTGCGATTTCGTGGACGTGGAGGTCATCTGGCCCGAGGGGGACGGCTACCACGAGGCGGGCAACCTGGCCTGATCTCCGGGCGGCGGGCGGGAGGAGACGATTCCCACCCGCCCGGTGCCGTGCTCACCGGGCGGGTGCGGCGGTGGGTGGCGGGGGTTCCTTGAGCGCTTGTGAACGAAGGGTCAAGCGGTCGTTCCGCCGGGTCCACCGGCAGGGTGAGATCTACTATCACGCGAACCGGATCACTCCGAAATTTGCCCTGGCCGCCGCAGAATTGATATAGGGCGTGGCCGAACGGCAGCCGTTTCGCTCCGGGTTGCGACTGTATGTGGTCAATTGCCCGCGCTGGGTCGAACAGTGGTGGTCGATCCGCTTTCGTGGACCTTCGTCGGGTGGCGAAGATCACAAAGATCATCGGGAACTGCGTGTCGCAGATCACAAGCGGACGGGCATAGGATGCGCTCCAACCTGGCTTTGTGAACTGCCTCACATGGAGCCGGATCCCACGAAGTGGATCATCATTTCACCCTTGGTGACCTGGTGGTTCCGATCTGCAGTCAAGGACGACTGGACGGAGGGAGCGGGGGCTATGAATGCCTACGCGCCGATCCTCGTACTCGGTGCCATCGCGGCGGCGTTCGCGGTCGGCTCCGTCGTGATGGCCTCGCTCACCGGCCCGAAGCGGTACAACCGGGCCAAGTTGGAGGCGTACGAGTGCGGTATCGAACCGACCCCGCAGCCGGTGGGCGGCGGTCGGTTCCCGATCAAGTACTACCTGACGGCGATGCTGTTCATCGTCTTCGACATCGAGATCGTCTTCCTCTACCCGTGGGCGGTCAGCTTCGACGCCCTGGGGATCTTCGGGCTGGTCGAGATGCTCCTGTTCATCGCCACCGTGTTCGTCGCCTACGCCTACGTCTGGCGCCGCGGCGGCCTGGAGTGGGACTGACCACCGGCTGCCGCCGCGCAAGGCGTTTGTGAACGGGCGGACAAGCCACCGGACTCGAGGGCATTGAGAGGGAACTGATGGGTATCGAGGAGAAGCTGCCGAGCGGCTTTCTGCTCACCAGCGTGGAGGCCGCCGCGGGCTGGGTGCGGAAGGCGTCGCTCTTCCCGGCCACCTTCGGTCTGGCCTGCTGCGCGATCGAGATGATGACCACCGGCGCGGGCCGCTACGACCTGGCCCGGTTCGGCATGGAGGTCTTCCGCGGCTCGCCCCGGCAGGCCGACCTGATGATCGTGGCCGGCCGGGTCAGCCAGAAGATGGCGCCGGTGCTGCGGCAGGTCTACGACCAGATGCCGAACCCCAAGTGGGTGATCTCGATGGGCGTGTGCGCCTCCTCCGGCGGCATGTTCAACAACTACGCGATCGTCCAGGGCGTGGACCACATCGTCCCGGTGGACATCTACCTGCCGGGGTGCCCGCCCCGGCCGGAGATGCTGCTGGACGCGATCCTCAAGCTGCACGACAAGATCCAGCACGAGAAGCTCGGCGTGAACCGCCGCCGGGCCGAGGAGGAGGCCGAGCGCCTCGCGCTGCAGGCCGTCCCGACCAGCGAGATGCGGGGGCTGCTGCGATGAGCGACGAGCGGAGGCCCGAGGAGGGGCCCGACGTGCCCGCGACGCGGCGGGAGATCCCGGTGGAGGTGGTCGGCGCCCGGCAGGGCATGTTCGGCGCCCACGACACCGGCGACACCTCCGGCTTCGGCGGCCTGACCGCGCCGATCGTGCTGCCCGGCGCCAGCGAGCGCCCGTACGGCGGCTGGTTCGACGAGGTGGCCGACGAGTTCGAGGGCGCGCTGGAGGAGCAGGGCCTCGACGTGGCGGAGGTCATCGGGAAGACGGTCGTCGACCGCGGCGAGCTGACCTTCCACATCGAGCGCGAGCACCTGCTCAAGGCGGTGCGGATCCTGCGCGACGACCCGGCGCTGCGGTTCGAACTGTGCCTGGGCGTCAGCGGCGTGCACTACCCGCAGGACAAGGGCCGGGAGCTGCACGCGGTCTACCACCTGCGCTCGATCACCCACACCCGGCTGATCCGGCTGGAGGTCACCGCGCCCGACGCGGACCCGCGGATCCCGTCGGTGGTAAGCGTCTACCCGACCAACGACTGGCACGAGCGGGAGACCTACGACTTCTTCGGCCTGGTCTTCGAGGGCCACCCGGCGCTCACCCGGATCATGATGCCGGACGACTGGCTGGGCCACCCGCAGCGCAAGGACTACCCGCTCGGCGGCATCCCCGTCGAGTACAAGGGCGCCCAGATCCCGGCTCCCGACCAGCGGAGGTCGTACAGCTGATGAGCAGCACCCACTACGAAGCAGGAGCCCGGGAGACCACCGAGGGGCGGGTCTTCACCGTCACCGGTGGCGACTGGGGCGAGGTCGCCGAGGCGGTGGCCGGCGCCGACGACGAGCGGATCATCGTCAACATGGGCCCGCAGCACCCGTCCACCCACGGCGTGCTGCGGCTGATCCTGGAGATCGACGGCGAGACGGTCACCGAGGCCCGCTGCGGCATCGGCTACCTGCACACCGGCATCGAGAAGAACATGGAGTTCCGCAACTGGGTGCAGGGCACCACGTTCGTGACGCGGATGGACTACCTCACCCCGCTGTACAACGAGACCGCCTACTGCCTGGCCGTGGAGAAGCTGCTCGGGATCACCGCGGACGTGCCCGAGCGGGCCACCGTGGTCCGGGTGCTGATGATGGAGCTCAACCGGATCTCCTCGCACCTGGTGGCGCTGGCCACCGGCGGCATGGAGATCGGCTCCACCACCCTGATGATCTACGGCTTCCGGGACCGCGAGACCGTCCTGGACATCTTCGAGCTGGTCACCGGCCTGCGGATGAACCACGCCTACGTCCGCCCCGGCGGCCTGGCCCAGGACCTGCCGCCCGGCGCGGTCGACAAGATCCGCGAGGGCGTCAACCTGCTGCGCTCGCGGATGCACGAGTACGACAAGCTGGCCACCGACAACCCGGTGTTCAAGGCCCGGCTGGTCGACGTCGGCTTCCTCGACCTGCCCGGCTGCCTGGCGCTCGGCGCCACCGGCCCGATCCTGCGGGCCACCGGGCTGCCGCACGACCTGCGCAAGACCGACCCGTACTGCGGGTACGAGACGTACGACTTCGACGTCGCGGTGGCCGACACCGCGGACTCCTACGGGCGGTTCCTGATCCGCCTGGAGGAGATGAAGCAGTCGCTGCGGATCGTCGAGCAGTGCCTGGAGCGGCTGAGGCCCGGGCCGGTCATGGTGGCCGACAAGAAGATCGCCTGGCCGTCCCAGCTGGCCGTCGGCCCCGACGGCATGGGCAACTCGCTGGACCACATCCGGAAGATCATGGGCACCTCGATGGAGGCCCTGATCCACCACTTCAAGCTGGTCACCGAGGGCTTCAAGGTGCCGGTGGGCCAGGCCTACGCCGCGGTGGAGTCGCCCAAGGGCGAACTCGGCGTGCACGTGGTCAGCGACGGCGGCACCCGGCCCTACCGGGTGCACTTCCGCGACCCGTCCTTCACCAACCTGCAGACGATGGCCGCGATGTGCGAGGGCGGCCCGCTGGCCGACGTGATCGTGGCGGTGGCCGGGATCGACCCGGTGATGGGAGGCGTGGACCGGTGAGCAGCACAGAACTCGGCCTGCCGGCGCTGCCGGCCAAGCCCTACCCGCCGGAGGTGGAGGCCCGACTCGCCGCCGACGCACGGGAGTTGATCTCCCGCTACCCGCAGTCCCGGTCCGCGCTGCTGCCCCTGCTGCACCTGGTGCAGGCCGAGGACGGCTGCGTCACCCCGACCGGGATCCGGTTCTGCGCCGAGCAGTTGGACCTGACCACCGCCGAGGTCACCGCCGTCGCGACCTTCTACACGATGTACCGGCGGCGCCCGGCCGGCGAGTACCACGTCGGCGTGTGCACCAACACGCTGTGCGCGGTGCTCGGCGGCGACCAGATCTTCGACGAGCTCTCCGAGCACCTCGGCATCGCCAACAACCGCACCACCGAGGACGGTTCGGTCTCGATCGAGCGGATCGAGTGCAACGCGGCCTGCGACTACGCCCCCGTGGTGATGGTCAACTGGGAGTTCTTCGACAACCAGACCCCTCAGAGCGCCAAGCAGCTGGTCGACCAGCTGCGCGCCGGGCAGGAGGTCCACCCCACCCGCGGCGCCAAGCTCTGCTCGTTCAAGGAGACCTCCCGGATCCTGGCGGGCTTCGCCGACGGGCGCCCCGGCGCGGTCGACGAGTCCGGGGCCGGCGGCGCGCCCTCGCTGGCCGGCCTGCGGCTGGCCAAGGGCGAGGCGCTGCCCGGCACCCCGGGCGCCAAGGTGGTCTCCCCGCGGCACGAAGGGACGGAAGCGTGATGACCTCCGCCGAACCGGCCGAGAAGCTCCTCTCCCCGGTCCTCTCCGCCTCCTGGGACGACCACCGCCCCTGGACGCTGGAGACCTACCGCCGCCACGGCGGCTACGACGGCCTGCGCGCCGCCCTCGCGATGGCCCCGGACGACGTGATCGCCCTGGTCAAGGACGCGGGCCTGCGCGGGCGCGGCGGCGCCGGCTTCCCCACCGGCATGAAGTGGCAGTTCATCCCGCAGAACGACGGCAAGCCGCACTACCTGGTGGTCAACGCCGACGAGTCCGAGCCGGGCACCTGCAAGGACATCCCGCTGCTGTTCGCCAACCCGCACTCGCTGATCGAGGGCATGGTCATCGCCTCGTACGCGATCCGCTGCGAGCACGCCTTCGTCTACCTGCGCGGCGAGGTCGTCCCGGTGCTGCGCCGCCTCCAGGCGGCCGTCGCCGAGGCGTACGAGGCGGGCTACCTCGGCAAGGACATCCAGGGCTCCGGCACCAACCTGGACATCACCGTGCACGCCGGCGCCGGCGCGTACATCTGCGGCGAGGAGACCGCGCTGCTCGACTCGCTGGAGGGGCGCCGCGGCCAGCCCCGGCTGCGCCCGCCGTTCCCGGCGATCGCCGGCCTGTACGCCTGCCCGACGGTGGTGAACAACGTCGAGTCGATCGCCTCGGTGCCGCCGATCCTGGCCCGCGGCAAGGACTGGTTCAAGTCGCTGGGCACCGAGAAGTCGCCCGGCTTCACGCTGTACTCGCTCTCCGGGCACGTCACCAACCCCGGCCAGTACGAGGCGCCGCTCGGCATCACGCTGCGCCAGCTGCTGGAGATCACCGGCGGCGTCCGGGCCGGGCACCGGCTCAAGTTCTGGACGCCGGGCGGCTCCTCCACCCCCATGTTCACCGAGGAGCACCTCGACGTCCCGCTGGACTACGAGGGCGTCGGCGCGGCCGGCTCGATGCTCGGCACCAAGGCGCTCCAGGTCTTCGACGAGACCACCTGCGTGGTGCGGGCCGTCACCCGGTGGACCGAGTTCTACGCCCACGAGTCCTGCGGCAAGTGCACCCCGTGCCGCGAGGGCACCTACTGGCTGGTCCAGCTGCTCAAGCGGATCGAGGCCGGCCAGGGCCACAGCGGCGACCTGGAGAAGCTGCTCGACATCGCCGACAACATCAACGGCAAGTCGTTCTGCGCGCTGGGCGACGGCGCGGCCAGCCCGATCGTCTCCTCGCTCCAGCACTTCCGCGCCGAGTACGAGCAGCACATCGACGAACACCGCTGCCCGTTCGACCCGGCGGCCTCCACCGTCTGGGCCGGCCGGGCCTCCGTCCACGAGTCCGCCACCGAGAGGGAGGTGCACGCGTGACGGTCACGGAGCCTTCCACCCAGACCGAGCTGGTCACGCTCACCATCGACGGCGTCGAAGTCAGCGTCCCCAAGGGCACGCTGGTGATCCGCGCCGCCGAGCAGATCGGCACCCAGATCCCGCGCTTCTGCGACCACCCGCTGCTCGACCCCGCCGGGGCGTGCCGCCAGTGCATCGTGGAGGTCGAGGGGCAGCGCAAGCCGGTCGCCTCCTGCACCATCCCGGTCGCCGAGGGCATGGTGGTGCGCACCCAGCTGTCCTCGCCGGTCGCCGAGAAGGCGCAGCGCGGCGTGATGGAACTGCTGCTGATCAACCACCCGCTGGACTGCCCGGTCTGCGACAAGGGCGGCGAGTGCCCGCTGCAGAACCAGGCGATGTCCACCGGCGACACCGACACCCGGTTCGAGGGCGTCAAGCGGACGTACGAGAAGCCCGTCCCGCTCTCCACCCAGGTGCTGCTGGACCGCGAGCGCTGCGTGCTGTGCGCGCGCTGCACCCGCTTCTCGCAGCAGATCGCCGGCGACCCGTTCATCGACCTGGTGGAGCGCGGCGCGCTCCAGCAGGTCGGCACCGGCGCCGACCAGCCGCTGGACTCGTACTTCTCCGGCAACACCATCCAGATCTGCCCGGTCGGCGCGCTCACCTCCGCCGCCTACCGGTTCCGCTCCCGCCCGTTCGACCTGGTGTCCTCCCCGTCGGTGTGCGAGCACTGCTCGTCCGGCTGCGGGCAGCGCACCGACCACCGGCGCGGCAAGGTGCTGCGGCGCCTGGCCGGCAACGAGCCGGAGGTCAACGAGGAGTGGAACTGCGACAAGGGCCGGTTCGCGTTCCGCTACGCCCAGCAGCGCGACCGGTTCACCGCGCCGATGGTCCGCCGCGACGGCGAACTCGTCGCCGCGTCCTGGCCGGAGGCGCTGGCGAGGGCCGCCGAGGGGCTGCGCGGGGCGCGCGCCGCGGTGCTCGCGGGCGGCCGGGTCACCGTCGAGGACGCGTACGGCTACGGCAAGTTCGCCCGGGTCGCGCTCGGCACCAACGACGTCGACTTCCGGGCCCGGCCGCACAGCGACGAGGAGGCCGACTTCCTGGCCGCGGCCGTCGCCGGACACGGCGTCGACCTGGACGGGGACGCCGTCTCCTACCGGCGGCTCGAAGCCGCGCCGGCCGTGCTGCTGGTCGGCCTGGAGGCCGAGGAGGAGGCGCCGATCGTCTTCCTGCGGCTGCGCAAGGCCAACCGGGCGTCCGGGCTGCGGGTGTTCTCGATCGCCTCGCACGCCTCCCGGGGCCTGGCCAAGCTGCGCGGCGCGCTGCTGCCCGCCGCCCCCGGCACCGAGGTCGAGTGGCTGGGCGCGCTGGCCGGCGACGAGGTGCTCGCCGACGACGCCGGGCGCTGCGCGGACGCGCTGCGCTCGCCGGGCGCGGTGGTCCTGGTCGGCGAGCGGCTGGCACAGACCGCCGGCGGCCTGAGCGCCGTGCTGCGCCTGGCGCACGCCACCGGGGCGAAGCTCGCCTGGGTGCCGCGCCGGGCCGGCGAGCGGGGCGCCGTCGAGGCGGGCGCGCTGCCCGGGCTGCTGCCCGGCGGCCGGGCCGTCGCGGTGCCCGCCGCCCGCGCCGAGGCCGCCGCGCACTGGGGCGTCGCCGACCTGCCGGCCGGCCCCGGCCGCGACACCGGCCGGATCCTGGCCGCCGCCGCCGCGGGCGAGTTGGACGCGCTGGTGGTCGGCGGCGTCGGCCTGGAGGACCTGCCGGACCCGGCGCTCGCCGAGGAGGCGCTGACCCGGGCCGACTTCGTGCTCTCGCTGGAGCTGCGCCCGTCCGCGGTCACCGCGCACGCCGACGTGGTGCTGCCGGTCGCGGCGGTCGCCGAGAAGGCCGGCACCTTCCTGGACTGGGAGGGCCGGGTCCGGATGTTCGAAGCGGCGCTCAAGCCCGACCAGTTGATGCAGCGCCACCTGCACTCCGACGTCCGGGTGCTGAACATGGTCGCGGACGCGCTGGACCGGCCGATCGGCCTGCCCGACGTCCGCGCGGCCCGGCTGGAGCTGGACCGTTTCACCCCGTGGGCGGGCGACCGCCCGGCCGCGCCCGCCGCGCTGCCCGCCGCGCTGCCCCGTCCCGCGACCGGGCAGGCCGTGCTGGCCGGGCACCGGATGCTGCTGGACAACGGCTCGCTGCAGGAGGGCGACACCCACCTGGCCGGCACCCGGCACGCCGCCGTGGCCCGGCTGTCCGCCGCCACCGCCGCCGAGGTCGGCGCGAGCGGCGCGCTGCGGGTCACCGGCCCGGCCGGGTCGCTGACCCTGCCGCTGGAGGTCACCGACGCGATGCCGGACCGCACGGTCTGGCTGCCGCTCAACTCGACGCCGGACGGCGGCGCGTACCGCGCGCTCGGCACCACGGTCGGCCACCTGGTCACCATCGCCCCGGCGGAGGAATCATGAGCCCCCTCGCTGCCCCGCTCGCCGCGCCCCTGGCGGCCGCCGACACGCTCGGCTTCTTCGGCCGCGACCCGTGGTGGCTGGTGCTGCTGAAGGCGGTGTTCTGCTTCGCGTTCCTGGTCCTGACGGTGCTGATCGCCATCGTCTGGGAGCGCAAGGTGGTCGCCTGGATGCAGCTGCGGATCGGCCCGAACCGGCACGGCCCGTGGGGCCTGCTGCAGTCGCTGGCCGACGGCGTGAAGCTGGCGCTGAAGGAAGACCTGGTGGTCAAGGGCGCCGACAAGGCGGTCTACGTGCTGGCGCCGGTCGTCGCGGCGATCCCCGCGTTCATGGCGTTCGCGGTGATCCCGTTCGGCCCGGCCGACAACCAGGTGTCGATCTTCGGCACCCGCACGCCGCTCCAGCTGACCGACCTGCCGATCGCGCTGCTGTACATCCTGGCCACCGCCTCGGTGGGCATCTACGGCATCGTGCTGGCGGGCTGGTCGTCCGGTTCGACGTACCCGCTGCTGGGCGGCATCCGCTCCTCCGCGCAGATGATCAGCTACGAGATCGCGATGGGCCTGTCGTTCGCGGCGGTGTTCATCTACTCGGGCTCGATGTCGACCTCGGAGATCGTCTCCTCGCAGCAGCCGACCTGGTTCGCGGTGCTGCTGCCGGTGTCGTTCATCGTGTACGTCATCGCGATGGTCGGCGAGACCAACCGCGCGCCGTTCGACCTCCCGGAGGCCGAGGGCGAGCTGGTCGGCGGCTTCAACACCGAGTACTCCTCGCTGAAGTTCGCGATGTTCATGCTGGCCGAGTACGTCAACATGGTCACCGTCTCGGCGGTCGCCTCCACGCTGTTCCTGGGCGGCTGGCGCGCTCCGTGGCCGGTCTCGACCTTCTGGGAGGGCGCGAACCACGGCTGGTGGCCGATGCTGTGGATCGTGCTGAAGATCCAGCTGCTGCTGTTCTTCTTCATCTGGCTGCGCGGCACCCTGCCCCGGCTGCGCTACGACCAGTTCATGAAGCTCGGCTGGAAGGTGCTGATCCCGGTCTCGCTGGTGTGGCTGGTGAT
Source organism: Kitasatospora phosalacinea (assembly GCF_000716545.1). Lineage (GTDB taxonomy): Bacteria > Actinomycetota > Actinomycetes > Streptomycetales > Streptomycetaceae > Kitasatospora > Kitasatospora phosalacinea. Next base: position 65,720 of record NZ_JNWZ01000020.1, read on the forward strand.
GGTGGCCACCGTGCGGGCGCTGCGCAACGAGGGCTACGACTTCGCCAAGGTGGTGCTGTACGTCGGCGCGCCGCTGGCCGCGGTCCTGCTGGTCGCGCTGGTCGTCGACCTGCTGCGCAGGAAGCCCGGGCCGGAGCCGGAGCCGGCCCCCGCGTTCGACCCGATGGCCGGGGGCTACCCCGTACCGCCGCTGCCCGGGCAGGAACTGCCGCCCGTCCCGCGCCGCCGCCGCCGGACCCCGCAACTCCAGGACGCCCTCAACGGGGCCGACCATTCCGAAGGGAGCTGATCCGAGATGCCTGACGAGTCGTCAGACAAGTCGATCCTCGGGCCGGCCGCCGGCTTCGGCGTGACCTTCAAGGCCATGTTCAAGAAGCGGCTCACCGAGCAGTACCCGGAGTACAAGAAGCCCACCGCTCCGCGCTTCCACGGCCGTCACCAGCTGAACCGGCACCCGGACGGCCTGGAGAAGTGCGTGGGCTGCGAGCTGTGCGCCTGGGCCTGTCCGGCCGACGCGATCTACGTCGAGGGCGCCGACAACCGGGACGAGGAGCGCTACTCGCCCGGTGAGCGCTACGGCGCGGTCTACCAGATCAACTACGCCCGCTGCATCCTGTGCGGGCTGTGCGTCGAGGCGTGCCCGACCCGGGCGCTGACCATGACCAACGAGTACGAGCTCGCGGACTCCTCCCGGCAGGACCTGATCTTCACCAAGGAGCAGCTGCTGGTCGGGCTGACCGAGGGCATGGTCGACTCCCCGCACTCGATCTTCCCGGGCGCCGACGAGGGCGCGTACTACCGGGGCGAGATCACCGGCGCGGCGCCCGGCACCGTCCAGCAGGAGCGGCACGACCGCGAGAAGGAGGAGCGGTCATGACCTCCACCGGCGAGGCCGTGCAGTTCTGGGTGCTGGCCGTGATCGCGGTCGGCGGCGCGCTCGGCATGCTGCTGATGAAGAAGGCCGTGCACTCGGCGCTCTGCCTGGCGGCGACCATGCTGGCGCTGGCGGTCTGCTACCTGGCGCAGGGCGCGGTGTTCCTGGGCGTGGTGCAGATCGTGGTCTACACCGGCGCGATCATGATGCTGTTCCTGTTCGTGGTGATGCTGGTCGGCGTCTCGACGGCCGACTCGCTCAAGGAGCGGCTGAAGGGCCAGCGGGTCGCCGCGGTCCTCTGCGGCCTGGGCTTCGGCGTGCTGCTGATCGCCGGCCTGGCCAACGCGCACCTGCGGAACTTCACCGGCCTGTCCGAGGCGAACGCCGAGGGCAACGTGCAGGGCCTGGCCCGGCTGATCTTCACCAAGTACGTGTGGGCGTTCGAGGTGACCAGCGCGCTGCTGATCACCGCGGCGGTCGGCGCGATGGTGCTGACCCACCGCGAGAAGGTCCGCGCCCCGCTGACCCAGCGCCAGCTGGCCGCGCAGCGGGTCAAGGACAACATCCAGGTGCCGCCGCTGCCCGCCCCCGGCGTGTACGCCCGGCACAACGCGGTGGACGTCCCGGCGCTGCTGCCGGACGGCACCGTAGCCGAGGACTCGGTGATGGGCACCCTGCGCGAGCGCGGCCAGGTCCGCGACGTCAGCCAGGAGATGCTCGCGCGGATGGCGGAGCTGGAGGAGACCACGGCCGACTGGCTGGGCCGCCCGTCCTCCGCCCGTCCCAAGGTCACCGGGCCGCGCCAGGCGCTGGAGACCGTGCCGACCCCGACCAAGGAGGAGGCGGAGTGAACCCGGCCAACTACCTGTACCTCGCCGCGCTGCTGTTCACCATCGGTGCCTCCGGGGTGCTGCTGCGGCGCAACGCGATCGTGCTGTTCATGTGCGTGGAGCTGATGCTGAACGCCTCGAACCTGGCGCTGGTCACCTTCTCCCGGATGCACGGCAACCTGGACGGGCAGATCCTCGCGTTCTTCACGATGGTGGTCGCGGCGGCCGAGGTCGTGGTCGGCCTCGCCATCATCGTCTCCATCTTCCGGACCAGGCACTCCGCTTCGGTCGACGACAGCAACCTGATGAAGCTGTAGGCGGAGGGCCCCTCAGTGAACTCTCTCATTCCGCTGCTGATCGCGGCGCCGCTGGCCGGCGCTGCCCTGCTGCTGCTCGGCGGACGGGCCCTGGACCGGTTCGGGCACTGGATCGCGACGGCCCTGGCCGCGCTGTCCTTCGCCTTCGGCCTGACCCTGTTCGCGGACATGCTCGGCCGGGACGCCGAGCACCGCGCCGTCACCGAGCGGCTGTTCAGCTGGATCCCGGTGAACGGCTTCCAGGCCGACGTCTCCTTCCAGCTCGACCAGCTCTCGATCACCTTCGTCCTGCTGATCACCGGCGTCGGCACCCTGATCCACCTGTACTCGGTGGGCTACATGGCGCACGACGAGCGCCGCCGCCGCTTCTTCGCCTACCTGAACCTGTTCCTGGCCGCCATGCTGGTGCTGGTCCTGGCCGACAACTACCTGCTGCTGTACCTGGGCTGGGAGGGCGTGGGCCTCGCGTCCTACCTGCTGATCGGGTTCTGGCAGCACAAGCCGAGCGCCGCGACGGCCGCCAAGAAGGCGTTCATCGTCAACCGGGTCGGCGACATGGGCCTGTCCATCGCGATCATGCTGATGTTCGTCGAGTTCGGCTCCTTCGCCTTCCAGCCGGTCTTCGCCGGCGCGGGCGGCGCGAGCGAGGGCAAGCTCACCGCGATCGGCCTGATGCTGCTGCTGGCGGCCTGCGGCAAGTCCGCGCAGGTGCCGCTGCAGTCCTGGCTGGGCGACGCGATGGAGGGCCCGACCCCGGTCTCGGCCCTGATCCACGCGGCCACCATGGTCACCGCGGGCGTCTACCTGATCGTCCGCTCCGGCGCGATCTTCAACCTGGCGCCGGACGCGCAGACCGCCGTGGTGGTGGTCGGTACGGTGACGCTGCTGTTCGGTGCGGTCGTCGGTTGCGCCAAGGACGACATCAAGAAGGCCCTGGCGGGCTCGACCATGTCGCAGATCGGCTACATGATCATGGCGGCGGGCCTGGGCCCGATCGGCTACGCCTTCGCGATCATGCACCTGGTCACCCACGGCTTCTTCAAGGCCGGGCTGTTCCTCGGCGCCGGGTCGGTCATGCACGGCATGAACGACGAGGTGAACATGCGGCACTACGGCGGCCTGCGCACGTACATGCCGGTCACCTTCGCCACCTTCGGCCTCGGCTACCTGGCGATCATCGGCTTCCCGGGCCTGTCCGGCTTCTTCTCCAAGGACAAGATCATCGAGGCGGCGTTCGCCAAGGGCGGCACCGAGGGCTGGATCCTCGGCCTGTGCGCCCTGCTCGGCGCCGCGATCACCGCGTTCTACATGACCCGGGTGATGGTGCTGACCTTCTTCGGCGAGAAGCGCTGGCAGCCCGACGCCGAGGGCAACGACCCGCACCCGCACGAGTCCCCGAAGTCGATGACCGTCCCGATGATCGTGCTGGCCTTCGGTTCGGTCTTCGCGGGCGGCCTGTTCGTCTACGGGAACTCCTTCCTGCACTGGCTGGAGCCGGTCACCGGCCACGCCGAGGGCGACTCCCCGCTGAGCCAGTGGACCGTCACCGGCCTCGCCACCGTCTGCATGCTCGTGGGCGCCGCCCTGGCCTGGCAGATGTACGGCCGGAACCCCGTCCCGGTCAAGGCGCCGATCGGCTCGCTGCTCACCCGGGCCGCCCGCCGCGACCTGCTCCAGGACGACTTCAACCACGCCGTCCTGGTCCGCCCCGGCTCGGCGCTGGCCGCCACCCTGGTCTGGTTCGACAGCCGGGGCCTGGACGGCTTCGTCAACGGCCTGGCCGCCGCGATCGGCGGGATCTCCAGCCGGCTGCGCCGGATCCAGACCGGCTACGTCCGCACGTACGCGCTCTCCATGTTCGGCGGCACGCTGGTGCTGGTCGCCTCCACTCTCCTGATGAGGTCGGTCTGATGAGCTACCTCCTCTCCGCCACCTGTGCCGTCCCGGCCGCCGGAGCGGTGCTCACCGCCGCCCTCCCGGCCGGGACCGACGCGGCCCGGCGGCGCACCACCAAGGCCGTCGCGCTGGCGGTCTCCGTCCTCACCCTCGGCCTGGCCGCCGCGGTCGCCGCCTCCTTCGAACCCGGCGGCGCCCGCTACCAGTTGACCGAGTCCTACTCCTGGATCCGCTCCTTCGGGATCAGCTTCTCGCTCGGCGCGGACGGCATCGGCACCGCCCTGGTGCTGCTGACCGCCGTCCTGGTGCCGCTGGTGATGCTGGCGGGCTGGCACGACGCCGACCCCGCCGCCCCCGAGGGCTCGTTCGAGTCCAAGCGGCGCACCCAGGCGTTCTTCGCGCTGATCCTGGCCGTCGAGGCGATGGTGCTGGTGTCCTTCCTGGCCACCGACGTCTTCGTGTTCTACGTGTTCTTCGAAGCCATGCTGATCCCGATGTACTTCCTGATCGGCGGCTTCGGCGACCGGGCCGGCGGCCCCGACTCGGACCGCCAGCGCTCCTACGCGGCCGTCAAGTTCCTGCTGTACAACCTGCTCGGCGGCCTGGTCATGCTGGCCGCCGTGGTCGGCCTGTACGTGGCGGCCGGCGACCAGGGCCAGGCGACGTTCAGCCTGACCGCGCTGACCGACGCGATCTCCTCCGGCAAGCTGGTGATCGGCCCGAACGCGCAGCGGGCGCTGTTCCTCGGCTTCTTCTTCGCCTTCGCGGTGAAGGCCCCGATGTGGCCGCTGCACACCTGGCTGCCGAACGCGATGGGCGAGTCCACCGCCGGGACGGCCGTGCTGATCACCGCGGTGGTCGACAAGGTCGGCACCTTCGCGATGCTGCGCTTCTGCCTGGGCCTGTTCCCGGACGCGTCCAAGACCTTCGCCCCGGTGATCATGGTGCTGGCGCTGGTCGGCATCGTCTACGGCGCGCTGGTCGCGATCGGCCAGAAGGACATCAAGCGGCTCGTCGCCTACGCGTCCATCTCGCACTTCGGGTTCATCATCCTGGGCGTCTTCGCGATGACCAGCCAGGGCCAGTCCGGCGCGACGCTCTACATGGTCAACCACGGCATCTCCACCGCCGCGTGGATGCTGGTGGCGGGCTTCCTGATCTCCCGCCGCGGCTCCCGCCTGATCGCCGACTACGGCGGCGTGCAGAAGGTCGCCCCGGTGCTGGCCGGCACCTTCCTGCTGGGCGGCCTGGCCACCCTGTCGCTGCCCGGCATGGGCCCGTTCGTCAGCGAGTTCCTGGTCCTGGTCGGTACCTTCAGCCGCTACCCGGCGATCGGCGTCGTGGCGACCTCCGGCATCGTGCTGGCCGCGCTGTACGCCCTGCTGCTGTACCAGCGCACCATGACCGGCCCGGTGAAGGCCCCGGTCGAGGGCATGCCCGACCTGAAGGCCCGCGAACTGGCCGTCGTCGCCCCGCTGGTGGCCCTGACCCTGCTGCTGGGCGTCTACCCGAAGCCGCTCACCGACATGGTGAACCCGGCCGTGGACGACACCCTCAGCCAGGTCCACCGCACCGACCCCGCGCCGGCCCACCCGGTCGCCGCCACCAACGAAGGAGGTGAGCAGAAGTGATGCCCGTCCACGCGCTGGCCGCCGCCGGCGGCAACAGCCCGAGCATCCCCGCCCCGCACATCGAGTACGGGCAGCTCTCGCCGATGCTGGCGGTGTTCGGCGCCGCGCTGATCGGCGTGCTGGTCGAGGCGTTCCTGCCCCGCCGGGCCCGCGCCTCCGCCCAGCTGGGCGTGTCGCTGCTCGGCCTGGTCGGCGCCTTCGCCGCCGTGGTGGTGCTGGCCGCCCAGGGCCACGGCACCACCAAGGCCGGCCTGCTGGCGATGGGCGCGGTCGCCATCGACGGCCCGGCGCTGTTCCTGCAGGGCGTGATCCTGCTGACCGCGGTGCTGGCGGTGCTCACCTACGCGGAGGGCCGGCTGGAGCCGCGGATCAACGGCCACCGGGTGGACGCGTTCGCCGCCCAGGCCGCGGCCGTCCCCGGCGGCGAGCAGGAGCGCGACGCGACCCGCGAGGGCATGCGCACCACCGAGATCTACCCGCTGACCCTGTTCGCGGTCGGCGGCATGCTGCTCTTCCCCGCCTCGAACGACCTGCTGACCATGTTCGTGGCGCTGGAGGTGCTCTCCCTCCCGCTGTACCTGATGTGCGCGCTCGCCCGGCGCCGCCGCCTGATCTCGCAGGAGGCGGCCGTCAAGTACTTCCTGCTGGGCGCGTTCGCCTCGGCGTTCTTCCTGTTCGGCACCGCCCTGGTGTACGGCTACGCGGGCTCGCTGCAGCTCGGCGAGATCGCCGACGTGGTCTCCGGGGTCTCCCAGGTCACCCCGGCGCTGGCCGTCACCACCCAGAACGACGCGCTGCTGCTGATCGGCCTGGCCATGCTGGCCGTCGGCCTGCTGTTCAAGGTCGGCGCGGTGCCGTTCCACTCCTGGACGCCGGACGTCTACCAGGGCGCCCCGACGCCGGTCACCGGCTTCATGGCGGCCGCCACCAAGACCGCCGCGTTCGGTGCCCTGCTGCGGCTGTTCTACGTGGCCTTCCCCGGCCTGCGCTGGGACTGGCGGCCCGTCATGTGGGGCGTGGCGATCCTCACCATGGTGGTCGGCGCGGTGCTGGCGATCACCCAGCAGGACGTGAAGCGGCTGCTGGCCTACTCCTCGGTCGCGCACGCCGGCTTCATCCTGACCGGCCTGATCGCCACCGACCGGCGCGGCGTGGCGGCGGTCCTCTTCTACCTGCTGGCGTACTCCTTCGTGACGCTCGGCGCCTTCGCCGTGGTCACCCTGGTGCGGGACTCCAAGGGCGAGGCCACCCACCTGTCCAACTGGGCCGGTCTGGGCCGCCGTTCGCCGCTGCTGGCGGCGGTGTTCGCGCTGTTCCTGCTGGCCTTCGCGGGCATCCCGCTGACCTCCGGGTTCACCGGCAAGTTCGCGGTCTTCCAGGCCGCGGCCGAGGGCGGGGCCACCCCGCTGGTCATCGTCGGCGTGCTGTCCTCGGCGGTCGCCGCGTTCTTCTACATCCGGGTCGTCGTGCTGATGTTCTTCTCCGACCCGCAGCCGTCCGGCCCCGCCGTGGCCGTCCCCAGCCCGCTCACCGCCACCGCCATCGGCGTCGGCGTGCTGGTCACCCTCGGTCTCGGCCTGCTCCCGCAGTACTTCCTCGACCTGGCCTCCAAGGCCTCGGTGTTCGTCCGCTGACCGCTCCGCCCGCCTCCGGCCCCCGCCCGCCCCGGGTGGGGGCCGGAGGCGTGGAGCGGCGCGGCCGGGACCGTCCGCGGCCCGCCTCCCGCCACCGGGGAAGTCGGGCCCATGCCCGTGCAGTGATCCACTCGGGACCGGATACGCTGCCTTGTATGTGCATCGGCGAGGCTGAGGGACCGGCCCGCTGGATCGACCAGGGACAGGAGTGGTCAGCGTGACCGTCGTGGGGCCCTTCGGGCTGAGCGTGCAGGACCGCGATCTGACCCGTGACGTCCAGGCCGGGATGGAGGCCGTGGAGGCCGCCCTGATCGAGGCCGTCAAGAGCGACGTGCCCTTCATCACGGTGACCGCCAGCCACCTCATCGAGGCCGGGGGCAAGCGGTTCAGGCCGCTGCTGGTGATGCTCGCCGCGCAGTTCGGCGACCCCGCGGCGCCCGGCGTGGTGCCCTCCGCCGTGGTGGTCGAGCTGACCCACCTCGCCACGCTGTACCACGACGACGTGATGGACGAGGCGCCGGTGCGGCGCGGCGCCCCCAGCGCCAACAACCGCTGGGACAACTCGGTGGCCATCCTCACCGGCGACTTCCTGTTCTCCCGCGCCTCGCAGGTGCTCTCCGACCTCGGCCCGGAGGCCGTCCGGATCCAGTCCGACGCCTTCGAGCGGCTGGTCACCGGCCAGATCCTGGAGACCGCCGGGCCGCGCCCCGAGGACGACCCGCTGCGCCACTACCTGGACGTGATCGCCGGCAAGACCGGCTCGCTGATCGCCGTCTCCTGCCGCTTCGGCTCGCTGATGGCCGGCGCCGAGCCGTGGATCGTCGAGCTGCTCACCCAGTACGGCGAGCGGATCGGCACCGCCTTCCAGCTCGCCGACGACGTCCTGGACATCGCCAGCGACGGTCACGAGTCCGGCAAGACCCCCGGCACCGACCTGCGCGAGGGCGTCCCCACCCTGCCGGTGCTGATGCTGCGCCAGCTGCCCGCCGACCCGGCCGACCCCGAGGACGCCCGGCTGCGCGAACTGCTCGACACCGACCTCGCCGCCGACGACGAGGCGCACGCCGAGGCGCTGCGCCTGCTGCGCCGGCACCCGGCGCTGGAGCGGGCCCGCCGCGAGACGCTGCGCTACGCCGAGGAAGCCCGGGCGCTGCTGGAGACGCTGCCCGACTGCCCGGCCAAGGCCGCCCTCCAAGAGCTGTGCGACACCGTGGCGATCCGCACGATGTAGCGGTCCCGCCCGGCGCCCGCCCGCCGCGCGCTAGGGTCTGTCCCATGTTGCGCGTGGTGATCGCCGAGGATTCCGTGCTGCTCCGGGAGGGGCTGACACGGCTGCTGACGGACCGTGGGATGGAGGTCGTGGCGGGCGTCGGGGACGGCGACGCCCTGGTGCGGACGATCGACGCCCTGCACGCCGAGGGGGCCCTGCCCGACGTGGTGGTGGCGGACGTGCGGATGCCGCCGACGCACACCGACGAGGGGGTGCGGGCCTGCGTGGAGCTGCGCGGCCGCCACCCGGGGCTGGGCGTGCTGGTGCTCTCCCAGCACGTCGAGGAGCAGTACGCGAGCGAGCTGCTGGCCGGATCCACCCGCGGCGTGGGCTACCTGCTCAAGGACCGGGTCGCCGAGGTCCGCGAGTTCGTCGAGGCGGTGGACCGGGTCGCCCGGGGCGGCACCGCGCTCGACCCGGAGGTGGTGCAGCAGCTGCTCAGCCGCAGCCGCCAGGTCGACACGCTGGTGGGCCTGACGCCGCGCGAGCGCGAGGTGCTGGGCCTGATGGCGGAGGGCCGGACCAACGCGGCGATCGCCAAGCAGCTGGTGGTGTCGGACGGCGCGGTGGAGAAGCACGTGTCGAACATCTTCCAGAAGCTGGGCCTGGGCCAGAGCCAGGAGGACCACCGGCGGGTGCTGGCCGTCCTGGCCTACCTGGAGTCCTGACGGCCCGCTGACCCGGCCGGAGCGGTCTGCGCGAGTTCCCCTCCAGGCGCGCTCCACCCGCTTAGGATTCCCTTGGTGCGCCAGGCGGACGGGGCACACGGCTCACGCCCGCTGCTGGTTCCCCGACGAGGAGGTCCGCGGCAGTGACCAGTCAGGTCGATCAGTCAGAAGCAGTGGACGGCCCGGACGGCGAGGGCCCGGCCGCGTCCGCCCGCTCGGGGCCAGGGCGGCCGGCCAAGCCGATCCGCCGGCTGGACCGGGTGATCATCCGCTTCGCGGGCGACTCGGGCGACGGCATGCAGCTCACCGGCGACCGGTTCACCTCGGAGACGGCGGCGTTCGGCAACGACCTGTCCACGCTGCCGAACTTCCCGGCCGAGATCCGGGCCCCCGCAGGGACCCTGCCGGGCGTCTCCAGCTTCCAGCTGCACTTCGCCGACCACGACATCCTCACCCCGGGCGACGCGCCCGACGTGCTGGTGGCGATGAACCCGGCGGCGCTGAAGGCCAACCTGCCGGACCTGCCGGCCGGCGCGGAGATCATCGTCAACACCGACGAGTTCACCAAGCGCGCGCTGGCGAAGGTCGGCTACGCCGCCTCGCCGCTGGAGGACGGCTCGCTGGAGGCGTTCCGGCTGCACCCGGTGCCGCTGACCGCGCTGACCCTGGAGGCGCTCAAGGACAGCGGCCTGGCCCGCAAGGACGCCGAGCGGGCGAAGAACATGTTCGCGCTCGGCCTGCTGTCCTGGATGTACCACCGGCCCACCCACGGCACCGAGCTGTTCCTGCGGCAGAAGTTCGCCAAGAAGCCGCAGATCGCCGAGGCCAACGTGACGGCGTTCCGGGCGGGGTGGAACTTCGGCGAGACCACCGAGGACTTCGCGGTCTCCTACGAGGTGCCGCCGGCCAAGCTCGCCCCCGGCACCTACCGCAACATCTCCGGCAACCTGGCGCTGTCGTACGGCCTGGTGGCGGCCGGCGAGCGCTCCGGCCTGCCGGTGTTCCTCGGCTCGTACCCGATCACCCCGGCCTCGGACATCCTGCACGAGCTCTCCCGGCACAAGAACTTCGGCGTGCGCACCTTCCAGGCCGAGGACGAGATCGCGGGCATCGGCGCGGCGCTGGGCGCGGCGTTCGGCGGCGCGCTGGGCGTGACGACGACCTCTGGGCCCGGCGTGGCGCTGAAGTCGGAGACCATCGGCCTGGCGGTGTCGCTGGAACTGCCGCTGGTGATCGTCGACATCCAGCGCGGCGGCCCGTCCACCGGCCTGCCCACCAAGACCGAGCAGGCCGACCTGCTGCAGGCGATGTTCGGCCGCAACGGCGAGGCCCCGGTGCCGATCGTGGCGCCCGCGACGCCCGCCGAGTGCTTCACCGCGGCGCTGGACGCGGCCCGGATCGCGCTCACCTACCGCACCCCGGTGTTCCTGCTCTCGGACGGCTACCTGGCCAACGGCTCCGAGCCGTGGAAGCTCCCGGAGGTCGACGAACTCCCGGACCTGCGCGTCGAGTTCGCCACCGAGCCGAACGGCCCCGACGGCGCCTTCCGCCCCTACCAGCGCGACCCGCACACGCTGGCCCGCCCGTGGGCCGTCCCCGGCACGCCCGGCCTGGAACACCGGATCGGCGGCATCGAGAAGCAGGACGGCACCGGCAACATCTCCTACGACCCGGCCAACCACGACTTCATGGTGCGCACCCGCCAGGCCAAGGTCGACAACATCGTCGTCCCGGACGTCGAGGTCGACGACCCGAGCGGCGAGGCCCGCGTCCTGGTGCTCGGCTGGGGCTCCACCTACGGCCCGATCACCGCCGCGGTGCGCCGGGTGCGGGCCGACGGCGGCCGCGTCGCCCAGGCCCACCTGCGCCACCTCAACCCGTTCCCGGCCAACCTGGGCGCGGTGCTGGAGCGCTACGAGAAGGTGATCGTCCCCGAGATGAACCTCGGCCAGCTCGCCCTGCTGCTGCGCGCCGAGTACCTCGTCGACGCCCAGTCGTACAACCAGGTCCGCGGCCTGCCGTTCAAGGCCGCCCAACTCGCCGACGTGCTGCACGCCGCGCTCGGCAGCCTCGACGCGGAGGAGACCCGATGACCGACTTCCCCGCCCTGCGCCTGGTCCCCAAGGCGGACGGCCCGCAGTCCGCGAAGGACTTCAAGACGGACCAGGAGGTGCGCTGGTGCCCGGGCTGCGGCGACTACGCGATCCTCGCGGCCGTCCAGTCCTTCATGCCGGAGCTGGGCATCCGGCGCGAGAACACCGTCTTCGTCTCCGGGATCGGTTGCTCCTCGCGCTTCCCGTACTACATGAACACCTACGGCATGCACTCGATCCACGGGCGCGCCCCGGCGATCGCCACCGGCCTGGCCGCCTCCCGCCCCGACCTGTCGGTGTGGGTGGTCACCGGTGACGGCGACGCGCTCTCGATCGGCGGCAACCACCTGATCCACGCGCTGCGGCGCAACGTCAACCTGAAGATCCTGCTGTTCAACAACCGGATCTACGGGCTGACCAAGGGGCAGTACTCGCCCACCAGCGAGGTCGGCAAGATCACCAAGTCGACGCCGATGGGCTCGCTCGACGCCCCGTTCAACCCGCTCTCGCTCGCCCTCGGCGCCGAGGCGACCTTCGTGGCCCGCACCATCGACTCCGACCGGCAGCACCTGCAGTCCGTGCTGCGGGCCGCCGCGCGGCACGAGGGCACCGCGCTGGTGGAGATCTACCAGAACTGCAACATCTTCAACGACGGCGCCTTCGAGATCCTCAAGGAGCCCGGCACCCGCGACGAGGCCCTGATCCGGCTGGAGCACGGGCAGCCGGTGCTGGTCGGCGCGGACCGGCACGTGGTCCGCGGCGCCGACGGCGAGCTGCGGATCGCCCCCCGCTCCGAGGGCACCGCGATCGTCCACGACGCGCACGCGGCCGGCCCCTCCACCGCCTTCGCGCTCACCCGCCTCGCCGACGCGGACACCCTGCACCACACCCCGATCGGCGTCCTGCGCGACGTGGACCGCCCGGTCTACGACGCCCTGATGGCCGAGCAGCTCACCCGCGCCGAGCAGCAGCAGGGCCGGGGCGACCTCGCCGCGCTGCTGGCCGGCTCCAGCACCTGGACGGTGGACGCGTAGCGGACCGCAGCCGGGGCCCGGGGGAGCGGCGTCCCCCGGGCCCCGGCCTGTCAGCACCATCATCGGCTTATGGGGATGACATCCCGGCCCGCGGACCGCTACCTTTCGGTTGACATGACAGCGTGCGGGTGAAGGGCAGGCCATGGCGGAGGGTTCGCGGGAGGCCAGGGTCGGGTTGTGGAACGGCTTCGCGGCGTACGGGATGTGGGGGCTCTTCCCGCTGTTCTGGCCGCTGCTGGAGCCCGCCGGGGCGGTCGACATCCTGGCCAACCGGATGGTGTGGTCGCTGGTCGCGGTCGCCGCGATGCTGCTGGTGCGCCGCCGCTGGGGCTGGATCCGGCCGCTGCTGCGCCAGCCCCGCCGACTGGCCCTGCTGGCGCTGGCCGCGGTCACCGTCTCGGTCAACTGGGGCGTCTACATCTGGGGCGTCAACTCCGGGCACGTGGTGGAGACCAGCCTCGGCTACTTCATCAACCCGCTGGTGACCATCGCCTTCGGCGTGCTGGTGCTGCGCGAGCGACTGCGCCCGGCGCAGTGGGCCGCGGTCGGCGTGGGCGCCGTGGCCGTGCTGGTGCTCACCGTGGCGTACGGCCGCCCGCCGTGGATCGCGCTCACCCTGGCGTTCTCGTTCGCCACCTACGGCCTGATCAAGAAGAAGGTCGGCCTGGGCGGCGCGGAGAGCCTCGCGGTGGAGAGCGCGGTGATGTTCCCGTTCGCGCTGGCCTTCCTGGTGTACCTGGGGGTGCGCGGCGAGGGCAGCCTCGGGCACGACGGCTGGGGGCACAGCGCGCTGCTGGTGCTCAGCGGGGTGATCACGGCGGTGCCGCTGATGTGCTTCGGCGCGGCGGCGCTGCGGGTGCCGCTGACCACGCTCGGGCTGCTGCAGTACCTGGCGCCGGTGTCGCAGTTCCTGATCGGCGTCACGGTGTTCCACGAGTCGATGGCGCCGGCCCGCTGGGCGGGCTTCGCCCTGGTGTGGGTGGCGCTGGTGCTGCTGAGCGCGGACGCGCTGCGCCGGATGCGGGCCGAGCGCCGGCGGGTGCCGGTGCCGGTGCCGGTCGCGGGCTGACCGGCGGGCCGATCGGCGGTCAGAGCGGCGGACCGGCCGGCGGTCAGAGCGCGGCGAGGTCGCGGGCCAGCCGGGCGACGTCGCGGTGCCCGGTGAAGTCGCGCGCGGCGGCCAGCGCGGCGGCCCGGCGGCGCGGGGCGAGCAGCCCGCCGTGGGTGAGCGAGTCGACCGGGCGCCGGGTGCGCCACTCGTCCAGCGACCAGCGGGCGTACGGGCCGAACAGGGTGCGGGTGGCGTCGGACAGGTCGGTGCGGGCGGGGACGGCGGCGCGGGCGCCGTTCAGCGCGACCTGCCCGTCGAGGCCGGCGCAGACGTCGAGCCAGGCGATCGCGGCCGGGCGGTTGCGGGCCCCGCGCGGCAGGGCGAAGACGTCGGCCCGGGACTGGAACAGGCCCCCGGTGCCGGGGGCGGCGCTCCAGCCGTAGTCGGTGCCGGGGCGCAGCCCGAGGTCCTCGCGCAGCCAGGTGTCCGCCCAGTCGCCGGTCAGCAGGTACCCGGCCCGGCCGGTGCCCAGCAGCCGGGCCGCGTCGGTCCAGTCGGCGCCGGGGGCGGGCGGGGCGGCGAACGCCAGCAGGGCGTCCAGGGTGCGCAGGGCGCCGGTGACCTCGGCGGTGCGCCAGGGCCCGCCGGGTCGCCAGAGCGCGGCGAAGGCGTCGGGGCCGTGCGCGGCGAGCAGGACCGTCTCGGCCAGGTGCAGCACCTCGGCGGGGCCGCCGACGGCGAGCGGGGTGGTGCCGGTGGCGGCGACCTGCCGCAGCCGGGCCAGCAGCGCGTCGGTGTCCCGGGGCGGGATGGCGGCGCCGGCGGCCGACAGCAGTTGCGGGTTGGTCCACAGCAGGTTGGTCCGCCTGGCCCCCGCCGGGACGGCGTACAGGGCCCCGCCGGCCCGTAGCCGGGGCAGCAGCGCCCCGGGCAGCGGGGACGTCCAGCCGCGGGCCGCGGCGAGACCGTCCAGGGGTTCCAAGTGGGGTGCCAGTTCGGCGAGTTCGTCGCCGCCGGAACATCGGAGGCTGTCGGGCGGCGGGCCGTCGGCGAGCCGGGCGGCGAGATCGGACCGGGCCGGGTCGGAGTCGTCGCCGGCCACGAAGGTGACGTCCGGGGCCCGGCCCTTCAACGCGGCCAGCAGGGCCTGCAACCCGCTCCGCTCCGGACCCGCCGTCCAGCCCGTGGCGACCTCCAGCAGCCCGGCCGGACCGCTCGCCGAACTCGCCGCCGCCGAACCGTACCTGGCCAGCGCGGTGGCGCCCAGGGCGGCCACGGCACCCAGCAGGACCCGGCGGCGGTGGATCGGCACGGCACTCCAGCGGGGTCGAACGGACGGGCGGGCGGACAACGGACGAACGGTCCGCGGCGGCCCACCATCCCACCGTCCGGCCCGAGCCCGCGTCAAGGCCCGGCCCCGGCCGGGCACCGGGGAAGAACGCCTCCTCGGCATCTCCTCAACCGGACTCCCGGGCTGCTAACGTCCGTGCTGCGCGACCCGGCCGCAGCTGTCCCGGCGCGCGGGAGGAACTCCGATGGTGCACCTCGCCCGCCCCCTGCTCCGCCGTGTTCCCGCGGTGCGGCGGGAGGCGTGCGGGTCGCAGCGCGGGGAACTGAGCATCACCAGGGCACCCGGAGTACCGGCGGTGATCCGCTGGCAGCCCGCCGGAGGCGAACCCGTCGACCTCCTCCCGCCCTACCGCCTCGACCGGGTCGAGATCCGCCGCTCGCACCGGGCCAGCCTGCACGGCCTCACCGCCGGCGTCCGCCTGGTCACCGCCGGCTGGTCCCCGCTCTTCCTGGTACCCCCGGCCGACATCCCCGCCCTCGCCCTCGCGGCGGCCTCCACGCGGGCCGCCCGCTGAGACGCGGGTGCGTGCGGGGGCCCGGGGAACGGGGCCCGAAGCCGGTGCGCGCTCCGGCAGCGAACCGTCAGCGGACTCCCGCCCGCCCTTCCCCGGGCCCCTGAACAGGCTCCTACCGGGCCGCCTTCTGCAGCGTTTCCGGGGTGACCGCGCCGAGGTAGACGCGGCCGTCGTCGGTGATCAGGGCGTTGACGACGCGGGTGGAGACCAGGGTGCCGCCGTCGACGTGGCGGCCGGCGAACTTGGCCAGGCCCTTCGCGGCCTCGGCACCGGCCTCGCCGCGCAGGACGGTGGTCCAGCCCTCGCCGATGGTGGTGGCGTTCCCGGTGCCCGGGGTGCCCGGGGTGCCCTGCCGGGGCGGGGCGGAGGGCAGCGGGTCGGCGGAGAAGGCGTCGGCGGGGGCCTCGGTGACCTTGGCGCCCTTGGGGGCGGTGAACCGGAACGTCGCGGCGTCGGGCTTGGCGTAGGAGAGCGAGCCGAAGCGGACGTCGAGCGCGGTCGCGCCGTCCACCGTGCGGACCTGGACGGCCAGCGGCACGCCCTTCTCGGCGTCGACCGCGATCCGGATCTCGTCGATGGTGGAGCCGGACTGCTTCGGCTTGACGCTGAGCCGGTACGCGTCGTGCCCGGCGACCCGCTCGGTGCCGCTGACGGCGACGGAGGTGGTCGCGGCGGACTGCTCCAGGAAGCGCTTGGCGACCTCCTGCGGGGTGAAGGAGCCGATGCCCGGCTCGGGGGAGTGCCCGTGCCCGGCGGCGCCCGCGGGGACGGTCAGGTGCAGGGCCTGCTGGGAGTCGCGGTCGTAGGCCCACAGCTGGTCGCCGTCGTGGACCAGCTCGTAGCCGGACTTCTCGCCGGCCAGGGTGAGCCGCTGCCGGTCGGGCCCGTCGGCGGCGATGCTCAGGGTGTGCGAGCCGCCGAGCAGTTCGACGGCCTTGAGCTTCGGGTCGGCGCCGCCGACCTGCGCGCCGGCGTTGCGGGCGAGCTCGCCGATCGGGCCGGCGCCGCTCACCGCGTCGGTGAGCGCGGTGGGCAGGCCGAGGTCGGCGCTGATCCGGACGGTGCCGGAGAAGGTGTCGGTGTCCGCGGCGAGCGCCTTGGCGACGAGGTCCTGGGCGCTGATCGCGGGCAGGTCGGGCGCTTCGTCGCTGGCGAGCGCGGGCACCAGCCCGATGCCGGTGGCGACGGCGGCGGCGACGGCCACCGGAACGCCGACCCGGACGGCGGTGCGCCGCTTCGCGGGCCGTCGGGGCCCTCCGGCCGGCCCGGCGGGTGAGGGCGGAGCGATCCGGAGCGGCGTCATGTCCTGTTCTGCGGCGGAGTCGTGTTCCACGGCAGCCCCTTTCGAGTGCCTGTGCGCTGTCACCGTCCATTAGAGCCGCCGCGGGCGGATCCGGGCGTCGCCCGGCGGCAGCAGATCCGGGTACGCCTCGCGTTGTATCCGGGGTGTTGCGACCCTGAGACGCCGTCAGGGTCGTGTAGTCCCGCAGGGCTACCTCTCGCGTAGGGTCGGGAACATGAGCGCTCAGCCCCCGTCCGCGTCCCCGTCCGCCGCGCCCGCTGCGCCCGCCGCCCCGACCGCGACCGCGATGCGGCGCGCGCTGCGCCGGGCCAGGGACGGCGTGGCGCTGGACGCCGCGGAGGCCGCGGTGCTGCTGCAGGCCCGCGGCGAGGACCTCGCCGGGCTGTGCGCGGTCGCCGCCCGGGTCCGGGACGCCGGGTTGGAGCAGGCGGGCCGCCCGGGGGTCATCACGTACTCGCGCAAGGTGTTCATCCCGCTGACCAGGCTGTGCCGGGACCGCTGTCACTACTGCACCTTCGTCACCGTGCCCGGCAGGCTGCGCAAGGACGGGCACGGGCTGTACCTGTCGCCGGACGAGGTGCTGGACATCGCCCGCAAGGGCGCCGAACTGGGCTGTAAGGAGGCCCTGTTCACGCTCGGCGACCGGCCGGAGGACCGCTGGCCGGAGGCCCGCGAGTGGCTGGACGCGCACGGCTACGACGACACCCTGGCGTACGTGCGGGCGATGGCGGTGCGGGTGCTGGAGGAGACCGGGCTGCTGCCGCACCTCAACCCCGGGGTGCTGTCCTGGACGGACTTCCAGCGGCTCAAGCCGGTCGCCCCGTCGATGGGCATGATGCTGGAGACCACCGCCGTCCGCCTCTGGTCGGAGCCCGGCGGCCCGCACCACGGCTCGCCCGACAAGGAGCCGGCCGTCCGGCTGCGGGTGCTGGAGGACGCCGGGCGCAGCGCGGTGCCGTTCACCACCGGGGTGCTGATCGGCATCGGCGAGACGTACGAGGAGCGGGCCGAGTCGCTGCTGGCGATCCGCCGGGTCTCCCGCGCCTACCAGGGCGTGCAGGAGGTGATCGTGCAGAACTTCCGGGCCAAGCCGGACACCGCGATGCGCGCCATGCCGGACGCCGAACTGTCCGAGCTGGCGGCCGCGGTGGCGGTGGCCCGGCTGGTGCTCGGCCCCGCCGCCCGGATCCAGGCCCCGCCGAACCTGGTGGACGCCGAGTACGCGCTGCTGATCGGCGCGGGCATCGACGACTGGGGCGGCGTCTCCCCGCTGACGCCCGACCACGTCAACCCGGAGCGCCCCTGGCCGCACGTCGAAGAGCTGGCCGAACGCACCGCCGCCGCCGGGTTCGCCCTGCGCGAGCGGCTGACGATCTACCCCGAGTACCTCAAGCGCGGCGAACCCTGGCTGGACCCGCGCCTGCTCCCGCACGTCCGCGCGCTCGCCGACCCGGCCACCGGCCTGGCCGTGGAGGGCGTCCGGCCGACCGGCCTGCCCTGGCAGGAGCCGGACGAGCCGATGACCGGCGGCGGCCGCACCGACCTGTTCCGCACCGTCGACACCGAGGGCCGCACCGGCGACCGGCGCTCCGACTTCGACGACGTGTACGGCGACTGGGAGTCGCTGCGCGAGCGGGCCGCGCAGCCCGTCCCGCGCCGGCTGGAGTCCGAGCTGCGGTCCGCGCTGTCCACGGCCGCCGACGACCCGGAGAAGCTGACCGACGACCAGGCGCTGGCCCTCTTCCAGGCCGACGGCGAGGCGCTGGACGCGCTGACCCGGATCGCCGACGAGCTGCGCCGCGACACCGTCGGCGAGGACGTCACGTACTGCGTCACCCGGAACGTCAACTTCACCAACGTCTGCTACACCGGCTGCCGGTTCTGCGCCTTCGCGCAGCGCCGCACCGACGCCGACGCCTACACCCTCTCGCTGGAGCAGGTCGCCGAACGGGCCGAGCAGGCCTGGCGGGTGGGCGCGACCGAGGTGTGCATGCAGGGCGGCATCCACCCGGACCTGCCGGGCACCGCGTACTTCGAGATCGCGCGGGCGGTGAAGGAGCGGGTGCCGGGCATCCACGTGCACGCCTTCTCCCCGATGGAGGTGGTCAACGGGGCCACCCGCACCGGCCTGCCGGTCCGCGAGTGGCTGCTGCGGGCGAAGGACGCCGGGCTGGACTCGATCCCCGGCACGGCGGCGGAGATCCTGGACGACGAGGTGCGCTGGGTGCTCACCAAGGGCAAGCTGCCCGCCGCGACCTGGGTCGAAGTGGTCACCGCCGCCCACGAGCTGGGCATCCGCTCGTCCTCGACGATGATGTACGGCCACGTCGACACCCCGAAGCACTGGCTGGGCCACCTGCGGCTGCTCGCCGGGATCCAGCGGCGCACCGGCGGGTTCACCGAGTTCGTCACGCTGCCGTTCGTGCACACCAACGCGCCGGTCTACCTGGCGGGCATCGCCCGGCCGGGCCCGACCGCCCGCGACAACCGGGCGGTGACGGCGATGGCCCGGCTGCTGCTGCACCCGCACATCACCAACATCCAGACCAGCTGGGTGAAGCTGGGCGCCGAGGGCGCCGCCGAGATGCTCCGCAGCGGCGCCAACGACCTGGGCGGCACGCTGATGGAGGAGACCATCTCCCGGATGGCGGGCTCCTCCTGGGGCTCCTACAAGTCGGTGCGCGACCTGGAGGCGATCGCCGCGCTGGCCGGCCGCCCGGCCCGGCAGCGCACCACCCTGTACGGCGAGGTGCCCGCCGAGCGCCGCGCCGCCGCGCTGGCCTCCGACGGGCACCTGCCGCAACTGCTGCCGGTGCTGGACTGACCGGGTCAGCCGACCAGCAGGCTCCGGCGCAGCTCCTCCGCGTCCACGCCCAGGCCCTCCAGGCAGGCGTCGAAGGTGCCGTAGCGGACCTCCACCTCGTCGAAGCCTGCCGCCAGGTACTCGGGGCGGGCGTCCAGCAGCGGCTGGTAGACCGCCCGGTAGGCGGCCGGCAGCCGGGCCAGGGCGGCCGCGCCGGCCTGTGCCCGGTAGGTGTTGGAGGCCAGGTAGTCGGCCCGCACGGTCTCCTGCGGCACGCCGAGCGCGGTGAGCAGCGCGGCCGCGCCCCAGCAGCTCGCCGTACGCGGAGCGGGCGCTGTCGGAGGAGACCATGGTGCGCTCGCCGGTGACCATCACGTCGACCGCAGGCACACCGGTCACTGGCCCGGTGACCTGCGGATGTCGTCACCGGGACGGACGGTCGAACGAATCGATGTTCGGGCCTGGCCGCCTCTTCGCGTGGTTCTTCGAATAAGGTGCGTCTACCGCCCGTGCGCCCGCTCCGGGCGGTGGACCGCGCCGCCGACCGAAAGGGTCCCGTCCCGTGATGCCTCTGTGGTCACGAGCCCAGCAGCAGGACTTCCGCAGCCGGGTCCGGGGCTGCCTGCTCGGCGGGGCGATCGGGGACGCGCTCGGCGGCGGCATCGAGTTCGAGCAGCTGGAGCAGATCCGCGAGGCGCACGGCGGAGCCGGCGTGACCGGCTACGTCCCCGCGTACGGGCGGCGCGGCGCGATCACCGACGACACCCAGATGACCCTGTTCACCGTCGACGGCCTGATCCGCTCCCACATCAACCGCGACAGCGGCGCCTGGCACCCGCCGTCCGACGTGCACCGCGCCTACCTGCGCTGGTACGCCACCCAGCAGGACTGGGGGCCGGACGAGCGGCGCAAGGACCTGGGCTGGCTCGGCCGCGAGGAGTGGCTGTACGCCCGCCGCGCCCCCGGCCAGGCCTGCCTGTCCGGCCTGGCCGGCACCGAGAACGGGCCGCTGCCCACCGTGGAGGAGCCGCGCAACCCGGGCTCCAAGGGCTGCGGCACCGTGATGCGGGCCGCCCCGTTCGGGCTGCTCACCGCCTGGGACCCGGCGCTGGTCTTCCAGCTCGCCGTCGAGTGCTCGGTGCTGACCCACGGCCACCCCACCGGCTACCTGTCCGCCGGGGCGTTCGCGGTGATCGTCCACGCGGTGGCCCGCGGCGGCACCCTGGAGGAGGGCGTGCACCTCGCGCTGGCCCTGCTCTCCGAGCGCACCGGCCACGAGGAGACCACCGCCGCGCTGCGCGCCGCGCTGGACGCGGTGCGGGCCGGGGCGCCGTCCCCCGAGCGGGTCGAGGAACTGGGCGAGGGCTGGGTCGCCGAGGAGGCGCTCGCCATCGGCCTGTACTGCGCGCTGGTCGCCGAGGACGTCCGCAGCGGCCTGCTGCTGGCCGTCAACCACTCCGGCGACAGCGACTCCACCGGCTCGATCTGCGGCAACCTGCTGGGCGCCCTGCACGGCGAGACCGCCCTCCCGCCGGACCTGCTGGCCGAGGTCGAGGGGCGCGGCACCGTCCTGGAACTCGCCGACGACCTGGTGCTGGAACTGCTGCACGGCCCCGAACTGCACGGCACCGAAGCCTGGGCCACCCGCTACCCCGCGCTCTGAGCGCGCCGCCGCGTTCCGCCGCGCCCCCGCTCGGCCCCCGCCCGGCCCCCGCCGGACGTGAAAGCGCCCGCCACGCGGACACCTTCATGTCAGTCGGGGGCGGGCGCCTTCGAGCCGTTCGGAGACTCAGACCTCGCCGAAGCGACCGGCGCCGGCCGCCGTCGCGAACGCGGCCCAGGACTCGTCGGAGAAGCGCAGCCGCGGGCCCTGCGGGTCCTTGGAGTCCCGGACGGCGATCGAGGCCGAACCCGGCACGGCGATCTCTACGCAGGCGCCGTTTCCCCCGCTGTAGCTGCTCTTGCGCCAGGTAAGGCTCTCGGTGGCCTTGCTCATTTCATGAACTCCTCTGCGATGTCGGCGATCATCGACCTGCTCTCCGCGACGCTCAGCGCCGCGGCCCGCAGGTGGTCGTACAGATTGGTATAGCGGCGAACGTCGGCGTCCTTCTCCAGGTAGAGATCGCTCGTCACTCCTTCGAAGTAGACGACCGTCGAATCCGCCGACTCCGGGAACTCCAGCAGGGAGAATGTCCCGGTCATGCCGGGGTGGGCGCCGTGCGAGAACGGGATCACCTGGAGATTGATGTTCGCCCGCTCGCCCAGGTCGACGAGCTGCCGCAACTGCTCTGCCATCACGGCCCTCCCGCCCACCTGGCGGCGCAGCACGGCCTCGTCTATGACGACCCACAGGCTGCCCAACTGGTCCTCGCCGTGGATCCGGTGCTGCCGCTTCAGGCGGACCTCCACCCGGCGGCGGATCGCGGTCGGGTCGGTGTCCGGCTGGGTGCCGGCCACCACGGCCTCCGCGTACTCGCGGGTCTGCAGCAGCCCCGGCACGAACGAGGACTCGTACGCCCGGATCGAGGACGCCTCCGCCTCCAGCCCGATGTACACGCTGTACGGGATGTCCCCGAACTCGTGCCACCAGCCGCGCTGGCGCGACTCCTTGGCCATCTCCATCAGCCCGGCGCGCACCCGCTCGTCGTCGACCTCGTAGACGTCGCACAGGTCGCGCACGTCGCGCTGGCTGATCGAGCGGCGGCCGTTCTCCAGCCGACTGATCTTGGACTGGGAGACCATCAGGCGGCCGGCCACCTCTTCGGCGGTCATCCCCCTGAGCTCGCGCAGACGCCGCAGTTCGGCGCCGAGTCTGCGGCGGCGAACCGTCGGATTCACGCTGGCGGACACATCGACCTCCGGCCGTACTTCTGGCAACAGTGCGGTAATTGGTACCAACCCCCCTGACGCTGAGCAGCATGCCACCTCAACTGCGGTCCGTGCCTGGGAATCGCGGCAGCGCAGTAGAACAGATCATTTGAAAATAGCTCAATCGGGATCCGCGGGGTTGCGCCCGGCACGCCTACCCGATAAAGGGGATCCCCCGCGTCGGCCGCCACCTGACGGCCCGTCAGGCCACCGGCGGCACCCGGTGCTCCCGGGGCTCCCGGCGTTCCCGACTCCGGGAACGCCGAAGGGCGGGCGGTCCGGTGCATCGCACCGGACCGCCCGCCCTCCTGCCGAGCCGAACGCTAACGGCGTGCGCCGCTCATCGCGCGCCCACTCGACTGGCCACACTGCGTCCCGCGGCGGCGGGACGGCCGGCCGGACCGCGCGAACCCGCGGGCGCCGACCTGCCCTGCTGCTGGGCGGGCAGACCGTTCTGCACGTCCATCACCGCGTGGGCCACCATGCCGCCCAGCGGGTCGTACCTGATCAGGTCCCGCAGCCGGGAGCGCGAGGACCGCCCCTCGTTGCCCGGGTACAGGTGCTTGCCCAGGCCGACCGCGTGCGCCAGCGCCGCCAGCGCCGCCGTCCGGGGGTCCGGTGGCACGCCGGTGCGGATCGCCGTGTCCAGCCGCTGCTTGATCGCCGCGTTGGTGCAGTCGTCCGACGCCTGGTAGCGCGTCGTCGGCAGCACCCCGCAGACCTGGCCGGCCACCGCCGTCACCATGCCGCACCGCTCCAGGTGCGCCAGGTACGTCTGCCGCAGGCCCAGCCGCGGGCCGCCGATCCAGTGCGCGGCGCGCACCGGGCTGCCGCGCCGGCGCAGTAGTTCCAATGCGTGGTCAAGGGTCGGATCACCGGTCGGCCGTGGCACCACCACGGCGATCCGGTCCCCGTCCGGGACTATCCTTCCGGCCAAGGACAGCTCGACGAGCTGCGCCCCGGCAAGTCCGAGGTCGAGGGTCTGCGGCTGCGCGGTGGTACCCGTGGCCGGGTCCAGCGCGAGCAACAAGAGCTCCTCAGGAATGGTTCGACGGCCTCTGCCCATCCAAGCCTCCCCGCGTGGATGAATGACAGGGTGACGCCTCTCACACAGGCTTGTCGAGTACGCCTCCGAATCGTGACCTTGCCAGGGCAGGCTGGAACCGTCGTCCGACAGCTCCGCGTCTGACCGGGCAACGGCCCGTACGGGCAGGAAAAACCGCCGGTCGGGCGGGGTGCGACGGGCCCTTGCGGGCTTGGTGCCGGAGACTGTACAGGTGCCGGGCCGGGTCGAGAACCCGCCCGAAAAAAACCAGCTTGTGTGATCGGACCGGCGGTGCCGGGCGGACGAGGAGGAGTGGGTTACGTGGGCGAGTCCCCGAAGAGCGAACCGCGCGACGGCGAGACGCGGTCGGCCGAGACCGAGGAGACCCCGCGCGAATCCGGAGCGGGCGCCGAGGGCAACGGCACCGTCCACCTGCGCGTCCGCGATACGGACAACCGCACCACGAACCTCCGCCTCCCCGCCGACCTCCCCGAGTCCAGCGCCGCTCTCACCGCTCCCCGTCCCACTCCGCAAGACGAGGACACTCCGGAATCCGAGACGCCGTCGGCCGAGGAGCCGGAGTCGGAGGACGCGGAGACGGAGGACGCGGAGGCGCCCGAGGAGTCGGAGGCACCGGCCGCCCCGGCCGCGCCGACGGGACCGCAGCCGACCATGACGCTCCGCCTGTCGGACCTGCCGGAGACGACGGCCGAGGACGCAGAGGAAGCGGATGCGGAAGAGGAGCCGGAGAAGGCGGAAGTCCCGGCGGGACCGCAGCCGACCATGATGTTGCGGATGTCCGACCTGGCCGAGGCCGAGGCCAAGGCCGAGGACAAGGTTGAGGCCGAGCCGGAGGCGGGGGACGACGCGGGGAAGGCGGACGGACCCGTCGCCAAGCCGCAGCCGACCATGACGTTGCGGATGTCCGACCTGGCCAAGTCCGAGGGCAAGGCCGAGGCCAAGGGCAAGGGCGAGGAGGTCGAGTCCAAGCCCGAGCCGGCCGCGAAGCCCGAGCCGACCATGACGCTGCGGGTCGAGAAGGGCCGCCCCGAGCCGACCGTGATGCTGCGGCTGCCCAAGGAGGACGCGGAGGCCGACGCCGAGTCCGAGCCCGAGCCGAAGTCCGACGCCAGGACCGAGCCCGTCCCCGCTCCGGCCAGGACCAAGTCGCTGCCGCTCGCGCCCAAGCCCGCGCCCGCCCCGGCCCCGGCCGCTCTCGTGGCCCCCGCCCCCGCCCCCGCCCCCGCGCCCGCGCCCGTCGCGCCGCCGCGGGGGCCGGAGAGCACCATCGAGGCGCTGGAGGCGCTCAAGGCGCTGAGCGCCCGTCCGGTCTCGCCGTTGCGCCGGGCGTTGAAGCGGGTCACCATCTGGGGCGTCTTCGTGGCCTTCGTGCTGGGCGTGGTGGTCGCGGTGCAGTTGCTGCGCCCGCTGCCGGCGCCGAAGGCGAAGCTCTCGCTGACGGACTCGTTCACCTTCGCCGGCGAGCAGCCGAACATCCCGTGGCCGACCCGGGGGCAGGCCGCGGCCGAGGTGGTGGGCGTGGGCAGCCTGGGCTCCTCGGGGGAGGAGAAGCCGGTGTCGATCGCGTCCGTCACCAAGGTGATGAACGCGTACCTGATCCTGCAGGCGCACCCCCTGAAGAAGGGGGAGAGCGGCCCGGCGATCACGGTCGACAAGCAGGCCGCCCAGGAGTCCACCAACGGCGACGAGTCGCGGGTGGCGCTGACCGAGGGGCAGCAGCTCACCGAGTACGAGGCGCTGGAGATGCTGATGCTGCCGTCGGCCAACAACGTGGCCCGGCTGCTGGCCCGTTGGGACGCGGGCAGTGAGGAGGAGTTCGTGAAGAAGATGAACTCCACCGCCGCGCAGCTCGGCATGACCAACACCACCTACGCGGACCCGGCCGGGTACAACAACGACACCAAGTCGACCGCGAAGGACCAGCTGAAGCTGGCCGAGAAGGTCATGCAGTCGGAGATCTTCCGGCAGATCGTCGCCGAGCCGGACACCCGGTTCAACGGGCAGCGGATCTACAACACCAACGCGCTGCTCGGGAAGAACGGCAACATCGGCGTGAAGACCGGCTCGTCCACGGCCGCGCAGTCCTGCCTGATGTGGGCGGCGGTCAAGGAGATCGACGGGGTGCCGCGGATGGTCCTGGGCGTGACGCTGGGCCAGCCGCAGACCAAGGAGGAGATGGACCTGACGAAGGCCGCCCAGCCGCCGAGCCACCGGATCAACGTGGCCGCGCAGACCGCGCTGGCCGGGCAGACCCTGGCCAAGCAGGGCGACGTGGTCGGCTACGTGGACGACGGGGTGGGCGGCAAGGTGCCGCTGGTCGCGGCCAAGGACCTGACCGTCGCGGGCTGGAACGGCGTCACCGCGCACGTCACCCTGGCCCCGGTCGGGAAGATCGCCCACACGCTGGCGGCCGGCACCCAGGTCGGCACGCTCTCGGCGGGCGAGGGCGAGGGCCGCGTCGAGGTTCCGGTGACGCTGCGGTCCGACCTGGCCCCGGCGTCCATCACCTCCCGCCTGCTGCGCCTCGGCTGAGGCACCGGCACGGCCCGACGGCCCCGGCCCCCGCGGTGGGGGCCGGGGCCGTCGGCGGTTGGGGCCCGGCTGTCGGCGGCGCGGTCACCAGCGGCCGGGTTCGTCGCGGGTGCCGAGGCGGCGGGCCACGGCGGGCTCCTCGGAGATCACCCGTCCGAGGACCAGTGCCAGGGTGACGGACGCGAACATCGCGATCAGCCAGGACAGCGCGGTGAACACCACCCCGTACGGGCCGAACCTGTCGATCGAGGTGGTCATCGCGTGCGGCAGGTAGACCTTGGAAGCGATGCCGAGGCCGACCTCGGCGACGCCGCCCAGCAGGGCGCCGGGCAGCAGCGGGTACCAGCGGATCCGGCCGCCGAGCAGCAGGTGCTGGGTCCACCACCACACGCCGGTGGAGACCAGGAAGGTCAGCGGGACGCCCAGCCACAGGCCGGCGCCGAAGCCCTTGCGCATCGGGACCTGGACGACCAGGAACACCATCCAGCCCAGCAGCCACACCACCCAGCGCCACAGCACCACCCGGACGCTGTTCTTCGGCACCTCCCAGGCCCGCTCGCAGACCCGCTGGAGGGCCCGGCTGAGCGCGGTCGCGGACGCCAGGGTGACCAGCGCGCCGACCACCCCGATGCTCTGGGTGGTGCCGTCGACGTGGGTGTTCATCAGCTGCTGGACCTGCTGCTGGGCGGGGCCCTGGAGGCCGAGCTGTTCGCGCAGCGAGCCGGTGACGCTCTTCTTGAGCGTGGCGGGGGCGAACACCGCGACCACGAACAGGGCCGGCAGCGCGGACAGGAACGCCTGCGCGGCCAGCCGGGTCGCGTTGTCCAGCAGGTTGACCCGGATCAGGTTGCTGACGGCCCGGCCGACCAGCGGGATCCGCTCGGGGGCGCCCATGGCGGACTCGGTGAGGCGGGCCGCCCGCTGCTTCGCGGACTCCCACCGGCCGGGGCCCGGTGCCGGGTCCTGCTCCGCTCGTCGCAGTGACTCTGTCACGCCGAAACCTCCGCAAGCGCCGCCGGGCCGGGGAACTCCATCGTGACCCGGCCCGCGGCGGCGGAGCCCGCCGTCTACTTCTTCCGGGTGAGCCTCGCGACCCGGTCGCCGACGCCCCAGGCGGTGACCCGCCACAGCGCCTCGACCACGATGCTGCGGCTCATCTTCGACGCGCCGTGCTCGCGCTCCACGAAGGTGATCGGCACCTCGGCGACCTTGAAACCGGCCTTCACCGCGCGCCAGGCCAGGTCGACCTGGAAGCAGTAGCCCTGCGAGGCGACCTGGTCCATGCCGAGGCCGAGCAGCGTCTCCTTGCGGAACGCCCGGTAGCCGCCGGTGACGTCCCGGATCGGCACGTCCAGCATCAGCCGGGAGTACGTGGAGCCGCCCTTGGACAGCAGCAGCCGCGACTTCGGCCAGTTCACCACCGCCCCGCCGGGCACCCAGCGCGAGCCCAGCACCAGGTCCGCGCCGCGCAGCGCGGTCAGCAGCCGGGGCAGCTCCTCCGGCTGGTGCGAGCCGTCCGCGTCCATCTCGACCAGCACGTCGTAACCGCCGTCGATGCCCCAGCGGAACCCGGCCAGGTAGGCCGCGCCGAGGCCCTCCTTGCCCTTGCGGTGCATCACCTTCACGTGGTCGTCGTCGGCGGCGAGGGCGTCGGCGAGCTTCCCGGTGCCGTCCGGGCTGTTGTCGTCCGCGACCAGGACGTGCGCCTCGGGGACGGCGGCGCGGACTCGGGACACGATCCGTTCGACGTTCTCGGCCTCGTTGTAGGTCGGGATGATCACCAGGATCTTGCCGAGACCGGCGAACGGGGTCTCCGGGGAGGAACTCACAGCTGGGTGCCTTTCGGGAGCGGCTGACCGGGGCGACGCACGGGTGCGCGCGATTTCCACGGTAGGCCACCGGAAGGGTTCCTTCCGGCCACCCGCTCGGCAGTTCGACGGCCCCGGGGAAGGGCGGGTCACCGGGTGGGGCCGATCCGCTAGGCTGTGGGGCGGTCGCACCTGTTGCTCGCCTCAGTAGCTCAGGGGATAGAGCACGGCTCTCCTAAAGCCGGTGTCGCAGGTTCGAATCCTGCCTGGGGCACGAGTGCGACCACGACGCGCAGGCCCCCGCCCGAACTCGGGTGGGGGCCTGCGGCGTTCGCGGGCGAGGGGGCGTCGGGGGTTCACGGGCCGGTGGGGGCGGTCCGGTGTTCCGTCCAGGCGCGGACGGCGGTGAGGAGTTCTTCGTTCCGCAGGTGCTTCACGTTGCGGACCAGGCCGTGGAAGCCGGAGGCGTCCCGGTACAGGTACTCCAGGGGGAGGACGTGGACGGTGGCGACGAGTTCGCGCGGGGTGGGGTCCACGGTGCAGCGGCGGCCGGTGCCGGTGTAGCGGGTCTTGGCGACGGCGGTGCGCAGGGCGTCGGTGTCGAGGTCGTCGAGGAGGCCGGTTTCGACGGTGAAGCTGATGGGGTCGGTTACGGCGGGTGAACGTTTCCGATCGGTGGCGGGCCGTCAACTGACCGGTTCCGGATCGCCGTTGATGCAGCAAGGACCTTGTCTGCACGCGTTGGGGCGCGGGGTGAGGAGTGTGTTACGTTCCGTGCTCAGACCACCGAAAAGTGGACCCCGGCGGTGCTACCAACACCCCGGGGTCAGGCACTAGGAGTAAAGAGCTCCCGATGCACATTCATCGTAGCGCGCGCATGCGCGGATTCGACCCCTTCCCGATGCTCCGGCCCGAGCGTTCCGGGCTCACCAAGGGCGCGTACGGGCTCGCCGTCCAGATCCTCACCAGCCCCACCGGCTGCGACCAGGACGGCCGGCAGCTCGCCGACAACGGCCCGGACGGGCGGGCGGGCATCGCCAGCATGCTGCGCGAGCTGAAGGCCGCCGGGTTCTACTGGGTGGTCACCTTCCGGCTCCCGGACGGACGGATCATCAGTCAGTCCCACCTCTTCGACACTCCGCAGCACGTCGCGCCGGATCCCGTTCCACCGGGCCCCGGTGAACGCGGACCCGGCCGACCTGACGCCCTATGGAAAAGCAGGGAGGGAAAACCCTCCCTCCCGGGCGCCGAACCGGCGCCGGAGCGGGAGGCGGAGGGCGGCCTCCAGGAGGAGCCCGAGCCGCAGTCGCAGCCGCAGTCGCAGCCCGAACCGGAGCCCGAACCGGAGCCCGAACCGGAGCCGGAGCCCGAGCCTGAGCCCGAGCCCGAGGCTGAACCGGCCGTCGAGGCGCGGGTGGTGGACGAGGAGACCCGGGCGGCGGTGAGTCTGCTGTACCGGGTGATCCGGCCGGAACCCCGGCTGCGGGTCGGCGAGAAGGAGGCGCTGGCGCTGGCCCCGCTGGTGGCGGAGTGGCAGCGGCGCGGCAGCACGGAGGAGGACCTGGCGCGGGCCCTGCTGCCGGCCCTGCCGGTGCCGATCCACTCGGCGGGGGGCGTGCTGCGCTACCGGTTGACGCACAAGATGCCGCCCGAGCCGGGCGCGCTGCCGGAGTCCGCCCGGGTGGCACCGCCCGGGCGGTCCGGGCCGAGGACCCGTTACGCCGAGTGCGCCAAGTGCCATGACCCGGTGCCGCGTCCGGGCATCTGCGGGCCCTGCGCCGGGTTGGCGCCCAAGCCCGTCGCGGTCGGCGGCGGCGCGGGCGTCGTCCGGGTCGGGGCGCAGCGGGCCAGGGCGGCGATGCGTGCCGCGCGGGACGCGCTGCCGATCGGCCACTGCCTGCCCGGCGCGGCCGGCCGGGCCCTCGGTTAGGCCCCCGGGCGGGGTCGTGTCACCCCGCCTGGCCGTGGGAGCCCGCCTCCAGGCCGGTGCGGAGGGCGGCCAGGGTCGAGGCGGTGCGGGCCAGGTCCTCGGGAGGGACCGTGGCGGTCAGTGCGGCGAGCCCGTCCTCGACGACGGGGCGGGCGGCGGCCAACCGCTCCTCGCCCTCGGGCGTGAGGCGGAGGATGGACGAGCGGCGGTCCTGGGGGTGCGCGACCCGCTCGCACCAGCCTGCGGCCACCAGCCGGTCGACCGCCTTGCTGACGGCCCCCACGGTGATCGCCACTTCGCCGACGATGTCGAGCACGCGGCAGCCCGGCACCCGGTCGATGATCTCCAGGAACTCGAACTGCCCCAGCCCCAGGCCCTGTTCGGCGCGCAGGCGGGCGTTCACCGCGTTGTAGAGCCGGGTCTCGACGCGGACCAGGTCGAGGAAGGCGGGGGTGGCGTGGCTCACATCGGCTCCAATGGATTCCTGGGAATCATGTTCCTTGGAATATGGTTCAGATCGGTAGATGCATTCCTGGGAATCCATCCTCGCACGCCGACCCGCACCACCCCGCACC
>NZ_JNWZ01000021.1 GCF_000716545.1 Kitasatospora phosalacinea
CGCCAGCCCCACCCCCTCCGCACCCCCCGTCCGCGCCCTGGCCGCGGCCCTCGCCGCCGCCCTGGTCGCGGCGCTGGTCCTGCTGCTGCCCGCCACCCGCGCCCAGGCCGCGCCCGTCCTGCTCTCGCAGGGCAGGACCGCCACCGCCTCCAGCACCGAGAACTACGGCACCCCCGCGTCCAACGCCGTCGACGGTGACACCGGAACCCGCTGGTCCTCGGCGAATTCCGACCCGCAGTGGCTCCAGGTCGACCTCGGCGCCCCCGCCGCCCTCAGCTCCGTCACCCTGCGCTGGGAGGCGGCGTACGCGAAGGGCTACCAGATCCAGCTGTCCACCGACGGCACCACCTGGACCACCGCGTACACCACCGCCAACGGCGCCGGCGGCACCGAGACCGTCCCGATCACCGGCACCGCCCGCTACGTGCGGATGAACGGCACCGCCCGGGCCACCGGCTACGGCTACTCGCTCTGGGAGTTCCAGGTCTACGGCGCCACCGGCGGCGGCGACCAGGGCTGCACCACCGCGAACGCCGCCAAGGGCAAGACCGCCACCGCCTCCAGCACCGAGAACTACGGCACCCCCGCGTCCAACGCCGTCGACGGCGACGCCGGAACCCGCTGGTCCTCGGCGAATTCCGACCCGCAGTGGCTGCAGGTCGACCTCGGCTCCGCGCAGAGCGTCTGCGGCACCTCGGTCACCTGGGAGAGCGCGTACGCCAAGGCGTACCGGATCCAGCTCTCCACCGACGGCACCACCTGGAACGACGCCTGGACCACCGCCAACGGCGCCGGCGGCACCGAGAAGCAGGACTTCACCGGCACCGCCCGCTACGTCCGCCTGTACGGCACCGCCCGGGCCACCGGCTACGGGTACTCCGTCTGGGAGTTCCAGGTGTTCACCGGCGGCTCCGGCTCCACCGGCACGCCCAGCAACCCGCCGACCAGCCCGCCGCCCACCGGCACCACCCCGCCCGGCAACTGGAACACCGTCTTCACCGACAACTTCGCCGGCAGCAGCGGCAGCGCCCCCTCCGGCACCAACTGGACGGTCCGCACCGGCACCTCCGAGCCCGGCGGCGCCGCCAACTGGGGCACCGGCGAGATCCAGAACGACACCGCCAGCCCCGCCAACGTCGCCGTCGACGGCAACGGCCACCTCAACCTGACCGCCGTCCGCGACGGCGCCGGCAACTGGACCTCCGGCCGGGTGGAGAGCAAGCGCGGCGACTTCGCCGCCCCCGCCGGCGGGCAGCTGCTCATCTCCGCGCAGATCAAGCAGCCCGGCGTCGCCGACGGCACCGGCTACTGGCCGTCCTTCCGCGCCATCGGCGGAGGCGACCGCAGCGGCGGCTGGCCCGGCACCGGCGAGACCGACATCCTCGAGGACGTCAACGGCCGCAGCCAGACCTCCGCCACCCTGCACTGCGGCACCGCCCCCGGCGGCAACTGCAACGAGTACAACGGCATGACCAGCGGACTCGCCTCCTGCCCCGGCTGCCAGAGCGACTACCACACCTACAGCCAGGTCATCGACCGCACGGTCAGCGACGAGCAGATCCGCTGGTACCTCGACGGCCGGCAGATCTGGCAGGTCAACGAGTCCCAGGTCGGCACCACCGACTGGAAGAACGCCGTCGACCACGGTTTCAAGCTGGTCTTCAACCTCGCCATCGGCGGCTCCTTCCCCGACAGCGTCTGCGGCTGCACCACGCCCAGCGCCACCACCACCTCCGGCGGCGCCCTGTCCATCGGCACCGTCACCGTCGCCACCACCACCGGCACCGCCCCCGCGCCGCTCGCCGACCCGCCCGCCGCCACCGGCAAGAACACCGTCAAGGTCACCGGCGGCCAGGGCAACTGGGGCCTGAGCGTCAACGGCCAGCCCTACCAGCTCAAGGGCGTCACCTGGGGCCCGGCCCAGTCCACCGCCGACGCGCACATGCGCGACCTCAAGGCGATGGGCGTCAACACCCTGCGCACCTGGGGCACCGACGCGGCCAGCAAGCCGCTGCTGGACGCCGCCGCCGCGTACGGCATCAAGGTCGTCAACGGCTTCTGGCTCAACCAGGGCGCCGACTACGTCAACGACACCGCCTACAAGACCAGCACCCTCGACTCCGTCAAGCAGTGGGTGGCCACCTACAAGGACCACCCCGGCACCCTGATGTGGGACGTCGGCAACGAGGTCATCCTCACCACCCAGGACCACGCCTACAACGGCGCCACGGTGGAGCAGGAGCGCGTCGCCTACGCCAAGTTCGTCGAGCAGGTCACCCAGGCCATCCACGCCGTCGACCCCGACCACCCGGTCACCTCCACCGACGCCTACACCGGCGCCTGGCCGTACTACAAGCAGTACGCCCCGAGCCTCGACCTGCTGGCCGTCAACTCCTACGGCGCGGTCTGCAACGTCAGGCAGGACTGGATCAACGGCGGCTACACCAAGCCGTACATCGTCACCGAGTCCGGCGACGACGGCGAGTGGGAGGTCCCGAACGACGCCAACGGCGTCCCGACCCAGCCCACCGACACCCAGAAGCGCGACGGTTACACCAGGGCCTGGAACTGCGTCTCCGGCCACACCGGCGTCGCGCTCGGCGCCACCATCTTCAACTACGGCACCGAGAACGACTTCGGCGGCACCTGGTTCAACCTGATCCCCGGCGGCTGGAAGCAGCCCGCGTACTACTCCGTCGCCAAGTCCTACGGCGGCAGCGCGCAGAGCGGCAACACCCCGCCGGTGATGCCGAACGTCACCCTCAGCAGGACCTCCGACGTCCCGGCCGGCGGCACCTTCACGCTCAACTCGCCCGCCACCGACCCCGACGGCGACCTGGTCCGCTACCAGCTGTACTACAGCTCCAAGTACGTGGACGGCGGCACCGGCTTCAGCCAGGTCCGCTTCACCCAGACCGGCGACGGCCAGTTCACCGTCACCGCGCCCAGGACCCTGGGCGTCTGGAAGGTCTACGTCTACGCCTACGACGGCCACGGCAACGTCGGCATCGAGTCCAAGTCCTTCCGGACCGTCGCCCCGACGCCGAGCGGCACCAACGTCGCCAAGGGCAGGACCACCACCGCCTCGACCTACCAGGCCGTCGGCAACGGCGCCCCCTACCCGCCGTCCAACACCACCGACGGCAACTGGTCCACCCGGTGGGCCAGCGAGTGGGCCGACCCGCAGTGGCTCCAGGTCGACCTGGGCCAGACCACCTCGTTCAAGCACGTGCAGCTCGGCTGGGAGTCCGCGTACGGCAAGGCGTACCAGATCCAGACCTCCAACGACGGCACCAACTGGACGACCGTCTACACCCAGGCCAACGGCACCGGCGGCATCGACGACATCGACGTCAACGGCAGCGGGCGCTACGTCCGGGTCACCATGACCCAGCGCGGCACCGCGTACGGCTACTCGATGTACGAGTTCGGCGTCTACGCCTGACGACCGCCCCGGCGGAGGGACGTCCGGGCCGTGCCACCGGACCGGACGCCCCGCCCACCCCCCACAGACCCCCGGTGCCGCGCGGCAGGGAGCGCCGCGCGGCACCGGGCCCCCACCCACCCTTCCTCTTCCGGAGGTCCGATGAAACACCGCACGTCGCGCGGCGCGCCCCACCGCACCGCGCTCGCCGGCGCCGCCGCCGCGATCCTCGCGGCCGGCGCCCTCACCGGCGGCGTCCTCACCCAGCAGGCGGTCGCCGCGACCGACCCGCTGATCAGCCAGTCCAAGCCGGTCACCGCCTCGTCCGTGGAGAACGCCGGCTTCCCCGCCGCGGCCGTCGCCGACAACAACCTCGCCACCCGCTGGGCCAGCGCCTGGACCGACTCCCAGTGGGTCCGGATCGACCTGGGCGGCACCGCCAGCATCAGCCACGTCGAACTCGACTGGGAGGCCGCGTACGCCAGCGGCTACCAGGTGCAGACCAGCAACGACGCCACTAGCTGGAACACCCTCTACACCAAGGCCAACGGCACCGGCGGCACCGAGCAGATCGACCTCGCCGGCAGCGGACGGTACATCCGGCTGAACCTCACCAAGCGCGGCACCCAGTACGGGTACTCGCTGGAGGAGTTCAAGGTCTACGGGCAGGTCGCCACCCCGGGCGGCGCGGGCTACGTCCTGGCCAACCCCCAGGTCACCGGCGCCACCCCGGCCACCGGCAACCCGCCGCACGCCTACTTCCACGAGTTCCAGGCCAACTGCACCGCCACCCACGACCTGCCCGACGACCCGATCGTCTACCCGGGCAAGCCCGGCGCCTCCCACATGCACACCTTCATGGGCGCCCTCAACACCAACGCCAACTCCACGCTGGAGTCGCTGCAGGCCAGCACCACCAGCTGCCTCGCCCCCGGCGACAAGTCCGGCTACTGGATGCCCACCATGTACGACGGCAGCACCCCCGTCGACCCGGTCGGCCTGCAGACCATCTACTACAAGAGCGGCATCAACGACTACACCGCCGTCCGCCCGTTCCCGGCCGGCCTGCGGTTCGTCGTCGCCAGCCCCACCGACAGCGCCACCGACTTCACCACCCACCCCGGGTACGTGGCCGGCTGGGAGTGCGGCAACAGCTACCGCACCTCCGACCTGCCCACCGAGTGCCCCGGCGGCGGCCAGCTCAACATCCGCTTCCAGGCCCCCAGTTGCTGGAACGGTCTGTACCTGGACACCCCCGACCACAAGAGCCACATGGCCTACCCGATCGAGGGCGTCTGCCCGGCCGACCACCCGGTCGCGCTGCCGATGATCGAGTTCAAGATGGCCTTCCCGGCCAACCTGGACCACCTCGCCCAGCTCCACCTCTCCAGCGGACGGGGCTTCTCCTTCCACTACGACTTCTTCAACGCCTGGGACGCGCCCACCCTGGCCGCACTGGTCGACCACTGCATCGTCGGTGGCCTGCAGTGCAACGCCCGGGGCTACGACGAGACCCTCCCCAACCGGGGCGCGGCGCTCAACGAGCAGTACCTTCTGCCGTAAGCACCGAGCCGTAGCCCGAACGCGGAACCCCGGCCCCGCCGCCACGGGCCCCCACGTCCGGCGGCGGGGCCGGCCCGCGCCCCACCCCCACGGAGGACCACCGATGAGGCTTCGCCGCACCGCCGCGCTGCTCCTGCTCCCGCTCCCGCTGCTCGCCGCCGCCGGATGCGGATCAGGCGCCGGTACCGGTACCGGCACCGACGCCGCGCCCCCCGCCGCGAGTTCGCCCGCCGCGCCCGCGCCCGCGCCCAGCGCGCCCGACCGGCCCTCCGACGCCACCTCGATGATCTGCAACCCGTACTTCCGGCAGGAACTCGCCGGCGCCCTCGGCACCGACGTCACCCAACCGCTCGCCCCCACCTGGGAGAAGCGCGTCTACAGCTGCGCCTACCACTACGCCGGCGGCACCATGACGCTCTCCGTCAAGGAACTCCCCGACGCCGTCACCGCGCTCGCCCAGTACGACGGACTGCGCGGTAGCGCCGGCGCCGTCACCGACCTCAACGGCCTCGGCGAGGCCGCGTACAAGCGCGCCGACGGCACCACCGTGGTCCGCAAGGACAGCTTCGTGCTCACCGTCGACGTCGCCGAGCTGCCCGAGACCTTCGGCACGCCCCCGCGCAGCCGCGCCGACGTCGCCGTGATGACGGCCACCACCGTGATGATCTGCTGGCAGGAGCACAGCTCGTGAGCGGACGCCCGCTTCCGCTGGGCCGCGACCGGGGGAGCGCCCCCGGTCGCGGCCCCGGTCGCGCGCCCGTTCCGGCGCTCGGCCAGGCACCCGTCCGCACCCCGGAACGGGCGCCCGGGCGCGCCTTCGAACCCGGTTCGGACCAGGGGGCGGAACGCGCTGGGAGAGCGCTCTCCGAGCGTGCTATAAAGGGCCCCATGAGCAGCGAAGCCCTCAAGCGCGCCAGCACCCTGGAGGACGTGGCGCGGGTCGCGGGCGTCTCCAGGGCCACCGTCTCCCGCGTCATCAACGGCGTCCGCAACGTCGACCCCGCCATCCAGGAGGCCGTCCGCCAGGCCATCGCCCGCACCGGCTACGTCCCCAACAGCGCCGCCCGCTCGCTGGTCACCCGGCGCACCGGAGCCCTCGCCCTGGTCATCTCCGGCAGCGACGCCCCCGAGACCCCCGACCACCACGTCGGCGGCGAGATCTTCGCCGACCCGTTCTTCGGACGCGTCGTCAGCGGCGTCTTCACCGGCCTGCGCCCGCTCGACCTGCACCCCGTCCTGATGCTCGCCGACAGCGCCGAAGCCCGCGACAAGGCGCTCACCTACCTCCGGCAGGGCAACGCCGACGGCGCCATGGTCGTCTCCACCCACAGCCGCGACCCGCTCCCCGCCCAGCTGCTCGCCGCCGGCATCCCCACCGTCCTGTTCGGCCGTCCCCCGACGCCGCTCTCGCTCTCCTGCGTCGACCTCGACAACCGCGAGGGCGGCCGGATCGCCGCCGACCACCTGCACGCCCGCGGCCGCCACCGCGTCGCCGCCATCTCCGGCCCGCTCGGCGTCCGCGCCGCCCGCGACCGGCTGTCCGGCTTCCGGGAGGCCATGGCCGACCACGGCATCCACCAACTCCCGCACGTCGAAGGGGACTTCACCCGCGAGGACGGTGAGCGCGCGATGGCCTCGCTGCTGCGCCGCTACCCCGACCTGGACGGCGTCTTCGCCGCCAACGACCTGATGGCGCAGGGCGCGCTGGCCGTCCTCGCCGAGCACCGGCGCCGCGTCCCCGAGGACATCGCGGTGATCGGCTTCGACGACTCCTCCGCGGCGACGGCCGGGCGGCCCCACCTGACCACCGTCCGCCAGCCGGTCGAGGAGATGGCCGCCGAGATGACCCGCGTCCTGCTCGACCACCTCGCCCGGCCCGGCCGCGCCGCCACCACCGTCCTGTTCGAACCCACCCTGATCGAGCGCCAGTCCGCCTGAACGGCGGCCGGCGCCTCCGGGCACGGCCCGCCCGCGTCATCGATCCCCGACGTCATCCGCCCCGGCAGCGGCTGCCGGTGCCGGTGCCGGTGCCGGTCCTTGGCCGGTCCTGGCCTGGCCTGGGCGGATGCTCTCGCTGTCGACGAACGACGACGACGCCGCCGACCTGCTCACCGCGCTCGCCCCGCCGCCCGGGCCTCCCCGAGCCCTCCTGCCCCGACCCCGTCGGCTGGGAGCGCACCGAGAACCCCTTCCACCCGGAGGACCACGTCCCGGTCGGGATCCGCACCGTCGACGGCGTTCCCGAGATCGCCGAGGACGACCAGCGCGCACCCTGCTCCGCCGCGGCACCGCGCTCGCCCTGGTCCTGCGTCCCTCGCCCCCGGGCGCTGCACCACCGGCGCCGCCGGGACGGGCGCGACCTGCCGTCTCCACCCGATCCGCCCCGGCCGGAACCGGCACCGCCCCGACCTCGACGGCCGCCGGCTCGAAAGCTCGCCGGCACCGACGTCCGCCCGCCTCCTCCCGCTCACGCCCGCCCGGTGGCGCGGGCTGCGCCCCGGCCGGCGGATCACCGTGCACGAGGGGAGTCCGGCGGTCGCCACGGGCGTCGTCCCGGAGGCCCGCCGCGTCCGCGAACCCGCTCGGACCCGCCCGCGACCACCGAAATCACCCATCCGGCCCCGACCGGCCCGGGCCGGGCTAACCTGGTTCGGAACGGGCGGAGTTGGGCCGGCGGCCGGCGGCCGAGGGCCGCCCGCCGGAGCGGAGTCGGGAGGACGGATGTTGGCCGAGTCACTGACGGCGCTCGCCGGCGCGGGGGCCAGCGCGCTGATCGGCGCCATGGCCACCGACCTGTGGCAGGGCGCCCGCAGCGGGGTGGTCCGGCTCTTCGGACGGGGCGGCGAGGCCCGCGGGGAGGCGATCGGCGCGCAACTCGACGAGGACGCCGCCCTCGTCGGCCGCGCCGAGCCGGCCGCCGTGGACGAGATCCGGACCGAACTGCTGCCCGTGTGGCGCCGACGGCTGCTCCTGCTGCTGGAGGAACACCCCGACTCCGAGGACGAGTTGCGGGAACTCGTGGCCCGCGTCCAGGACGGCCTGCCCGCCGGACACCAGGTGTGGACGCAGTCGAACACCGCCCGCGACCACGGCACCCTGTTCGCCGTGCAGGGCGGCAACCTGCACTACCACCAGACGGCCGGGAGGCAGGTGCCACCGCCCGCCGACGAGGAGGGCGCGGACGGGACCGGCTGACCGTGGACCTCCCCGACGAGGTCCACCAGCAGGTCCGCGCCGTCGCCGGCTTCGCCTACGGCGCGATCGGCGCCGACATCCACGTCTTCGGCGACGGCACCCCCGTCTACCTGCTGTACGCCCGCGACCCCCGCGGCGGCGCCGACGGCCTGCGGCGGGACTCCGCCTGGCTGCGCGCCCAGCCCAGCAGGATGCTCGACGCCCGCAGCGAGATCGTGGAGTTCACCGGCCGCGAGGCCGAGTTGGACCGGCTGCGCGCGTGGCGCGACCAGCCCGCGCGGACGGCCGTGCGGTGGCTGCACGGACCGGGCGGCGCCGGCAAGTCCCGCCTCGCGGCCCGCTTCGCCGCCGAGTGCGCCGACACCGGCTGGCTGGTCGTCGACGCCGTGCACGGCACCGACACCCACCCGCCCGCCGAGGGCAGCCAGGACCTGCGCACCGACCGCCGCGCCGGGGTGCTGGTCCTCGTCGACTACGCCGACCGCTGGCCCGACGCCCACCTCGCCTGGCTCTTCCACAACGGCCTGCTGCGCGGCCAACTCCCCGCCCGGGTCCTGCTCATCGCCCGCTCCGTGCGCCCCTGGCCGGCCCTGCGCGCCCAACTCGGCCGCCTCCGGCGCCCCACCGACCTCTCCGACCAGCCGCTGGACCCGCTGGCCGACTCCGGCCACCAGGGGGAGCGCGCCCGGATGTTCGAGGCCGCCCGCCGGGGCTTCGCCGCCCACTACCCGGACCCCGACGCCCTCGAAGCCCTCCGCCCGCCCCACCAGGACCTCGCCCGCCCCGAATTCGGGCTGACCCTCGCCGTCCACATGGCCGCGCTCACCGCCGTCGACGCCCGCGCCGCCGGCCGGGAACCACCCGGCGACCTCGCCGGGATGACCGCCTACCTCCTCGACCGCGAGCACGAGAACTGGCGCCGCCCCGACCCGCGCACCCCGGGTGCCCCGGACGCCGCCGCCGACGACCGCCGCGGCCTCGACCTCGCCCGCACCGTCTTCACCGCCGTCCTCACCGGCCCGATGCGCCGCGACGCCGCCCGTCCCCTGCTGGACCGCCTCCTGCTGCGGACCCCGGCCGACCACGCGCTGACCGCCCACGCCGTGCACTACCCGCCCACCGACCCGGCGGCCGCCAACGTCCTCGAACCGCTGCTCCCCGACCGGCTCGCCGAGGACTACCTCGCCCTCACCCTCCCCGGGAGCCCCGTCACCGGATACCCGACCGACCTGTGGTCCGTCACCGGCACCACCCGCATCCTCGGGCGCGACGGAGCGGCCGCACCGCCCTGGACCCCCCGCGCCCTCACCTTCCTCGTCGCCGCCGCCGAACGCTGGCCGCACGTCGGCCCCGCCGTCCTCTTCCCGCTGCTGCGCCGCGACCCCGCCCTCGCCGTCCGGGCCGGCAGCGCCGTCCTGGCCGCGCTCGCCGCCCTCGACCCCGTCGACCTCGACGTCCTGGAGGCCGTCGAGCCGCTGGCGTCCCCGCGCGACGTACGGGTGGAGAGCGGCGCCGCCGCCCTGGCCGCGCGCCTCGCCACCCACCGCCTCGAAACGGCCACCGACCCCGTCCGGCGGGCCCGGCTCCTGACGGACCTGGCCGCCGCCCACCTCAGGGCGGAGCGCAGGAACGACGCGCTGGCACTCGTCGAGGAGGCCGTGCGGCTCACCCGGGCGGCCGCCCGGCAGGACCCGGCGCACCGGCCCCGCCACGCCGCGGCCCTGCTCCGCCTGGGCGGCCTCTTCCCCGGGGAGATCGGCGCCGAGCGCCAGGCCGCGCTGCTCCGCGAAGCCATCGGCCTGCTGGAGCAGGACCCGGCGGACGACACGGCCCCGGTCTCCCTGGTCCAGGCGCACACCCGGCTCGCCCTCGCCCTCCAGCAGACCGGGGACACGGCGGCCGCCCACGCGTCCGTGGCCGAGGCGCGACGGCTCCTCGACGGGATCCTGGACCGCGACCCCCTGCGCTACCTGGCCCTGGCCACGGACGTGAACCACCTGGAGGCGGTGCACGGCTACCTGCTGGCCGAGTCCGGGCGCTCGGCGGAGGCCGCCGAGGGCGCCGGCCGGACGGTGGAGTTCCTGACCGGGATGGCCCGCCTCCACCCGGCCGGCCACGGGGAGGGACTCGCGGACGCCCTGCACGTCCAGAGCCTGCACCTGTGGGACGCCGGACGGCACGCCGAATCCGTCGACGCGCTCCTGAAGTCCGTCCGCCTCCACCGCCAACTCGCCGAGGTGGACCCCCGCTTCCGGCGCCCCCTCGCCGCCCGCCTCGACGAGGCCGCCGCCAAGCTCATCTCCCTGGAACGGCACGCCGAGGCCGCCGCGGTCGCCGAGGAGAGCCTCGCCCTGCACCGCGAGCGCCTCGCCCGCCTGCCGGACACCGCCGACGGCCGGGACGCCGCCGAAGCCGAACACCGCGCCATCGGCACCGCGCTGCACTACCTGCGGACGCGGCGCGGCGCCGACCGCCTCGCCTGGGGAACGCCGGCCGAGATCGACGCGGCGGCCGAACGGCTGGTCCGGGCCGCCGACCCGGCGGGGCTCTGGGACCTCATGCGGGCGGTCCCCGTCACCGACGCGCTGCGGATCGCCCACCGCCACCCGCCCGCGCACTGGGCCCCGCCCGAGGACCCCCGCGGCCTGGTCGCCCGGCTCACCGCGCGGCGCCACCGCCCGCGGGCCGCCGAGCGCACGGCCCGCGCCGCCGCCGAGTCGGCCGTCTGGCACCTGCCCGGGCGCGGCGGCCGGGAGACGGCCGGCCCGACCGGGGCCGGACCGCTCTCCTTCGCCCCCGGCGGGCCGGGGCGGGCGCCGGTCATGGCCCGGGAGACGCGCCTGCCCGGCGGGACGGACCCCGACGGCGCGACCGCCACCCGCATCGACGTGTACGACCTCGGCTCCCGCTCGGTGCTCTGGTCCGCCGACCACCGCAGGACCGGCCCCGCCGCCGTGGCCTGCCTCGGCGCCGACGCGGTCCTCGCCCTGCGCCCGCGGCCGTACCGGGCGGGCCCGGAACTCGTCCGCTACGGGCCGTCCGGGGCGGAGGTCCTCGCGCACGGCCCGGCCCTCGACGGGGCCCGGCTCCTCGCCACCGCGCACGTGTTCGCCGTCCTGCCGCGGGGCACGACGGCCGCCCTGATCGGCACGCACGACGGCCGGCCGGAGCAGGTCGACCTGTACGACCGCCTCGGTCTGGAGCAGGTCACCGTCCACGCCCTCGACCCCTCCGGCGAACTGCTGCTGCTGGCGGACCGGCACCGCGTGCTCCTCGCCGACGCCGCGCTGCGGCCGCTGTCGGCCGACGGCTGGTGGCGGGTGCCCGAGCAGCACGGCACGGTCGAGTCCGCGGTGTTCCTGTCGTCCGAGGAGTTCGTCACCGCCGCGTCGACCGGCGGCGCCTACCTGTTCCAGCGGGAGTCCGACCGGGTCGCAGTGACCGCCTGGCACGTCGGGCCGCCGCTGGAGGACCTGGTCGCCGTCCCCGGGTGGCGCGTCGTCGCCGGCCGCTCCCGCGACGGGGCGCGGACGCACTTCCACGACGCGGTCGCCCTCGCCCCGGTACCGGCGCCGCGCCCGCTCGCGGGAGGGCCGCGCGGACGGGCGCCGCTCCCGCCGGCCGCCCCGCCCGGAGGCCGCCACGTGGTCCACGGCTCGACCGTGCACGACCTCGGCGACCCGCTCTCCTTCGCGGACCGGCCGCTCGCCTCGCTCACCCCGGCGGACCTGCGACTCCTCGGCGCCCACCTCGACCGGGGGAGGGCGCCGTCGGCCGCGGTCCGCGAACTGCTGGAACTCGTACGGGACCTCGCGTCCCCCGTCTGACCGCCACCGAGGCAGGGAGAGTGACCGCCGGTGTTCCGCCGCAGACGCCCGAAGGGCACCCCGCAGACCCCCGAAGGGGCGACGCCCCCCGAGGCCCCCGACGCCCCCGAGGCCCCCGACCGCTCGGACCGGCCCGACCGCTCGGACCGGCCACCGGGCCCCTCGCCGGAGTCCGGCGGCCCGGAGGACCCGCTCGACCTCCAGCTGGACGCGCACGACGACGGGCCGGAGATCCTCGGCGCGGACAGCGTGCTGGGCCTGCGCGACAGCCTGCTCGACGCGCAACGGAGGCTGGGCCCGGGCCACCCCGACGTCCTGCGGTTGCGCCACAACTACGCCTACCTCCTGTACGCCTGGTCGGCCGCCGCCCCGCCCGGCGACACGACCATGCAGGACCGGGCGATCCCCCTGTTCCTGGTCAACCTGGACCACCAGACGGCGGCCCTCGGCCCGTGCGCCGACGACACCCTGCTGACCCTGGACGCGATCGGGAGCGCCCACCTCTCGGCGGGCCGCCCGACCGAGGCCCTCCCGTACCTGCGACGGGCCCTGGAGGGCAGCGAACCG
Source organism: Kitasatospora phosalacinea (assembly GCF_000716545.1). Lineage (GTDB taxonomy): Bacteria > Actinomycetota > Actinomycetes > Streptomycetales > Streptomycetaceae > Kitasatospora > Kitasatospora phosalacinea. The sequence goes on from NZ_JNWZ01000021.1 coordinate 12,577, forward strand.
GGCTCCGACCGCGACGAGGAGCGGATCCTCGACCGCCGCGAGAAGCTGTCGGACGCCTACGCGGCGGCCGGCGACACCGAGCGGGCGACCGCCCTGCTGGAGGAGACCGTGGCCGGCAGCAGGCGCCTGCTGCCGCCGGGCGACGAACGGCTGGCGGCCCGCAAGCAGAAACTGTTCTCCGCCTACCACCGGGCGGGCCGGCCCGAGGCCACCGCGCTGTGCCGGGAGATCATCGCCGACAAGGAGCGCTTCTACGGCCCGGACCACCTCAGCACCTACATCTGGGTGGACAACCTGGCCCACCTGCTGCACGACGCCGACGACCTCGACGGGGCGATCGCCTGCTACGAACGGGTCGTCCGCGGCTTCGAACAGATCCACGGGCCCGACAGCGACGCGATCGCCTACCGCTACCACAACCTCGCGATCGCCCACCTGGAAGCCGGCCGCCCGGAGACGGCCCTGCCCTACCTGAAGGCGTCCCTCGCCGCGCGCGAACACAGCCGGGGCCTCGACGACCCGGGCACCCTGGACGCCCTGATCTCCCTCATCTCCGGCTACGACCAGGCCGGCCGGCTCCCCGAGGCGATCGCGGCGACCGAACGGCTGGTCGCGGACCTGGTCCGCGTCGGCGGCCCGCAGCACCCCAAGCTCCCCGAGGTGCACGCCTACCTGGCGGAACTCAGGCGCGCCGCCTCCGGCTAGCCGGGTCCGGCCGAACGGTTCAGCCGCCGTTCCGGGCGATGGTGATGATCTGGTAGACGATGAAGGCCGTCGCCCCGGCGCTCAGCAGCATGATCAGCGGGCCCATCTTGCGGTGCTCGCCGAGCACCAGGAAGGCGCGCGCGTCCTGGCCCTTGCGGGCCAGGTCCTCGACGACCGCGCGGTTGCGGGCGGTGTAGTGGGTGGCGACGCCGCGGAAGTCCACGAACAGCGCCAGGCCGAAGCAGAAGAAGCCGAGCGGGAACAGGCCCAGCAGGATGAAGATCAGCACGGCGGTGAGGATGGCAGCGGGCGACGGCCGCCGTCCAGGGGGTTTGGCCGAAGTTTTACCGAGTGACGCCCCGTCAGGCGCGGGGCCGGGTCCGCGCGGTCGGGCCCCGGCGGCCGGGTGGCGGCCGCCGGGACGGCGGGGGCGGTCACCAGGCGGGGGCGATCAGCTCCCCGGTGGCGGCGTCGCGGACGGTGATGGCCTCGACGGGGCACATCTCCGCGGCCTCGGTCAGCTCGGCGGAGCCCTCGGTGGCCGGACGGGCGGGCGCCGCGCGGCCGTCGGGGGAGAGGACGAGGTCGGCGGGGGCGGTGCGGGCGCACAGGCCGCTGCCGATGCAGCGGACCCGGTCGACCGCGACGACCAGCTGCGGGGCGTCGCTCACCAGGCCACCTCCAGGCGCAGCGGGCTGCGGGTGAGCAGGCCGGTGCGCCACTCGATCCGGTCGACGGGGGTGGCCAGGCGCAGTCCGGGCAGGGCGCGGGCGAGGTGGTGCAGGCCGAGTTCGAGTTCCATCCGGGCCAGCCAGGCGCCCAGGCAGTGGTGCGGTCCGGCGCCGAAGGTCAGCGATGGGGTGCCGAGCGGGGCGAACAGGTCGAGCGGGCCCGGCGGGTAGACCTCCGGGTCGGCGTTGGCGGCCGTGGTGTCGGCGGCGACGACCGCGCCCGCCGGGATGACCACTCCGCCGATCTCCACGTCCGCGGTGGCCCGGCGCAGTTGGCCGGGCGCGTTGGTGCGGTCGCCGAGCGGGACGGTGCGCAGGATCTGCTCGGTCGCGGCGACCGCCGCGGCGGGGTCCTCGCCGATCCGCCGCCAGGCCCCGGCGGCCGCCCCCGGGTGCTCGGCGCGCCGCGGATCGAGCAGGTACACCAGGGCGTTGCCGAAACTCGTCATGGTGGTCTCGTGCCCGGCGATCACCAGCCCGATGGTGAGCGAGGTGATCTGGGCCTCCGTCATCTCCCCGGTCTGGTCGGCGGCCCGCACCAGCGAACTGACCAGGTCCTCGCCCGGGTTCTTCCGGCGCTCCAGCACCAACTGGTGCCCGAACTCGCCGAACTCCCGGATCGCCGCCGCGATCTCCTCGGCGCTGTACGCCGTGGTCGACAGCGCGTGGTCGCTCCAGTAGCCGAGCCGGTCGGTGTCCAGGCCCTCCAGCTCCATCAGCCGGCTGATCACCCGCACCGGCAGCGGCTTGGTGAGCGACTCCACCACCTCGGCCGGCGAACCGGACGCGACCAGGCCGTCCACCAGTTCCCGCACCACCCCGGCCACCCAGGGCCGCCAGCGCTCGATCGCCCGTGGCGTGAAAGCGCGTTGGACGGTGCGGCGGATGGCCTGGTGGCCGGGGCCGTCGCTGTTCAGGATCGAGGACGGGTCGTCCAGGATGTTCGGCGTCAGCACGGTCGGCGGGGCGTCCGGCGCGTACAGCGAGGCCCGGCCCAGGGCCGGGTGGGCGAGCGCCTGCCGGACGTCCGCGTGCCGGGTCAGCACCCACACCGGTGTCCCGGTCGGCAGCACGGCCTGCCGGGGCGGGCCGGCCTCGCCCCGCAGCAGGCAGTGCAGCGGCACCAGCGGTTGCGGGTCGGCGGATCCGGTGGTCGCGTCAGTGGTCATCCGTCCTCCTGGCAAGACACCTGCGGCTCCGAGGGCGCGGCCGGACGGCAGCCCCTCGCCTCCGACCGTATGCGGCCGCCCGGCCCGCGAGTAGGACGCAAACCAGCCACCGGCGGACCGACCCGCACTCCAACGGGCGTTCGGGAGGAGGACGTTCGTGCGAGCCGGTGGCGTACCACCGGCCCGCGCGGGTGCGCACCGGCCCGCACCGGCGGCCCGGGTGGTCCGGGCGGCTCAGTCGGCGACGACGGCCAGCGCCTCGATCTCGATCAGCACGTCCGGCCGGAACAGCGCCGCGACCTGGACGGCCGAACTCGCCGGCGGCCGCGCGGTGTCCACGTGCTCGTCGCGGGCCTTGCGGACGGCGGGCAGGTACGCCACGTCGGTGACGAAAACGGTGAACTTCACGACGTCCGAGAACCCGGCCCCGGCCGCCGCCAGGCAGCGGCGCAGGTTCTCGAACACCTGCCCGGCCTGCGCCTCCGGGTCGCCCGCGCCGACCAGTTCGCCCCGCTCGTCGAACGCGACCTGCCCCGAGACCTGGACCAGCCGGCCCGTCCCGGTGACCACCTGCGTGTAGCCGGTGCCCGGCGCGACGCCCGGCGGCTCGGTGATGTGGGTGAGGTGAGAAGTGCTCATGGCGCCCATCCTCACCCCCGCCGGGCGCCGCACGCACCCGACTTTCCGGTGGGCGGCGCTGCTCGGCGCGGCTCGGCGGGGGTGCGGCGCGGGCGGGTCAGCGGACGACCTCGGGCAGCGGGCGCACGAACGGGCGGTCGGCGGGCGGGAGTTCGGCGAGCGGGCCGGCCGCGCGCAGCACCACGTCCAGCACGGCGTCCGGGTCGCAGGCGTAACCGCCGCTCGCCCAGGCCGCGTTGGCCTCCACGACGGCCCAACCCGCCCCGGTGCGGCCCAGGTCGACCACGGCGGCGCTCGGCAGCGCGGCGGGGCCGACCGACGCGGCCAGCACGTCGGCGGCGAACGCCGACAGCCCCGTTCCGTCCCGGCCGGCCGACTCGTGACCGGCCACCGCGAGTCCACCGTCCAGGGCGTAGCGGGACGCGGCCCGCACCGCGCCGTCCAGGACGAACAGGCGGTACTCGACCTCGAACCGGACCACCTCGCTGACCAGCACCGGAGTGCCGCCGTCCAGCAGTTCGGGCCCGGGCAGGGCGGCGCCGTCCGGGTACACCCGGGCGGCGAAGTGCTTGTCGGCCGGGGCCTTCACGAACGCCGGACCGGACAGCCGGCGCGCCTGCGCGAGCGTCGTCAACTCGACCCGGCGGCCGGTCGCCTCGCGCGGCAGCGCGGCCAGCCAGCCGTCGGACGGCTCCAGCGGAGCGAGCCCCAGCTCCCGCCCGACCGCGTCGGCGAACAGCGGCCCGCCGTACAGGTGGACCCGCTCCCCGAGCAGCTCCTGCGGGGCGCGCCACGAGGGCGCGGTGAACGCCCGCAGCCCGCGCCGCCCGGCGGCGGTGCGCAGTTGCAGGCCGGTCCCGTTGATCCGGGGCGCGAGGAGCAGGGTGGCGGCGGTACCGGCGGTGGCGGACATGCCGGTGATCCTGCCGGACCGCGGCCGTCCCCGGCCAGGGGTTTGCGACCGGCGCGGCCGGGGGCTTCCGGCGGGACGGGGTCAGCCGGCGGACGGCCCCGACGTGCGGCGGGCGTCGCGCAGGGGCGGCCGTTCAGGCTCCCCCTCGGCCTCCAGCAGCGCGATCAGCTCGCCGACCGGCCACGGGGTGCGCCTCGCGCACCGGCGGGTATCGCTCGTCGTCCGTGCGGCGGGACGGCGGCAGCGCACCCGCCCGGCCCGCATCCGGGGACCGCGCCGCCGACCCGGGGCGGGAGCCTCACAGCTCGCGGCGCATCACCAGGCGCGGCCACCGGTCCAGGCCGTGCGCCGCCTCTCGGGCGCGGACCTCGCGCAGGCCGGGGCCGAGGGCGTCGTCCGGCACCGGGCGGAAGCCGCAGCGGGCGTAGTAGGGGGCGTTCCACGGGACGTCGGCGAAGGTGGTGAGCGTCAGCGCCGGCACGCCCCGGGCCCGGGCCAGCGCGGCCAGGTGCTCCAGCAGGGCCCGCCCGACGCCCCGGCGGGCGTGCGCGGGGTGCACCGAGACCTGCTCGACGTGCAGCGCGCCGTCGATCCGTTCGGCGATCAGGTAGGCGATCGGGCGGTCGGCGCCGTCCACCGCCACCCAGGCCAGCCCGGCGGCCAGGAACGGCGCCAACTCCGCGGCGGAGAACGGCTCGTCGTCCGCGATCTCGGGCATCCCGACCTCGCGGAAGCAGGCTCCGGCCGCCCGCTCGACCTCCTGCAGCTGCGGCACTTCCCCGGCCCCGGCCTCACGTATGCGCATCACCCCATTGTGCGCGAGCGCGGCCCGGACGGTGCGGTCAGCGCTCGTTGCCGTCGTGGACGCGCTCCAGGACCTTGGGCGGCAGGTTCTCGTCGACGCCCGTGCCGACCACGACGATCATGTACTCGTCGTCCGCCCACAGGCAGGTGATGTCCTTGCGGGCCCGGGTCCGCGCGCTGTCGTCCGGGTCGTAGGAGTCGCAGTACATCTTCCCGCCGATGTCCGACTTGACGAGGTGCGGGGCGTCGTCGTCGCCGGCGGACGAGGAGACCAGCACCTCCAGCTTGTTCTGGAACGTCGGGCTGGACTTGCCGATCACCACGTTCCAGCGCTCCTTGCGGTCGTTCCCGTTGATCGGGTCGTCGGCCTCGACCTCCGGCACCGAGCCGTACACGGCCCCCTGCACGTCCCGCACGCCCATCTTGGTCATGCTGGAGCTCATGTCCTCCCACTCCGGGAAGCCGCCGTCCGCCGAACTGGCCCGCATCTTGTCCCCCTCGACCGAGCCGGGCAGGGTCGGGACGCTGTCGCTGCCGAACAGGGTGCTCCCCAGCAGGATCAGGCCGCCCACCACCACGACGGCGCCCACGCCCAGGGCGATCCGCTTGCGCTTGGCCAGCACGGCCGGGTCGACCGGCGGCCCGGCGGGCGGCAGGCCGGGGTAGCCCGGGTAGGCGGGCGCACCCGGCGGCGCCACCGGCGGGGCGGGCGGAGCCGGCGGCGCGGCGGGGGAGGGGATCACCGGGGCCGCCGGGGCGTCGGCGGGCGCGGGTCCGAAGCCGGGCGCCGGTCCGAAGCCGGGCGCCGGTCCGAAGCCGGGCCCGGCCGCGGGGGCCTGCTCCAGCACCGGCGCGGGGCCCTTCGCCAACGAGGGCGCGACCCCGTCCGCCAGGGTGCCCCCGTCCGCCGCGCCGCCGCCCGGGCGCAGCGACCGGGCCAGCACCGCGTTGAAGCCGAGCACCTCGTCGACGGCCCCGACGAGCGCGGCGCGGGCCGCGGCGTCCTGCGGGGCGGCCTCGGCCGCCGTCAGCGCCTGCTGCCAGCGCGGCAGGCGCTGCAGTTCGTGGCGCACCCGGGCCACCGCCTCCGCGTCCAGGCCCGCCCGGGCAGTTCCGTCCTGCTGTACCAGCGCGTCGACCACCACATCGGCCGACACGGCCCCGTCCCCCGAAACCATCGTCAATCTCCTGTCCCAGCTCTTGTGTTCGGCCACCAATGTGGCAGCACCCGGTCATCCGCCGCGACGGCGCACGGGAATGGAGACGGAACCGCAACCAGGGCGGTTGCGGTCCGGACGGTGACGATCCGCCTTTCCCACCCGGGCGGCCGGACGTTCGCACACCCGCGCGCCGGAGCGCCCGCGGCTCGAACGCCCGTACGCCGCGCGGCTCGTGGGGCGGGGTGCCCGTTCCGGGCGCCCGGAACGGGCAGCCGTTCCAGACAGCCGTTTCAGGCGCCCGGTTCAGACGGCCGGCGCGGGTTCCGCCGCGAGGCGGCCGGCGCGGATCGCCGCGAGCAGCGCCGCGTGGTCGGCCTCCGACTGGTCGGCGTAGGCGACCGCGAACCGGGAGACCGCGTCGTCCAGGCGCTCGTCCTTGCCGCAGTAGCCGGCGATCAGCGCCGCGTCCGCGGTGTGGGCGTGGGCCCGGGCCAGCAGCGCGCCGGTGAGCCGGCCGTAGTCGTCCAGCTGGGCGGAGGTCAGCGCGGCCGGGTCGACACTGCCCTTGCGGTTGCGGAACTGCCGCACCTGGTACGGCAGTCCGGCGACGCTCGTCCAGCCCATCAGCGGGTCCGACACCACCTGCATGCGCTTCTGCCCCAGCACCACCCGGCGTCCCTCGTGCCCGCCCCCGTCCGGCACCGGGAACCCGGCCCGCACCAGGTGCGGCAGCAGCACCGACTCCCTGGCCTCCTTCACCTGCAGCACCAGCGGCCCGCCCCGGCGGTCGGTGAGCAGCACCACGTACGAGCGGGTGCCGACACTGCCGGTGCCCACCACCCGGAACGCCACGTCCTGCACCCGGAACCGGGCCAGCAGCGGGTGCAGCTCCGTCGGGACGGTGTGCCGGTACTGCGCCAACGATCCTGCCACCAGCTCGGCCTGACGATCCGTCACCTCACTGAGGATCGGCGGAGCCGCGGCGAACCGCCAACCCCCGTCCTCGGTGCGGACGGTGGAGCGCGACGCGAACTTCGCCCCGGTGTTGCGCAGCGCCTTCGCCGAGACCGCCGCCAGCAGCTCGCTCAACTCGTGCGCGCCCGCGAACTCCACCAACTGGTGGTCAGCGATGGCGTCCCAGGCGTTCCAGGCGTCCAGCGCCGGCAGCTTCGCCAGCTGCCGCACCGTCCGCCGGTACGTCGCCGCCGCGTCGAACGCCGCCTGCCGGCAGGCCGATTCGTCCGCGCCGGCCTGCCGACCGGCCAGCACCAGGCTGGCCGCCAGCCGCTTCAGGTCCCACTCCCACGGGCCGGAGACGGTCTCGTCGAAGTCGTTCAAGTCCAGCGCCAACCGGCCCCTGGCGTCCCCGTACAGGCCGAAGTTGGCCGCGTGCGCGTCCCCGCACAGCTGCGCCGCGACGCCGCTCGCCGGGGTGGTCGCCAGGTCGTGCGCCATCAGGCCCGCCGAGCCGCGCAGGAACGCGAACGGCGAGGCCGCCATCCGGCCCACCCGCAGCGGCACCAGGTGCGGCAGCCGGCCGGCGTTCGCCGACTCCACCGCCGCGACCACCTCCGGGCGGGACGCCGAGAGCACCAGCCGCCCGTGCGACTCCAGTGGCACCCGCTCGCGCAGCAGCTTGCCGCGCCGCTTCGGGCCCTCCGCGAGCGCGATCCCCTCCAGCTCCAGCAGCGCCGCCGACGGGCGGGCCGGCACCGCGGCGGGGTCCCCCGCGAACCCGTCCACGGCGAACTCCCGTGACGGCCGACGGGGTTCCGCCCCCTCGACCGCGCCAGAGCCCTCCGTCCACGCCTCCACCACCGACACCGGAACTCCCCTCCGAACCCGGCGGGGGCCGCCCCCACCAGCGGTGACGCTACCGCCCCCGGCCGCCGCCACCACGCCCGGGTCCGGCCGACGGCCCGCGCCCGGCCCGCCCCCTCTCCGCCTCCGGCAGGATGGGGGCGTGCCGAACAGTTCCCCGGAAGAGACCCCCGACCGCGCGGACGCCCGCCGCCCCGACACCCCCGCACCGGTCGTCCGGGTACCGACCGGCCTGGTGATCCTCGTCGGCCCACCCGCCTCGGGCAAGACCAGCTTCGTCCGGGCGCTGATCGCCCGCGGACAGATCGACCCGGAAGCCGTGGTCTCCAGCGACGAGATCCGCGCGGAACCGCCCGCCGCCCCCGCCGCGGACGCGCAGACCGACCCCGACGCGGCGGACGCCCGGATCTTCGGGGAACGCGACCGCCGGATCGCCGCCAGGCTCGCCACCGGTCGCGGCGCGATCGCCGAGTCGACGAACGTCACCCCGCAGGCCCGCGCCCGGCTCATCGCCATCGCCAGGCGCTTCGGCGCCCCGGTGACGGCGCTGCGGTTCGCCCCGGACCTCGCCGACCTCCTGCGGCAGCACGCCGAACGGGGCCGCCCCGACCTCACCGCCGAGGACGTCCGCGCCTACGCCGCCGTCATGGCCCGAGAAGCCGGGGCCGACCGGCTCCGCGCCGAGGGCGCGGACGCCGTCCACGACGTCCCCGGCCGCCGCCAGGCGGTCACCCCCGCCGAGGCCGCCGCCCGGTTCTCCTTCCTCCCGCACCCGTCCTGACGCGGCACTAGCATGCGGACCATGGCACACGACATCCACCACCTCGACCCCGACTACCTCGCCTTCTGGCGCGAGTACCAGCTGTGCACCCTCACCACGCTGCGCCCCGACGGCACCCCGCACGTCGTCCCGGTCGGCGCGACCTTCGACCCCGAGACCGGCACCGCACGGGTGATCAGCAGCCGGGAGAGCCGCAAGGTCCGCAACGTGCTCGCCGCCGGCGAGGCCGGGCAGCGGGTCGCCCTCTGCCAGGTCGACCGGGCCCGCTGGGCCACCCTGGAGGGCCGGGCCGTGGTCCGGCAGGACGCCGCCTCCGTCGCCGACGCCGAACGCCGCTACGCCGAGCGCTACCGGCAGCCCCGGGAGAACCCCGATCGGGTGGTGATCGAGATCGCCGTCGACCGCGCCCTCGGCCGGGCCTGACGGACCGTCGGCGAACGGGACCGCCGGGCCGGCGCGACCCGCAGGGGCGGGTGCGCCCGGCGCCCGGCCCTGCCGCGTTCCGCGCCCCCGTCCGCCCCGGTGCCCGAGTGCGCCCCCGCCCCGCCGGGCGCCGGACTTCGCCGGTCGATCGTGCCGGGACCGCCCGGTGCGTCCGCCGCGCCCGGAGGGGAAGCGGAGGCCCGGGTGCGAAGTGCTCGTCGTCCTGCCGCCGCCACCGCCCGAGAGGTGCCCGGCGGCGCTCGCCGAGGCGATGGAGTCCTACTCCGCCGTGGAGGGCAGGTGCGACGCTCAGGGCCCGAACGGCGCCCCCTGGGCCGGGGAACCGCGCGCCACCGGGGCACTTGCCCCCGGACGCCGTGGTCCTCTCCGTGTCCTGCCACTGCGTCCTGCCACTGCCGACCGGCCCGGTTCAGCCCTCGGCCCGGGTGAGGGACAGCACCGCGCCGAGCTCGGCGGCGCCCTCCAGCAGGGCCAGCGAGCGGGCGGTGAGACCCGCGTCCCGGGCCGCCAGCGCCGCCGCGACGTCCGCCGCCCCGCGCGCGCCGCGCAGCTCGGGCAGCAGGGTGCGCAGCGGTGCGATCCGGTGCCCGGCCAGGCGCAGTTGGTGGACGATCCGGGCGTCGCGGACCTGGGCGGGGGAGTAGCGCCGGGTGCCGCGCAGCGGGTCGCGGTCGGGGACGACGAGGCCCTCGGCGTGCCAGTGCCGCAGCGTGGAGGGGCGCACGCCCAGGGCGGCGGCGAGTTCGGCGACGCCCATCGCGTCCGAGGCGCGGACCTCGCCGATCGGCTCGTCGGCGATCGCCCCGGCCGCCTCCCGGGCCAGCCGCAACCGGGCCCGCTCCGCGTCCAGCCGGGCGTGCGCCGCGTCGAGCAGGGCCAGCGCCTCCGCCAGGGGCGGCCGGTGGAAGGCCCGGACGATCCGCTTGGCCTCGACCGGCCCCGCACCCGCCGCGAGCGCCCGGTAGGCCAGCGCGGAGTGCAGGTGCACCTCCGTGTGGACCCGGTACCCGGCCGGGGTGCGCGCCGCCGGCGGGAGCACCCCGTCCCGTTCCAGGTTGCGGACCTGCTGCACGGAGCACCCGGCGCGGCGCGCCACGTCCACCGTCCGCAGCACCCCCGAGTTGAGACTTCTCACCCGGAATCCCGCCTCTCGACCGCCGAAGTCTCCACAAGCGCGTGAATGCCAGGCTAGAGCACATGACCATCGACGAGATCATCGGCTTCGTGGACGGCCTCGACGGCGTCCTGACCCTGCGCCCCGCCCCCGGCGACGGCACCCCGGAGATCAGCTGGGGCGACGCCTTCTTCTACTACGCGCCCGACGGCACCGTTCCGAAGACCGGCCAGCCGTTCGCGACGGTGGTCACCAAGGACCACCCCGGCGACCGGGCCTCCCGCCTGGACCGGCCGGGCGCCTTCCGGGTGAACATCGCCGCCGGGAAGGAGGAGACCGCCCGGCGGACCGGTCGGCGGACCGGCCGCGAACCGGCCGCCGGAGCGGACGACACCGTGATCGCCCACCCCGTCTACGCCGCCGCCGGCTGGCTGGCGGTGGTCAACCCGGCCGAGCGCACCGCCGAAGACGTCCGCGAACTCCTGCGCACCGCGCACCGCTCGGCCCGCACCCGGTACGAGCGGCGGACCCGGCCGGCGGAGTGACGGCGGCGGCCCGGAGCGGCCGGACCGGACGGACGGGCGGCGCCCTCAGGCCCGCGCCGTGACCACGTGGAAGGTGACGGCGGCCAGGAAGTGGCCGGTGGCCAGGTGGGTGAGCCAGCGGTCGGCGTCGTCGGGGGAGAAGTAGCCGGCCGCGACCGCCCGGTTGGTGACGCGCTGCAGGCCCAGGACGCGGTCGGCGGCGGAGACCTCCCGGAAGACCGGCGTCAGCGGCCGCACGTCCACCACCTCCAGGCCGGACTCGGTGGCCAGCCGCGGCAGTTGGCTGCCGATCCGGGCGTTGCGCACCGCCTGGTCGGTGACGTACCGGGTGTACGCGGCGGTCAGCGCGGCGTCCGGATGGTCGACGGTCAGCGTCCCCCAGTCCGGCTCGCCCAGCACCAGCAGCCCGCCCGGCCGCAGCACCCGGCGGGCCTCGCGCAGCGCCAGCGCCGGATCGGCCACGTGCTGCAGCACCCGGTCCGTCCTGGCCCGGTCGCAACTCCCGTCCGCCAGCGGCAGTTCGTGCAGGTCGCCCAGTCGGACGTCGACCTGCGGCAGGTGCCCGGTCCGCTCGGCGGCGGTGTCCACCGCCTCCCGGTCGTGGTCCACCCCCAGCACGGTGCCCGCCGGGCCGACCGCCTCGGCCAGCACCGACAGGTCGGTGCCCGGCCCGCAGCCCAGGTCGACCAGCGTCTGCCCGCGTTCGACCGCCAGCGCCGCCAGCATCACCGATTTGTACTCCCGGCCGAGTTCGGAGACGGCCAGCCGGTCCAGGTAGGCGATCGGATCGGGCGGCACGGACTCGAACACACGGGAGGTCATGCCGGGCAGTCAATCAAACCAGCCCCCGTCAGGGAAGATCCCGGCACCTGCCGGGGGCCGCGACAAGGGGCGCACGCCGTCCCGAAGGGCGCACCCCCGCCCGGTCCGGAAACCCGAGTGCGACGGCGCACCCCCGTCCGCCATGATGCGGTACGCCGACGAACGGAAAGGAGAGCCCGGTGTCCTCGTACGACGTGCTCGTCGTCCTGCCCCCGATGCCGCCCGCACAGTACCGCGAGGCCGCGGTCGCCGCCCTCCGGCCCTACTTCAGCGAGCTGGAGGTGCCCGAGTACCGCGACTACCAGCCGGAGGACCCGAACGACGAGTACTGGGTGCGGGCGAACCGGGAGCGCGGCATCATCCCGGACCGGGACGACGTCAGCTGGGCCGAGGTCGCCCACGCGATGAACACCTGGACGGGCAACGCCCCGGGCCACGGCAGCCACCTCTACGTCGACGAGGCCGGACGCGGCTACTTCCTCACCACCCGCAACCCGCGCGGCAAATGGGACGGCCTCGGCCTGCGCCTGGGCGGCCCGCGCCTGCTGCACCGGCCGGACGCCGCGCAGAACCCGCTGCTGATCAGGTACGACGGCTACGGCGACGTCCCCGCCGACCGCGACCCGCTGCTCGGCCTGCCCGACCGCTGCGACGGCGGCCCGCGCGGCCTGCTCGACTTCGAGGCGCTGCGCGCCACGCACGAACGCCTCGCCGCCGAGCACCACGACGCTCGGACGGCCGGCCGCCCCGCCCCGTCCCACCGGCCGTTCCGGTTCACCGACGACCGGGCCCGGAACACCGCACTGGCCCGCGCCAACGCGGTGCCCGGGTACGCCCTGCTGCGGCTGGACGGCAGCTGGACCGACAAGCACGACGACGCCGACTACCTGGCCGACGCCAACGCCTACCTGGACGCCCTCGACCCGGACACCGTGCTGCTCGACGTCTCCTGCCGCTGCTGACCGGCCGGTGCGCCGCGCGCCGCTCAGGACACCAGCGGGCCGTCCGCCGACTCGGTGAGCGTCACCGTGCACAGCCCGCCGCGCTCGGCGACCACGTCCGTCACCGTCAACCGGGTGCCCGGCAGCAGGATGTACTCCTCCTCCTCGGTGAACGCCGAGAACTGCCGGATCCCCACCGCCCGGGCCGGGCGCACCTCGAACAGCGTGCGCCGGCCCCGGCTGCCGAGGAAGGAGCGGGCCACCGCCGGGCGCGAGGTGCAGGAGGAGACGCCCCACCAGGTCACCGTCCGCCCCAGCGGGTACTGCGCCCGCAGGTCCAGCGCCACGCCCCGCCACAGCGGCTCCGGACGCACCGGCAGCCGGCCCACCGCGTCGAACAGCAGCCGCAGGTACGGCAGGTACGGGGTCAGCCGGGCCCGGTCCGGGTGGCGCAGCGCCGCGTTCAGCTCGCGGTAGAACGCCGACTCGCAGGTGTACAGGTGCAGCGCCGCGACCGCCTCCGCGTCCAGCGCCCCCGCCGAGGCGTCCGCGTGCCGCTTGCCGAACTCGTGGGCCGGGCCGACGTGCCGGTCCAGCCCGCGCAGCAGCGCCGCGACCGGCTCCACCGCCTCCCGGAAGCCCAGCCGTTCCAGGTCGAACACGCCGGTGACTGGCGGCAGTTCGAGACCCTCGTCCTTCACCGAGGCGAGCCGCTCCAGGTACAGCTGGTGCAGCTCCATGGTGGAGGCGATGAACGCCCCCATCCGGGAGGCCGTCCCCTCGTCGGTACGGCCCTCGGCCGCCGCCGCGGCCTGCCAGCCCGCGCTGGGCAGCCAGTCCACCGGGTCCGCGCCCAGGCCCTCCAGCGCCGCGTTGACCTGCGCGAAGTGCTCCCCGTCGCAGAAGACGTCGCCCTGCGCCGCCGGGTTGGGGTGGTCGATGTGCCGCACCCGCACGTCCGGGTAGCGCCGCGCGATCCGCTCCACCGACTGCTTCAGCGCCCGCGCGTGCGTCCCCCACCAGGCGAACACCACCCCGCGGTCCTCCTCCGGGCCCTCCTGCTTGGCCCGCAGGACCTCCTCCACGATCCTCTCCGCCACCGGCTTCCAGAACTTGGTGTGCACCGCCGGGGAGGTCGACCCGTCGCTGCTCGCCGTCAGCGCCGCGTTCAGCAGCAGCACGCCCTGGGTCAGCATCGCCTGGAACCACTCCGGCGGCTGCACGGTGCCCTGCTGCGCCAGCAGCGCCCGCAGCTCGGCGATCGGGGTCTTCTTCGGGATGCCGTACTTCCACATCGCCGCGGCCTTGATGATGCAGCGGATGCTCACCACCCGGCCGAACTGGCTGTCCTTCCAGTCCTGGAAGGTGTTGTCGAACATGGCGATGCCGGTCGCGCTCTCCGGCCGCGGGTACGGGTTCTGCCCGAACACCACGACCTTCCACTTGCCCGGCGGGTTCGGCTTCAGCGCCTGGAAGGTCAACTCCCGCACCGGCACCACGTCCTGGGGACGGTTCGGCCCGATGAACGACGCCGCGTCCGGATGCAGCTCGATCCACCGCTTCAGCACCGGGAGCCACTCCTCGCCGCCGCCCTTGAACAACTCGGCGAGCGCCAGCGGGTCGTGCGGAGCGGCGGCGGACGGGGCGGGTTCGGTCATGGCGGGCTCCAACCGGGAAGAGGGGCGATCGGAAGATCACGTTAGGACCCGCCGCCGACAGGCCGCCGGCCCGGCGCTGTCGGTGCCCACCGGTAGCGTCGGTACCGACAACGAGCCCCCGGCCGAACGGAGTTCGCCCGCATGACCGTCAAGCACGCCCCCCAGCCGCTGCGCGTGGTCCTGACCGACCTCAACACCGGCGTGGTCGCCGCCTGGCGCACCGCGTTCGCCGGCACCCCGGGCGTGGAGATCCGCACCGGCTCGATCCTGGACGTGGACGTCGACGCCTGGGTCACGCCCACCAACTCCCGCGGACGGATGGACGGCGGCCTCGACGCCGTGATCAAGCGGCACCTCGGCGCGGGCATCCAACTGCGCGTCCAGCGCGCCATCCGCGACGGCCACGGCGGCGAACTGAAGGTCGGCGGCGCGGTGTGCGTGCCCTCCGGCGCGGCCGTGCCCCGCTTCCTGATCTCCACCCCCACCATGCGCACCTCCGCCCAGAACGTCAGCCAGACGCTGAACGTCGCCCTCGCCTGCGCCGCCGCCTTCCAGGCCGTCCACCGGCAGAACGCCGCCACCCCCGGCAGCATCGCCTCCGTCGCCCTGGTCGGCCTCGGCGCCCAGACCGGCCAGGTCCCGCCCCAGGTCTGCGCCAACCTGATGTGGACCGGCCACTCCCTGTTCGAGGACCACGAGTTCACCGACGAGGACGACCTGCGCGCCACCGTCACCGGCCAACTCGACGACCTCCTCGCCGCCCCCGCCGACCGCCCGCACCGCCTCGCCGTCCCCGCCACCACCCGAGGCACCCGCCGCCGCTGACCCTCCCGGCGGGCGCCCTGCCCGCCCGCAGCACATCCGCACCGGGCCCGCCCGTCGGAAGGTTGGAACGCCCCTCGCGTGGAAATCCTCAGCTCGGGGAGTCAGGGGGGACGGACATGAACGCGTGGCAGACCGCGGGCCTGGTGGTCATCCCGGTGCTGGCCGGTTGGTCCGCGCTGCGGATCGTCGTGCGGCAGGGCGCCCGTAAACTGGACTACTTCTCCGCGCTGTTCTGGTCGGGCGTCGCCGTGGGCCTGGGCCTCGGCGACGGGCCCGGCTGGCTGCTGGCGGCCGGCTGCCTGACCTTCGCCGCCACCCTGCTGGCGCACCTGCTGGTGGCCGCCGCCCGCAGGCTGAACAAGCCGCTGGTCACCGTCGACCCCGGCGCCTTCCGGGCCCGGCTGGTGGAGATCTGCACCGCGGACGGCTCCCCGGAGGCCCTGCTGGCCGGCGTCGGCCCCGACGGCACCATCACCGTGTGGGGCCTGGAGCCCGCCGGCATCGGCCGTGAACGCCACCGCCCCGGCGGGGCCTGCGCCAGCTGCCTGCTGGAGGAGGTGGTCACCGAGCTCGCCGCCAACGGCGAGGAGACGGTCGAGCAGTACCGCGCCCAGCTGCGCCGCCGCGCCAACCAGCTGTTCCTGCTGCGCCGCGGCGTCATCTCCGGCGACTGGACGGCCGAACTGCGCCCCGTCCAGGGCTTCAAGACCCCGTTCGAGTACGCCCCCTGCCCGGTGCACAGAATCTGACGGCCCGCCAGTAAATGCCAACTCGCGACGCTGCCATGTCACTTGAACACCCCCGCAACAGGGGCTGGAATTCACCGCGGTCCGCGAGCATGGGCGGCCATGAGCAACCTCAGTCGCCGCATCTTCCTCCTCGGCGGGCTCACCACCGCCGGCGCCGCCGCGCTCCAACTCGGGGCGTCGGCACAGCCGTCGGCCGCCGCAGCCGCCCCCTTCCCCTTCACGCTCGGCGTCGCCTCCGGAGACCCCGACGACAACAGCGTGGTGCTCTGGACCCGACTGGCCCCCGCCCCGACCAACGCGGACGGCCAGGGCGGCATGCCCAATGCCGACGTCGCCGTCGACTGGCAGGTGTCCACCGACCAGAACTTCGCCACCGTCGTCAGCTCCGGCACGGTCACCGCCCGCTACGCCCAGGCCCACTCGGTGCACGCGCTGGCCGGCGGCCTCGCCCCGGACGCGGAGTACTACTACCGGTTCCGGGCCCAGGGGTTCATCTCCCCGGTCGGCCGGACCCGCACCGCGCCGGCGCCGGCCTCGGTCGGGCGCGACTTCACGATGGCCTTCGCCTCGTGCGCCCACTACGAGAGCGGCTACTACACCGCCTACCGCCGGATGGCCGACGACCGCCCCGACGTGATCCTGCACCTGGGCGACTACATCTACGAGGGCGGCGCCACCGCCAACGGCGTGCGCCAGCACCTCGGCAGCGAGATCGTCTCGCTGGCCGACTACCGCCGCCGCTACGCGCTCTACCGCACCGACCCGGACCTGCAGGCCGCGCACGCGATCGCGCCGTGGCTGGTGGTGCCGGACGACCACGAGGTGGAGAACAACTACGCGGGCACGGTCCGCGCCGACAGCAGCCCCGTCCTGACGGCCGCCCAGTGGACGGCCCGGCGCACCGCCGCCTACCAGGCGTACTTCGAGAACATGCCGCTGCGCGCCGCCGCCGCCCCGGTCGGCAACAGCATCCAGCTCTACCGCCGGATCCGCTGGGGCACCCTCGCCACCTTCCACATGCTCGACACCCGCCAGTTCCGCGACGACCAGGCGTGCGGCGACGGGTCGAAGGTCTGCGCCGACGCCGACCTGGCGTCCCGTTCGATCACCGGCTCGGCCCAGGAGTCCTGGCTGCTGGACGGGCTCGGACAGCACCTGAGCACCTGGGACCTGATCGGCCAGCAGGTCTTCTTCGCCCGCAACGTGAACTCCGCCGGCGCGATGAACATGGACGCCTGGGACGGCTACCGGGCCAGCCGGGCGCGGATCCAGCAGGGCATCATCGACCGGGCCGTACGCAACCCGGTCGTCCTGACCGGTGACGTGCACGCCTCCTGGGGCAACGACCTGAAGGCCGACTACGCCGACCCGTCCTCGGCGACGATCGGTTCCGAGCTGGTCTGCACCTCCATCACCAGCGGCGGCAACGGCAGCGCCACCACGGCAGTACCCAACGGGTCGCTCAACCCGCACCTGCGCTTCTACTCCGACCGGCGCGGCTACGTCCGCACCCGCGTCACGCCGTCGCAGCTCACCGCGGACTTCCGGTCGGTGGCGACGGTGACCGAGCACGGCGCCGCGGCGACCACCGCCCGGACCTTCACCATCCACGACGGGAAGCCGGGGCTGGCCGATGCGTAAGCTCTCCGTGCTCGGCGCGCTCGCCGCCGGCCTGGCCGCGGTCCTCGCCCCGGCCGTCCCCGCCTCGGCGGCCGGCCCCACCTCCTGGACGGCCGCGAACAGCACCGCCACCGGCGACCAGGACGCCTCCGCGGTCGCCGCCAACCGCCTCGGCGACACCGCGGTGGTCTGGGAGGACGACCGCGACACCACCGACCCGGGCGACGACGCGCACAGCGACGTGTGGGTGCGGGTCTTCCACAACGGCGCCCCCGGCTACGAGCAGAAGCTCTCGGCGGGCGGGACGGCGGGCACCGCCTGGCGCCACCTCCAGCCCGACGTGGGCCTCGACGACCGGGGCAACGCCGTCGTGGTGTGGGCGGAGGACCCGGACGGCAACGGGTACTACAACGTCGTCTACCGGGTGCTCTCCCCGACCGGCGCGGTCCTCGGCTCCGGCCGGGCCAACGCGGACGCCGGCGGCCAGCAGCTCCACCCGCGCGTCGCGGTCGACCCGGACGGCGCGCCGGGCAGCGCCACCGCGGTCGCGTTCACCGTGGTCTGGGAGGACGTCCAGGGCGCCGCGGCGGCCACCGTGAAGGCGGCCGGCTTCACCGGGACCACCACCAAGGCGTACGAGGTGACGGTCAACGCGGCCGGCGGCGCGCACCACGACCCCGACGTGGCGACCTCCGCCTCGGGCGACGCCGTCGTGGTCTGGGACGAGGACACCGACGGCAACGGCTCCTACCAGATCGGCCTGGTCGAGCTGGCCAAGGCCAACGGGGCGGTCACGCTCACCCGCCGCAGCGCCAACGGCTTCGGCGGCGGGCAGCAGCAGCGCGCGTCGGTGGCCGCCGACTTCAACGGCGACTTCGTCGTGGCCTGGGAGTCCGACCACACCGGCACCCGCGGCGTCTGGGCCCGCTCGTTCACCGCGGCCGGCGCTCCCGGCTCGGCCGAGGTCGAGATCTCCACCGGCACCGGAGCGGGCAGCCCCGGCGTCGGCATCGACGACCAGCGCCGGGCCGTGGTCGGCTGGAGCGTCACGGGCGCCGACCCGGCGGTCCGGGCCCGGGGCCTCAACCCCGACGGCACCTTCACCGGCCGCCTGCCGGTCCAGTCCGTCAGTCAGGACACCGCCGGCCGGCAGGAGCAGCTCGCGGTGGCCTCCTCCCCGTTCGGCACGCTCACGATGTCGTACACCGACGACCACGACGGCAACGGCTTCGACCAGGTCCTGCTGACCCTGGGGGCGAGCAACTCCGACTGGTGACGGCCGCCCGGCGGCCCGCCGCCGGGGCCCTGCCGAGGGCTCCGGCGGCTCAGGCGTGCCCGCCCCCGTGCGGGGGGCGGTGGTGGGCGTTCAGCAGGGTGAGCAGGCGGGTGAGTTCGGCCCGCTCGGCGGGGGCGAGCGGGGCGAGCAGGTCCTGCTGGGCGGTGGTGACCAGGGCGTCCAGGTGGTGCAGGCGGGCGCGGCCGGCGGGGGTGAGGGTGATGACGTTGCGGCGGCGGTCGACCGGGTCGGGGTCGCGGACCAGGAAACCGGCGTCGGCGAGCTCGTTCAGGACGGCGACCATGTCGCTGCGGTAGACGCCGGTGCGACGGCTGAGCTCGGCCTGGCTGGCGGGGCCGGTCTCGTCCAGCGCGACCAGGACCGCGAAGTGCCACTTGCGGGCGCCCTCGGCGGCCAGCCGCTCGTTCACCAGCCGGTCGGCCGCGGTGGCGGCGCCGGCCAGCAGGCGGCTGGGGATGGCGCGCAGCCGCTCGGGCGTGGCGTCCTCGGGTGCGGGGCTCATGCTCTGTCCTCCCACTGTTGCGTTAGTGCCACTAACAGTCTAACTTCATTAGTGCGACGAACGTTTATGGCGCTAACGACCGTGGCGCCCGCCACGCCCGCACACCAGAGGTGAAACCCGTGATCGAGCCCTTCCGCATCCACGTCCCGCAGGCCGACCTCGACGACCTCGCCGACCGCCTCGCCCGCACCCGCTGGCCGAACGAGATCGACGGCGCCGGCTGGGACTACGGCTTCCCGCTGGCCCGCCTCCGGCAACTCGCCGAGCACTGGCGCACCCGCTACGACTGGCGCGCCCACGAGGCCGCCCTCAACGGACTCCCGCACTTCACCACCGAGATCGACGGCCAGCGGATCCACTTCCTGCACCTGCGCGCCGACCGCCCCGACGCCCTCCCGCTGATCCTCACCCACGGCTGGCCCGGCTCCTTCCTGGAGTTCTTGGACGTCCTCGAACCGCTGCGCCGCGACTTCCACCTGGTCGTCCCCTCCATCCCCGGCTTCGGCTTCTCCGGTCCCACCCGCGAACGCGGCTGGGACGTCGCCCGGGTGGCCCGCGCCTGGGCCGAACTGATGCACCGCCTCGGCTACGAACGCTACGGCGCCCACGGCGGCGACTTCGGCGCCGGCATCTCCACCGCACTCGCCGCCCACGCCCCCGACCGGGTGGTCGGCGCCCACGTCACCTACCTGCCGCTGCCGCCCGACCCGGACGCCGGGCCGCTGTCCGCCGCCGACGAGGCCAGGCTCGACAAGGTCCGCGCCCTCCAGGCCGCCCGGCCGCCCTACCAGTCCCTGCAGGCCACCGCCCCGCAGACGCTCGGCTACGCGCTCACCGACTCCCCGGTCGGCCAACTCGCCTGGATCGCCGAGCGGTTCGCGCACTGGACCGACCCCGCCGCCCCCGTCGACGACGAACGCCTGCTCACCGACGTCGCGCTGTACTGGCTGACCGCCACCGCCGCCTCCTCCGCCCGCCTCACCCGGGAGACCCCGCGCGGCGCCACGTCCTGCCCCGTCCCGCTCGGCGTCGCGGTCTTCGCGCACGACATCACCCTGGCCGTCCGCCCGCTGGTCGAACGGCGCTACGACGTCAGGCACTGGTCGGAGTTCGACCGGGGCGGCCACTTCGCCGCGATGGAGGCGCCCGACCTGCTGGCCGGCGACATCCGCGAGTTCTTCACCGGACTCACCCCGGCCGGGGCCGCGACGGAGAACTGACCGGGCGTCACCCTCCCAGCCGGTCGACCAGTTGGGAGTCCGTGTCGAAGGAGCGGGCCGCGTCGAACACCCCCGTCAGGTCCGGGTGGCGGCCCAGCAGCCGGTGCGCCAGCGCCAGTCCGTCCGGCTCCACCCGCCGGGTCAGACCCAGGTGCGGCATCCAGCGGCCGGGCAGGTACAGCGGACTGGGGTCGGGCGCGACCGCCAGCAGCCGCCACACCTCCCGGTGCAGGTCGATCAGCGCCGGACCGGGCACCACGCCCCAGGCCAGCACCCGGCGGCGGCTGCGCGCCCCGAACGACAGCAGCCCCGACAGCCGCACCTCCAACGGCAGTGCGCCGGACAGGAGTTCGCCGACCGCCGCGAGCCGGTCCGGCGCGAGCGGACCGCACACCGCCAGCGTCAGGTGCGGGCGGTGCCCCGGGTGCGGGTTGTCCGCGAGCGAGTCCACCCCGCCGTCGGCCAGCCGCCGCCACACCGTCCGCACCGCCCGGTCGAACGCCGGATCGCAGGTCAACTCGATGGTCCGCATGCCACCACGGTAGGACCGGCCCCGGCGGGACCCGTGCCCGGCCCGTGTGATGGGCTGTGCGGATGCGCACCACCGACCGGCGTCCGCCGCACCGAACCGGCCCCCGCGAAGAAGGACGCCGGCCCCGCCCGGCAACGGAAGTGACGGCCCGTCGGAAGGGCGCGCCCGGCGCCCCCGGGAGCACCCCGCGGCGCTCGGCGGACACCCCGGGGGAGCGGCGGGCCAGGACCGGATGGCTGGCCGGCGCGGGTGCGGTGCTGCTGCTCGGACCGGTCGCGCCCGCGCTGGTGCCGGGCGGCGCGGCGTCCCTGCTCGGCGGGGCGCTGTACACCGCGCTGCTGTACACCGTGCTGATGGCCGCCGCGCCCCGCCTCGGCCCGTGGACCGCCGGCGGCACCGCGCTCGCCGCCAGCTGGGCGGTGGAACTGTTCCAGGCCAGCGGCCTGCCCGCCGACCTCGGCCGGCACAGCCTGCTCGGCCGGCTCGTCCTGGGCACCACCTTCGACCTGACCGACCTGCTCGGCTACGCCCTGGGCGCAGCCGCCCTGGTCGCCGTCCACCAGTTGGCCCGCCGCCGCGCCCGCCCGGCCCGACGGTTCGACGCGCCGGAGGGCAAGCCGGAGGGCGGATAGGTACATTTGGGACATTCGGGAGCAGAACACAGGCTTCGCGCGTCCACGCACAGAAGGCCGAACCGCCTTCGGAAAGGGTCTCCATGCACCCCGCCCTCAGCCCCGCCGTCCTCGCCGAACTGCGCCGGCCCCGCCCCTACCCGGCGGTGTCCATCCTGATGCCCACGCACCGCCGCGAGCCGGACAACGCGCAGGACCCGGTCCGCCTGCGCAACCTGGTGGCGGAGGCGAAGGAGAAGGTCCAGGCCGACCCCGAGGTCTCCCGCGCCACCCGGATCGACGTCCTGGAACAGCTCGACCAGGCGCTCGCCGAAGTCGACCTGGTGCACGCCGAGGACGGCCTGGCCATCCTGGTCGCCCCCGGCGAGCACCAGGTCTGGTCACTCGGCCGCACCGCCCCCGCCCGGGTGGTCCTGTCCGACACCTTCCTCACCCGCAACCTGGTCTCCTCGCAGATCGCCGAACGCCCCTACTGGGTGCTCGCGGTAGCCGCCGACCGGGTGGTCCTGTGGGGCGGCGACCAGGAGCGCGTCACCGAGGAGCGGGCCCACGGCTTCCCGCTGGTGCGGGTCTACGACAACCCCGACCCCGAGCGCCAGGAGCGGATCGGCGACAGCCCCAGCACCTTCCGCGACGAGGAGACCAAGACCTTCCTGCGGCAGGCCGACACCGCGATCGGCAAGGTGCTCGCCGCCGACCCCCGCCCGCTGTACGTGGTCGGCGACGCCCCCGCGCTCGCCCTGCTCGACACCGTCGGTCCGATCGCCAAGGCCACCACCTCGCAGATCCCGCACGGCGGCCTCGCCCAGGCCACCGCCGAGACCGTCCGCCAGGTGGTCGACCCCGCCGTCCGCGCGCGCGCCGACCAGGAGATCACCGAGGCCCTCGCCCGCCTCGACAAGGCCCGCGGCCGCCAGGCCTTCGCCGCCGGGCTCGACGAGGTCTGGCAGACCGCCGCCGAGGGCCGGATCGCCCTGCTGGTGGTCGAGGAGAACTTCCGCACCACCGCCCGCGACGACGGCGACCACCTCGTCCCCGCCGAGGAGGGCGAGTCCGGCGCCCGCGAGGACGTCGTCGACGAGGTCATCGAACGCGCCCTCGACACCGGCGCCACCGTCAGCTTCGTTCCCGACGGCACCCTCTCCGACGCCGGCCGGATCGCCGCCGACCTGCGCTACTGACCCCCGAACGCGCCAGGGCCCGCACCGGGACGAACCCGGTGGCGGGCCCCTCGCCCGTCCGGCCCTCAGCCGGTGGACGCCCCCAGCAGCACGCCCACCGCGTACGTCACCGCCATCGCCACCCCGCCGCCCAGCACGTTGCGCAGCACCGCCCGGCGCGGCTCCGCCCCGCCCAGCCGGGCGCTCGCCCAGCCCGTCACCACCAGCGCCGCCAGCACCGCCACCACCGTCACCCACACCCGCACCGACTGCGGCGGCAGCACGATCGCCAGCAGCGGCAGCAGCGCACCCACCGTGAACGCCGCGAAGGACGCCCACGCCGCGTGCCACGGATCGGTCAACGCGTCCGGATCGATGCCCAGTTCGGTCTCCGCGTGGGCCGCCAGCGCATCGTGCGCGGTCAACTGCACCGCCACCTGGTGGGCCAGCCCCGGATCCAGCCCCTTCGCCTCGTACATGCCCGCCAGCTCGGCCAGCTCCGCCTCCGGCGTCAGCCGCAGCTCCCGCCGCTCCAGCGCCAGCGCCGCCCGCTCCGCGTCCCGCTGGGTGCTCACCGACACGTACTCGCCCGCCGCCATCGACAGCGAACCCGCCAGCAGACCGGCCAGACCCGCCGTCAGCAACTCGGTGGACGAGGCGTTCGCCCCCGCGACGCCCACCACCAGGCCCGCCGTCGACACCACGCCGTCGTTCGCGCCCAGCACCGCCGCCCGCAACCAGTTCAGCCGTCCGCCCAGCGCACCCCCGTGCGCCTCGTCGTGGTCCGGCGGCGGTACGGGGCCCTCGCCCTCCGTGCGGGAATCGGTCATGCCGCCAGTGTGCCTGCCGGACGCCGATCCATCCCGCAGCCCGGGCGGGGGCCGGGAAACGCGTTGCCGCGGGCGGTGGCGGTGGTCCAGGATGACGGCATGTGCTTCCGAGGGGGAGCGGGCAGCCGGCACCGGCCTGCCCGTCGCCCTCGCCCTCACCACCCGGGACGCGGCCGACCTCGCCGAACACCGGCGCACCGCCCGGCAGGTCCCGAGGGCCCGCTGACGGGCGCTCAGAGCGTGGTCGGCGCCGGATCGCCCTGCGGGTCGCCGGCCCACCAGTTGCCCGGGGCGTCCGGGTCGCGGCTGGTCCAGTACTCGATGATCGCGTTCTCGAACTCCTCGGCGGACAGCGCGCCGTCGCCGTCCCGGTCCAGGTGCGCGAAGGCGGTGTCGGCGTCGCTGCGGCGCAGCTGCGGGAAGTGGCCGCGCTGGAAGGCGAAGAACTCGTCCGCGTCGACCTCGCCGTTGCCGTCCGCGTCCGCCACCGCGAGGAAGGCCCGGGCCAGCGCCCCCAGGGTGGCCGCCGCGGCCTCCGGGTCGTCGGCCAGCGAAGCGGTGGACGCCAGGAACTCCGCCCGGCTCATCGCCCGCGCCCCGGCGGGCAGGTGCGGCAGGTGCAGCTCCCGCCAGATCGCCAGGTACGCCCCGACGATCCGGTCCTCCTGCGCGGAGCCGGCCGGGTGCCCCAGCGAGCGCGCCACCGACTGCCCCATCAGGACGTGGTCGCGTTCGGTGAGCTGCCCGTCCCCGTCGGCGTCGAGGTGGTCGAAGCCGTGGCTGATCTTCGCGATGAGCAGGTCGTCGGACACAGTGACCCTCCGGTGATCGGTTGTTGACGGAGCGTCATCCTATCCGGCGGTGGCGGCGCGGGTGCCCGCGGGTGCCGGTGGTGGCCCGCGGGTGCGTCGGCGGGTGCGTCAGTGGGCGGCCAGGGCGTCGGCGGACTTGGACCAGTTGTCGTGCAGCCGGTCGAGGTAGGAGCGGGCCTCGGGGCCGGGCTTGGTGCCGCGGGCGAAGGCGAGCATGTTGCCCGCGCCGGTGTTGTAGCCCAGCGCCATCAACTCGTCGCGGTCGAGCGCGGCCGAGGGGTGCGCGGGCAGCTGGGCGCCCAGGTCGTGCAGGTGCCAGGCGGCGGCGCGGACGGCGAGCGCCGGGTCGTCGGGGAGGTCCTCCCAGGGGCGGTCGGCGAAGGGGCGGCCCTGGCGGGTCTCCTCGTAGGCGGCGCGGTGCATGTTGGCGATGCCGAACGCGGCGTCGGGCTTCATCTTCTGCCAGGCGCGCTCGACGTCCGGGCCGTGCGGCTTGTACGCCTCGTTGAACAGGACCGCCATCACCAGCTGCGGGTTCACCCCGGCCTCGGCCGCGTACCGCTTCACCTCGGCCGCGAAGCGCGGCGGCGAGTAGTCGCCCGGGGACCGCGCGGCGGAGGGCGAGGGCGAGGGCGAGGGCGAAGAGGAGGCGGAGGCGCCGGCCGAGGCGGTGGCGGCCGGGGCGGCGGCGGGCGGTGCGCCCTGGTCGCCGCCGCGCTCGTAGGCCCAGATGCCCAGGACTGCCAGTGCCAGTACCGCCCACGGCCACTTCGCGCCGCGTTCCGCCACCGGTGGCTCCTTCCGTCCGTCGGATCCGGGTGCTTGTCGAGGCTCCCGCGTTCCGGGGTGCCCGTCGGCCGTGTCCTGGCGCCGGGCTGTCGCGTTCTGTCGGATGTCGCCCGATGTCGGGTGGCGGCCTGTGGCGAGCTTACGTATCCGGAGCGGATTTGTATGCTTCGTCCGAATCTCTACATCCGTGTAGAGGAACCGGGTGGTGCCCGCCTGCGTCTGTCAGCCCGGAACGGTCGGGCGCCGCAGGCGCGGCGCGGCGGTGGACGAGAGGTGTCGATGACGGGGCGAAGGCCGGCAGGCGCACGCGGCGGCGCGCCGCTGCGGCGGGACGAGCGGGACGAGCAGGGCGGGCCGGAGGAGCGCGGCCCCCGGGAGGGAACCCTCCTCGGCCACCCCGTCCCCGCCCAGCGCGGCCCGCACCGGGACGAGCGGCCCGCCCCCGGACCGGACGGCGGCGGACCCCGGCGGCCCGCCCGCCGCGAAGCCGCGCGCGGCGGCACCCGGCGGAACGGACGCCCGGCCGCGCGAGGCGACGGCACCGGGCCGAACCGGATGCCCGCCGTCTTGCCCGCGCTCGGCCTGCCGGTGCTCGGCGCGCTCGCCGACGAGTTGCTCAGCCCGGGCCTCGGCCCGCTCTACGCCGCCTGCGCCGTCCTCGGCGCGGCCCTGGCCGCACTGGTCAGCAGCCGGGCCGGCTGGTGGTGGGTGGCCAGCGGCGCACCAGTGGTCACCCTGGCCGCCGCCGGCTGCGCCGACTACCTGGCCCGCGGCGACAAGTACCGGGGCGCCGGCCTCGGCACCGAGGGCCTCAAGCTCGTCAGCGCCCAGTTCCCGTGGATGCTCGCCGCCCTCGCCGCCGCCCTGCTGGCCGTCGGCGTGCGCAAGCTCCGCGCCCGGAGGCCCCGCCGTGTCTGAACGCCGCCCGCTCCGCCGCGTCGTGCGCCGCCGCCCCGCACCGGGCGTGATCGCCGGGAGGGTCGCCGTCTGCTGCCTGTCCCTGACCGTCCTGGGCATCAGCGGCTTCGCCTGGTACACCACCGGCCAGCTCGACGGCGTCGAACGCTCGCACGCCCTGGACGGCACCGGGAAGGGCGCGCCCGCCCACCTCGACTCCTCCGTCAACATCCTGCTGATCGGCCTGGACAGCCGGAAGAACATGGACGGCACCGACCTGCCCAAGGAGTTCGTCCAGGACGAACTGCACGCCGGCTCCAGCGAGATCGGCGGCTACAACACCAACTCGCTGATCGTGCTGCACATCCCGCCCAGCGGGAAGGCCCAGGCGGTGTCCGTCCCGCGCGACGACTGGGTGCAGACGTACGACGCGGACGGCACCGCGGGCAAGATGCACAAGATCAAGGAAGCCTACGGCTACGCCAAGGAAGCCGCCGAGCAGCGACTGCGCGCCGAGGGCCTCACGGGCGCCGACCTGGAGCGGCAGAGCCGCGAGGCCGGGCGCTCCGCCACCATCCACACCGTGCAGAGACTGCTCGACGTCCCGATCGACCACTTCGCCGAGGTCAACCTGATCGGCTTCTACGACATCGCCAAGGCGCTCGAACCGATCCCGGTCTGCCTCAACGCGGCGGTCGACGACCCGATCGTCTCCCGGGTCACCGACAGCAAGGGCAACGTGGTCAAGCCCGGCGGCGGCACCGGGCTGAAACTCCCCGCCGGAGTCAGCCAGTTGAACGCCGCGGACGCGCTGTCCTTCGTCCGGCAGCGGCACAACCTCACCAACGGCGACCTCGACCGCACCCACCGGCAGCAGGCGTTCATCGCCTCCGTCGAGCACAAGCTCAAGCAGCAGGGCGTGCTCGGCGACCTCGGCAAGATGCAGGACCTGCTGGACGTGGTCAAGAAGGACGTGGTGGTGGACGACCGGTGGCAGATCCTCGACTTCGCCCAGCAGGCCCCCAACCTGACCGGCGGCAACGTCGAGTTCAACACCCTGCCGATCGACAAGTTCGCCACCGTCGGCGGCCAGGAGGTCAACCAGGTCGACCCCGCCAAGCTCCGGCGGATCGTCAAGCAGCTGTTCGGCCAGCCCGTCGACGCCGACCCGGCACCCGTCCCCGACGGCGCCACCACCGCCCCCGCGCCGACTCCCGCGTCCGGCCCCGCCGAGGCGCCCGCCACCACCGCCCCCGCGCCGACTCCCGCGTCCGGCCCCGCCGAGGCGCCCGCCGCCACCGCCCCCGCGCTGACTCCCGCGTCCGGCCCCGCCGCCGACGCGACCGTCGACGTGCTCAACGGATCGTCCGTCTCCGGTGCGGCCGGCGAGGAGTCCAAGGCCCTGACCGCGCTCGGCTACCGGACCGGGAAGCCCGGAACCGCCGACACCCGCCCCAGGACCACCACCGTCAAGTACGGCACCGGCGCCCAGGACGCCGCCCGGCAGCTCGCCGCCCGCTACGGGGTCGCCGCCACCGCCTCCACCGCCGTCGCCCCCGGCCACGTCCAGGTCGTCCTCGGCGCCGACCGCGCCGCCGCCACCCCCTCCGGCGACAACGGCGACAACGGCGCCGCCGCCGCCACCGCCGCCACCGCCCAGCCCGGCCCCGCCGCCACCCTGCAGATGCAGGGCCCGCCGGTGAAGGCCGGCGGCGTCCCCTGCGTCGACTGACAGCGGGGGAGCGGCACACCGGCAGCGGGAACGGCGGCCCCGGCCGGGGCCGACTCCACCGGCAGCGGCGCCCCCACCGGCAGCGGCGGCCTCACCAGGGAGTGGCGGCCTTGACCAGCAGCAGCAGCGCGACCGCCGCGTTCAGCGCCGACACCGCCGACACCGCCGTACCCGCCGCCGCCACCATCGCGGCCAGCCCCGCCGGAGAGGCCGGCGGCGGCCAAGCCTCGCCCAGCGCCGGACTCAGCAGCGCCGTCACCCGGCGCGGCACCGGCCCCGGGGCCGCGAAGGCCGCGAAGGCCGGCGGCGGAGCACCCCGGGTGACCAGGGCCGCCCGGGCCACCGCCCGCGCCGTCAGCCGCCGGTCGCCCACCGAATCCGCCGCCTCCTCGTCCGCCCAGCGCTCCGTCGCGTACCCCACCGCCCTCTGCAACGGCCGCAGGAACGGATTCACGCAGCTCGCCAACTGCGCCGCCAGCAGGTAGCGGTGGTGCCGGTTCGCCAGGTGCGAGCGCTCGTGCGCCAACAGCGCCCGCTGCTCGTCCGCGTCCAGGCTGTCCATCATCGTCGCCGACACCACCACCCGGCCCGGCCCGCCCGGCACCGCGTACGCGTACGGCTCAGGGTCCGGCAGCACCACCAGGTCCGAATCCAGCGGCATCGGCGCCAGCACCCGGTGCGCCCGGGCCCGGATCCGCAGGTGGCGGCGGAGCGAGCGCGAACACGCCGTCAGCACCGTCACCAGACCCGCCACCGCCGCGGTGCCCACCTCCTCGTGGAACGGCACCGCCGTCCGGATCTCCGGATCCGACCAGCTGTCCGGCAGCGGGTTGCCCGGGATCTGCGCGGTGCCCACCACGAACAGCAGGCCCAGCGCCAGCGTGCTGCACACCGCCATCGTCACGCCGATCCAGGACAGCAGCCGCACCGCGTTGCGCGGGTGCAGGTGGTGCTCGGCCAGCCGCGCGATCGGCAGCGAGGTCAACGGCAGCACCAGCGGGAGGAACACGAAGGAACCCATCGCTCAGCGCCCGTCGTCCCGGCCCCCGGCACCGGGGGCGGCCTCCGCCGCGTTCAGCAGCGAACGCAGCAACTGCTCGTCCTCCGGCGTCAGCGCCGTCACGAACGAGGCCAGCACCGCGTCCCGGTCCGGCTCGGTGTCCAGCATCCGGCGCATCCGCCGGGCCGTCAGCCCCGCCGCGTCCGCCGCCGCCGACCACACGTACGCCCGGCCCGCCCGGCTGCGCACCACCGCCTGCTTCGCCAGCAGCCGCGACAGGATGGTCATCACCGTGGTGTACGCCAACTCGCCGCCCACCTGCTCCTGCACCCAGGACGCCGTCACCGGCCCCGGCGCCCGGTGCAGCACCGACAGCACCTCGGTGGCCAACTCGCCCTGCCCGCGCCGCCGCCGACCGCCCTCGTCGCCCTCGCCGTGGCCCGGGTCGACACCCGCCAACTCCATGGGAGACTCCCTCCGGCACGGCCGCCCCGCGCCCGACTCGGACAAGTTCGACCCCCATCCTAGGGCCGAGGCAGCCGGCACCAGGGCCCGGCCGCGACCGCCCCGGCCCCGCCCCGGCCCGGCCACGTCCGGCCACGTCCGGCCACGTCCGGCCACGTCCAGGCCCAAGCGGGAGGGCGGAGCCCGCGGGGAAGGCCCGTCGAGCGCCCGTTAGGGTGTGCGCACCATCCGCACGAACCACCCAGTGGAGAGCACGTGTCGCACCGCCGCGCCCGCGAGTCGTCCGGACCCCGCCCCCGGGGCCGCCGCGCCGTGCTGCTCTCCGCCGCGGCCGTCCTGGTGATCGGCTCCGGCGCCGCCGCACTCGCCGCCGCCGGTGGCGGGGACGAGCACCCCGCGACCGCCGCACCCGCGCCCGCCGCCGCCACCACCGCCGACGGCGACGGCACGGCGACGCCCGCGCCCGCGTTCGGGGAGAGCACCTCCGCCTCGCCCTCCGCCTCCACTTCTGCCTCCGCCTCGGCATCCGCGTCCGCGTCCGGCAGTCCCTCCGCGTCCGCCTCCGCCGCTTCGAGCGCCACGGCCGGTGCCGGCCAGCCGGCCAAGGGCGCCGGACCGTCGCCCGCCGCACCCGTCGCCAAGCCGGGCGGCGCGCCCGCGACCTTCACCGGCCTCGCCTTCGACACCTGCACCGCGCCCAGCCTCGCCACCATGAACGCCTGGCACGGCACCAGCCCCTACGGCGCCGCCGCCGTCTACATCGGCGGCAAGAACCGCGGCTGCGCCCAGCCCCAGCTCACCGCCGGCTGGGTCAAGTCCGTGAGCAGCAGCGGCTGGAAGCTCGTCCCGCTGTACGTCGGCGCCCAGCCGCCCTGCCAGACCGGCAGCAGCCCCGAGAAGCTCACCGCCGACACCGCCGCCCCGCTCGGCACCACCGACGGCCAGGACGCCGTCGCCAAGGCCGCCGCCCTCGGCATGCGCCCCGGCAGCACCCTCTACCTCGACGTCGAGGCGTACAACACCGCCGACACCTCCTGCGCCGACGCCGTCCTCGCCTACGTCCAGTCCTGGAACCGGGCCGTGCACGGCGCCGGCTACTGGGCCGGGTTCTACGGCTTCGCCTCCTCCAGCGCCGCCGGCATCGCCGAGGCCGCCGGGGAGAACGCCCCCGACCTGCCCGACGCCGTGTGGTACGCCCGCTACGACGGCGCCGCCGACACCACCGGCAGCTTTCCCTTCGCCGCCGGACTGTGGAGCGGGCACCGCCGCGCCCACCAGTACCAGATCAACCAGAAGGAGACCTACGGCGGCGCCACCGTCACCGTCGACCGCAACGCCTGGGACGCCCCGGTCGCGGTCGTCGGCTGAACACCGGCCGGGCACCGGCGGGCCGACGGGAGCCGCCCGTTCCTCCCGGGCCGTGCCCGTTCACCCCGGATCCTTCCGTTCACCCCGGGGACACCGGACGAACGGACGGACGTGAACGGGGGTTCGGACGCGGCTGTCAGGGTGCGGCGGTCGACCGGATAGACCGGTTAACCTCCCCTCGAGAGGCTCCCCACCGTGAAGCGCACCGCCGTACTCACCGCCGCCACCCTGGCCACCGCACTGGCCGCCACCCTCGCGACCGCCGGCACCGCCGGCGCCCAGGGGGCCGCCCGCGGCGATTCCTACGGCACCAAGACCCCGTACGCCCCGCAGCAGGACCTCCGGCGCTACCAGCAGGCCCCCGCCGGCTACACCCCGGTGTTCACCGAGAACGTCGCCCGGCACGGCTCGCGCGCGATGAGCGACCGCGAGGACGGCGACGCCGTCCTCGCACTGCTCGCCGAGGCCGAGCAGGCCGGCGGGCTGACCGGCCTCGGCGCCCAACTCGCCCCGCGGGTGCGGACGCTGCTCGACGCCGGGGCCTCGATCGGCTACGGCAACCTGTCCGCCCGGGGCGCCGACGAGCAGCGGCAGACCGCCCTGCGGATGGAACAGCGGCTGCCCGGCCTGTTCGACGCCATCGCCGCCCAGGGCGCGCCGATCGTGGTCGAGACCTCAGGCGTCACCCGGGCCACCGCCAGCGCCGACGCCTTCACCGCCGGACTCGTCGCGGGCGAACCCGCCCTGGCCGGCTCCCTCAAGGCCCCGGTCACCGACAAGAACCTGCTCTACTTCCACAAGCAGCCGCAGAACGCCGACTACCAGGCGTACGTCGCCCACGACCCGCAGCTCGCCGCCACCCTCGCCGCGATCGACGCCGACCCGCGCACCGCCGAGGCCGCCCGGCACACCGTCCGCCGCCTGTTCACCGCCGCGTTCGCCGACACCCTCACCACCGAACGGCAGACCGCCTTCGCCCGCTCGCTGTACGCGCTCTACAGCGCCGCGCCCGACCTCGCCGTCGAGGCCCGCGGCACCGACCTGGACCGGTTCCTGACGCCCCCGGACGCCCAGTGGTTCGGCTACCTCGACGACGCCGAGGAGTTCTACCAGAAGGGGCCCGGCTTCACCGGGCGCACCATCACCTACAAGATGGCCGGCGTCCTGCTCGACGACCTGTTCGCCCAGGCCGAGCACAAGGCCGCCGGCACCAGCGGCGCCGGCGCCGTGCTGCGCTTCACCCACGCCGAGGAGATCGAGCCGCTGGCCGCCCTGCTCGGCCTGCCCGGCAGCACCCGGCAGGCCGACCCGGCGCAGCCCTACGACTACGCGAACAACCCGTGGCGCGGCGCCGACGTCGCGCCGATGGCCGCCAACCTCCAGTGGGACCTGTACCGGGCCGCGCCCGACGCCAAGGGGAAGCCGGCCTACCTGGTGCGGATGCTCTACAACGAGAAGGAGACCGCGTTCAAGGACGCCTGCCACCCGATCGCCAAGGGCTCCTACTTCTACGGCCTGGACGAGCTGGAGCGCTGCTTCGGCCGCGCCTGACCCGCGCTTGACCCGCGTCTGACCCGCTGCTGACACGGGGCCGGCCCCGGGCGGGCAGAGAACCGGGCCGGCCCGGACGGGCGCGTAAGGTGGGGGAGACCGGTGTCCGGCGGCGGAACCCGCAGGTGACGCGGCGTCGGCACCGCCGTACGGCTGAGCACTGACGGAAGGACGGCCCGCGCCATGGCAGTTGACATCCGGGTGGAGCCCCTGGGCGACCGCGAGTACCTGGTCCGGGTCGAGGACGGCCAGGTCCGGGCGGCGACCCGGGTCCGGGTCACCGACGGGGTGCTGGAGCGGCCCGGCCTGTCCGGCGGCGACGAGGGGCTGATCGTGCGCGAGACGGTGGCGTTCCTGATCGAGCGCCAGCCCGTCATCGACATCCCGCCGATGATCGACCTGGACGACCTGGCCGACGCGTACGGCGACGCCTACCCGGAGGAGCTGGCCCGCCGGCTCGCGCAGGCGTAGCGGCGGCCCCCGCCGCAGTGGGCGGACGGCACCCCGCCCACTGCGGCCGTCACCGGGCCGTTCGGGGGCGGAACGAATGAGGTGTCACCGATCGAGCCCGGCGTCGTTGTCCTGGCGTGCACGTTCGAGAGGCGCCGTGGCGCGCAGCGGGTTCCCGCCCGGCAAGTGAAGAATCGTTTCTCCCCTGTACGGGACGGGAGACGGACGGCGGTGCGGTCAGGTGACCCCGGACCAGGAACCCACCCCGTCCACCGTCCCCCCGCAGCGCTGCGCCACCACCAGGCCCACCTTGCACCTGGTCGTCGAAGTGGTCGTCACCCCCGAACTGCTCGTCCCCGTCGCCGCCCGCCTGCGCTACCGCGCCGACGACCCCTATACCGTCCACCTCGACAACCACGTCGACCTGCCCGAACCCGTCACCTGGGCACTCTCCCGCGAGCTCCTGCTCGCCGGACTCACCCGCCCGGCCGGCCTCGGCGACATGTCGATCACCCCCGGCGACGGCCCCGACCACGGCCACGTCCTGCTCTCCCTGCACGGCGAAGAGGCCAGCGCCCTGCTGCGCATCCCCGCCCGGGCGCTGCACGACTTCCTGCGCCGCACCGAATGCGTCGTCCCGGTCGGCCTCGAACGCGATCACGTCGACCTCGACGCGCTGGTCCGACGCCTCCTCCACGGCGACAGGGACGGCGACGGGTACGGGGACGGGGATGCGGACAGTGACGGCGACAGGGGCGGCGACGGGGACGGCGACGGGGACGAGCCGGGGTGACCCGCCGTCAGCCGCGCTCGCGGTGCCCGAGCGCGGTGTCCCACTCGTCGAACAGCACGGTCGGCGCGGAACGCCCGCGCGGGCCACGATCACCGGCCACAACCGGCGGCCCAACTCCAGCACGCCCCGCAGCGCCCCCAGCAGACCCGGCGCCGACGCCCCCGAAGTCGCCGCCCGCAGCCCCGCCACCGTTGCGGCCGACGGCGCGATCCCCGAACACCACGCGCGCGGATCGCCCCCGGCCGGCCGGCGGGCGGTGAAGAACAGCCAGAACTCGACGTCACTGTGCTCGTCCGCCGCCCCGGCCGCGAACGGGCCGTACATCAGCGCCGCGTCCAACTCCCTTTCCACCTCGCACACTTCATGGACCCGCTCGATCAACTCCTCCTGGAACAGCACCCGTCCACCCGGGCGCCGCCTGCCCCGCCCGGCAACGCGTCCTCCCGCCGCCCGCCCCCCGTCCGGCCGGTCTGTTCGAATGCGACCCAGGACGGAGCGGACGGACCGACCGGCGCTGAGGGGCCCTGGGGCGTCGCCACCCGGGTCCGCCGCGACCGGGTCGCGGCGGACTCGGCCCACTGAACGCACCGAAGAGGACAGGCACCTTGGGCATCGAGATCGAACTGCACTCCGCCCGCCCGAAGCGGCTGGACCAGGAACCCACCGGGGCCTCGTTGCTGCACGACTCCTGCCGGCACGGCAACGGACCGGCCCGGGTGCTGGACGAACTGCCGATCAAGCGCTCGTGGCAGCTCTGGCAGATCGACCCGTACGGCGACGCGCTGTTCGACGGACGCGACGCCGCCGCCGCGCTCCGCGAGATCGACGAACTGCTGCGGCACCGCACCGACGAGGAACAGCGGGACGCCGTGGTCGACCTGGAACGGATGCTGGGCGCGTGCGTCGCCACGCCCGGCAGTCGGCTGTGGTTCATCGGCGACTGAGCACCGCCGCCACAGTGCGCTCAGCCCGGGAGGGCGGCGCGGAGCAGGTCGCGGGACGGGACGTCGAAGGCGACCAGGCGGACCAGGGCGACGTCGGTCGGGGTAGCGGTGAGCGTCTCGACGGCGATCCGGGCGGCGAGCTCGGACGGGAAGCCGTACACACCGGTGGCGATGGACGGGAAGGCCAGGCTGGAGACGCCGAGCCGGTCGGCAACGGCCAGGCAGCGCCGGTAGCAGGACGCCAGGATCCCCGCCTCGCCCCACCCGCCGCCGTCCCAGACCGGACCGACGGTGTGGATCACGTGCCGGACGGGCGGGAACAGGTCGAAGGCCGGCGTCGCCACCGCGTCACCCGGTTCGCACGGAGCCAATGCCCCGCCCGCCTCGGCCAACCGGGGCCCCGCCGCCCGGTGGATCGCCCCGTCCACCCCGCCCCCGCCCAGCAGCGACTCGTTCGCGGCGGTGACGACCGCCTCGGTGTCCTGCTCGGTGATGTCGCCCAGAACGACCTCGATACGCGCTCCCATCCCACCAATCTCCCGCAACCGGCCCCGCCGACAAGCCGGTTATCGCTGCGGGCGGCGGGCGGTGGGCGGTGGGCGGTGGGCGGCGGATGGGAGTATTCGCGCCAGGACGGTCAGGGGCTCGTTCGTGAGGTTCTCCTGTCGCTTCTCCAGCCGGGCCCACCCGGTTGTGCAATGCCGTATTGCTGCTTCGGGGTGGCGAAAGCCGGCCGAGCGGACGCGGCGCGGGGTGCTTCACCGGCAGAAGGACCCGGGCCTGTCCGGATCGGCAAGGATTGCGTGATTTGCGCGGATCCGGAGGGCTCCCGCACTCTCTAGGCATGACCTCACCCGTGTACCGGGGCCCCGCCCTGCTGCTGGCCGACGGACTGGAGATCCCGGTCCAGGCCGAACTGACCGGCAACGTCCCGGAGGTGGGCCTGCCCGGTTGGACCGGCATGCTGGAGAGCGGCGACACCCGGTTCAGTGCCGGCACCGTCCGGTTCGGCCGACTGCGGCTGCCCGACGGCTGGGAGGGCGGCTTCGCGGTGATGCGCCGACTGCTCGGCGTCTCCACCGTCTGGGTGCGCGGCAACGACGTCGAGGCGTCCCCCGCCGACTGGCCGCAGGCGACGCCGGACCGGCCGGCCCCCCGGCGGGAGCGTCCGGCGAACGGCTGAGCCCGGCGAACGGCTCAGCCGGCGGGGCGGGCGCCGGTCGTCCGGTCGTCCGATCGCCGCTGGTCATGCGGCTACGGACGACCGTCGGACGTGGTGCATCAACCAGCTGACGAACATCAATCATTTGATGGACGTCGATGACGCGGCGCGATCAATCGGCCACCGCCCGGTCCTCCAGGTGCGCGCCGAACTCCGCCGAGCGGACCTCGGCGATCCGCTCGTGCCGGGCGACGCGGTCGGTCCAGGAGGCGTCCACGCCGAAGGCCGTGCCGGCGAAGCCCAGCCGTCCGATCGCCTCCGGCATCCCGGGGTCGCCCGGCGCGAGCAGCCGCACCGGGTCGCCGAGGGCCGTGGTGTACGGCGGGACGAAGTACTCGGGGGGCAGCACCGTGCGGGTGTGCACCAGGGCGGCGACGGCGACCACCGAACCGGTGCCCACCACCGCCTCCTGCAGCACGCTGACCGAGGCGGCCAGGTAGCAGGCCCGCTCCACGGTGCAGCCCAGCAGGGTGGCGTGCGGACCGACGAACACGTGGTCGCCGACCAGCACCGGCTGGTCGGCGGCGACGGCGGAGGCGCGCAGGACGGCGTTCTCGCACACCACCGCCGCCTCGCCGACCTCCACCCGGGAACCCTCCGCGTCCAGCACCGCGCCGTACATCACCCGGGCGCGCGGGCCGATCCGGACGTCGCCGACCAGGGTGGCCGTCGGCGCGACGAACGCGGTGGGGTGGACCCGGGGGACGACGCCCCGGTGTTCGAAGCGGAGGCCCTGCGCATGTGTGGTCATGCGCGCGAGCATCGCGCACCGCCGACCGCTCGGCTGGCGGGAATCGGACACGACGGGCGAAGCGCCGCACCGGCGCGGGCAGTGTCGCTCCCGGCGCACCGGCCACCGTCCGAGCCCCCGTGTCGGGCGGCTGACACACCGTCCGGGCGGGGTGGAGGGCGCCCTCCGGGCGGGCGGGGGTAAAGCTCCGGTGTGGTCCGAGGGCGAACCGCTGCCACGGAGGGGACCGGCGCGCTACGGTCTGTGGTCTGGAGGTGGGCCGATGGCCGAACAGCAGACCTGCCCGGGGTGCGGCGGGGCGCGCGGGACGGAGAAGACGGAGCACTCCGTGGAGACCGACCAGCAGGGGAGACAGCAACCGGTGCAGCGCAGTTACTGGTCGCCGTGCTCGGTGTGCGGCGGTTCGGGGGTGGTGCAGCGATGAGGCTGCTCTTCGTCTGCCAGGCCTGCGGCTGCCACTACCTGGTGCCGGTCGGCCTGGACTACCCCGACGGCGGCCGGGCCAGCGCCGTCTGGTGCTCCTCCTGCCAGCGCGCCGCCGCCGAACGCGGCGCCACCGAACCCGTCGAACTCGCCGCCGTCGCCGTGCTGCTGGCCGTCCGCGCGCTCAAGGCCGCCCTCGCCGCACGCCCCTCCCCGGCGGCCGACGAGCAGCCGCCCCGGCCCGACCGGCGCCCCAGCCGCCCCGCGATCAGCTCCCGGGGCCGCACCCGCCCGGCGGTCACCCGGACCAGACCGGCCTGAGCCGGCGGGTGCCGGGCGCGGGGCGGCGGGGGCGCCGCCCCGTCAGTTTGCCTCAGTGGCAATCGGGCTGGCGCGGCGTCAGCCGGACGGGCGGTCGAGGGGGGCGGATCGGCGCGGTCGGTCCGGCCGGTCAGTGCGGTCGGTCAGTGCGGTCGGTCCGGCCGGGGGAGCGGCGCACCGCACGTGGGCCGAGCAGTTCCGCCCCCAGGGCGGCGACCCGTTCGCGCAGTTCGCGGTCGGCCGTCACCACCAGCAGCCGGCGGCCCGCAGCGGACACGGGCACGGACGCGGATGTGGGGCCGGATGCGGGCCCGGACACCGAAGCCGACTCCGCGGCGACCAGCTCCACGATCCGGTCGTCGCCGCTGCCCGGCGCCGACACCACCCGCACCCCCGGGACCTCCGCGACGCCGCGCGCCGCGCCCTCCACCACCAGCACCACCGTCAACGGCCCCGGCAGTCCGGGCAGTCCGTCCGCCGCCACGTCCACCAGCGCGTCGCGCAGCCGCTCGGCCGCGCCCCGGCGGTCCCGCCACCACCCGTCCGGGACGGAGCCGACGACGTTGGCGCCGTCCACCACCAGGAGCGGAGGCCGCCCGGCGGGTGGTCCGGCGGGGAGGCCGGAGTCGGAGTCGGAGTCGGAGTCGGAGTCGGCGGGAGTCTCGGCGGGTCGTTCCACGGTCGCCAAGCCTGCCACGGGAGACCGGCCCGCGCTCCGGTGGGAACCCGAAACGGACGCGGAAAGCCGTGAAGGAGGGAAAGGCGGGGTAAAGGCCGAATCACGACATACGACACCCCGCTGGTCGTCGCCTCCGTCGCGATCGCCATCGCCGCCGCCACCACCGCGCTGTGGATGACGCTCAACGTCAAGGGCCTGCCCTCCGCGCTCGGCTCCGCGCTGGTCGCCGGCGTCGCGGTGGTCGCCATGCACTACACCGCGATGGCCGCCGTCACCGTCACGCTCGACGGCCGCCCCCTCGGCGGCGGCACGCCCGCCTCGCAGTTCGTCCTGCCGCTCGCCATCGGCATCATGGTCGTGCTGGCCGTCGCGGGCATCGCCGTCGCCCTCTCCCCGCAGGGCCCGGAGTCCGGCGAGGGCTCCGCGGTCGAGCCGATCCGGGTCGACCTCTTCGGCCAGGAACGCTACTGACCTCGCGCGCCGTACCGCCGCGTATCTGCATCGCCGCGTACCCGCACCGCCGCGTACCCGTGTCCGGTCGCGCCCTGTCCGGCCGGACCGCACCACGTCGGGCGATGCCCTACCGGACCGCACCACGCCGGGCGGCGGGTGAGCGCGGGTCAGGTCTCGTGCAGCTCGCGCCAGGCGGACGGGGTGAGGCCGCGGGTGCGCTTGAAGGCCGTGCTGAAGGCGAACGCGTCCCGGTAGCCGACCCGGTGGGCGACGGCGGCGACGGTCGCGTCGGTGTCCCGGAGCAGGTCCGCGGCCAGCACCATGCGCCAGGCGGTGAGGTGGGCGAGCGGGGGCTCGCCGACCGCGCGGGTGAACTGGGCGGCGAAGGCCGTGCGGGAGCGGCCCACCCGGGCGGCGAGTTCGGCGACCGTCCAGTGGCGGGCCGGGTCGGCGTGCAGCAGCCGGATCGCCTCGCCCACCGCCGGGACACTCAACGCGGCCGGCCAGGAAGGCAGTTCGGCGTCCGGCCGACCGCACCAGGCGCGCAGGGCGAGCGCCAGGACCAGGTCGAGCAGCCGGTCCAGGACGGCCTCCTGCCCCGGATCCTGCCGGACCGTCTCGGCGGCGAGCAGCCGCAGGGCCGTCCCCGTCCCCTCCCCGGCGGGCACCGCGGCCAGCGGCGGGAGCAGCTCCAGCAGGTGCGCGCCCGCCGCGCCCCGGAAACCGTAGGCGCCGTGCAGCAGCGTCGTCGCGCCGGGCAGGCCGTCCCCGTACGTGCGCGGCGCGAGGACGCGGTCGGAGACCGCGGCGGCATCGACGACCTGCTTGGTCCCGGCGCGGATCAGCACCTGCGGCGCCGTGTCGGGCCGGTCCGCCAGGACGTAGGGCCCGGCGCTGCCGCCGATCAGGGCGAGGTCCCCGGGCGCGAGCAGCACGGGGGCGTCGGACGGGCGCTCCGTGAGGCGGACGGAGGCGGGGCCGTCCAGCGCGGCGACCACGGTCAGCGCGGGCGGATCCGCGAAGGCCACCGACCACGGGGGCCGCTGGACGAGCTGGTGGATCCGGGTGTGCTGGGCACGGGCCCGGTGCAGCAGATCGCTCAGGACGTCCATGACCGGCCAGGCTAGCCGCCCGGTGACGACGCGTCACGGGAGGGGGCGGGGCCGCCGACGGGGACACCCGCCGGAGGGGAGCGGGCCCGAGCCGGGACGATCGCGAAGGGATCCGGGACGCGGACCCATGGGGCGTCCGCGCCCGGCAGGGTTGGCTGGAGGCATGAACGAGATCCTCGTACTCGGCGGCACCGGCACCACCGGCCGCCGCGTCGCCCGCCGCCTCACCGCGCAGGGCCACCGCGTCCGCACCGCCGCCCGCACCGGCGGCGACCACCGCCTCGACCTGGACGACCCCGCGGGCTGGGCGCCCGCGCTCGACGGCGTGACCGCGCTCTACCTGGTCGAACCCGAACTGCGCCCCGGCACCGACCGGCGCGAGCGCCTCCCGCTGCTGGTGGACCGCGCCGTCGCGGCGGGCGTCCGCCGACTGGTGCTGCTCTCCGCGCACGGCGTCGGCGAGGCCGACGACAGCCACCCGCTGAAAGCGGCCGAACGGGCCGTGCAGGACAGCGGCGCCGACTGGACGATCCTGCGGCCCGGCTGGTTCGCCCAGAACTTCAGCGAGACCTTCTGGCGCCCGGCCGTCCTGTCCGGCGTCCTCGCGCTGCCCACCGGGGACGGGCGCACCGCGTTCGTCGACGCCGAGGACATCGCCGAGGTCGCCGCCGCGGCCCTCGCCGAGGACGGCGACCGGCACGCCGGCCGCGCCTACGCGCTGACCGGCCCGCGGGCGATCGACTTCGGCGAGGCGGCCGAGCTGATCTCCGCCGCCACCGGCCGTCCCGTCCGCCACCAGGACGTCACCGCCGAGGAGTTCGTCGCCACCGCGACCGCGCACGGCGCGCCCGCCGAGGCCGCGCGGCGGCTGGCCGGACTGCTGACCGACGTCCGCGAGGGCCGCGGGGCGGTGGTGTCCGACGGCGTCGAACGGGCGCTCGGCCGGCCGGCCCGCTCCTTCGAGGAGCACGTGGCCCGGGCCGCCGAGGCCGGCTGCTGGACGCCCGCGGACTGAACGGGGCGGCAACTGGACGGCGGCCGGGGCAGCAGCCGGGTCGGTCATCGGGGCGGCAACCAGGGTGGTAACCGAGGCGGCAGCCAGGTCGGTGACCGGGGCGGCAGCCAGGTCGGTCATCGGGGCGGACCGGACAGGGGGTGACGGCCGGATTCGCCAGAACGGTGTCATTGCGGACGCCGGGCGGGGAAGCCGAGGATGGGGGCATGTCCTCCAACCGCCGCGTGGTGATCGCGGTCTTCCCCGACGTCGACCTGCTCGACGTCACCGGCCCGGCCGAGGTGTTCGCCCTGGCCGGGCGGGAGAGCGGCGGCCGGGCCGGCTACCGGGTGGAACTGGCCGGACCGGCGGAGGGCCTGGTGCGCACCTCCGCCGGCGTCCGGCTGGCCGTCGACCTGACGTTCGACCAGGTCACCGGCCCCGTCGACACCCTGCTGGTGCCGGGCGCGGTCGAACCCGGGTCGGACGGGGAAGGGCCCCGGCCGCGGATCGACCGCGAGGTGGTGGCCTGGCTGGAACGGCTCGCCCCCTCCGCCCGGCGGGTCGCCTCGGTCTGCGTCGGCGCCCACCTGCTGGCCGCCGCCGGCCTGCTCGACGGCCGGCGCGCCACCACCCACTGGTCGACGGCGGCCCGGCTCGCCGCCGACCACCCGGAGGTGACGGTCGACCCCGATCCGATCTTCGTCCGGTCCGGGAGGATCTGGACCGGCGCCGGGATCAGCGCCTGCATGGACCTCGCCCTCGCCCTGGTCGCCGAGGACCACGGCGAGGAACTGGCGATGGCCGTCGCCCGGCAACTGGTCATGTACCTCAAGCGGCAGGGCGGCCAGAGCCAGTTCTCCGTCCCGCTCAGCGCCCCGCCCACCTCCCGCCGGGACATCGACGACCTGCGCCTGCACATCGCCGAGCACCCCGCCGACGACCTCTCCGCGAGCGCGCTGGCCGCCCGGATGTGCCTGAGCGAGCGCCACTTCGCGCGGGTGTTCCGGCAGGAGACGGGGACGACCCCGGCGGCGTACGTCGAAGCCGCGAGGCTGGAGGCCGCCCGGCGCCTGCTGGAGGGCACCGACCGGCCGCTCGAACACGTCGCCGCCGCGAGCGGCCTCGGCTCGGTCGAGACGCTCCACCGCACGATGCGCCGCCGCCTGGGCACGACACCGGCCGCGTACCGCAGGCGCTTCCGGGTGACGACCGGCCCCTGAACGGGCGCCTCCCGAGCCCTTGACCACCACCTGACCACTCCATGACCACCCCCTGACCACTTCCTGCCCGACCCCTGAGAAACACGAGGAGATTACTGTCATGAGCATGCAAGAAACGTCCGCGACGCTGCGCACCGTGATCGGCCTGGACGGCACCCCGCCGCGCCTCGCCGAGGCGACGGTGGTGCTGATCGACTACCAGAACACTTACCTGGAAGGCGTGATGGCGCTGGAGGGCGCCGAGGAGGCGCTCGCGGCCGGGGCGCGGCTGCTGGCGGCGGCCCGGGCGGCCGGCGCGCCGGTGGTGCACGTGGTCAACGACGGCGGGCCGGGGACGCCGTACGACGTCCGGGCCGAGATCGGGGCGATCAGCGCGCCGGTCGCGCCGGCTCCGGGGGAGCGGGTGGTGGTGAAGACCTTCCCCGACGCCTTCCACGGGACCGAACTGGCGAAGGTGCTGGAGGAGGCGGACGGGGACGGGCCGCGCCGCGACCTGGTGCTGGCCGGCTTCATGACGCACATGTGCGTGGCGTTCACCGCGCAGGGGGCGTTCCGCGAGGGGTGGCGGCCGACGGTGGTCGCCGAGGCGTGCGCGACCCGGACGCTGCCGGGGCCGGACGGCCGCGCCGTGCCGGCGGCGCAGCTGCACGCCGCGGCGCTGGCGACCGTCGGAGACCTGTACGGGACGGTGGTGGCGCGGGTCGCCGACCTCACCGGGTGAGGGCCAGCCGGTCGGCGCCGTAGTGGCGCTGGGCGTAGGCGGCCGCGGTGGTGGCCGCGCCGAGGGCGAGCCAGCCGAGCGGGCCGGTGGCCAGGACGGCGCCGGTGAGCAGGAGCGGGCCCGCGGCCTTCTCGGTGGAGTGGGCCATGCCCGCCACCCCGAGGTACTCGGGCCGGGCCCGCTCCGGGGCGAGCGCCACCGACAGCTCCCAGGAGACCACCGAGCGGACCAGCTCGGCCAGCGTCACCAGCACCGCCGCGAGCAGCAGCAGCGCGGAGGCGGCCGGCGTGCCCGCGCGGTGGGCCAGGGCCGCCGCCGCGCAGCAGCCGAGGATCGCGAACCCGTACAGCGGGACCACCCGCACCGCCTGCCGGGCGCTGTGCACCAGG
Organism: Kitasatospora phosalacinea; assembly: GCF_000716545.1. Lineage (GTDB taxonomy): Bacteria > Actinomycetota > Actinomycetes > Streptomycetales > Streptomycetaceae > Kitasatospora > Kitasatospora phosalacinea. Next base: position 55,280 of record NZ_JNWZ01000021.1, read on the forward strand.
GCGGAGACCCGGAGCTGGGCGAAGACCACGACCAGGGTGTTGATCGCCAGGAAGGCGGGGATCAGCGCGTGCGGGGCGCTGGTGGAGTGGATCAGCCACAGCGGCAGGCCGACGTTGAGGATCGCGTCGTCGATGGTGAGCACCGCGTCCAGGGCGACGAAGCGCAGGTAACCGGCGTCCCGCCAGGGGTTGGGGCGGGGCCCGGCGTCCGGGGCGGCGAGGCGGCCGTCGGCGGCCCCGGCCCGGTGCCGGTCGCGGAGGGAGGCCACCAGGGCGGCCGAGAGCAGGAAGGAGGCCGCGTCGGCGACCACCAGCGTCCGGTACGCGGTGGCCGTGCCCACCGCCAGGCCGATCGCGGCCAGGCCGGCGCCCGCCGCGTACCCGGCGTTCATCGCGGTGCGCGACAGCGCCCGGTAGGCCGAGTGCTGCCCCTCCGAGACCTCGGTGGCGTACAGGATCTCCATCGAGCGGGCTGCTCGGTCACCCAGCGTGGCCAGCGCCACCACCAGCAGCAGCGCCGTGAACGAGGAGCAGAACAGCACCGCCGTCAGCGCCGCCACCCGCAGCAGGTGGCACCCGATCAGCACCCGCCGCCCCCCGTACGAGGCGGCCAGCCGGCCCGCGACCGGGGTGCCCGCGATGCCCGCCACCGAGGAGGCGCCCAGCAGCAGCCCGACCTCGGCGGCCGTCAGCCGGCTCAGCTCGGTGAAGTACAGCACGCAGACCGCCGACCAGACGCCGGTGCCGGTGCGGTCGACGAACAGCGTCAACAGCATGGTCCGGCCGTCCCGCCCGCCCGGCGGGCGGAGCAGTTGGGCCGTCAGGCCGACGGTCTTGGTGCGTTCGCGCATGGTTCCCCCGTTCTCCGAGGCCGGTTCCTTCGTGCCGGGAGCACTCTGCCCGAGAAATGTCTCGATATCAAGATGCTTGATGTCGAGATGCCCTGTCGGGATCCGGTGGGTACGCTCGGCGCATGGTTGATCACGAGCGGGTGGAACACCCCGGCGCCGTCGGCCCGGTGACGGCGGACGACCTCGCCGAGGGCGTGCGGCTGGTCGTCGCCCTGCTGAGCGGGCCGGACGCGGCGGCCGCCGACTGGGACCGGCCCGCCGGAACGCTGGAGTGGAGCTGCTGGGAGACCGCGGAGCACTTGGCGGACGACCTGTTCTCCTACGCGGCCCAGCTGGGGCCGCAGTCGCCCCCCGCCGAGGGCTTCGTGCCGTTCGTCTACCAGCGGGAGGCGCCGGGCAAGCCCGCCAACGTCGTCTTCGCCGAGCGGGAGGCCGGACCGCGCGGCCTGGTCCGGGTCCTGGAGGCCTGCGGAGCGCTGCTGGTGGCGATGGTCCGCACGGCGCGCCCGCAGGACCGCGCCTTCCACGGCTTCGGGACGGCGGACGCCGAGGGCAGCGCCGCCATGGGGCTGGTCGAACTCTTCGCCCACGCCCGGGACCTGGCGCTCGGCCTGGGCCTGGAGTGGACGGCGCCCGCCGGGATCACCACCCGGGTGCTGGCCCGGCTCTTCCCCGACGCGCCGGCCGGTACCGACCCCTGGCCCACCCTGCTGTGGGCCACCGGCCGGGGCGACCTGCCCGGCCGCGACCGGCCCGCCGAGTGGCGCTGGTACAGCGCCCCGCGCGACTGAGCACCGGCCCGCGCGACTGAGCACCGGCCCGCACGGCTGAGCACCGCTCCGTGCCGGGCCGTGCCCCCGGCCGGCCCCGCCCCTCGCGCGGGTCACAGCAGGGGCTGGATGTCCCCCGTGGTGACGGTGGGGCCGGTGCCGCGGGTGGTCAGGTCGCCCGGGGGGATGCCCGGGTGGTGGCGGGAGTCGCCGGGGGCGGCGGGGGACGGGCCGGCGAGGGAGATTCGGGAGACGATGCGGTAGCGGTCGCCCCGGTAGAGCGAGTGGACGTACTCGACGGGGCCGCCGGAGGCGTCGGTGGTCAGCCGCTCGAAGCGCAGCGCGGGGGAGAGGGCGGGGACGGTCAGCAGCCGGGCCTCGCGGTCGCTGACCACGGTGGGCTCGATGGCCTGGACGGCCTGGTGGACGTGCACGCCGCGGGCGGCCATCAACTGGTAGAGGTCGCCGCGCTCCAGGTCGGCGGGGGCCAGGCCGGGCAGCAGGGCGGCCGGGATGTGCAGGTGCTCGATCGCCATCGGCTCGCCGTCGACCAGCCGCAGCAGGACGATGTGCAGGATCGGCGTCGGCGGTGAGAGCGACAGCTTGCGGCCGATCGCCGCGCCGGCCGGCATCGAGCCGAACTCCAGCACCCGGCTGGTCCAACTCCCGGACGCCCGGGGCACGCTGAAGGCCGGCTCGCCGCCGCCGGACGGGGTCAGCTCCTGGACGATCTTGGCGGGGGCGACGAACATGCCGCGCCCGTGCTCGCGCACCAGCAGCCCCGCGGCCACCAGTTCGTCCACCCCGGCGCGCAGCGTCGGGCGCGAGACGCCGAGCTGGGCGCAGAGCGTCCGCTCGGAGGGGACCGGGTCGCCGGGGGTCAGCGACTCGACCAGTTCGCGCAGGTACTCCCTGACCTGATCGCGCTTCAATCCCGCCCCGCCGGACGAATCCGTCGCCATCGTTCCATCCCCTTCACTTCGAACTGGTCAGACCATACCAGACCAGTTCGCGGACCTTACCAGTGGCCGACCGGACGCCGGAAGGCCCGCACTCGATGTCTTCCTCGCAGGTAGATGGCCAAGTTACCTGGGCGCACGGGGCCTTGACGGGGTGTGGCGGCTGTGCCACCTTCTCTTACCACTGACCGGACCAGTTCACTCTACTGGTAAAGAGCCGGTCTCCTTCGAACACCCCCACCGGCATCCCCTGCACCCCCGAGGCGGCACCCACCGTGAGATCCACCGCACTTCCGGCCACCCTGCGCTCCGCGATCGCCCTGCTGCTCGGCGCGGCCACCCTGACCGCCTGCTCCTCCGGCTCCGGCTCCCAGGAAGCGTCCGGACCGGCCGAACTGACGGTCTGGATCATGAAGGACAGCGTCACCGATGCCTTCCTGAAGGACTTCCAGGCCGACTTCGAGGCCGGCCACCCCGGCACCACCCTGAAGGTGCAGATCCAGGAGTGGGACGGCATCGGCCAGAAGGTCACCAGTGCGCTGGCCAGCAAGGACGCCCCCGACGTGATCGAGGTCGGCAACACCCAGGTCGCCCAGTACGCGGCCAGCGGCGGCGTGCACGACCTCAGCGACAAGGCCGCCGAACTCGACGGCGGGCACTGGATCCCCGGCCTCGCCGAGCCGGGCAAGATCGGCGGTCGGCAGTTCGGCATCCCCTGGTACGCCGCCAACCGCGTGGTCATCTACCGCAAGGACCTGTTCCAGCAGGCCGGCATCACCACCCCGCCCAGGACCCGCGAGGAGTGGATCGCCGACACCCGGAAGCTCGACACCGGCGGCAACGAGGGCATCTACCTCACCGGCCAGACCTGGTACGTGCTGGCCGGCTTCCTCTGGGACGAGGGCGGCGACCTCGCCGCCAAGGGCTCCGACGGCAAGTGGGCCGGCACCCTGGACACCCCGCAGGCCAAGGCCGCGATCGGCTTCTACCAGCAGCTCCAGTCCCTCGGCAAGGGACCCAAGGACGCCGACGAGGCCAAGCCGCCGCAGGCCGAGGTGTTCGCCCAGGGCCACACCGCGCAGGTGATCTCCACCCCCGGCGGCGCCGCCGCCATCCTCAAGGCCAACCCGGAGCTCAAGGACCGGCTCGGCTTCTTCCCGATCCCCGGCAAGAGCGCCGACAAGCCCGGCGCGGTCTTCACCGGCGGCTCCGACCTGATCGTCCCCGAGTCCTCCCGCCACCAGCAGGCCGCCTACGAAGTGGTCAAGGCGCTGGCCGGGGACAAGTGGCAGACCGAGATCGCCAAGCGGATGAGCTACGTCCCCAACCGGACCACCCTGGCCTCCGTGCTCAGCGCCGACGAGGGCGCCGCCGCGATGGCCGCCGGCGCGGTCAACGGCCACGCCACCCCCAACTCGCCCGACTGGGCCGCCGTCGAGGCCGACAACCCGATCAAGCAGTACATGACCCAGGTCCTCACCGGCGCCGACCCGGCCGCCGCGGGCAGGACCGCCAGCGAGGCCATCACCAAGGCGCTCAGCGGCAACTGACCCCGGCCGGGCCCCGCGCCGCGCCCGGCCGCGTCCCGCCGACCCGCCCCGCACGCCCGACAGGAGTACACCCCGCCGTGCCCACCGACGCGCCACCGCCGCTCCGCACCCGGATCCGGCCCTACCTGCTCATCGCCCCGACCCTGGTGGGCGCGGCGTACCTGCTGCTCTACCCCGTCGCCCGCAACCTGGTGATCTCCTTCCAGCACTTCCGGCTGGCCGAACTGATCCGCGGCGGCGCCCCCTTCGTCGGGTTCGACAACTACACCGCGCTGCTCTCCGACCCCAAGTTCTGGACCGTCACCGTCCGCACCCTCGGCTGGACCGCCCTCAACACCGCGCTGATCACCGGCCTCGGCACGCTCGTCGCGCTGATGCTGGTCCGGCTCGGCCGGCGGATGCGGCTGGCCGTGATGAGCGCCCTGGTCCTGGTCTGGGCGACCCCCGTGATCGCCGCCACCACCGTCTTCCAGTGGCTGTTCCAGTCCCGCTTCGGAGTGGTCAACTGGGCGCTTGACCAGTTGGGGCTGCACGGCTACCACGACTACGCCTGGTTCGCCCACTCCGGCGCCACCTTCACCGTCCTGGTGCTGCTGGTGGTCTGGCAGTCCGTCCCGTTCGCCGCGCTCACCCTCTACGGCGGGCTCACCACCATCCCGGGCGAGCTCTACGAATCCGCCCGGATCGACGGCGCGGGCGCCTGGCAGACCTTCCACCTGGTCACCGTCCCCGTGCTGCGCCCGCTGTTCGCGCTGGTCACCTCGCTCGAAGTGATCTGGACCTTCAAGTGCTTCGCCCAGATCTGGGTGGTCAGCCAGGGCGGCCCCGACGGCGCCACCACCACCCTGCCCGTCTACGCCTTCCAGATCGCCCAGAACCTGCACAAGTACGACCTCGGCTCCGCGGCCTCCACGCTCACCGTGCTGATCCTGCTCGCCGCGCTCGTCACCACCCTGCGGCGGATGCACCGCCAGGAAGGAGCCGAGGCGTGAACCCCCTCGCCCCCCGCGAGCTCCTCGCCCCCCGCCGGCTGCGCCGGCTGCCGCTCAACCTCGCCGCGCTCGCCGTCCTCGCCACCGCCGCGTTCCCGGTGTACTGGATGGTGGTCACCGCCTTCAAACCCACCGCCGAGATCCAGTCCGCCACCCCCGCCTTCCTGCCCCTGCACCCCACCCTCGACCACTTCTCCACGGCGATCCACGCCCCCGGCTTCGGCGGCTACTGGCGCAACAGCCTGCTGGTCACCCTCGGCGCCGTCCTGCTCTCCCTGGCCGTCGCCCTGCTCGCCGCGTACGCCGTCGGCCGACTGCGCTGGCGCGGCCGACGGGCCTTCCTGCTGCTGGTGTTCACCGCCCAGATGGCGCCCTGGGAGGCGCTGCTGATCCCGATGTACGTGATCGCCCGCGACACCGACATGCTCGACAGCCTCAGCATGCTCACCCTGGTCTACTTCATGACCACCCTCCCCTTCACCATCGTCACGCTGCGCGGCTTCCTCGCCGCCGTCCCCGCCGAGCTGGAGGAGGCCGCCCAGGTCGACGGCTGCACCCGGGCCGCCGCCTTCCGCCGGATCACCCTCCCGCTGCTCGCCCCCGGCCTGCTCGCCACCTCGCTGTTCGGCTTCATCACCGCGTGGAACGAGTTCGCCTTCGCCAACACCCTGATCATCAAGAACCAGGACGCCCGCACCCTCCCGGTCTGGCTCTCCTCCTTCGCCAACGTCTTCGGCACCGACTGGGGCGCCACCATGGCCGCCGCGACGCTCTTCATGCTCCCCGTCCTGCTGGTCTTCCTGTTCCTGCAGAACAAGGTCACCACCGGCATGACCGCCGGCGCCGTCAAGGGCTGAACCCCCGCCCCGGCCACCCCGCCCACCCCTACCCCCGGAAGAAGACCACCCCGTGATCCTGCCGACCCCGGTCGATCTCGTCCCCGCTGCCGGACGGTTCACCCTGACCGAACGGACCACCGTGCGCGCCGAGGGCGGAGCCGCCGCCGTCGCCGACCTGCTGCGCACCCTGCTGCGCCCCGCGACCGGACTGCCGCTGGCCCCCGGGGCGGAGGGCACCGTGGCACTCGTCCTCGACCCCGCCGAGCGGGAGCTGGGGGAGGAGGGGTACCGGCTGACCGCCGACCCGTTCCAGGTGACGCTGCTCGCGGCCCGGCCCGCCGGCCTGCGGCACGCGGTGCAGACGCTGCGCCAACTGCTGCCCCCCGAGGCGCTCTCGGCCACCCCCGTCCACGGCGTCGAGTGGAGCCTGCCCGCCGTGCGGATCACCGACCGGCCCCGGCACCCCTGGCGCGGATTCATGATCGACACCGCCCGGCACTTCCAGCCCCTCGACCGCCTGCTCACCGCCGTCGACCGGATCGCCCTGCACAAGCTGAACGTGCTGCACCTGCACCTGACCGACGACCAGGGCTGGCGGCTGCCGGTCGACGCCTACCCCCGGCTCACCGAGATCGGCGCCCGCCGCGAGCGCAGCATGGCCGGTCACGCCGGCTCCACGACCTACGACGCGCTGCCGCACCAGGGTGCGTACACCAAGGCCGAACTGCGCCGCCTGGTCGCGTACGCCGCCGAACGCGGCGTCACCGTCGTCCCCGAGATCGACATGCCGGGCCACACCCGGGCCGCCCTCGCCGCCTACCCCCACCTGGGCAACCGCCCCGAGCGGCGGCTCGACGTGTGGACCGACTGGGGCGTGTGCGAGACGGTGCTCGGCGTGCACGAGGAGGCGCTGGCGTTCTGCCGCGCCGTGCTGGACGAGACGATGCAGCTGTTCCCCTCCCGCTACGTCCACCTCGGCGGGGACGAGTGCCCCACCACCGAGTGGGAGAACAGCCCCGCCGCCCGCCACCGGGCCGCCCAACTCGGCCTCGCCGCCCCCGCCCACCTGCGCGGCTGGTTCCTCGGCGAGACCGGCCGGCACCTGCTGGACGCCGGCCGCGTCCCGGTCTGCTGGGCCGAGACCGACGGCGCCACCCTCCCCGTCGAGTTCACCGTGATGCCCTGGCGGGACGTCGAGCACGGCCGGGAAGCCGCCCGGCGCGGCCACGACGTGGTGATGGCCCCGCACCGCGCCACCTACCTCGACTACCCGCAGAGCACCCACCCCGACGAGCCGCTCGGCCAGGCCGGGTACGTCGTCGACCTGCCCACCGTCCACGCCCACCGGGCCGCCCCCGCGCACTGGGACGAGAGCGAACGCGCCCGGGTGCTCGGCACCCAGGCCCAGCTGTGGAGCGAGTTCGTCACCACCGCCGAGCACTTCGACTACCTCGCCTACCCCCGGCTGTGCGCCGTCGCCGACCGGGCGTGGAACCCCGACAGCGACTACGTCCGGGACTTCCTGCCCGCCCTCGCCGCGCACCGCCCCCGCCTCGCCGCCCTCGGCGTCCACCACGCCGAACGCGAACCGCTCACCGTCTGAGCACCCCCACAGACCCGGCCGCTCACCCGCGGCCGACCGCAGCACGCGGACCACCTCCGCCGCCGCACCCCGCACGTGCACCGCCGGAACGTCCCGCCGCCCCGCCGCACCGCGGGGCTCCCCCCACGGAAGGAACCACCGTGTCCGCACGCCCCCGCACGACCGGCCGGCGCGCCCGGCTCGCCGCGGCCGCCGCGATCGCCGCGGCCGGCCTGGCCGCCACCGCGCTGACCGTCGCCCCCGCGTCCGCCGCCGACGCGTTCAGCGTCCAGTACCGCACCAGCGCCTCCGGCGCGACCGCCGACCAGACCGAACCCTGGCTGCAGGTCACCAACACCGGCAGCACCACCGTCCCGCTCAGCCGGATCACCCTGCGCTACTACTTCAAGTCCGACGGCCCGCCGGTCAGCTACCGCTTCGCCTGCTCCTGGGCGGTCAAGGGCTGCGCCAACATCACCGGCACCTTCGGCTTCGGCACCCTGGCCAACCCCACCGCCACCGCCGACCGCTACCTGGAGATCGGCTTCACCGCCGGCGCCGGCTCGCTCGCCCCCGGCCAGTCCACCGGCGACATGCAGCTGCGCTTCTACCGCTCCGACTGGCAGACCCTCACCCAGTCCGACGACTACTCCTTCAGCGGCTCCCAGACCGGCTACGCCAACTGGCAGAAGGTCACCCTCCAGGAGGACGGCGCCCTGATCTGGGGCACCGCCCCCACCGGCAACAACCCGTCCCCGTCGCCGAGCTCCCCGCCCTCGCCGTCGCCGTCCGGCTCCACCTCCACCCCGCCGGTCGACCCGAACGCGCCCGTCCTGTTCGACGACTTCTCCTACAACACCAGCGCCGACGCCGCCGTCCAGCAGCACGGCTGGACCGTCAAGTCCGGCCAGGGCGGCCCCGGCGTCGCCGGCGCCACCTGGTCCCCGGCCGACGTCACCTTCCCGACCGTCGGCGGCAGCAAGGTGCTCAACCTGCGCCTGACCACCGACGGCACGGCCTCCGGCACCAAGGAGACCGAGATCCAGACCACCGCGCGCAAGTTCAAGAACGGCACCTACGCGGCCCGGGTCAAGTTCGCCGACGCCCCCAACAGCGGCCCCGACGGCGACCACGTCAACCAGACCTTCTTCGCCTTCACCCCGCTCAACGCCCCGATGGACCCCGACTACAGCGAGCAGGACTTCGAGTACCTGCCCAACGGCGGCTGGGGCGAGCAGAGCGACATCATGTACGAGACCACCTGGGAGACCTACAACCCCGACCCGTGGAACGCCGTCAACACCCACGGCGAACAGCGCCAGTCCTACGACGGCTGGCACCTGCTGCAGTTCACCATCGACAACAGCAGCGTCACCTACTACATCGACGGCCAGGTCGTCGCCGCCCACGGCGAGCCCTACCTGCCCGAGACCCCGCAGTTCATCGACTTCAACCACTGGCTGATCGACCTGGCCGGGCAGTACTCCACGACGCCGCGCTCGTACGACCAGCAGGTCGACTACGTGTACTTCGTCAAGGACCAGGTGCTCAGCCCCGCCCAGGTCGCCTCGAACGTCGCCGCGCTGCGCTCGGCCGGCACCGCCTTCAAGGACACCGTCCCCGGCAGCTGACGCCCCCGCACCAGGTGCCCCGCCCCGCCCGCCGGGCGGGGCGGACCCCCGCCCCGCGCCGGCGAACCCCTTGGAGAAACAACGGACATGGTGATCTCCGGACAGTATGATCGCGAATCATTTCGATCACGGGGGATACCATGTCCGACCACCGAGAACCACCCCGCTGGCCACTGATCGCCCTCCGGGTGACGGCCGGCCTCACCGCCCTGCTGGCCCTGCTCATGCCGTTCCTGGCCGGCGGATTCCTACAGGGCTACTACCCGCTGCTGGACGCCCACCGGCAGACCGCGCTGGTGCTGTCCTCCACGGCCCTGCTGGCCGCCGTCGCCGGCGTGCTGGTGCGGCGCCTCTCGCGCGGCCCCAGCGGCCCGGCCGTCCAGTACGGGGTGCTCACCCTGCTGTGCATCGTGCAGTACTCCCTCGGCGACGAGCGGATCCTGCTGCTGCACGTCCCGCTCGGCGTGGGCGTGTTCGTGATGGCGGAGAAGTCCGTGGTGGAGGCGTTCAAGGCGAAGGCCGGGAGCGCCGACACGGAGGACCGGGCCGCCGACCCGAAGGCCGGGAGCGCCGACGCGGAGGACCGGGCCGGGGACGCCGCCACGGCGGGTGCCGAGTGAGCGCCCCGCTGAGCAGGCGCCGACTGCTGGGCGCCGGCGGCGTCGCCGCGCTCGGACTGGGCGCGGCCTTCGGCCTCCCGCCGCTGATGAACCGGCTGCTGCCCGGCGGCGAACCCGGCAGACTGCTGCGCAGCGCCCTGCCGCTGCCCGCCCGCCACACGGCCGAACTGCCCGTCCCCGCCGTGCTGGAGCCCGTCCGCAGCGACGCCGGCGCCGACTACTACGAGATCACCGCGCGCCGGGCCACCGCCCGCCTGCTGCCCGGCCACGACACCGAGGTGTGGGGCTACCAGGGCACCTTCCCCGGCCCGACCGTCGAATCGCGCAGCGGCCGGCGCACCGTCATCACCCACCGCAGCGAACTGCCCCGCCCCACCGCCGTCCACCTGCACGGCGGCCACACCCCGCACGACAGCGACGGCCACCCGCTCGACCTGGTCGGCACCGCCGGCCACCACGACATGGCGGGCATGCCGGGGATGGCGGACGCACCGGGCCTCGACGGGGCCACCGTCCTGCCGCAGCGCGACCACACCTACCCGATGGCGCAGCGCGCCGCCACGCTCTGGTACCACGACCACACCATGGGCTTCACCGGCCCGCAGGTCTACCGCGGCCTGGCCGGCTTCCACCTGGTGCGCGACGAGGAGGAGGCCGCGCTCGGGCTCCCGCAGGGCCCGCGCGAACTGCCGCTGATGATCGTCGACCGCTCGTTCGCCGCCGACGGCTCCTTCGCGTACCCGGAACTCCCCGGCGGCGCCCCGGGCGTGCCGGACGCCTACATGAACGGCGTGCTGGGCGACGTGATGCTGGTCAACGGCGCGCCCTGGCCGCTGGCCCGGGTCGACCGCGCCTGGTACCGGCTGCGGCTGCTCAACGCCTCCAACGCCCGGCGGCTGCGGCTGTCGCTGGACCCGCAGCCGGGCGGCGGCGGGGCGCTGGTGCAGATCGGCTCCGACGGCGGCCTGCTGGAACGCCCGCTGCGCCACGACTCGGTCGACCTCGCGCCCGCCGAACGCTGCGACGTGCTGGTCGACTTCTCCCGCTACCCCGCCGGGACGCGGGTGCGGCTGCGCAACCGGCTCGGCGACGGCCCCACCGGCGAGGTGATGGCCTTCGAGGTCGGCTCCGCGGCCGACGACGGCTTCCGCCTCCCCGAGAAGCTCTCCACCGTCGAGCGGCTCGACCCCGCCAAGGCCGTCAACACCCGCACCTTCGTGTTCCGGAAGGGCGAGCGGTACTGGACCGTCAACGGCCGGGAGTACCGGCCCGGGCGCTCGATCGCCGCCCCCCGGCTCGGGCAGATCGAGGTCTGGCGCTTCGTCACCGACTTCCACCACCCCGTCCACCTGCACCTCGACCCGTTCCAGGTGCTCGGCCGGGCCGGCGGCCGGCCCGGCGCCAACGACGCCGGCTGGAAGGACACCGTCGACGTGCTGCCCGCCCAGGGCGTCGAGGTCGCCGTCCGGTTCACCGACTACGCCGGGCGGTTCCTGCTGCACTGCCACAACCTCGAACACGAGGACATGGCGATGATGGCCGAGTTCACCACCACCGAGTAGCCGCCCGGCGGCGCCCCGGACCCCTCCCGTCGGCGGGGCCCGGGGCGCCGCCGCGCGCGGGCCCGGTCAGCCCAGCCGGGGCGGCGTCCAGGCGTGGTGGCGCAGGATCATGCGCACGGCGGTGCGCGAAGGGGTCAGCCGCATCGCGGTGTTGCGCAGCGCGACGGCCAGCGGGTTGGCCAACTGGTGGCCCATCCGGCCGGCCTGCCGGGCCGCCCGGGCGACCGATTGGCTGCGCGGGCGGCGCTCGGCGTCGTAGCGGGCCAGGGCGGCTTCGACGGTCGGCCCGGCGGCGAGGGCCGCGGCCAGGGTGACCGCGTCCTCCAGGGCCTGGCAGGCGCCCTGGCCGAGGTTCGGGGTCATCGCGTGCGCCGCGTCGCCGAGCAGGGCGACCCGGCCGACCGCGAACGCGGGCAGCGGGGTGCGCAGTTCGTCGACGTCGTGGTGGAGCACGTCGCCGGGACGGGTCGCGTCGAGCAGCGCCGGGATCGGGTCGTGCCAGCCGCGGAAGCGGCGGCGCAGTTCGGCGAGCGGGTCAGCGAAGCGCGTCCGCGCGGGCAGCGTGAGCACCGCGTGCCACTCGGCCCGCCCGTCGTTGAAGGCGATGTGCCCGAACTCGGCACCGCGCCCCCAGGTCAGCTCGAAGTCGGTGCGGAGGTCGACGGCCCGCTCGGTGATGGCGCGCAGCACGGTCGACCCGCTGTAGACGGGGCCCGGGTGGTCCGGGAAGAGCGCGCGGCGCACCCGGCTGCCGATGCCGTCGGCCGCCACCACGAGGTCGGCCTCCAGGACGGTGCCGCCGCACACCACCCGGACCGGCGCCGGGCCGTCCGTTCGGACCTCCTCGGCCTCCGCGCCGGCCAGCAGGCAGTCGGCGGGCAGGGCCTCGCGCAGCAGCCGGTGCAGGACGGAGCGCGGTACGCCCGTGATCGGGGTCCCCACCGCCGCCTCCAGCGCCGCGCCGTCCATCCGGGCCAGCCAGCCGCCGCCCGGGGTGCGGGTGCCGCCCGCGTACTGGCCCCGGGAGGCCGCCCGCACCGCCGCGCCGACGCCGAGCTCGTCCAGCGCCCGCAGGCCGTTGGCGGCCAGCGAGATGCCCGCCCCCGCGTCGTCCAGGACCGGCGCGCGCTCGACGACCGTCACCTTCCAACCGGTGCGGTGCAGGCCGATCGCCGCGGCCAGCCCGCCGATGCCGCCGCCGACGACCACTGCGGTACCGCCCATGCCGACCTCCAGGTTTTCTACATCTGTAGAAGAGACCCTAGCGGACGCCCTACAGGTGTAGAAAAGAGCCATGACCCCCGACCGGCGCACCCTCCTCGCGGACACCGCCCTCGACGTGCTCGCCGACGAGGGGATCCGCGGCCTCACCCACCGCGCGGTCGACCGCGCGGCGGGCCTGCCCCCCGGCACCACCTCGGCGTACTTCCGCACCCGGTCCGCGCTGCTCACCGGACTCGTCCGGCGCCTGGTCCAGCTCGACCAGGCCGAACTGCAGGAGCTCGCCGAACGGCTGCCCGCCCCCCGCACCGCCCGTGACCTGGTGGACGGCGTCGTCCTGCTCGCCCGGCACCGGCTCACCGGCGAAGGCCGCCGCCGCTCGCTCGCCCGCTACGCCTGCACCGTCGAGAGCGTCCGCGACCCGGAGCTGCGGGACATCCTCGTCCCCCGCGAGAACGCCGGCCGGGAGTCCGTCCGGCTCTTCCTCGCCGCGCACGGCGTGGCGGACGTCGAGACCCGCGGCCGGGTCCTGCTCTCCTGCGTCGACGGCCTGGTCTTCGACGCACTGGTGAACGGCGGCGAGGTGCCGCGCGAAGCCGTCGAAGGACTGGTCGCCGCCGCCCTGCGGTAGCCCGGGCCCGGGCCGTCCGGACCGGCCGGTAGGGTCGGGGGACAGGCGTGCGAACGGGGGAGCGGGGCATGGGGACGGAGCACCGGCAGTCGGTCCGGCAGGCCCGGGAGGACGGCATCGAGGCGCTGCTGGGCGGGGTGGCCGTCCTCGACGGCAGCGGGCGCGTCCTGCTGGTGCGGCGCAACCCGGACGACCACTTCGGCGGCCTGTGGGAGATCCCCGGCGGCTCGCTCGAACCCGGCGAGGAACCGCCGGCCGGCGCCGCCCGCGAACTCGCCGAGGAGACCGGGCTCACCGGCCTCGACCTGGCCTACCTGCACGCCGCCGACTTCACCAGCCGGCGCGGCCTGCGCACCCGCCAGTTCGCCTACACCGCCACCGTCCCCGACGGCACCCCCGTCACGCTCACCGAGCACGACGCCCACCGCTGGGTGCCGCTCGACGCCCTCCCGGAGGTCAGCGCCCACCACCGGGAGATCCTCGACCGCCTGCCGCGCGGTTAGATCCCCGCTGGGGTCACCACCCTGGCGTTCCGTCACCGCCGGGGCGGGCGGATCGCCCGGGCGGGGAGCCGGGCTGGCCGATCGGGTGACAGTGCGTCAACGAAGCGATAGGCGGGCGGCCGCCCTGGTGATGGCTGAGCGTGACCGCCGATCGGTTCGGCGGCCGCCCCGACCCACGGGCGCCCCACCCCTCCAGCAGGATCCGAGCAGGAGAGACATGCCCCGCACCCCCTGGCGCCGCCGCCTCCCGGCGGCCCTCGCCGTCCCCGCCAGCGTCCTCGCCCTGAGCGCCGCCGCCCCCGTGCCGGGCCCGGCCCCAGGCCCCGCTGCGATGCCGCCCGCCGCCCGCGACACCGAACCGGTCTGCACCGGCCCCGCCGGGCCCGCGGTCCCCGTCACCGGAGGCACCGTCACCTGGTGCCCCACCCGGGACGGCGGCCGGCTGCTCTTCACCAACACCGGCCCCGCGACCACCGACCTCTCGCTGGTCGTCCACGACTGCGACGGCGGCAAGGCCCCCGCCGTGGACGCCGCCAAGTGCGCCGCCACCCTGAAGAGCACCCGCGACGTCATCTGGCGGCAGGTCGCACCCTCGGAATCGGTGCACGCCGACTTCGCCATCCCGAAGGGCGCCAACGCCCAGGTGTGGTGGACCGCCGACAGCACCGACCGGGCCACCGCCCTCAAACTGCTGGGGACGCCGTGGAACTCCTGACCGCCTCCCGCCCGCTGCGCGCCCTCGCCGCCCTGCTGCTCGCCGCCGCCCCACTGGCCGCCCCGGCCGCCCCCGCGGCGGCCACCCCCGCCCCGACGCCCCCCGCCCCGGCCGCCGCCGTCAGCAACCCGCCCGGCGTGCACGTCCTCAACGGCGACGGCCGCGCCCCCCGGCACACCGAATGCCCGGCCGGCTGGGTCTGCCTCTACGACGGCGCCCACTTCGACCACGCCGCCGTCGCCCTGCTGCCCGGCACCGGAATCACCGACACCGAACGCCTGAACCTCCCCGACGGCTCCCGGTTCACCGGCGAGGAGGGCGTCTCCGCCTGGATCAACAACTCGCCCGTCACCTACTGCTGGTACCCCGGCAAGGACTACGCGGGCACCGCCGTCACGATGGCCCCCGCCACCCGGGGCAACGCCCACGGCAACGCGCTCAAGTCGCTGCGCCCGTGCTGAGACCCGCCGTGCTGAGGCCCACCGCGCCGAGGCGGCCGTGCTGAGCCGGCCGTGCTGAGCCGGTCGCATTGAGCCTTCCGCGTTGAACCCGCCGCCCCGGGGCCGCCCATCGAACGGACGGCCGAGAAGGATCTCGGGTGAACCGCTGCCGACGGGAGACCCGCGCGCCAGGGGCGTGACGTGCGGGAACGGGGGAGCGGTGAGGGTCGGGCGGGCTCCGGCGGGCCGGTGGGCAGGGCGGGGCGAGGGTGCGGGGAGGTTCGAGGGGCGGGCAGTGTGGGCAGGTCCCTGCCAATCCTGTCCGTTGCTCGATCCTCTTCCACCCGCGGAGGCTGTCGAATGAAGCGCACGACCTGGAGTGCCGGACTGACCGTCCTGGCCATGGTGTCGCTCGCCCTGTCCACCACCACCGGCACGGCGTCCGCCGCCGGGCCCGGGGCCGGAACCACGGCCGGGAACACCGCCGGAACCGCGGCCGCCGGGTGCACCTACACCGCCGCCGTGCCCGCCGACAACTTCAAGGGCATCCCGGTCTTCGACGCCGAGAAGGCCGCCAAGCCCTACAGCGCCACCCTCCGCACCAGCCAGGGCGCGATCACCTTCCGGGCGCTCACCGACAAGGCCCCCTGCACCACCTACTCGTTCCGCTTCCTCGCCGAACGCGACTACTTCGACCGCACCCACTGCCACCGCCTCACCACCCAGCGGCTCTACGTCCTGCAGTGCGGCGACCCCACCGGCACCGGCAGCGGCGGCCCCGGCTACTCCTTCCCCGACGAGAACCTCGAAGGCGCCACCTACCCCGCCGGCACCGTCGCGATGGCCAACGCCGGCCCGAACACCAACGGCAGCCAGTTCTTCATCGTCTGGAAGGACACCAAGCTCTCCCCGGCCTACACCCCCTTCGGCCGCGTCACCTCCGGCCTCGACGTGCTCGAGAAGATCGCCGCCGGCGGCGAGGACGACCAGAACGGCCCCGGCGACGGCTTCCCGACGCTGCCCGTCGACATCCGCGACGTCAAGCTCTCCAAGCGCTGAGCGGCCGCGTCACGCCCCGGCGGTGCGCCACGCCGCCGGGGCCAGCGCCCCGCACAGGTGGCTGCCCGGGTCCGCCGGGTCCGCGCTGATCCAGAACTGCGCCCACAACTCGGTGAACTCCTCCCGGGAGAGGAAACCGTCGCCGTCCAGGTCGACCAGTTCGAACACGCCGGTGGTGTCCGTCGGCCGCCCGTTCCACACGTCCACCAGGCGGCGGTGCTCCTCCCGGGAGATCCGGCCGTCGCCGTTCTCGTCGATCGCCTCGAAGACGGTGTCCGCCGTCGCCGTCACCGCCTCCCGCATCCCGGGCAGCCGGTCCACCATGGCCAGGACCTCGTCCATGTCCACCAGCCCGTCGCCGTCGGTGTCCGCCGCCGCGTACAGCGCGTCCCACCAGCCGAGCATCACCCGCTCCACCCGGGCCGCCAGTTCGGGGTCGGCCGCCACCCGGGGCAGCCGCCCCCAGCGGTCCGCCAGCGCCCGGAAGTCCTCCCGGTCGAGGTAGCCGTTCCCGTCGGTGTCGAACGCGCGGAACACGCTGGTCAGCTTGTAGCGCTGGAACTCGCTCGCCATGGCCGTGCCCTCCCTGGAACCTCTCGCGACCTG
Source organism: Kitasatospora phosalacinea (assembly GCF_000716545.1). Taxonomy (GTDB): domain Bacteria; phylum Actinomycetota; class Actinomycetes; order Streptomycetales; family Streptomycetaceae; genus Kitasatospora; species Kitasatospora phosalacinea. Next base: position 71,811 of record NZ_JNWZ01000021.1, read on the forward strand.
CGAGGCTGATCCTTTCCACTCCGCGCCGCCCTACGGCAGCGCGCGGTCGCAGCCCCCGTCCCCGACCGCACGCCGGGGGAGCGCACGCCCACCCGCGCGCCGGGTCGCCCATGACATCCGTCACTCCCGGGCCGTGCGACCGGCCACTACGCCGGGACTTCTGACGGCCCCTAAGGTTGCCGCCATGACGAACACGGGGAATCCCAAGGACGACGACCGCACCGACATCCGGATCAGCCTGATCGGCGGCGCCCGCCTGGAGGGCGGGGAGATCCACACCCGCACCCTCACCGCCTCCCTGATCGGCGGCGCCGACATCGACCTCACCGACATCGACATCCCGGACGGCGCCGAACTGCGCATCACCAAGCTCAGCCTGATCGGCGGCGTCTCGCTGCGGGTCCGCCCCGACGTCCGGGTGGTCGTCACCGGCATCCGGCTCGGCGGTGTCAGCGACGACGGCCCCACCCGCGAGGGCGGCCCCACCGTCCACGTCGCCGCCTGGGGCCTGCTCGGCGGCGTCAGCGTCCACCGCGACTGAGCACCCGCCCGCCCCGCCCCCGCAGACCGGGCCCGGCCTGTCGGCACGTCCGGAACTGCGGCTATTGTGGCCCGCGCGCCGAAAACACGGCGCCGAGTACGGTGCTACAGCAAGAAGAGGGGTGGGTCCGGTGGCGGACATAGAAGCGGCACGGGCGGCATTCGCGCGCCTGGACGTCGACGGCGACGGGCGGGTCACCGCGCGCGAGTACAAGACGGTCATGGCCCAGCTCGGCGACTACCACGTCACCGAGACGGTCGCCCAGGCGATCATCAACGCCAAGGACGCCAACGGCGACGGCAAGCTCTCCTTCGAGGAGTTCTGGGCCTCCGTCCAGGGCTGACCGCGCCCCCGCCCCCTCCACCCGGAGGGGGCGGGCGAGGCACGACCCACCCGCACCGCCCCGACCAGCCGGAACACCACCGTCCCGGCCCCGGGTTTGGCCGCCCGCCCCCGGCCGCCGTACAACTGGCGGATGCCGCCGAAAACCCTCCACCGACGCCACCTCGCCGCCCGGGCCGCCGCGCCCACCTACCCCGAGGTCGGCGCCACCGCGAGCGCCGCCCTGCCCGCCGGCTACTCCCGGCTGCGCCGCCGGGTCCACCTCGGCCGCGGCCCCGCCGTCCTGGAACGCGCCGGCGCGTACGTCCTCGGCTGGGGCGCCCAACTCGGCTCCGGCTTCGCGGTGTACCCGACGGCCGAACCCGCCGCCCCCGGCGCCACCGTCCTGCTCCGGCTCGCCCTGCCCGGCCTGCGCCTGCCTCGCCTGGTCATCCCCTGCCGGGTGGTCTGGACGGTCGAGGCCCCCGACCGGATCGGCTTCGCCTACGGCACCCTGCCCGGGCACCCCGAGCGCGGCGAGGAGTCCTTCACGGTGAGCATGGACGCCGACGGCGAGGTGTGGTTCGAGGTCGCCGCCTTCTCCAGGCTCGCCTCCTGGTACGCCAGGCTCGGCCGTCCCGTCGCGCTCACCCTCCAGCACCTGGCGATCGAACGCTACCTGCGGGCCGTCGCCCGCGCGGTGGACGCGCCCTGACCACCCGGCGGCCCGGGCCCGCGCGCCCCTGCGTCCTACGTCATTGCGCCCCTACGTCATTGCGTCGCGTCCGCGAAGGCCCGCACCGCCGCCGACGCGACGGACTCCACCAGCGCGATGCCGGCCTCCTCGCTCGCCGAACCGTCGCTCAGCACCGACACCAGCAGGCTCCGGCCGCCGTACTCGATCCGGCCGATGCTGTTGACCACCCACAGACCCGTGCCGTCCCGCGGCAGCCAGCCGTTCTTCAACCGCACCGCACCGCCCTGGTCCGCCGCGGAGACGCCCCAGTCCTGGCCGTCCGCGACCAGGCCCATCAGCTCCGCCAGGTAGGCGCGGGAGGCGGGGCCCAGCGGCGAGTCCTCGGTGAACACCACCCGCAGCAGCCGCGCCTGGTCGGCCGCGGTGGTCTCGGTCAGCCCCCAGAAGCCGTCCGTCCCCGCGACCGTCCCGGTCAGCCCGAAGACCGCGTTGGCCGCGTCCAGCCCGCTCGCGCCGCCCACCGCCTCGAACAGGGTGGACGCCGCGGCGTTGTCGCTCTGCTCGATCATCAGCTCGGCCGCGGCCTTCTGAGCGGCGGTCAGCACGCCGTCGCCACGCAGCAGCAGCGCGGCCAGGATGTCCACCTTGACGATCGAGGCGGTGACGAAGGCGTCCTCGCCCCGGACCGCGGACGCCCCGGAGCCGGGGTCGGTGACAGCGACGGCGAAGTGCCCGCCGAGGGCGCCCAGTGCGGCGTCCAGCGCGGCACCGGCGGCGTCGGCGGCGTCCGAAGTGTTCGAGGCGTCCTGGGTCGCGTGGGCGGTGGCGGTGTCCGCGCCGTCCGCCGGGCCGGTCGCCGACGCGGACACCGCCGCGCCCGCCGGGGCGCCGGCCGACGGGCGGGAGAGCACCAGCCACGAACCCAGTGCCGAGAGCACCACCGCCACGACCACCGCCCGCCTGATCCGCCGGGTGCGCCGGGTGCGCCTGCCGTGACGCTCCTGCCTGCGGGCGGAGGTCCGTGATCCGGGTGGTGCCGTCATGCGGACGATGCTCCGGCACCCGCCTTGAGCCGGGATGAGCCCCGTCTGAGGCCGCCCTGAGAAGCCGCGGCGGCACCATTCGCCGGCGGTCGGCGGTCGGCGGTCGGCGGTCGGCGGTCGGCGGTCAGCGGTCAGCGACGTGCAGGTGCGGGGCGCCGTCCGGCGGCCGGTGCCAGGAGGTGCGCAGCCCGCAGGCGGTCAGGGCGGTGCCCACCGCGTGGTGCATCGCCTCCCCGACGGCCGTCGACACGGCCGGGCTGCCGGGCAGTCGGGGGGAGGAGCGCCAGGCGGCGTCGACGACGGGGGCCGCGCCGGCGGCGTCCGCGACGGGCGGGCAGGCCGTGAGCGCGACCCCGGCCGCCCGGGGGTGCCGGGCGAGCGGGAGGCCCGCGAGGGCGGCTCCTCGGCGGACGGCGGCGACGACCTCCGCGGCCGGGGGCTCCACCGCGGGCGGCTCCCCGGCGGACGCCCCGAGGGGCCCGTCGGCGGTCAGGGCTGCGGCCGGTACGACAGGCTCGCCGGGGCCGACCAGCGTCGGCCCGTCCGGAGCGGTGCGGGTGGCCGTCAGCCCGAGGGCGGGCAGGAACTCGGCGAGCGCGGTCTCGACGCTGTTCACCACCGACTGCCGCGTCCGGGGCCACGGGCTCCCCGCCCCGCCCCCGGAGTCGGCGGCCGCCGCGGCGTCCTCCAGCCGGGCGGAGCACAGCCAGCGCAGCGTGACCGGCCACAGGTCCCGGTCGGGGGTGCCGTCGGAGCCGTCGGTCTCCGTGGCGCACAGGTGCACCCCGGGCCCGTGCCCGCCGTGCGCGACGGGCAGGCCGACCAGCAGCAGCGCCTCGACGACCCGGTCGGCCAGCAGCGGATCGACCCGCGCCTGCCGCGCACCGGCTGCCACCCCGTGGACTCCCATCCCGACACCCCTCCCGCCCGCGGGGCGCTCCCGCGCGTGTGACTATCCATGAACACGTAAAGCCAGTCAACAGCCCCGGCGCGCAACGGAGATCGAGCCGAGGGCCGCCCGCCCGCGCCACCCGTGACCGCCCGTTCCGCCCGCACCCTGATACCGTCCGGCCGTGTCCCCTTCACCCACCCCGCTGTACGCGGCAGCCGACGTCCACGGCCACCGCGCGGAGTTCCTGGACGCGCTGCGCGCCGAGGGACTGGCCGACGCAGACGGCCACTGGTGCGGCGGTCGGGCCCGGCTCTGGATGCTCGGCGACTACGTCGACCGCGGCCCGGACGGCATCGGCGTCATCGAGGACATCCGCCGCCTCGCGGCCCAGGCCCGCGACGCCGGCGGCCAGGTGGGCGCCCTGCTGGGCAACCACGAGGTGCAACTGCTCGCCGCGCACCGCTTCGGCACCGCGCCCGTCCCCGGCTGGAACCAGCCCGGCGGGTTCCACGGCGGCTGGGTCCGCTTCGGCGGCCAGGAGACCGACCTGCGCCGCCTGACCCCCTCCCACCTGGACTGGCTCGCCGCACTGCCCGCCGCCGTCCTGGTCGAGGGCCACCTCCTGGTGCACTCCGACACCACCCAGTACCTCGAACTCGGCACCAGCCTCACCGCCGTCAACACCGCCGCCGCCGAAGCCCTGGCCGACGAACGCCCGGAAGCCTGGCTGGAGTTCAGCCGGCTGATGAGCTCCCGCGGCTCCTTCCGGGGCGCCCGGGCCGCCGACCCCCACGACCCCGTCGCCCGCGTCCTGGACGCGCTCGGCGGCACCGTCCTGGTCCACGGCCACAGCACCCTCACCGGACACTTCGGCATTCCCCCGGAACACCTCCGGGAAGCCCTGCGCTACGCCGGGGGCCGGGTCCTCGCCATCGACGGCGGCGTGTACGAGGGCGGCCGGATCCTGCTCACCCGCCTGCTCTGAACCCCCGGCCCCCGGCCGGGTCCGCGTGGTCCGGCGCCACCTTCAGCCGGCCGCACTGCAGCGCCGACTCGTCGGTCTTGCCGGTCTCCGGGGCGTCCGCGCACGGCGCCCGGGCGGTCCGCTGGGTGCGGAACGCCTTCAGCGCGGGGTCGTCGGCGTGGATCCCCCCCCGCACGTCGGCGCTCACGCCCCCGGGCCGGAGAGCACCTCGTGCAGCCGCTCCGCCGTCGCCCGCGGCCGGAACGCGTAACCGTTGTGCCCGCCGGGGAACCCCTCGCACGCGACACCCAGTTCCGCAGCCAGCAGCTCGCCGCACCGGCGCGGCCAGAGCCGCCCCGAGTTCTCCCCGACCCCGGGCACCACCCGTACGCCCGAGCCCCGCAGCGCGGCCAGGTCGAGCAGGTGCCCGCGCAGTGCGGAGACGTCGTGGCGCAGCAGGAACTCCGCGTTGCGCACCTGCTCCGGCCCCCGGGCCCGGGTCGGGGCGTCCGGCTCCCGGTCGGTCGGATCGATGCCCGCGAACCGCGCGAACCGCCGCAGCGCGGCATCGACCCCCCGCGTCCCGAACGCCTCCTGGGCCCCCAGCAGGTCCCGGACGGCCGAGGACCGCTCGGGCTCCGGCAGGAGCTGGACGGCCGCCGGCTCGTGCGCGACGACCGCACGGGCCTGGCCGGGGTGCCGGATCGCGAACTCCAGCGCCACCAGGCCGCCGAGACTGCTGCCGAAGACCAGGGCGGGCTCCGGGGTGAGCGCCGCCAGCAACCGCGACACGTCATCGGCGTGCACCGGCACCGTGGTCCGCTCCGGCTCCTCGACAGGGCTGCCGGACAGGCCGCGCCGGTCGTAGGTGACCACGGTGTACCGGTCGGCCAGCCGGTCGGCCAGCGCGTCGGTCACCCCCGCGTCCCCGTGGCCCCCGGAGACGAGCACCAGCACCGGGCCCGCCCCGCGGACGAAATGGCGCAGCCGGGCACCCGGCACCTCCAGCACGGACTCCCTCATGGGACGCTCTCCTCCCGCTCGTCGGCTCCGGAACTCCCGGCCCCGCTCCGACGACTATGGCCGCCCCGCCCGCGCCCGTGGAGCGGAGAGCCTGACCTAGGAGCGCCGCTCCCAGGCGGCGCCGCCACGGCAGCCGGCACCCCGCGTCCCGCCCGGCCGCTCCCGGCCGCTCCCGGTTCCGCCCGGCTCAGTCGTCCTCGTCGGCGCCGCCCGCGCCGCCCGCGTCGACGTCCACGGCGGCGCGGATGCGCCCCAGCAGGGCGCGCAGCTGCTCGCGCTCGGCGCCGCTGAGCGCCCCGGTGGCCGCGGCCAGGGCGGCCCGGTCCAGCTCCTCGGCCTCCCGGTGGCAGCGCGCGCCCTCCTCGGTGAGCGTCAGCAGGAACGCCCGCCGGTCCGAGGGGTGCCGGACGCGCTCGACCAGCCCGTCGCGCTCCAGGCTGTCGACGATCGTGGTCGTGGTGCGGGGCGCGTTGCCCACGTACTCGGCGAGGTCGCGCATCCGCAGCGGCTCGCCCGCGAGGGCGAGGACGCGCAGGGTGCGCAGCCGGGCCACCGAGGCGCCGTGCTCGCGCAGCCTGCCGTCCACGAAGGCGCGCAGCCGCTGGGTGGTGACGAACAGTTCGTCCACCAGGGCGTCACTGCTGCCGAACCGCTGCCGTGCTGCCGGGTCCTCTGCCATGCCGTGCCTTCCCCATCCTCTTCGGGCCCGCCGGGCCCTTCCGGTCCCTCGGGTTCCGTGGGCCGGCAGCTTTCTGAGCACCATCATAGTGAGTATGCTCAGCTTCCATGAGCACCCGCTTGAGCCAGCGCCGTGTCGTGCCCATCATGGCTGTCCTGACCACCTTCATCTGCATCATCGACGGCGCGATCACCACCGTCGCGCTCCCCAGCATCGCCCGGCAGTTCGACCTCACCCCGGCCGCCCTCACCGGCGTCGTCGTGGTCTACCCGGTCTGCCTGGGCATGATGATCCCGGCCTCCGCCTGGCTGGTGGAACGCTACGGCGGCCGCCGCTCGCTGCTGCTGTCCCTGGCCGCCTTCACCGCCGCCAGCGGCCTGTGCGGCGCCGCCCCGAACCTGACCGCCCTGGTCGGCGCCCGCGCCCTGCAGGGCCTGGCCGCCGGCCTGCTCATGCCCACCTCGCAGGCCCTGCTCTTCCGCACCTTCAGCCAGGCCGAACAGGTCCGGCTCTCCCGGCTGATGGTCATCCCGCAGCAGATCGCCCCCGCCATCGCCCCCCTGCTCGGCGGCCTGCTGATCACCAGCCTGTCCTGGCGCTGGGTGTTCTACGTCAACGTCCCCTTCGGCACCGCAGCCGTCCTGTTCGGCGCGCTCTTCCTCGCCGAGCACCGCGACCACGCCGCCGGCCGCCTCGACCTGCCCGGCCTGCTGCTGTGCGCCGCAGGCACCGGCACCCTGATGTACGGCGTCTGCGCCGGCCCCGACCTCGGCTGGGACCGCCCGCAGGTGATCGGCACGCTCGCGGCCGGCGCCGTCCTGCTCGCCGCCGCCGTCCGGCACCAACTGCGCGCCGCCGAACCGATCCTGCGGCTGCGCCTGTTCCGCGACCGGCTGTTCCGCGACACCAACCTGATCAGCCTGGTCGGCTACGTGCCGATGATGGGCGCCATGTTCCTCGGCCCGATCTTCATCCAGGAGGCCCGCGGCGGCTCCGCGCTCGACAGCGGCAGCACCACCTTCACCGAGGCGTTCGGCGTCCTGATCACCATGCAGGTGGTCGGCGCCGTCTACCACCGGGTGGGGCCGCGCCTGATCATCGGCACCGGCCTGTTCGGCGTGGCCGGCGTGATGCTGCTGTTCGCCGCCGCCGACGCGAGCACCAGCCTGTGGACCTTCCGCGGCTACATGTTCCTGCTCGGCCTGGCCATGGGCGCGATCTTCATCCCCGCCACCATCGCCTCGTTCAGCACCGTCGACCGCGCCGACGTCGCCCACGCCGCCACCCTCAACACCGTCGTCCGACAGACCGGCAACGCGCTCGCCCCGGCCGTCGTCACCTCCGTCCTCGTCCTCGGTGCGAGCGGCACCCAGCGCGTCCACCCGCCACTGGCCTCCTACCAACTCAGCTACTTCGTCCTGGCCGCCGTCGCCGTCGCCGCCGCCCTCTTCGCCTTCACCATGCCCGACGGCCCGGCCCGCACCGCCGCCCCCGCCGCCTCCCGCCCCGCCGGATCCCGCGCCGCGGGCTCCCGTCCCGCCGCCCGGCGCACCGCCGCCCGGCGCACCGCCGCGCCGGGCTCCCGGCAGAAGGCCGGCCGATCGGGCGGCTGAAGCCCCCGCCCGGGCCACCGCCCGCCGCGTAGAGTGGCCGCCCGCCCACCGGAGAGGACGACAGCGTGCACGAGCGTTCCAGGATCCTGTTCGTGACCGACCTCGCCTACCCGGCGCGCGGCCGCCGCTACTGCGACGAGGACATCCTCCTCACCTCGCGCCTGCGCGACCACTTCGACCTGGCCCTGTGCCACCCGAAGGACGCGGCCGCGCTGATGCCCGGCTTCGACGCGGTCGTGGTCCGCAACAGCGGGCCCGTCCTGCACTACCGGCAGCAGTACGACGAGTTCCGCCGCCGGGCCGCCGAACAGCGCACCCGCGTCTACAACCCGCTCACCGGCCGCGGCGACATGGCGGGCAAGGGCTACCTCCTCGACCTGACCGAGGCCGGGTTCCCGGTCATCCCCACCATCCGCCGCCCCCAGGACCTCCACCTGCTGCCGCCCACCGACCGCTACCTGGCCAAACCGGAGGCCGGCGCCGACTCGATCGGACTCACCCCCGTCAGCCGCACCGACCTCCCCCGGCTGGACTGGACCGGGCTGCTGCTCCAGCCACTGGTCGACTTCCGCCACGAGGTCTCCTTCTACTTCGTCGACGACGCCTTCCAGTACGCCCTGCACGCCCCCGACCCGTCCCGCCGCTGGGAACTGACCCCCTACCGGCCCACCCCGGACGACCTCGCCTTCGCCCGCCGCTTCATCGACTGGAACACCCTCGACCACGGCATCCAACGGGTGGACGCCTGCCGCACCACGGCCGGCGACCTCCTGCTGGTGGAACTCGAGGACCTCAACCCCTACCTGTCCCTGGACGCCGTCACCCCGCGTCAGCGCGAGGACTTCGTCACCGCGCTGACGGCCTCGCTGCACCGCTTCCTGCGCACCGGCTAGCAACAGGGGACGCGGCGAGGGGCGGGAGACGAGCCGCCCGCCGATGCCGGATCCACGATCGAGGCCAAGGGCCGGACCGGCCAGGTCGCGTCCGGCGGCGAGTACGCCACCCCACCCGCGAGGGATCCGTGGCGCGGATGACGGCCGGTGAGGGGCTCGCGCGTGCCACCGCCCGGATGATGGGATGGCGCGGTGACCGACCACGACGAGGCGGCGACCCTCCGACCGCTGACCCTGGCCTGGGTGCGCCGGCACCTGGAGGCCGGCGAGCACCTCGCCGGAGCCGAGGCGCTGCACGGCGGCGCCACCGCCGACATGCGGAGGCTGACCGTCGGCACGCGGGACGGAGGCACCCGGTACCTGGTGCTGCGCTCCTTCGTCGGCCCGACCCGGCAGGGGCCGGCCGAGGAACTCCTGCACCGGGAGGCCGACGCCCTGACCACGCTCACCGCGACCGAGGTGTCGGCCCCCGGGCTCGTCGCCGTCGACCCGACCGCCGCGCACTGCGAGCACCCCTCGCTCCTCATGACCCACCTGCCCGGCCGGACGGTCCTCGACGACGAAGGGCTGGAGGCGCGCCTGCCCCTGCTGGCCCGCCAACTCGCGGCCGTCCACGCGGTGCGGCCGGCCGTCCGGCCCCGGGAGTACACGGCGCTGACGACCGCCGACACGGTCGTGACCCCCGCCGGCGCCGACGCCGCCGTCTGGGCCGCCGCGACCGACGTGATCCGCAGGCCCGCGCCGCGCTACGAAGGACGCTTCCTGCACCGGGACTTCCAGCCCGGCAACGTGCTGTTCGACCTGCCGCCGGAGAACCCGGCCGGTGCCGCCCGCACCCGCATCACCGGCGTCGTCGACTGGGCGGCGGCCGCCTGGGGCCCGGCGGACCTCGACGTGGCGCACTGCTCCACCAACCTCGCGCTGCTCCACGGCCCGGCGTGGGGCCTGCGCTTCACCGAGGCGTACCAGGAGGCCGGCGGGGTGCTGGCCGCGGCCCCGGACGAGCGCCTGTACTGGCAGGTGCGGTCGCCGCTGGCGTTCTCGGAGGAAGTGGAGTGGGTGGCGCGGCCGTGGCAGGAGGCAGGACGCACCGAGCTGACGGCACGAGCCGTGGAGGAACGGCTGGACGCCTACCTGGTCGCCTTGATGGACGCGTCCGGCTGAGCCGGGGCGCGGCCGCCGCCTCCTCGGGACCGAGAGGCCGGCCGAGCCGCGAGTCGGCGCGGCCGCAGCGGGTAGGCGCGCCGCGGCGGCCCCGTACGGCCGCCCCGCGCCCCGTGCGGCCCGCCCCGGACGCCCCGCGACGCCCGAGACCCGCGACATCCGGGCCCGCGACGGCCCGCACCGTCCCGGTCCCGCACCGCCCGGGCGCCCTCCGACGAGAAAGGCCCGTCCGACATGACCGCGCAGTCCCCCCTCGGCCCCGACACCGCGCCCGCCCGGCTCTTCGATCTCGCGCAGCAACTGCGCGTCGACGCCGTCCGGGCCAGTACCTCGGCCGGTTCCGGACACCCCACCTCCAGCCTGTCGGCCGCCGACCTGATGGCGGTGCTGATGACCCGCCACCTGCGCTACGACTGGCAGGCGCCCGACAACCCGGAGGCCGACCACCTCGTGTTCTCCAAGGGGCACGCCTCCCCGCTGCTGTACGCGATGTTCAAGGCCGCGGGCGCCGTCACCGACGAGGAGCTGATGACCACCTACCGGCGCTTCGGCCACCGCCTCCAGGGCCACCCCACCCCGGAACTGCCCTGGGTCGACCTGGCCACCGGCTCGCTCGGCCAGGGCGTCGCCTGCGCCGTGGGCATCGCCCTGGCCGGCCGCGACCTGGAGCGCCGCGACTTCCGGGTGTGGGTGCTGTGCGGCGACAGCGAGACCACGGAGGGTTCCGTCTGGGAGGCCCTGGACAAGGCCGGCCGCCACCGCCTCGCCAACTTCACGGTGATCATCGACGTCAACCGCCTCGGCCAGAGCGGTCCCACCGAACTCCAGTGGGACACCGACGCCTACGCCCGCCGGGTCGAGGCGTTCGGCTGCCGGGCCCTGGTCGTCGACGGCCACGACCTGGAGGCCGTCGACCGCGCCCTGACCACCGCCGCCGACGGCTCCGCGCCCACCGTCGTGATCGCCCGCACCGTCAAGGGGCAGGGCGTCGCCGAGGTCGCCGACCAGGAAGGCTGGCACGGCAAGTCGCTCCCCCCGGACCTGGCGCGGCAGGCCGTCGCCGAACTGGGCGGAGAGCGCGAGCTGCGGGTGCGCGGACCGCAGCCCCCGCACGCCGGCCCCACCCTCAAGGTCGACGCCCCCGAGGTCGAACTCCCGCGCTTCGAGCTCGGCGAACAGGTCGCCACCCGGGTCGCCTTCGGCCGGACCCTCGCCGCGCTCGGCGCCCGGCCCGAGGTGGTCGCCCTGGACGCCGAGGTCGGCAACTCCACCCACGCCGAGGACTTCGCGAAGGCCCACCCCTCGCGCTACTTCCAGAGCTACATCGCCGAACAGCAGATGGTCGCCACCGCCGTCGGCATGGCGGTCCGGGGCTTCCGCCCCTACGCCACCACCTTCGCGGCCTTCCTCACCCGCGCCCACGACTTCATCCGGATGGCCGCCGTCTCCCAGATCACCATGGCGTTGTGCGGCACCCACACCGGCGTCGAGATCGGTGCCGACGGGCCCTCCCAGATGGGCCTGGAGGACCTGGCCATGATGCGCGCCGTCCGCGGCTCCACCGTCCTCTACCCGGCCGACGCCACCTCCGCCGCGGCCCTCACCGCCGCCATGGCCGACCTGCCCGGCATCTCCTACCTGCGGGCCACCCGCGGCGCCTACCCCGTGCTGTACGGCCCCGAGGAGCGGTTCCCGATCGGCGGGTCCAAGACGCTGCGCCACGGCCCGGACGACCGGGTCACGCTGATCGGCGCCGGAGTGACCCTCCACGAGTGCCTGGCCGCCGCCGACCGGCTGGCCGAGGACGGCATCCCCGCCCGCGTCCTCGACCTCTACTGCGTCAAGCCCGTCGACACCGAGACCCTCGTGCGCGCCGCCCGCGAGACCGGGGCACTGGTGGTGGTCGAGGACCACCACCCCGAGGGCGGTCTCGGCGAAGCCGTACTGTCCGCCCTGGCCGCCGCGGACGCCCACCCGGCCGTCACCCACCTCGCCGCCACCGGCCTGCCCGGCTCCGGCACCACCGAGGAACTCCTGCACGCCGCCGGCCTCTCCCGCGGACGGATCGCCGACGCGGCCCGCGCCCTCGCCGCCCGCCGCCACTGACCGCCTCCCGCGCCGACGGCAACCGGGCGCGAGCCGAGCGCGACAGCTCCCGGCCCTCCCGCCTCCGCGCAACCGCGCGCGCCCGGTGCCGCCGGACCCGGTCAGGCCCCGGAGGCGGCGTCCCAGTAAGCGAGGTCGGCGGGACGGCGTCCGTACAGGTCCCGGCGGACGGCCGTGGCCAGGCGGAGGGTGTCGGTGCGGCTGACCCGCGCCCCGATCACCGCGCCGACCAGCAGCGGGGCGAGAGTCGGCAGTTTGCGCAGCCCCGAGCGGGTCAGCCGCTTGCTCACCTGCCGGCGCAGCGCCGCACTCCGGTTCAGCGCCAGCAGCGCCCCGGGGCGGGTCAGGTCCAGGCCGCGCCTCTCGCTCCACACCGCCAGGTACGCGTACGAGCGCTGCCGGGCGGACCCGGGCGGCACCTGGCCGTAGACCGCGTACAGCTCGGCGATCAGCTTCAGCTCGATCGCGGCCGAGGCCAGCAGCTCGGACGCCAGCTCGACGGGCATCGCCAGCGGCACCGGCATCATCGCCACCGTCCCCGCGCCCGCGCCGACCGCCGTCGAGGCCCGCACCGACCCGGCGGTGAGCAGGTCCGCCAGTTCCTCCGGGGTCCGGGCCCCGGGGTGCTGGGCCCGCAACGTCGCCAGGTCCCGCACCGGGATCCGCGGGGCCGCGTCCATCAGCCGCTCCGTCAGCATCCTCAGCCCGCCCCGGGAGCCCGCCCCGAGCCGCCGGCCACCCCGGCCCAGACCGTCGCCCAGCCGCCTGGCCAGCACACCCACCCGGCGCGCCGACCCGTCCCGGGACCCCTTCTCCTGGACCTCCACCTCGGCGGCGATCCGCGCCAGTTCCTCCGCCACTTCCTCCGGCTCCCCCGGGGAACGCCCCGGCAGATCCGGCCCACCGATCGACACCATGTGCTTCCCTCCGCCTCCACCTCTGCCCCGCCCCACCGACGACCCGGTGGGCATCCGCTACGGACTCTCCTTCCCCGTCTGCCCGGCATCGCCCCGCCCAGTCCCCGCCCGGCCCCGCCCGTCGTCGCGGGTGCGGCCGGACCGACACGCCGACGCCTGCCGCGCCGGTGGGGTTCAGGTGTGCCCGCGGGTGAATTCCGCGCCGGGAGCGACTGGATCCGCAGGATCGGGGATAGGCGGAGAGAGCCCCTGCGCCGCCGGTGCACGCTGCCCTCGCACCCGCGCGGGAGGTGCACCGGACCTCGACGGAAGCGAGTCCGATGTCCTCCGTACCACTGTCGATGCCCGCAGGAGGCCGAGCCGCCCCGCCCGGGCAGCCCGGCCCGTCCACTGCGTTCCGCCCCCCGGCCGCAGGGCGCGGCCCGTCCGGCGGGACGGAACGGGCTCCGGCGTCGGCCGGGCGCGTCGACGGCGACGTGCCGGGTGCTGTCGGCCGGGTGCTCGACCGGTACCTGGAGCACCGGGTGGCGCTGGCGGCCGCCGCCGACGGGATCTTCGCAGCCGACGTCGCCCGCCGGGTGGCGGACTTCACCCGGAGCGGGGGCAAACGGATGCGGGGGCAGTTCCTGTGGTGGGCGATGCGCGCGTGCGGGCGGGAGGAGGACGGCCCGGTCGGCACCGCGCTGACCACGGCCGCGGCGCTGGAGCTGCTCCAGACGTGCGCGCTCGTCCAGGACGACGTGATGGACGGGTCCGCGACCCGTCGCGGCCGCCGGGCCCTGCACGCGGACGTGGCCGCCCGGTACGCGCCCGAGGTGGGCGAGCGGGGCGCCGCCGAGCTCGGTTCGGCCGCGGGCGTCCTCGCCGGGGACCTGGCCCTCGCCTGGGCGGACGACCTCGCCGCCGCCGCGCGGGAGGAACTGCCCGCGCACCTGCGGGACCAGGTGCGGCAGGTCTGGTCGAGCCTGCGGACCGAGATGGTCGCCGGCCAGTACGCGGACGTGCACGGCCAGGTGACCCGGTCCCGCGCGCCGGGCCGGGCGCTCCGGATCGCCCAGCTCAAGAGCGCGATGTACTCGGTGGAGCGGCCCGTCCACCTGGGCGCCGTGCTGGCCGGAGCCGCCCCCGAGCAGGTGCGGGAACTGCGCCGCTCGGGCCGGTGCGCGGGCATCGCCTTCCAGCTCAGGGACGACCTCGACGGGGTCTTCGGGGATCCCGCCCGGACGGGCAAGCCCAGCGGCGACGACATCCGGGCCGGCAAGCCGACCTACCTGTTCGCAGTGGCGCACGCCCGGGCGGTGGCCCGCCACGACCGGGCCTCGTCGGACGTGCTGGAACGGTGCCTGGGCGACGCGGACCTCGACGACGGGGCGTTGCAGGAGGTCAGGGAAGCGCTGGTGAGGACGGGCGCGCGGGCCGCCGTGCAGTCCCGCATCGAGCGGCTCTCCGCGCGCAGCACGGAGCACCTGGAGCGGGCCCGCCCGGCGGGCCCCGGCGCCGGACGGCTGGCCGACCTGCTCAGGGCCGCCGCCGGGCTGCCGCACGGCGCCGGGGCGACCGAATGAGGCGCGCCGTGCCCCCGACCGACCACGTCGTCGTCGTGGGGGCGGGCCTGGCCGGGCTCTCCGCCGCCTGCCACCTGCTCGGCGCGGGACGGCGGGTGACGGTCGTCGAGCGGGACGGGGGGCCCGGCGGCCGGGCCGGGCGGATCCGGCGCGGCGGGTACTTCTTCGACACCGGGCCGACCGTGCTGACCATGCCCGACCTCGCCGACGAGGCGTTCACGGCCGTCGGGACCTCGCTGCGCGAACACGTCGACCTGCTGCCGCTGCACCCCGCCTACCGGGCCCGGTTCGCCGACGGCAGCACGCTGGACGTGCACACCGACGCGCAGGCGATGGAGGCCGAGGTGGCGCGCTTCGCCGGCGCGCGGGAGGCCGCCGGCTACCGGGAGCTGCGCCGCTGGCTCGTCCGGCTCCACCGGGCGCAGATGCGGCGCTTCATCGACACCAACTTCGACTCGCCGTGGCAACTGCTCAACCCCGACCTGGCGCGACTGGCCGCGCTGGGCGGGTTCGGCCGGCTCGCCCCGCAGATCGGGCGCCACCTGCGCGACGAGCGGCTGCAGCGGGTCTTCTCGTTCCAGTCCCTGTACGCGGGAGTGGCCCCGGCCCGGGCGCTGGCCGCCTACGCGGTCATCGCCTACATGGACACGGTGGCCGGAGTGTGGTTCCCCCGCGGCGGCATGCACGCCCTGCCCCTGGCGATGGCCGACGCCGCCGGGGCGGCGGGCGCCGAGTTCCGCTACGGGAGCACCGTGGTGGACCTGGAGCGGCGCGGGAGCAGGATCACCGCCGTCCTCACGGACCGCGGGCGCGTCGCCTGCGACGCGGTCGTCCTCACGCCCGACCTGCCGGTGGCGTACCGGCTGCTGGGACGGGCCCCCCGACGGGCGGTGCCGCTGCGGTTCTCGCCCTCGGCGGTGGTCCTGCACCTGGGCACCGACCGGACCTGGCCGGAGCTGGCCCACCACACCCTGTCGTTCGGCCGCGCCTGGGAGCGCACGTTCGACGAACTGACCCGCACCGGGCGCCTGATGACGGACCCTTCACTGCTGATCACCCGCCCGACCGGCACCGACCCGTCGTCGGCCCCGGCCGGGCGGCACACCCACTACGTGCTGGCCCCGGTGCCCAACACCGCCATCGGCCCGAGCGCCACGGCCTGGGGCGAGCTGGCGCCCGGCTACCGCGACCACCTGCTCGACACCCTCGAACAGCGCGGGCTGACCGGCATCGGCGCGGCCGTGGAGGAGGAGTGCCTGGTCACCCCGGCCGACTGGACCGCCCAGGGGCACGCGGCCGGCACGCCGTTCTCCGCCGCCCACACCTTCGCGCAGACGGGGCCGTTCCGGCCGCGCAACCTGGTGCGCGGCCTGGAGAACGTGGCGCTGGCCGGCTGCGGCACCACCCCCGGAGTCGGCGTTCCGACCGTCCTGATCAGCGGGAAGCTCGCCGCCGCCCGGATCACCGGCGCCGCGCACCCGGCCCGTGCGCGCCGCCGCGCGCCCACCCCGCCGTCGCCCGGCTCCGACGCGGCGCCCACCCCGTCCCCGACCCCCGGAGTGCTGCATGACAGCCCGTGAACTGGACGCCGCGGGGATCACCGCCCCCGCCCTGCGGGCGGCCTACACCGCCTGCCGCGAGCTCAACGCCCGGCACGGCCGCACCTACTTCCTGGCCACCCGGCTGCTGCCGCCCGAGCGCCGGTGCGCGGTCCACGCCCTGTACGGCTTCGCACGCTGGGCGGACGACATCGTCGACGGACTGGACAACCGCGAGACGCCCGCCGAGTGCGACCGGCTGCTGCGGCTGCTGGAACGCGACCTGGCCGAGGGCCTGCGGCGCGGGGAGGCGGACGAGCCGGTGGTGCGGGCGGTCGCGGACACCGCGGGGCGGTACGGCATCGACCCGGTGCTGTTCACCGACTTCATGGCCTCGATGCGCGCCGACCTCACCGTCACCGACTACCCGACCTACCAGGACCTGTACGGCTACATGCACGGCTCCGCGGCGGTGATCGGCCTGCAGATGCTGCCCGTCCTCGGCACGGTGACCTGCCGCACCGAGGCCGAGCCGTACGCGGCCGCCCTCGGGGTGGCGTTCCAGCTGACCAACTTCCTGCGCGACGTGGGGGAGGACCTGGACCGCGGCCGGGTGTACCTGCCGGGCGACCTGCTCGCGGCGCACGGGGCGGACCGGCCGTTGCTGGAGTGGAGCCGCCGCACCGGCCGGGACGACACCCGCATCCGGGCCGCACTGGTGGCCGCCGCCGCGCTCGCCCGCGGCGTCTACCGGGAGGCCGAGCCGGGCATCGCGATGCTGGAGCCCCGGGTCCGCCCCTGCATCCGAACGGCGTTCACGCTCTACGGCGGCATCCTCGACGCGATCGCCGAGGACGGCTACGCGGTGCTGCACCGGCGTTCGGCGGTGCCGCTGCGCAGGCGGGCGGCCGTCGCCGCGTCGGGGCTGGCGGGCCTCCTGGCCGCCCGGGTGCGGCGCCGGGACCGGCCCGCCTCCCCCTCCGGCGCGCCGCACCGCCCGCCGACCGGCCGAGGAGCGGCGCGGTGAGCGCCCCCTCCTCCCGCTGGACGCCGCCGCTGCGGCTGCGCCGGGGCCCGTCCTGGGCGCGGCAGGAGCCTTCGTGGCGGGCGGCGAAGCCGGCGCTGATCGCCGGCGCCCTGGAACGGGCGGCCGCCCGGCCGTCCGGGAACTGGTTCGTCGTCGGCGCCTCCCGGGACTTCCCGGTGCGCGGCGGACCGCGCGGACGGCTGGTCGGCGGCACGGAGGTCGTGCTGTGGCGGGACGCCGCGGGCGCCCTGCGGGCCGGCCCGGGGGTGTGCCCCCACCTGGGCGCTCCGCTGAAGGACTCCCGGGTCGTGTGCGGCACGCTGGTCTGCCACTGGCACGGCCTGGCCCTGGACGGCACCGCGACCGCCGGGTGGGAGCCCTGCCCGGTGTACGAGGACGGGGTGCTGGCCTGGGTGCGGCTGGACGCCGAGGGCGGCGAGGAGCCCACCGAGCGGCCGGCCGTCCCGGAGCGGCCCGGACCGAGGGGGGCGGTCACGGCGGTGTACACGGGGCTGGGGCGCTGCGAGCCCGAGGACGTGGTGGCCAACCGGTTGGATCCGTGGCACGGCTCCTGGTTCCACCCCTACTCGTTCACGGACCTGGCGGTGCGGGAGGTGCCGGACGGGGCGGGGGAGGACCGGTTCGTGGTGGACGTGTCGTTCCGGGTGGCCGGACGGCTGGTGGTACCGGTGCGCGCGGTCTTCACCGCGCCCGGGCCGCGCACCGTCGTCATGCGCATCGTCGAGGGCGAGGGGGCGGGGTCGGTGGTGGAGACCCACGCCACCCCGCTGACCGGCCGCTCCTCTCCCGCACCGCGCACGGCGGTGGTGGAGGCGGTCGTCGCCTCCTCCGGGCGGCGCGGGTTCGCCGTGGCCCGGGCGCTCGCCCCGGCCTTGCGACCGCTGGTGCGCCGCACCGCGGGCCGGCTGTGGCGGGACGACCTCGCCTACGCGGAGCGCCGCTGGGCCCTGCGCAGCACCGGCCGCTTCCCCGGCTGACACGACGGTCGGCACGCCGGCCGGCACGACGGCCGGCCCGCTGGCCGGCCGACGAGCCGACCGGTCAGCGGGCCGCCCGGCGGGCCAGGGCGCGCAGCAGGCGGGAACGGCCGGCCCGGGGCACCGACCACAGGGTCTGCCCGGCGACGCCCCAGCGGGCGAGCAGGGCGTTGGCGGCCTGGAAGCCGGTGGTGGCGGCGCGCTCCATCAGGGCGACGGGCAGGTCGGTGCGCACGAGGTCGCCGGCGAGGACGACGGCGGGGTGCGGGGTGGTGACGCCGGGACGGCGCGGCCAGCCGCCCACCGGGAAGACCGGGCAGTCCTGGCGCCACTCGTGGCGGACGTCCACCGCCCGGGCGTCGCGGGTCTCCGGGTAGACCTCGTGCAGCCGGGCCGCCATCCGCTCCTGGACCTCCTTCGGCTCCGCGCCCTCGGCCACGGCGTAGGCGTGCAGCTCGACCACGGATCCGCCGGTGCGGGCGGACCAGCGGGCCGCCTCGCCCTCCCAGCGCTCCAGCACGCTGACGTTGTCCAGCCCGTCGTAGCCGCTGGTGCCCAGGAAGCCCGGCCGGTCGGCGGCGACGGGGCGGTCCAGCCAGAGCCGGGAGACCAGGAAGGGCGGCGCGGTGCGCAGCGCGGCGATGTCGGCGCGCCAGGCCGGGTCGCCCAGGTGCGCGGAGTTCGCGACGAGGTTCCGCAGCCCGGCCGTGTCCAGGGCGAGGACCACCGCCTGGTGGCGTTCGGCCCCCCGGCCCGGTGAGACGACTTCGAGGTCCCCGCCCGGCAGCGGGCGGACCTCGTCCACGGCGGAGCCGGTGCGCAGGTCGGCGCCGAGGGCGCCCAGGTAGGCGGCCAGGGGCTCCCACAGGGCGTGCGGGTAGGGCTCGGTCGGGACGTCGAAGAGCAGTCCTTCGGAGGAGCCGAGGAAGTAGATGTGGAACATCAGCAGCAGTTCGGCGGCGGACAGGTCGCGCGGGTCGGTGAAGAAGCTGCGGGAGAACACCTCGAAGGCGAGGTGACGGGCGGCCTCGGGGAAGTTGATCCGCCGCAGCAGGTCGTGCGCGCTGGTGGTGTCGTGGCGCTCGAAGACCTCGGGCAGGCGGACGTCCAACAGGGGCAGGGCGGCCCGGGCGTTCAGGGAGGCGAGATCGCGCAGGCCGAAGGTGGGGCTGAGGGCGACGAAGCCGGCGGCGCTGAACGGCGGGGTGCGCGGCACCCGGGCGAAGCTGTCGGTCGTTCCGGAGCGCTGGCGCAGCGGGTAGTCGGGCAGGCCGACCAGCCGGGTGAGGCCGGGATCGGTGCGCCGCAGCAGGCCGCGCAGGTTGTAGTACTGGCGGAAGAAGGCGTGGAAGCCCCGGCTCATGGTCGCGGTCGAGCCGTCGGCGAGCCGGGTGCTCCAACCGGCGACCCGCCCGCCCAGCACGGGCTCCCGTTCGTGGAGGACCACGTCGATGCCGCGTTCGGCGAGGGCCGTCGCGGCGGCCAGGCCGGCGATCCCGCCGCCCACGACGGCCACCCGGGGCCGCTCGGCCCCGGAGAATCGGGCGCGGCCCGGGGCGGCGGGCACCACTTCGGCCCGGCGGTCGCGCCCGTGCCGGACGCGGGGTCGGGCGCGGCTCATCCGCGCACCGCCGGGAGGGCGGCCGTACGCGGCGCCGCGTGGTCGCGGTCGGGGGCGAGCGTGGTCATCGGTGGTCCTCACGGGTGTCCGGAGCGGGTCCGGGGCGGATACCGGGCGCGGCCCGGCGGGGCAGTAGCGGCAGTTCGGCGGCCGACCGCAGCATGGGGCCGACGGGGCAGCGCAGGCCGATCCGCAGGTCCTCGAAGGGGGTGCTCGCGCCGTCCAGGAAACGCAGCACCTGCTCGGCGGGGGTGCGGCGGAACAGGTCGGTGAAGAAACGGGGCCCGTCGATACGGCCGGTGTCCAGGGCGCGCAGCAGGACCGCGTCCATGGCCAGGGCCCGACGGCGGTGGGGCGCGGGCGCCGGCGCGGGCCGGCGCGGTGCCGCCGGTCGGCCGAGGGCCGCGGCGATGGCCCGGCTCTGCCGCTGGACGGCGGTGAAGGTGTAGCCGGTGGCGGGCCGGGTGGCGCCGCCGGCCGTGCCGATGCGCACGTGCGCGGGGGCGGCGCGGCGGGGGAAGCGGCCGTCCGTCATCGGAATGGCGCCCTGTTCGACGTCCTCCACCGTGAATCCGCCCAGGCCCAGGACCTCCCGGGTGTAGGCGCGCAGGGCGTGCTCGTACGCGGGGACGCTCAGCGGGTGCCGGGAGAACTCGGTGTACTCGATCAGGGCGCGGTCGGGTGCCAGCGGCAGGACGTACCCGAAGGCGAGGCCGTGGGCGGGCTGCGGGACGCGGAAGTCCATGAGGTCCGCCCGACCGGTGTCGAAGCACGGCCGGTCGGTGCGCACGAACCAGCCGCGGAAGTGCTGCAGCAGGACCGTCCGGGCCGGCGGGAGCCCGGCGGGCGGCCTGGAGTCGAAGACGTACCGGGCGTCGAGGACGAGCGGCAGGCCCGCCGGGTCGTCGGCGTGCACGCGGGCCCCGGGTCGTCCGTCCGGCCGCGCCCGCACGCGCCCGACGGTGGCGCGCAGCACCCGGGCCCGGGGGTGGGCCGCCAGGCGGGCGTGCACCAACTCCTCGAACGAGGTGGAACGCAGCATCCGGTAGCGCAGCGGGGCGGGTACCGCTTCGACGCTCTCGCCGTTCGGGCCGGTGATCCGCAACCGGGACCACTGGGCGGTGACGGCCTCCTCGTACGCCCCGGGGCCGTCGTCCCAGAAGCACCAGGTCCGGGCGGCCGGGCGCAGCGGCCCTTCCGGCGCCTCGACGACGGTCACGTCGAACCGGGGGCCGCCGCCGGCTCCTGCCTGGTCGTGCCTGACCAGGCAGTCGGCCAGGCTGAGTCCGGCGGCCCCTCCACCGATGATCACCAGCGCGAGGGGGGCGCCTTCCGCGTCGCTTCTCAACCCACTTCCGCCTTCCGGCTCCGGACGGACTCCCACCGCGCCGCCCGGACCCCGTCCCGGTGGGGCGCTACTCGGCTGAGCCGTGAACGGCGGGGGCCTCCTGACGGGGTGTCACGGCGCTGTCCCCACCCTGGCACCTCTGCCCCGAGCCGGCCGTGCCATTCGTCCGGACATGCCGTCGTACCCGCTGTCCGGCGGATCCGGCGGATGCCGACCGGGGCGGGGGACCGCCTCCCGGCCGAGCGGAGCAGACCGGGACGGCCGCGGCGGTCCGAGCCGGTTTTGCGGCCGGGCACCGCCGGGTGGACCGTGGGAGGTGGAAGCGAACCGGTACGCCACGAAACTCGGAACCACCGGGAGGACGCCATGTCCGTCAGCCGCCCCGTCCCCGCTCCACCCCAGTCGGACGGCCACTCCGTGCCGACCGAAACCCCCGAGTGCGAAGCCTCGACCACGCACGGCATCTCCACGCCCGAGGCGGTGGAACTGCACACGGCCTGGCCCAGTTGGATCCCCCTGCTGGCCATCACGGTCATGGTCGTGTGCTGCGTCGGCTTCGCCGTCGGGCGGATCTTCGCCTGAGCCCGTCGTTCACCGTCGGCCCGGAACGCAGCGCAAGTACCGGAACCGCTGCTGGACCGGTTCGTGCCTGGTGTCGGCGCGCTCCCGGTGGCGCCCCTGGTGCCGTGCGCGCCGGAAGACACGGGACGGCCGTGGCCGTCCCCGCCGGTGAGCAACGGTCGGCGCGGGGCGGTGGCGTGATCACCGGCAGCCGGATCCGGTACGGGCTCCCACCGCTCCTTGCCTCCGCACCGGGCTGCGGGCTCGCCGCCGAACAGGATCAGGCCGGGATGCCGGTTCTCGGTGCTCCGCCGGTCCGGCGCGCGATGGACGGCTCCGGCAGCGCCCGGCACCGCCGGTGGACCGGCCGCGCGGAAGACCGGCGGAGCCGACCGGGCGGTGCGTCCGCTCCGGGCACCGACCGGCGCGTTTCCCCGGGCAAGCCGCCCCGCGCGCCCGCGTGGCGAACGGGCACCCTCCTGGCACAGACGCGCGTGGGCCCGCCCGACGGCCGGGCGGGCCCACACGAACGCGCGGTGGCGCTCAGCTCTTGAAGGCGTCCTTGACGTGTTCGCCGGCCTGCTTGAGGTCGCCCTTGGTCTTGTCGGCCCTGCCCTCGGCTTCGAGGCGCTCGTTGCCGACGGCCTTGCCGGCGGCCTCCTTGACGGTGCCCTTGAGCTTGTCGCCGGTGTTCTCGATCTTGTCGCCCGTGCTCATCGCGTCCTCCTCGAACCGTCTGCGCCCCGTGGGACCCTCGTCCTGACAGGGCTCCGCCTACCCCCTCGAACTGCGGAGATTCGTAGGAATATTCACCGAGGGCGGGGGCATGCGGCGGTCCGACACAGACTGCATGGAGGTCGCCGTGGTTCCCCTTCTTCTCGTTCTCCTGCTGGCCCTGATCCTGTTCGGCGCCGGCTTCGCGCTCAAGGCCCTGTGGTGGGTGGCGGTCATCGTGCTGGTCGGAGAGGGCGGAGTGTGAGCTGATTTCCGTTCTGTCGTCGCCTGAACGTGTGGCCTTGCCGTCAGTGGCAAGTCGCCGGGCCGGCACCGTGCTGAGGTGGCTGCGTGAGTGGCCGCAAGCCCTACAAGAGCGGCTTGTCCGACGAACGCTGGGCGCTGGTCGAGCCGGTGCTCCCGCCGTGGCCGGAACGTTCCCCGGGCCCGCGGCCGGTGGACGACCGGCTGTGCCGGTGGACCGAGGCCGGGGTCTTCGACCAGGTCCACCGGATGCTGCTCGCCGAGCTGAACGCGGCCCGGCGGATCGACTGGACGCGCGCGTGCGTGGACGCCTCCCACGTGCGTGCGAAAAGGGGGGGGCTCACATCGGACCTTCGCCGGTCGACCGTGGCCGGGCGGGCAGCAAGCACCACCTGATCTGCGACGGCAACGGCGCACCGCTGAAGGTCATCACCACCGGCGGGAACGTCCCCGACCATCACCCAGGCTCTCGCGCTGGTCGACGCGGCCCCACCCGTGGCAGGCCTGCCCGGGCGCCCCCGCAAGCGGCCCAAGTCCCTGCTCGGCGGCAAGGGCTACGACAGCAGGCATGTCAGGCGGGAGCTGATCAGGCGCCGGATCCTGCCCGTCATCTCCCGCCGTGGCGAACCGGACATCCGCGGTCTGGGGAAGCTCCGCTACGTGGTGGAGCAGACCTTCGCCCTGCTCCACCAGTTCAAGCGCCTCGCCGTCCGCTGGGAACGCCGCCTCGAACTGCACGACCCACTCATCCCGCTCACGTGTGCGCTCATCTGCTGGAGAAGGCTCAACAAGCCAACCGCATGATCATGTCACGGGCTCGAAAGAGCGAGAAGAGCGAGGCGTTGCGAGAAGAACGACAACCGCTGACCGTTTGCCGTGGGACTGGAATCGGGGCTGCTGCCGTGCTCGCGCGGCGGGGGCACACCGAGAGTCTTGCGGTCGGTGTGCCCCGTCAGCAGTTGCCGTGAACTCGGCGTTTCTTTCACGGCGTCAGTGCGGAGAGTTGTGCCGGAGGAACAAGTGCCCGCAATCCGGGGTGTCGCACGTCATGTGGGCCAGCTCGGCGCCAGTGAAACCGTGCTTGGGTACGTGTTTCTTGGTGAAGTCCGGACAGTCGCATAGCCGACAGAAGCGGGCGCTGGGATCTCCGTCCCCGTTGTCCGCCGGTGATTGTCTCGGAGTTTCCTGGTGGGGCATTGATTCTCTCCCTGGTGAGACTCGTCTCCCATCAGCGTGATCCTCATGTGGGGCCGATGCATCTCGGTGCCGGTGCCGGTGCCGGTGCCGGCACCGCTGGCGTCGGTACGGCTACGACTTCGTGGCCTGGCGCGACGACGGTACGGACATGAGGCTCAACGACCTGGTGCGCCGACAGGTCAGAAGTCGTGATCGACACCCCGGGCGTCCACGCGGCGGTGAACGTCGCCGGGGCCACGACCAGAAAGGACGCGGCCGAGGTGCGAAGTCGCAAGTGCGAGCCGGTGGTCGACGTCCTCGGCTTGGTCGTCGCCGTGACCGTGCCGGCCGCCGGTGCCGACGACAACGCGTCTGCATCGCCCTGCTCGGCCACGTCACGCCCATCGGCATCACCAAGAAGGCGCTGGTGGAGCTGGGCTGTTTCAAAGTCCCGGTGAGCACGTGAGCCCGCAGGTCACGGCGATGCAGGGGCCGGGTCCGGCCCGATACGAACGCACCGCGGCGGGTCATCGCTCTTGTCTCTCGGTCGGCCCTGCCGAACAGCCGGACGTCAGAAAGGATCCGTTGCGGGGTGACCTTGCTCGCACCGATGGAGTTCGTTCGCTATTTCGTCAACATCGTTCGAGGTGGTGTTCAATTGATCGGACACCGAGTCCACGGCCTGCTGTGCTTGGCGGATCTTCTCCCAGTCCGGACTCGCCTGACGCTTCAGGTCCGCTAGCTCAGCCATAAGTCTTGCGAGTTCGGTTTCTTCTCGCCGCAACACCTTGATGGCTTCTTTGTGCTCCTTCTTGAGGGCTTCACAGTTCGGCATTTTTGCAACGTCCCGCCACGCTCGGAATTGGGAATTCAGAAAGGCGTCAAAGTCGGCGTCGGGCAGTGATCCGACGGGATCAAGCCGTTCTCGGGTTCGAGCGACACGGTTCTGTGGGTGATAGCGGCCGTGCCGACAAAGGTTGACTTGCTCTTCCCACGCTACGGACCGCACGTGCGCCATGCATCCCGGCGCCGATGTGGCCGAGCCAGGTCGGATGCGGGAGCCTCCCGCATGCCACCGCCGGCCGGGCACGGAGCGGCCGTCCCAAGGGATGCGCGGAGGACCGGGCTGCGCGCCGTCACGGAGGTAGCGGCGCCCCGCCTCGACGCCTCTACCCGGTCGAGCGCAACGCGCTCCTGAACGCCGGCGCCCGCGGCGCGGACCTCCGCGAGGTCCGCGTCGACCTCGGCCCCACCCGCTGAACCTTTCGCTGGAGCGCCGCGACGACCCGAATTCGACCAGCGTCTCTGAGCCGCGTCGCGCGGCGGCGGTTGCCGTCGCCTCTGTTGCGCCGATGCGGGGCTGCCGGCTGCACGGCGGCCGCCCCCGTCGTTCAGTGGTCGTTGCTCACGACGTGCGTGACCTCGCCGACCGGGCCCGAACCCGACTTGGTCAGGTACATCCGGAACCTGATGTTCACCTCGGGCAGGTTGTGGAAGGCGATGCCGTCGCCGGCGTTGGCAGTCTGCACGTCACCGGCGCCCGACGCCTTCAGCGTGTACAGGAGCTGACCGGTGCCGTCCATGTAGACGTCGAGGACGACGCTGTAGCCGTCGGCGTCGTAGTCGGTCAGGAAGACGTAGTCGCCGTGTTCGGCGAAGCACAGGCGCCCGCCCTGGTCGACCGAGCCTATCGAGTCCGACTCGTCGGTGTACCAGACGTGGTCGCAGTCGACGGCCTGTGCGGGGGCGGCCGCGACGAGGGTTCCGGCGGTGGCGGCGAGCGCCGCCGCGCCAGCGATGAGAAGTCTCTTCATGTTCTTCATGCGCAGTAGGGGAACCTTTCGAGTGGAGGGGATCCGGGTCGGCCGATGGGCCTGGCAATGAAAACGGACGGCTCGGCCGGCCGACATGTTCCTGCCGGACGCGGTGATCGCCGTCCCTCGCCGACGCCGACGATATCCCCCGACCGTCAACCCGGTGCCCCCGATCCCGCATCTCTCCAGGCAACCAGCGTCGAGGAAGACCCGAGCAGCCCCGTCTGCCACCTCGACGACCTCGTGCCTGCGCCGGTCGAAGCCCCCTACGGGACGCGGCGTCAGGTCGGAACGCAGTTCTGCCAGCGCTGCGCCCCCTCGCCGCTGCGGCCGGCGGCCATCGTTTCCGAACGTCCGGATCCGGGCGCTGCCGATTCGTCACCGCTCGCCCGCGAGGCGGAGAGGGAAAGCCTCCAACAAGCCGCGAGGCGGCTTGTTGGAGGCTCCGGCGCATTCAGGTTGCGATACTCACGAGGCTGCGATGGGCACCAGGAAGAACACCCGGCCGTCGGGCCCCTCGATGCGCAGTGGCGTGTCGGGCAGGGTCTCGAAGACGGCGTCGGCCACTGCCTGCGGCTCCGTGGCGCGAGTCAGCGGCTCCCGCAGGGCGCTCCGGACCGCCAGCCGGGTTTCCAGGGAAGGAGCCGGCGCCGAGGCGTCGTCCCTGGCCTCGGCAATGCACTCCAGCAGCTGAGCGTCGGTCATGTCCGCGTTCAAGCCGGAGCGCAGCGCGATCGCGGCGGCGCCGGTCGCCAGCGCCGCCCGCGAGTGCGCGCGGCAGATCTCGCCGTCGGTTCCGACGGGGTGGAAGAAGCGGGCCGTGCCGATGTCGGACTTCACAACAAGCCTCCAAGGCGAGCAGAGGTGACGCGGGAGTGGAGGTGGAAAGCAGAGAGATCAGGCACCGCACCCGGCGTGGCCTGCACAGACATTGTCTCGCCGGGCACTGACAGTCGACGTCGACGCCCCGGCGCACGGGCTGGTCGCTGGAGGCGTCCCTGCGCGGCCAGATCTTGTCGCCGTCCGCCGGGAATCTGTGGATCCAGTCGCGCTCCACCCGGTGCGCACCGAGCTCGAAGCCGTACCGCCGGTGCACACGCCCAGAAGGATGTCAGCCTCGTACGACGAGGGTGCCTCGGCGGCCTTCGCGTCGAGGAGGAAGGGCGGGTGAGGCGGATCGTCCCGGCCGGTCCAGGCCTTGCAGGAGTCCAGGACGGCCGTGCGAATGGGCTCTGATCAACATTTCGGGACGACCGAGCGTAAACGGCCTACGAGCAGGACGGACTCGGTGGTTATCCTTCCTGTGCCGGTCGGCGGCGCCGTCCTTCTGGGGTGAAAGCGAAGCTGGCGGCGAACGGATCGTCACCGCGGCGGACTGCCGGGAGCAGTGGCTGCTCGCGGCTCGGTGGCCAGGAAGGCTCGGTGCCCGGGCCGGTGCCGTTCCAGAGGTGAAAGAACAGCATGGGCGTGGAGGGATCCGCGGTCACGTATCCGAGCGTCTTCCCGTAGTACGGATCGGTGCTGCCGAAGAGCACTGACGGCGCGCCGAAGGCCGAGGTCACGTCGTCCCACACCCGGTCCTGGCTGGCCCATGAGTCGATCGCGGCGTGCATCGTGGCGTACTCGTCCGCGCTCAGCATCCGGTCCGGCTCGAGCCATCCCTCCCGGTGCGCGAACTCAGCGTAGACGGAGGCCACGCTGGCGCTGTGATCAGCCGGCAGGGCGTTCTCGAAGGCCCCTGATCGTTAACGCGAACAGCTGTCCCAGCACCTCCGCCCGACTGCCGGTGATCTTGGTGCTCGCCGGTGCGCGAGCGTGATCGGTGGGCATCTCGGGCTGTCGCGTCGACCGATTTCAGCTGCCGAGGTGCGCGACCAATCCCCCCGTGGCCAAAAAGGCCGGCGCGACATTCCATCAGGGGCTGTTGCTGACCCCGGCCGACGTGTGGACCCCCGGCAGGTTCCTTCCGGCGTGACCCGCCCGGAGATCACCTCGCTCCGCCGGCCTCGCGGCAGCACCTGCCGCACTTCTTGACAGTGCATGGGCGATGCGGGAGTGTCTCCGTGCCGAAACTTCTCGGAAATACCCCGCCATGGACATGATCTTGCGCCGTCGCGGGATGTTAGCGCTAACAATATGCGGATCTTGCTCAATGCAGAGCTGGGAGACCTCATGAACGTGCGCACATGGGCAAGCCGTTGGGCCGGTGCGAAGCGCCTGGCACCGGCTGCGCCCCGCGGCGTGGCAGGGTCGCGCACGCCGGATGCGGTCGCCGTCCGTCGGCCGACCCGTGGACCGGGCCGCACGCGGTTGGCCCGTCTGGGGGCCGCTGCCGCGGTGCTCCTTGGTGTACTGGCAGGCAACGCGGCCACGAGCGGTCCGGCACAGGCCGCCGTCCCGACACAGGCCGCCGTCCCGGCGGCCGCGTCGATCAGTACGCCGCCGATGGGTTGGGCGTCGTGGAACAGCTTCGCCGCTCAGATCAACTACAACGTCATCAAGTCGCAGACCGACGCCATGGTTGCTTCGGGCATGAAGGACACCGGCTACCAGTACGTCAACATCGACGAGGGGTGGTGGCAGGGAACCCGCGACTCCTCCGGCAACATCACGGTGGATCCCGCCGACTGGCCCGGCGGGATGAAGGCCATCGCCGACTACATCCACAGCAAGGGCCTCAAAGCCGGGATCTACACCGACGCCGGCCGCGACGGCTGCGGCTACTACTATCCCACTGGCCGTCCGGCGGCGCCGGGCAGTGGGAGCGAGGGCCACTACGACCAGGACTTCCTCCAGTTCTCCCGGTGGGGCTTTGACTACGTCAAGGTCGACTGGTGCGGCGGCAACGCCGAGAGGCTGAACGCACAGAGCACCTACCAGGCGATCAGCGACTCGATCGGTCGCGCCACCGCGACGACCGGCCGGCCGATGGTGCTGTCGGTGTGCGACTGGGGCAACGAGAGCCCGTGGAACTGGGCACCGGGCATGTCCAGCCTGTGGCGCACCAGTGGCGACATCATCTTCTTCGGCGAGAGCGCATCGATGACCCGCGTGCTGTCCAATTTCGATGCGGCGCAGCATCCGGGCGCCCAGAGCCCGGGTCACTACAACGATCCGGACATGCTGGTCGTGGGAATGGCCGGGTTCACCGCGGCACAGAACCGCACCCACCTGAGCCTGTGGGCCGTCTCCGGCGCCCCGCTGTTGGCGGGAAACAACCTGGCCACGATGGACGGCGACACGCGCAGTGCCCTGACCAACCCGGAAGTGATCGCTGTCGACCAGGACGCCCGGGGCCGGCAGGGCGTGAAAGTCGCCGAGGAACAAAGCGGGCTGCAGGTCTACAGCAAGACCCTGTCCGGCAGCGGCCGGCGTGCGGTGGTCCTGCTCAACCGCACCGGCTCGGCGGCCACGATCACCGCCAACTGGGCCAACCTCGGCCTGACCGGCGCAGCTTCGGTACGCGATCTGTGGGCCGCCACCGACCGGGGCAGCTTCACCGGCAGCTACGCAACCAGCGTCCCGGCGGGCCAGGCCGTCCTGCTCACCGTGACCGGCACCGACGCCGGTACGGCCGGCGCGAAGGAGATCGTCGGCGGCCAGTCCGGCCGCTGCGTGGACATCAACAACTCCTCGACCACCAACGGCACCCAGGCGCAGCTGTGGGACTGCAACGGGCAGGCCAACCAGAAGTGGACGTACACCGCGAACAAGCAGCTGATGATCTACGGCAACAAGTGCCTGGACGCCTACAACCAGGGCGCCACCAACGGCACGGCGGCCGTGGTCTGGGACTGCAACGGCCAGGCCAACCAGCAATGGAACGTGAACGCCGACGGCACGATCACCGGAGTGCAGTCCGGAATGTGCCTGGACGCCTACGACAACGGCACCGCCAACGGCACGAAGCTCGAGCTGTGGGCCTGCCATGGCGGCGGCAATCAGCAGTGGGCCATGCGGTAGACGGCAGGCGGCGGGGACGCTGTCTGCGACCGGTGCCCCCGGACCGGTTCCCGAGTTCGACAGTGTGCGGGCACATGACTGGGCCGGATACCGGGGGTGACCTGCGGGTTCGGGAGTGACGGCCCGCCGGGGT
This sequence comes from Kitasatospora phosalacinea, assembly GCF_000716545.1. Taxonomy (GTDB): domain Bacteria; phylum Actinomycetota; class Actinomycetes; order Streptomycetales; family Streptomycetaceae; genus Kitasatospora; species Kitasatospora phosalacinea. The sequence continues at coordinate 101,386 of NZ_JNWZ01000021.1, forward strand.
CGTGCGTCCGCGGCCCCGATGGATGTTTGCCCAGTCCAGGGGCTATTCGGCGGGTGTGAGTCCGCTCGTCTTCGGCGGCATCGGGACGCCGCAGTCCCGGAAGATCCGGACCCATCCGCCTCGGGCGCGCACCTCGGCCCGGTCGCACCGCGAACAGCACGAAGAAAGCAGCGTGATCCCCCCACCCTTCAACAAAGGAGCTCGCGTCATGCGACAACCCATTCGGCTGTGGTGCCGTCGACGCTTCACGCCGGTGATGGCGACCACCGCGGTGCTGCTCACCGCCGTAGTGGGCGTGCACCCGGCCACGGCGGCAGGTCCGCGACCCACCGCGCCCACGGCGGCCGTCCCTGCCGCGTCGGCGGCGGACGTCAACGGCTTCACCGCGGGCAACGCCGCGATCGCCTCGGTCGACCTGGCCGGCACGTGGGGCTTCACCCCGGCGGGCCGGTCGGCGACGTCGATCACCGTGCCGGGCGGCGGCTGGTACAAGCAGGGCTTCACCGACGTGAACGAGGCGGTGTACTCCCGCACGGTCACCGTGCCGGACTCCGGGCAGCCGCAGTCCACGTGGATCGAGTTCGGCGCGGTGAACCACCAGGCGACCCTGTCGGTCGACGGGCGGACGGTGGCGACCAGGACCACCGCCTTCACGCCGTCGAACTTCGACATCAGCGCGTACGCGGCACCGGGTACCACGCACACCATCACGGTCGATGTGAAGGGCAGGGGCGCCCTGAAGAACCCCGCGAACGGCAGGTACCTGGTGCCCGACGCGGCCGACTGGGCCGAGGCCGTACCGCAGGGGATCTTCCGTTCGGCGTTCCTGCGCGTGTATCCGGCGGTGTACGTCAGTGACACGTTCGTCCGTACGTCCGTGGCCGATCAGACCCTCACCTACGACGCGTCGGTGACCAACACCTCCGGCGCCGCGCGGACGGTGAAGCTGACCGGTTCGCTCGCATCGGACAACGGCACGTCGTTCAGCTACCCGGCGCTGCCGAGCAGCACGGTGACCGTGGCCGCCCACTCGACCGTCAAGGTGACGGTCGGGCCGGTGGCGTGGAACCTGGGCTCCTCCTCGTACTGGTGGCCCAACGTCCCCTACCGGCAGGGGTACCGCGCCCAACTGCACCGCCTGACGGTCCACGCGGCGACCGACGACGGCCGTACCAGCGACGCGACCTACCGCTTCGGATTCCGGGAGAGCAGCCAGAACGGCGAGTACTACTACCTCAACGGCGTGCGGGTGAACTTCCGCGGCGACAACCTCCAGGGCGCGGACTTCGACCGCATCAACAACGGCGGCAAGGGCGACGCCTACGACACCCTGCCCGGCTTCCTCGCGCCCTCCTCGGGCAACGGCGGCTGGCCGCAGGCGGTCGACAACTACCAGCGGCTGAACTACAACGTGGTCCGCATTCACCAGGAGCCGGCCAGCCCCTACATGCTCGACGTGGCCGACGAGATGGGCCTGATGATCATCGACGAGACCGGCATCCGCGGCTCCAACAGCCTTCAGGACTTCGTCGCCGGGCACGACAACATGGTCGACCACGCCCGCGCGCTGACCCTGCGCGACCGCAACCACCCGGCGACCGTCCGCTGGAGCCAGAGCAACGAGCCCGGCAGCAGCGGTATGGACTCGGAGCAGTTCGAGAAGGACCTGTACGCGGCGATGAACGGCAACGACGGAACCCGGCCGGTCAGCGTCGACGCGTGGGTCGGCGCTCCGGCCAACCCCTACCCCACCATGACGTACGCCAACTTCGATGTCTTCGGGCACTACTTGGACGGTTTCGGCGCCTACGGCGAGAAGGTCGTGCCGGTGCCCGGCCGGCCCGACGGCGAGGGCGAGTACATCTGGCCGGCGTGCAACACGAAGCAGGGCTTCGAGTGGTTCGCCACCACGATGGTGGCCAAGCGCGGCAAGGACGCCAGCGACTTGCGCCCCTACACCCTGCTGTCCGCCTGGGCGGGCGTCGTACCCGGCGTCCGCACCACCGACTTCACCCCCGAAGAGGGCGGCCGTCCCGTCTATGGCGCCGACAACCTCTCCGACCCGTGGAGCAACCCGCAGTTCCAGCGCGTCCAGGCCGCGTTCAACCCCGTGGCCGCGATCGACCTGCCCTACTGGTCGGCCTCCGGTGCGTCCGACTCCAACGGCACCTTCCCCCTGCCTCAGGCGGTCCCTGGATACGCCGCCAACAGCACCGTGAACCGTACGATCTCGGTGTTCAACGACGACTTCACCGGCACTGCCGTGGGCTTCGCCTGGAGCGCCCGCCTCGACAGCGCCACCGGCCCGGTGATCGCCTCAGGGAACACCACCCTCACCGTCCCGCTCGGCTCGAAGGCGACGCAGACCGTGTCGTTCACCGCGCCGTCCAGCGGCTCACGGGTCTACCTCGTCCTGTCCACCAGCAAAGCCGGGGCGACCGTGTTCAGCGACGCGGTCGAGTACTTCACCCTGGGCAGCTCCACGAGCCCCGCGCCGGGCACCTACCGGATCGTCAACCGCAACAGCGGCAAGCCGCTGGCCGTCGCCGGCAACTCCACCGCCGACGGCGCCAAGGCCGTCCAGCAGACCGGCGGCGGGACCTGGACCCTCAGCGCCTCGGGCAGCGCCTTCACCCTGCGCTACAACCCCACCGGCAAGGTGCTCGACGTCAACGGCTTCTCCTCGACCGCCGGGCTCCAGCTCCAGCAGTGGACGGCCACCGGCGGCACCAACCAGCAGTGGTACCTGCGGCCCACCGGTGACGGCTACTACACCATCGTCAGCCACGACAGCGGCCTGGCGGCCGATGTGTACGGCCAGTCGACGAACGACGGAGCCGCCGTCGTGCAGTGGACCGCCAACAACGGCGCCAACCAGCAATGGCAGCTGACACCGGCCTGAGCCGGCGGCCCGCCTGTCGGATGTGCCGCCGCCTCCCCGTGGCGGCACATCCGGGGCGCGCGGACATCCCGGGGCACACACACGGGAGGCCACTGCGTCGTCCGTCACCCGGTTCCGGCCCGGTGACGGCCCCCGGCCCCGCGCGGGGGAGAGCCGCCGCGCGCGGGACCAGCCCAGCACGCCCATGGCCGCCGACCGGCCCGGATACCGTCCTGCCACGCGTTCAGGTGACGACAGAACACCTGCGCACTCGCATTCCCCCCGCTGAGACAGCGGTTCACGGTCAGACGGACGGCAAGACCGTCCACGCCGATCCGCGCGCCCGCGTCCCCGTCCCCGCGCAGCCGAGCGGCGCCCCGTCGACTTCCGAGCCCGACTCCGGCTGTCCGCTCAGGCCGATCGCGGACGTGGCCCGGGCTGGTGCGGCATCATCAGCGTGGTGACTCCTTCCTCCTGCCCTTCCTCCGAAGAGAGCGGAGCCGCCCGTACTCCCGCCGGTGGCTGGACCCGGGCGCAGCTCGCGCAGTGGGGTGTGCCGTGGCCGCCGCCCGAGGGCTGGAAGCAGGAGCTCACCGACCGGTGGAAGACCAGGGAGGAGTTCCGGAGTTCAGCTCCGGGAGCGTGCCCGACCACCCGGAGAGTCAGAGTGGGGGAGGAGACGCGGTGACCGGTCAGGACGCCCAGGAGGCTTGGGAAGCTGCCCATCGGCGAGCCTACGCCCGCACCGCGTGGCGGCGTGCCCTGCCCGCGGCCGGGGCGCTGACCTACCGGGCCCTGGGCCGCAGCCCCGAAGACCCCGAGCAACGGGACGCCGCCCAGGAGGACCCGGCCGCGGTGAGGCAGTGGACGGCGAAGGTGGCGCTGCCGACCGGGCTGCTGGTGGCGCTGGCGATCTGGCAGGCCGCCCGCATCGCCGACGTCCTGGTCGACGACGTGCCCCTCGCCGACGCCCAGCGGGTGCTGCGCACCAAGCGGTCGCTGTTCGCCGAGCCGCTTCCGGACGCCCCGGCCGGCACCTGGGCGGACCTGCGCGAAGGCGGGCTCGACGTGCAGGCCCGCGCCGACACCGTGCTCGCCCACCACATCGCCGCGGACGCCCGCGAGTTCACCCGGGACCCCGAGCGCCCGGCGCCGCTGCAGGTGGGTGACGCGGTGCGCGCGGTGCGTTCCGGCCCCTACCGTGACGGCGGCCCGCCCCGTTGGAGGCAGGCCGTCGACAACGCCCGGGCTGCCATCGCCCGAGCCTCCACCGCCCTGTACACCAACCCGAGGCCGCCCGGCGAGCTCGACCTCGCCCGCGCCCGCACCGGACGGCTGTGGATCCCCGACCAGGACGAGATCGACGCCGCCGCCGCTATCCACCCCACCCTGACCGCCGAACCCGACACCCCCGCCGTCCCGGGCTCCGACGGCACCGTCTGGATCCAGCGCCTGCTGCGCCTGGCCCACGTCGATGCCACCCTGACCGCCGTCGTCCAGCACCACCTCGACCGCGCCGACCCCGCCTTCCGCCCCGGCCGGCCGCTCCCCTCCGCCCTCGGAGCCACCGGAGCAGCCCTGACCGACCTCGCCAAGGCCGCCCGCGACCTCGAACGCACCTGGGCCGACACCTCGCCGACGCTCGGCACCACCGCCTGGGAGCGCCGCCACGTCCCCGAAGCGCTGCGCCGTCACATCACCGCGCTGGAACGGGTGCTGCGGGACCTGACCGGCCTGGCCGACGCGCTGCGCGACGCCACCGCCCACCCCGGCACCCGCTGACGGACCACCCGGCCGGAGAGGTGGACGGCGTGCCGGTGCGGGTGCGGTCCCCGTCGTCTTCGGCGGGGGCCGTCGGGGAGGCGGGGGCGCCGTCGCGGCCGGCGGTCAGGGGCAGTTCTCGTCGATCTTGTACTGGAGGGCTCTGGGGCAGTCGTGCCGGCCGAGGCGGACGCGGACGAGGAGCCCGCCGTCGACCAGGTCCTCCCGGTTGTCGGGCGCCCGCTGCCCGCCGAGCGCCCGCCGTTCCTGGAACCGGCCACCGACGCGCCCGCCCCGCCGACAGCCCGACGCGCGCCCGTCCAGCGGGCCTGACCCCGCACCGGCCGCGCCGCCGGTCGCGCCCGAGCCGCTGCCACCGCTGCGCGCTGTGCAACTTCTTCGGCGGGGAACCGTCCTGGGTCAGATCACCGGTCAGGCGGCCGGTGCGAACGCGGTGATCGCGTCGACGAGTGCGTCGGGGGCTTCGAGCGGGATGAGGTGCCCGGTGTTCGCGATCACGGTGAACCGCGCTCCGGAGAGGTAGGGGAGGAGGTTGCGGCGCAGCACGTCGACGGGTTCGACGCGGTCGTGCTCGCCGGCGACGACGAGGGTCGGGACGCTGATCATGCGGGCGTGTTCGGTGATGTCCTCGGCGATGCCGCGCAGCGGCCATTCCGTGCGCGCCGCCTCGGCGCCGGCCCGGGAGTCCGCGCCGATCTGTGCTTTGACTTGCGTCGGCAGGTCGGTGGCGGTCAGGACGGTGTCCCTCGCGCCGGCGACGGACTCTTCGGTGTCGTAGGCGTGGGAGAGGAACTCGCGGTACTCGGCGGTGATCCCCGCGGCCGGCCTGGCCGGCCCTGATCCGACGAGGACCACCCGCCGCAGACGGGCGGGTCGCGTCGCGGCGACGAGCTGCGCCACCTTGCCGCCCATGGAGTGCCCGACGAGGACGTGGTCGTCGATTCCGGCGTCGGCGAGGACGGCGACGGTGTCATCGGCGAGTTGGCGGAGCGTGTAGGGACCGGGGAGCGTGTTCGAACGGCTCCACCCGCGGAAGTCGACCGCGAGCGTGTCGCGGCCCGGCAGGCGGTCCACGACCAGGTCCCAGGTGCGGGCGGATCCGCCCCAGTAGTGCAGGAAGACCAGGGTCGGACCCGTACCCCTGCGATGGTCGTATGCGGGCAGGGAAGGGTGCTGCGTGCTGGTCATGCGGGGATCCTTCGGTCGCGCTTGCGGCTGGTTTCTCGTTGGTTCCATTGGACCGTCGGGCGCGGAAGGGGACATCGGCACGATCGGACGGCTGATGGTGAAAACTGGACTCGTGGCAACCATCCGGCACATGACCTACCAGCCCGTCGACCGCGGGGCCTCGTCAGTCGAGGTGATGACGTTCGAACGGCTCCGGGGCATCAACGACCGCGGTACGCAACGAGCCGACTTCCACGTCCTCGCTCTCGTCGACGAAGGGGACGGCAAGGTCACGGTCGACTTCGTCTCCCACCCGCTCTCGGCGCGGACCGCGGTGTGGATCCCGCCCGGCGCAGTGCACCGCTGGGACGACGTCGCCCGCGTCGCGGGACACCTGGTGCTCTTCGTCCCGACCGCGCCGGTGACGCACCGCACGCGCGAGCTGGTCGCCTCTCCCGATCTCGTCGCCCGGTGGCCGGTGCCCGCCGGGGCCTGGCCGTTCGTCGACGCGGCGCGTAGGCACCTCGTCCTCGAGGCGGCCGCCCTGGCCGGCGACCCGTCGACGGAGCTGCCCGCGATCCTGCTGTCCGCACTGATCACCCGCGTCGAGCCCCCGCACTCCAGGGCGCACTCGGCGAACCCGACGTTCCAGCTGTTCCGCTCGAGCGTCGAGGCGCACTTCCGGACCCACCACGACGTCGGCCACTACGCGGCCACGCTCGGATTCGCCCCGCGCACCCTGACCCGGGCCGTGCAGCAGGTCACCGGGCGTACCGCGAAGGCGTACATCGTGGAGCGGATCGTGCTCGAGGCGAAGCGCCTGCTGGCCCACGACCGCGTCACCGCGGCGCGATGCGCGAGCGAACTCGGGTTCCCGGACCCGTCCAACTTCTCGCTCTTCTTCCTGAACGCGACGGGTCTGCGCCCAGGCGCCTGGCAGGCGGCGACGATCCTCGACTGACAGTGAGGATGTGACGTGGTGATGTTGCCGGTGGGCCTGACAGGCCAGCGGCGGAGGCCGCGCGTCGGATCCTTCAGGAGGCGCCCCCTCCCATTTTTGGTCCGGACACGTCATCCTGGTCTCCCGTGCCGCGCCCCGGCCCGGCCCGTCCGTGCATCGTCCTGCCCCCGTACCGCCGTAGCACTTCGCTCGCCCCGCCAGGCAGTCCCACCGACCAGAGGAGCCGACCATGCGGATGTCCATCGCACGCGCGCTGACGGGGATGGCCGTCGTGGCAGCCGTCGTCGTGCCCGCCGGCACCAGCGAGGCGGTGGTACCGCCCGAACACGCCGTCATCGTCTGCCAGAGTGCGAGTTTCTACGCCAACTACGACAGCGCGTCGGGGCCGGTGGGGCTGGTACGGGTGCTCGGCTACGGCAACAAGGTCGGCCACACCAGGGGTGTGCACCCGGTCTACAACGGCTGGGCGGCGACGTTCGACTTCGGCAAGGGCGACTGGGGCTACGTCCGCAACGAGTGCCTGGGCGGGTACGGCTCCTGGTGACGCCCGGCGCGCACCGACCGTCCCCCCGGCCCGTACCCGACGAAGGAGAACTCCCCGTGACTGCATCCCGCACCCTCCTGCGCGTCGCCGCGAGCGCCTGCGTCCTCGTGACGGCGGCGACGGCCGCGGCCGGCACCGCCGCGGCGGCCAACGGCACCGTCGGGCACCGCGAGACCGTCTGCGCCCAGGACCTGTACGTCCGCACCGCACCGGGCGGCGCCTGGACGGGCACCCTGTACACCGGTCAGACGTTCACGGTCGAACGCGTCCAGAGCGGCTGGGTGTACGGCTTCGCCTACGGCGACATCAACCGGCACGGCTGGGTGCAGGACGGCTGGTTCTGCTGAACGCCTCCCGCTCGGGGCACCGCCGGCACCGTCGAGGAGTACGCGACGTTCAACCCATTGAGCCTTTTCGGCGGTGCAGCTCAAGGGTGAGGACCGCCTTGGCTGCCGACGTCGGCCAGTTCGGGCTGCGGCGTGCGTGCTGGAAGATTCGCCGGCGTTCGAGGGTGGCGGCGCCGCGCTCGACCGGGTGGCGGAGCCGGGCATGGGCTCGGTTCAACGACCTTTGTCCGGCGGTGGGTTCCTTGCCGGGCGGGCGCCTGGTGGGAACGGCGACCGTGCTGCCGGCGCCGGTGTGCGCCATGTCGGCCAGGGCCGGGATGCGGGGCCTGGCGCAGGTCTTGGCGATTCGGGAGCCCTGTCCGTTCTTCCCCGCCCGTGGCCACTCCGCCGTCACCCGATCAGCGGCCGCCCTGAAAAGACCCGCTCTTGGCAACTGCTTGCTGTTCGCGAGCATCCCTTCGCCTCCGACGGGGAGCGCAAGCGTCCCTTGATCCGTTCCCGTCCCGATCGGACGCCGACCGGTTCCCGTCGAAAACCCCCGCCGTCGCGCCAGGAGGGCGCGGACGCGGCGAACCGGCACCCCACGATGCCCGGCCGGGCCGGCGACGGGGCTGGGCTGTCCGGGCGGCGAGGCCGGCACCCTGCCGGGCGCGGTCCACCGCTCACGCCGTACGAGGCCGGCGCTGAGCGGATCGCCCGACCGCTCCGTTGCCGGGGTCTGCGAGAATCGGCCGGTCGGGTGGACGGGCGAGGAGGTTTCCCTTGGGCGGGGACGAGATGCGGTCGCGGGTTCCGCAACTGCGGCTGGACGAACTGCTGGAGGAGCTCCAGGCCCGGATCGACGCGGCCCGGGGCACCCGGGACCGGGTGCACAGCCTGCTGGAGGCCGTGCTGTCGGTGGGGCGGGAGCTGGACCTCACCCAGGCGCTGCGGCGCATCGTGGAGGCGGCCGCGATCCTGGTGGACGCCCGGTACGCGGCGCTCGGGGTGATCGGCCCGGACGGCACGACGCTGTCCGAGTTCCTCACCGTGGGCCTGTCCGAGGAGGAGATCGCGCGGATCGGGTCCTACCCGACCGGCCGGGGCATCCTGGGCGAGCTGATCCACCACCCCGAGGCGCTCCGGCTCGGGGAGCTGTCGGCGCACGGGGCGTCATACGGTTTCCCGGCGAACCACCCGCCCATGCGGACCTTCCTCGGCGTGCCGGTCCGGGTGCGCGACAAGGTCTTCGGGAACCTCTACCTCACCGACAAGCGGGGCGGCGAGGAGTTCGACGCCGACGACGAGTCGGTGCTGTCGACCCTGGCGGTGGCCGCCGGGGTGGCGATCGACAACGCCCGCCTGTACGAGGAGGCGCAGCGCCAGCAGCGCTGGTTGAGCGCCAGCGCCGAGATCACCCGCGGCCTGCTGTCCGGCTCCGCCCGCACGGATGTGCTCGGGCTGATCGCGCAGCGGGCGAGGGAGATCACGAGGGCGGAGCTGGCGGACGTCTCCGTCCCCGTGCCCGGCGCCGATGCGGTGCGGGTGGAGCTCGCGCTCGGCGGGGACGAGGCGGGGCGCCTGGGTCTGGTGGTGCCGTTGGAGGGATCGCTGTCGGGCGAGGCGTGTGCCCAGGGCGCCCCGGCGGCGACCGACGACCTGTCCGCCGACCCGCGGCTGGCCGCCGGCCCGCGCCGGTTCGAGGGGCTCGGGCCCGCGGTGGCGGTGCCCCTGGGCCTGGCCACCGGCCAGGTGGGCGGCGTGCTGCTGCTCGCCCGGCGATCGGGGGAGCAGCCCTTCAGCGAGGAGGAGATCGCCCCGCTGAAGGGCTTCGCCGGTCAGGCGGCCCTCGCGCTGGAGTTGGCCGAACGCCGGCGTGACGCCGAGCAGTTGGCGATGCTGGAGGACCGCGACCGGATCGCCCGCGACCTGCACGACCTGGCGATCCAGCGGCTGTTCGCGACCGGGATGACGCTGCAGAGCGCGGCCCGGTTCATCGACCACCCCGGCGCTTCGGAACGGGTGCTGCGGGCGGTCGGCGACCTGGACGAGACCATCAAGATCATCCGGTCGACGATCTTCGGTCTGCGGGTGCGGGAGGAGGGTGCGGGCCAGGGTCTGCGGGCCCGGGTGGTGCGCGTGGTCGAGGAGGCCCAGCCGTCGCTGGGCTTCGCGCCCCGGCTGAGCATGGAGGGACTGCTCGACACCGACGTCCCGGCGCAGGTCGCCGACCACGTGGTGGCGGTGCTGGGGGAGGCGCTGAGCAACGCGGCCCGGCACGCGAAGGCCCGCCGGGTCGAGGTGGGCCTCCAGGCGACGGGCTCGCGGGTCGCGCTGACCGTGCGGGACGACGGTGTCGGCATCCCGGAGCAGGGCCGGCGCAGCGGCCTGCGCAACCTCGCCGAGCGGGCGGAGGGCCTGGGCGGAACGCTGGAGCTGGCGAGCCCGCCGGACGGTGGCACCGCCCTGGTGTGGTCGGTGCCGCTGGGCTGAACCGGGTGGCGGCACGCTCACGGGAGGCGGCACGCTCACGGGAGGAGCGGTCGCCCCTCCCGGGGGAAGGTTCCGCCGGCGCGGCGGGCAGGGCGCCGACCGAGTGGACCAGTCGGCCGACCGAGGCACCGGCCAGCAGCCGCAGGCACTGCCGCTCGTCCAGTTGCGCCACGGTGTCGGGTGTCATGCCCCCATGCTCGTGCGGCGCCCGTCGGCGGGGGAGGGGTCGATGGCCCCCGGGCGGCGGCCGACCGGCTCAGCGCCCGGGACGCCCGGCCTCGTGGCCCTGGGCGGCCAGGGTCTGGGTGGCGATGACGGCGGCCTGCACCCGGCGCTCCACGCCGAGCTTGGCGAGCAGCCGGGAGATGTGGTTCTTCACCGTCTTCGCCGGGGTCGAGCATGGACTGCCCGGAGGCCACGGTCCGCACCGCGGAGACCAGGTCGGTGCCGCTGATCTGCTTGAGGACGTAGCCGGCGGCCCCGGCCATGATCGAGTCGAGCAGCGCCTCCTCGTCGTCGAAGGAGGTGAGCATCAGGCAGGCGAGGTCGGGCATGCGCGAGCGCAGTTCGCGGCAGACCGTCACGCCGTCGCCGTCCGGCAGCCGCATGTCCAGGATCGCGACGTCGGGCCGCAGGGCGGGGACGCGGGCGACGGCCTGCTCGGCGGTGGCGGCCTCGCCGATCACGGTCAGGTCGGGCTCGGCGTCCAGCAGGTCGTGCACGCCCCGGCGGACCACCTCGTGGTCGTCGAGGAGGAACACCCTGACGGGCGCGGTCGACTTCTCCGGTGCGCTGTCGGTCATCGCTTCTCCGCACTCCTGGCCCCGGCACCGGACTGTGCGGGCGACGTTCGGCACGAGTCTGTCGCACGCGGGGGCGCGCCGGTAGGGCCGGAGGTCCCGGCCGCAGCGGAACCGGTGCCCGTCGTCCGCCCGCCGGACGTCGTCCGGCGTCCCGACGGACGACGTCCGGCCCGCCGCGCAGCGGGCGTCGGGCGAACCGCGCGGCCGCGGTCCGGGACCACCGGGACACGAGCCCGGGACCGCCGGCGCCGGAACCGGGGCCCCAGGTCCCTGGGACGACCCCCGACCCCGGTCCGAGGATCTTCACCGTGGGCGACCGGTTCGGCCGGACACCCGCCCCGGCCCCCGCATCCGGCGGAGGAGCCCGGGGCCCGGTCGTCCGCAACCCCGTCGCGGCGCCCACCACCGTCCGACACACCAGGAAGGACACCGCCATGAGCCTGCGGACCCGACCCGACACCGAGATCGCGGTGACGACCCGCGGCGAGGTCACCCTCGCCGCGCCCGACTACGCCCGGACGAAGCTGCTCGCCGTCCTCGCCCGGCTCGACGAGCCGGTCCTCGCCGTCCGGGTGAAGCTCACCCAGGAGCCCCACCACGCGGTCGCCAAGCCGTCGATCGCCCAGGCCACGGTCGACCTGAACGGCCGCCCCGTGCGCGCCCACGTGGCCGCCGCCACCATGCAGGAGGCCGTCGACCTCCTGCACGAGCGGCTCCGGGCCAGGATCGCCCGGCTGCGCGGTCGGCGCGGTCACGGCCGGATCGCCGAACGGACCGCCGCCGGGCAAGAACACCGGCCGCAGCGCCGCGAGTTGGACGGCGAGGACCGCCGCGTCGTGCGGCACAAGTCCTACGGTCTGGCGCGGCGCACCACGTGGGAAGCGGTGCTGGAGATGGAGGCGATGGACTACGACTTCCACCTCTACACCGACGCGACGACCGGCTGCGACAGCGTCGTCCACCACGACGGGGCGGCGGGGACGTACCGGATCGCCACCGCCGGAGCAGCGCCGCAGGCCGAACCGGACATCCCGGTGAGCCACCACGCCGCGCCCGAACTGACCGTCGCCGAAGCGGTCCGGCGGCTCGACCTGACCGGTCTGCCGTTCGTCTTCTTCACCGACGGCGCCGGCGGCCGCGGCAACGTCCTGTACCACCGCTACGACGGCCACTACGGCCTCATCACGCCCGCGCGGTGACGGCCGCGACGGAAGGAAGGGCCCTGGTGCCGCACCCGCTTCGAGCGGGTGCGGCACCAGGGCCCTTCCGCGCCGAATCCGCCGTGCGGTGGAAGGGCGACCGGTGGCGGGCCGAGCGAGGACCTTCGGCGCCCGCCGGGTACTGCCCGGCCCATGCCCCGGGGCCCGGCCCGGGGCGAACCTGCCGGGGACGAGCCGGGCGCACGGGTGCCCGGACGAACCCCGACCCCTGGAGGTCGCACCATGTCCGATTCCGTTTCCGTCGTGGTCGTCGGTGTCGACGGGTCCGCCGAGAGCGCCGCGGCGGCCCGCTGGGCGGCGTCCGACGCCCTGCGGCGCCGCGTCCCCCTGCGGCTGGTGCACGTGGTGCCAGAGGGGGGCGGCCTGCCGCACCCGGAGGCGGCCGGAGAGCGGCTGCCGGACTTCGCGGTGGCGCTCCGGGCGGAGTTCGCGCACGCGCTGCCGCAGTTGGACGTCTCCTGCGAGGCGGTCCCCGGACACCCGTGGTCCACGCTGGTCGCCGCCGGGGAGCGGGCGGGGCTGCTGGTGCTCGGCTCCACGGGGCCGGGCGTGGTCACCGGGCGGCTCCTGGGGTCCGTCGCACTGCGCGCCGCGGGGGAGGCGCGGTGCCCCGTCGTCCTGGTCCCGGTGGGCGCCGCCGGCCCGGACGGCGGGAGCGGCGGGGTGGTGGTGGGTCTGCGGGGCGAGCGGCAGTCGGACGCCGTCCTGGAGTTCGCCTTCGAGGAGGCCGCGCGGCGCGGAGCCCCGTTGCGGGCGCTGGAGGGCCGGGTCGAACCGGACGCGCCGCTGCGGACCGACGCGCCGGTCGGCCCGGAGGAGATCCGCCGGTCCCTGGTGGAGTCCAGGACGGTGCGCCTGCGGGACGCGCTGGCCCACTGGCGGGGGAAGTTCCCCGAGGTGCGCACCGAGGCGGAGGTCTCCGGCCGGGGCGCGGCCCGGACCCTGCTGGAGGCGTCGCGCGGCGCGGACCTGCTGGTCCTGGGCCGGCGCGCGCCCGCGCACCCGATGGCCGCGCCGAAGCCGGGGCCGGTGGCGCACGCGGTCATCCACCACGCCCACGGCCCGGTGGCGGTCGTCCCGCACGACTGAACCGGACGGCGGCCGCGGCCGGGGCCCGCGCGGTCCCGGCCGCCCGCGCGCCGCCCGGCCGAAGGTCCCGGGTGCGCCGGGCGCCCGGGACCTTCGGCCGGGCGGGGTACCCCATCCGGCGCATCCCCGGGAGGAACGGGCGCGGAAGGCTGAGGAACGAAGGCGCGAGCGACCCGCGAAGGCGCCTGATCCCGGACGACGATCCGAAAGGTGGTCAGCATGGCACGCCGCCCGCAGACCGACAGCGAACCGGCCCCCGCGAGCGCTCCTCCGGCGGCGGCTCCCGCCGACGCGGCGGCCGCCGTCGACGAGTTGGTCTCCCGAGGGCTCACCGCCCTGGAGGAGTACGCCTCCTTCACCCAGGAGCAGGTCGACCACATCGTCAAGAAGGCGTCGCTGGCGGCGCTGGCCCAGCACACCGGCCTGGCCGTCCTCGCGGTCGAGGAGACCGGCCGCGGCCTGTTCGAGGACAAGGCGGTGAAGAACGTCTTCGCCTGCGAGAACGTCACCCACGTGATGGGCCGGACGAAGACCGTGGGGGTGGTGCGCCGGGACGAGATCGACGGGATCGTGGAGATCGCCGAGCCGGTGGGCGTGGTCGCGGGCGTCACGCCGGTGACCAACCCGACCTCCACCACGATCTTCAAGGCGCTGCTCGCGCTCAAGACCCGCAACCCGATCGTCTTCGCCTTCCACCCGGCGGCGCAGCGCTGCTCGGCCGAGGCGGCCCGGATCGTGCGGGACGCGGCGGTCGCGGCGGGCGCCCCGGCGCACTGCGTGCAGTGGATCGAGCACCCGTCGATGGCGGCGACCGGCGCGCTGATGAACCACCCCGGCGTCGCCACGATCCTGGCCACCGGCGGCAACGCGATGGTCAAGGCCGCGTACTCGTGCGGGAAGCCCGCGCTGGGCGTGGGCGCGGGCAACGTGCCGGCGTACGTGGAGAGGAGTGCGGACGTCGAGCGCGCGGTGAACGACATCGTGCTGTCGAAGTCCTTCGACAACGGCATGATCTGCGCCTCCGAGCAGGCGGTGATCCTGGACACCGAGCTGTACGACGCGGCGATCGCCGAGTTCCGCAGGCTGAAGGCGCACCTGGCGACGCCCGAGGAGAAGGCCAAGCTGGAGCGGCACCTCTTCGGGGTCGGCGCGGGCACCGACTGCGCGGGCGCGAAGCTGAACGCCGAGGTGGTCGGGCAGTCGGCGCCGGCGATCGCACGGGCGGCGGGCTTCAAGGTGCCGGAGGACACCTCGGTGATCCTGGCGGAGGTCGGCGGGGTCGGCGAGGCCGAGCCGCTGACCCGGGAGAAGCTCTGCCCGGTGCTGGCGGTGCTGCGGGCGGACAGCCGGGCGCGGGGCGTGGAACTGGCGCAGCGGATGGTGGAGTTCAACGGTCTGGGCCACTCGGCGGCGGTGCACACCGAGGACGCGGCGTTCGCCGAGGAGTTCGGCACGGCGGTGAGGGCCTGCCGGATCATCTGGAACGCGCCGAGCTCGCAGGGCGGTATCGGCGACGTCTACAACGCCTTCATGCCCTCGCTGACGCTGGGCTGCGGCAGCTACGGCCACAACTCGGTGTCGGGCAACGTCTCGGCGCTGAACCTGGTCAACATCAAGCGGATCGGGCGGCGCAACACCAACATGCAGTGGTTCAAGGTCCCGCCGAAGATCTACTTCGAGCGCAACTCCATCACGTACCTGACCAGCATGCCGAAGGCCCGCAAGGTCGTGGTCGTCACGGACCGGACCATGGTGGAGATCGGCCACCTGGAGCGGATCCGCACCGTGCTGGACCGGCGCCGCGAGCCGGTCGAGGTGCGGGTCGTCGACGACGTCGAGCCGAACCCGAGCATCGACACGGTGCGCCGGGGCGCGGAGCTGATGCGCGCGTTCGAGCCCGACACCATCGTGGCGCTGGGCGGCGGTTCGCCGATGGACGCGGCGAAGGTGATGTGGCTGCTGTACGAGCACCCGGAGGTCGAGTTCGCGGACCTGAAGGAGAAGTTCTTCGACATCCGCAAGCGCGCCTTCACCTTCCCGGACCTGGGCGAGAAGGCCAAGCTGGTGTGCATACCCACCACCTCGGGCACCGGCAGCGAGGTCACCCCGTTCGCGGTGATCACCGACACCGCCACCGGCCAGAAGTACCCGCTCGCCGACTACGCGCTCACCCCCAGCGTGGCCATCATCGACCCGGCGCTCACCACCCGCCTGCCCAAGGACGTCACCGCCGACTCCGGCTTCGACGCGCTGACGCACTGCATCGAGACGTACGTGTCGGTGTACGCCAACGACTTCACCGACGGCCTGGCGCTACAGGGCGTCCGGCTGGTCTTCGAGAACCTGGAACGGGCCGTCACCGACGGGCCCGGCGACCCGGCGGCCCGGGAGAGGATGCACAACGCCGGCACCATCGCGGGCATGGCGTTCGGCTCGGCCTTCCTGGGCGTGGTGCACGCCATGGCGCACACCCTGGGCGCGACCTTCCACGTCGCGCACGGGCGCACCAACGCGCTGCTGCTGCCGCACGTGATCCGGTACAACGGGGCGGCGCCGACCAAGGTGACCAGCTGGCCGAAGTACCGCGCCTACGTGGCGCCGGAGCGCTACCGGCAGATCGCCCGGACGCTCGGCCTGCCCGCCGACACCCCCGAACAGGGCGTGGAGTCGCTGGCCGCGGCGGTCGAGGAACTGCGCGAGAAGGTCGGCATCCCGCGCTCGTTCAAGGACGCCGGGGTGGACGAGGCGGCCTTCCTGGCGGCGCTGCCGCAGCAGGCGATGAACGCCTACGAGGACCAGTGCGCGCCCGCCAACCCCCGGATGCCGATGCTGCACGACATGCAGCAGCTGATGACCTGGGCCTACTACGGCGACCAGAGCTGAGACAAGGACACCCGAGATGACCACCTCGCAGCAGCACCCCGCCACGTCCGCGCCGACCGGGGCCTGGGACGGCTTCAAGGGCGGCCTGTGGCGCGACGCGATCGACGTCCGCGACTTCATCCAGCAGAACTACACCCCCTACGAGGGCGACGGCTCCTTCCTGGCCGGCCCGACCGGGCGGACCACCGGGGTCTGGCGGAAGATCACCGCCCTGTTCCCCGAGGAGCGCGCCAAGGGCGTCCTGGACGTCTCCCACGACACGCCCTCGACCATCACCGCGCACGCCCCCGGCTACATCGACCGGGAGAACGAACTGGTCGTCGGCCTGCAGACCGACGCCCCGCTGAAGCGGGCGATCATGCCGAACGGTGGCTGGCGGATGGTCGCGGGCGCGCTGGAGACCTACGGGTACCCGGTCGACCCGGAGCTGGAGAAGGTCTTCACGGCCTACCGCAAGACCCACAACGCGGGCGTCTTCGACGCCTACACGCCGGAGATCCGGGCCGCCCGCAAGGCCGGGATCGTCACCGGCCTGCCGGACGCCTACGGGCGCGGCCGGATCATCGGCGACTACCGGCGGGTCGCGCTGTACGGGGTGGACCGGCTGATCGCCGCCAAGCGCGAGGAGAAGGCGTCCCTGGACGCGGCGCCGAGCGACCCGCGCACGCTGGAGGACACCATCCGCGAGCGCGAGGAGCTCGCCGAGCAGATCCGCGCCCTGGAGGAGCTCAAGGCGATGGCCGCGAGCTACGGCCACGACGTCTCCGGCCCGGCGCGCACCGCCCACCAGGCCGTCCAGTGGCTGTACTTCGCCTATCTGGCGGCGGTGAAGGAGCAGAACGGCGCGGCGATGTCGCTCGGCCGCACCTCCACCTTCCTGGACGTCTACCTCGAACGGGACCTGGCAGCCGGGCTGTTGACGGAGGAACAGGCACAGGAACTGGTCGACGACTTCGTCATCAAGCTGCGGATCGTCCGCTTCCTGCGCACCCCCGAGTACGACGAGCTGTTCTCCGGCGACCCGACCTGGGTCACCGAGTCGATCGGCGGCATCGGCACCGACGGCCGCCCGCTGGTCACCCGCACCTCGTTCCGTTACCTGCAGACGCTGTACGACCTGGGCCCGGCGCCGGAGCCGAACATGACGGTCCTCTGGTCGCCGAAACTCCCGCAGGGCTTCAAGGAGTTCTGCGCGCAGGTGTCGATCGACACCTCCAGCGTGCAGTACGAGTCGGACGAGCTGATGCGCCCGCGCTCCGGCGACGACACCGCCATCGCCTGCTGCGTCTCCGCGATGGAGGTCGGCAAGCAGATGCAGTTCTTCGGCGCCCGGGTCAACCTCGCCAAGACGCTGCTCTACGCGATCAACGGCGGCCGGGACGAGAAGTCCGGCGCCCAGGTCGGCCCCGCCACCGGCGCGCTCACCTCCGAGGTCCTGGGCTACGACGAGGTGACGGCCCGCCTCGACCGGCAGCTGGAATGGCTGGCCGAGACGTACGTCCACGCGCTGAACGTCATCCACTACATGCACGACAAGTACGCCTACGAGCGCCTGGAGATGGCCCTGCACGACCGCGCGGTGCGCCGCACCATGGCCTGCGGCATCGCCGGCCTCGCGGTCGCCGCGGACTCGCTCTCCGCGATCAAGCACGCGAAGGTCCGCCCGGTGCGCGACGGGACCGGCCTCGCGGTCGACTACGAGATCGAGGGCGAGTACCCGGCCTACGGCAACAACGACGACCGGGCCGACCAGATCGCGGTGCGGCTGGTCGAGGAGTTCATGCGCAAGGTGCGCAAGCACCCCACCTACCGGGGCGCCGAGCACACCCAGTCGGTGCTGACCATCACCTCCAACGTGGTGTACGGCAAGAAGACCGGCGCGACCCCGGACGGCCGCCGGGCCGGCGAGCCGTTCTCGCCCGGCGCCAACCCGATGAACGGGCGCGACACCCACGGGTACGTGGCCAGCGCGATGTCGGTCGCGAAACTCCCCTACGACGCGGCCCAGGACGGCATCTCGCTGACCAACACCGTCACGCCCGACGCACTGGGCCGCACCCCCGAGGAGCGGGTGCGCAACCTGGCGGGCGTGCTCGACGGGTACACGGCCGTCGGCGGGTTCCACATGAACGTCAACGTGCTGAACCGGGAGACCCTGCTCGACGCGATGGAGCACCCCGAGCAGTACCCGCAGCTGACCATCCGGGTCAGCGGCTACGCGGTCAACTTCGTCCGGCTGACCAGGGAACAGCAGCTCGACGTCGTCAACCGCACCTTCCACGGCTCGCTGTAGCCCGCCCACGCGGAGCGCGGCCCCCGGCCCACCGGCCGGCGGCCGCGCCCCCGACCGAGGAGCCCGCCATGGCCGCACCATCCGGACCCGACCTGCCGCCCGGCCCGCCGCCCGCCCCCGCCGCCACGCCGGCCGGAGCCGCCACCCGGCGCCCGGTCACCGGAGCGGTCCACTCCTGGGACCTCTCCACCGGCGTGGACGGCCCCGGCACCCGCTTCGTCACCTTCCTGGCCGGCTGCCCGCTCGACTGCCTCTACTGCCACAACCCCGACACCCGGCGAACGGGCAACGGCAAGCGCACCAGCGCGGACGAGGTGGTCGCGGAGGCGTCGAAGTACACCGCGTTCATCCGCGCCGCGGGCGGCGGCGCCACCGTCAGCGGCGGCGAACCGCTGCTCCAACCGGTGTTCGCCGGCGAGCTGTTCCACCGCTTCAAGCACGAACTCGGCCTGCACACCGCGCTGGACACCTCCGGCTACCTCGGCCCGCGCGCCAGTGACTCCCTGCTCGCCGACGTCGACCTGGTCCTGCTGGACATCAAGTCCTGGGACCGGGCCCTGTACCGGCGGCTCACCGGACGCCCGCTGGAGCCCACCCTGGACTTCGCCCGCCGCCTCGCCGACCTCGGCAAGGACGTCTGGGTCCGCTTCGTCCTCGTCCCCGGCCTGACCGACCCGGCCGACAACGTCGAGGGGGTGGCCGCCTTCGCCGCCGTGCTGGGCAACGTCTCCCGGGTCGACGTCCTGCCCTTCCACAAGCTCGGGGCGGCCAAGTGGACCGCGCTGGGCCGCGAGTTCACCCTCGCGGGGACGCCGTCCCCGACGCCCGAACAGGTCGAGGCGGCCCGTACGCGCTTCACCGCCCACGGCCTGCACGCCGTGTGACCGCCCACCGGTGGGCGGCCCGGCCCGATGGCCGACGGCAGAGCCGGGACCGCTAGGCTTCGGCTCCCCGGAACGATCACCGTTCCCCCGCAGAAGTGGACCCCGATGCCCGCCACCGCCGGCCAGGTCACCGCCGACAAGCGTCTGGACCCGCAGGAGATGGTGGTCCTGCACCGCGTCTTCCGCCGCGAGATACCGCTCCTGGCCGACCTGGTCGAGACCGCCGCCCCGGGCGACCGGCGGCGCACCGCCGTCCTCGCCGACCACCTCGACCTGCTCCTCGGCGCCCTGGGCGAGCACCACGAGGGCGAGGACGACCTGCTGTGGCCCAAGCTGCGCGAGCGTGCCGTCCCGGGCACCGACGTCGTCGTGCGGATGGCCCACCAGCACGCGGCCGTCGCCGACGCGCTGGCCGCGGCCACCGAACTGTCGCACGACTGGCGCGCCCGGGCCGACCGCGACACCGCCCTGCGCCTCGCCGAGGCCCTGCGCGCGCTCGACCGGTGCGCCGCGGCCCACATGGACGACGAGGAGGAGCACCTCCTGCCCCTGATGGCCGACCACATCACGGCCCGCGAGTGGTCCGAGGTCGGTGAACGCGGGCGCCGCAGCGTCCCCAAGGCCAGGCTCCTGGTCTTCCTCGGCGCGATCCTCGAGGACGCGACCGCGCGGGAACGGCAGCTGTTCCTCGCGCAGATGCCCGCCCCCGCCCGCCTCCTGTGGCGCACCCTCGGCATCCGCCTCTACCGGCGCACCACCACCCGCGTCCGCCGGACCGGCGCCGAGACCCCCCGGGGGTAGCAGTCGGCCCCAGCTGCGGGAGGGCGGGCCCCGGGCCCTCCCGCACCGTACGGGTGGGGTGACGGAGGCGGGCGGGCCCGGCCGGGGCCCGGTGCGGCGGATCGGTGCCGCTCAGCGCTCCGCGCCGGGGCCCGCCGTGTCGTCGGTGCGGTGGTCGAGCAGCACGGTGACGTCCACGACGCCGTCCACGCTGCGGCACAGGCGTTCCAGCACGTCGGCGAGGCTGCGCCGCTCCACCGTGCCGGTCAGCGTGACCCGGCCCTCCTCGACCGTGACGCCGAGGCCGTCCGGGGACAGGCCCATCGCCCCGTCGAGGACGTCGTGGCGGATCTCCTCCCGGATCGCCCGGTCCTGCCGCAGGAAGACCCGCAGCAGGTCGCCACGGCTGACGATGCCGATCAGCCGGCCGGCCTCGTCGACGACCGGGAGCCGCTTGAGGTGCGCGTGCTGCATCCGACGGGCGGCTTCCACGACCGTCCACTCGGGGCGACAGCACAGCGCCGGGCGGCTCATCAGTTCGCCCGCGGTGGTGGCCCGGCTGCGGGCGGCCTGCTCGGGGGACAGGCCGGGCACGAGCAGCAGGCCGGCCGGGTCCTCCCGGGCGCACTCGCCGAGCAGCAGGTCCGCCTCGGAGACGATCCCGACGGGCCGGTCCTCGGCGTCCAGCACGGGCACCGCCGCGACGTCGTGCTCGGCGAGGAGCCGGGCGATCTCCTTGAACCCGGTGCCGGGCCGCACGCTCACCACCGGACGGGTCATCAACTGGCCCACGCTTCGGTGTCGCATCGTCGCTGTCCTTCCTGTTCCTGTTCCTGTTCCTGTTCCTGTTCCTGTTCTTGCTTCTGCTCCTGCTCCTGCTCCTGCGCGGTCGCGGGTCATCGGGCGGAGGCCCGGGCCGCGTCGTGGCGGACCACGACGACGGGGCACGGCGCGTGCTGGACGCAGTGCTGGCCGACCGACCCCAGCAGCGCCCCGGCGAACCCGCCGTGGCCGCGGCCGCCGACCACCAGCAGTTCGGCGCCGCGCGCCGCGGCCAGCAGGGACGCGACCGCGCCGCCCCTGACCACCCGGGCGGCGATCCGGACCGGTCGCCCGGGGCCGGCCGCCTCGGCGACGGCGGCGTCGAGGGTCTTGCGCGCGATGCCCGCGGCGAAGTCCGCGTCGTCGGGGTGCCCGGACCAGCCCGGCGCGGACAGGTGCTGCCAGGCGGTCACCGCCTCGACGTCCGCACCGACCGCGTGCGCCTGGCCGACGGCCCAGCGCAGCGCGTCCACGGAGGACGGGGACCCGTCCACCCCGACCACGATCCTGCGCGGTACCACGTTCTGCTCCTGCACGGTGTGCCTCCTGGTTCCCGGTGATGACTCCACCTTCGTGCGGCGGCGCCCGGCGCCGTAGGGCCGCTGGGGCCGGGCGAGGGGGCCGACCGTCCCCGCCGCGCGGACCCGGGCTCCCCGGCGGCGGCAACATGCCGGACGGGGGCCCAACGAGCGCAGGCCGGTGACCAACGGACCAGCGCCGTACGGGGCCGCGCCCCGGATCCTGGTCCCGGGCCGCCCGTCCACCGGACGGAGCTCGAACCCACCTCGGCCAGGGCTTCCTGACGGGTCGGCAGCGCACGCGAGGAGACCGCCATGACGTCCACCGCGGAACCGCCCCGCACCCCGATCGACACCCGCACCGCGGGTCTCGGCCACGAGCCCGCCGGGCGCGCACTCGCCGCCGCACGGGTGGCCCTCGGGCTCGTCTTCCTCCGGGCCTTCCCCGACAAGGTCTTCGGGCTCGGCTACTCCACCAGGTCCGAAGGCGCCTTGGTCTAGGACGGCTCGCCGACCAAGGGCTTCCTCAGCCACGTCGCGGCCGGTCCGCTGCGGTCCACCTTCCACGCCTGGGCCGGCCGTGGGCGGACCGGTTGTTCATGCTCGGCCTACTGGGCATCGGCGCGGCCCTGGTCGCGGGCGTGGCGCTGCGCCCGGCGGCGGTGGCGGGAACGCTGCTGCTCGCCATGGTGCGGACGGCCGAGTGGCCGCCGGCCCGGCACCTGGCCGGCGGGGCGCCCAGCGGATCCGACCAACCCGGCCGTGACCACCACCTGGTCTACGCCCTCCCGCTGGTCGCCCTGGCGGCCGCGCGGGCCGGTGACCGCCGGGGCCCGGGCCGGTGGCGGGCCGCGCGGTCGGTGGTCCGGGCCCGCAGCCGGCTGCGCTGAACACCCCGCCGACGCCGCCCGGCCCCCACACCAAGTCCCGCTGCGAAAAGGGACCTTGGACCTGCACGAAGGACTGTCGGGCCCTGGGGGGCGCCCGCCGCGAACAGCAGCATGGAACCCGGAGGCGGGACACCGAATCACCGCCCGACGGAAGGGGAACGGCCATGGCCCACGGAATCGTGACCGGGTTCGACGGATCAGCGCGGTCCGAGGCGGCGGTCGGCTGGGCCGCCGCCGAGGCGGCCCAGCGGGGCGAGCCGCTGCGGATCGTCCACGCCTGGCCCTGGCTCGGATCGGCCCGGACCGACCGGCCGGCGGCGGCGCCCCGCCACAGCGCCCTGCCGGAGCTGGACGAGGCCGCCGACCGGCTGCGCGACGTCCACCCCAGCCTGGACGTCGTCACCGAGGCGGTGGCCGACGACCCCGTCGACGCCCTGCTCGCCCGCGCCGCCGACCACCGGCTCGTCGTGCTGGGCTCGCGCGGCCTCGGCGGTTTCGCCGGCCTGCTGGTGGGCTCCGTCGGCCTGGCCGTCGCCGCCCGCAGCACCACCCCGGTGGTCCTGGTGCGCGACGCCGCGCCCGCCGCCTCCGGCGACGGTACCGGCCGTCCCGAGATCGTCGTGGGCGTGGCGGGCGAGTCCTCGGCGGCGGTGCTGGAGTTCGCGTTTGCCGAGGCCGAGCGCAGGGGAGCCCGGGTGCGGGCGGTGCACGGGTGGGAAATGGTCCCGTTCTGGACGGCGGCGGGCTGGGTGCCGCCGCAGGAGGACGTCGAACTCCGGGGCGCCGAGGTCGGGGACGCACTGGCCAAGGCCCTCGCCGCGGTCCGGGCGGCGCACCCCGACGTCGAATCGGTCGCCGAGACCAGGACCGGGGGCGCCGCGAACGCGCTGGTCGCCGCCTCGGTCCACGCCGACCTGGTCGTGGTGGGCCGCCGTGAGCACCGCCTCGGCACCCGTCTCGGCGCGGTCGCCCACGCGGCGATCCACCACTGCACCGCCCCGGTCGCCGTCGTCCCGCACGCCTGACCGCCGGTTCGGCACGGGCTCGGTTCCCGCCCCCACCGACGGCGTGCGGTGATCCGGCGGCCGGTGACGGACGCGGACGATCACGTGGGCACGGGGCGTTCACCCGTCGGCGGGCCGGCTGCCCGCTCACCCCAGGGGGCGGGGGAGGCCGGTGCAGGGGTGGGGCTGCGGTTGCGTGAGCAGTCTGGTGTACCGCCGGATGGTGGCGCCGGCCTCTGCGGTGCAGCGGATCTGGACGAGGCCGCAGGGCTGGTGGACCAGCCGGAGCGAGCCTTCCCCCCGGGACTCGGCCGCGAAGAAAGTCGCCGCGGCCTTGAGGATCCCGTTCGCCCGCTTCAGCTCGGCGATCTCCTTCACCGCCCTGATCTGCGCGGACTCCCCGTGGTCGTGCCCGGGCGCCGTCCGGAGTCGACCTGGCCCCGGCGCGCCCAGTTGCGTAGCGTCTCGGCCGAGCCGATGCCCTGCTTCTCAGCGACGGACCGCAGCGCGGCCGAGTCGTTCGGATGGTCACCGAGGACCCGGCGACCATGCGCACCGTACGACGGCGCAGCTCAGGCGGGTAGAAGAAGGACGTGCCATGACTCGATTCCGTCACGAAATCGAGTTCCCACCGAACCCGGGGCGGTTCAGTCAGCTTGTGCGCGAGGTCGGGGCGGCCGTCCGCTGGGACGCGCTCGTGCAGCCCGTCGACCAGGCCCCGCATCGCTGAAGTGCTCCGTGGTCTCCGCGTGACCGCGGGGCGGTTTTCGGTCGTTGCGGGGGCGCGGACGGCGGGATGCGGTGTTCGGGTCCCGGGCGGTGGTCGCGGCCAGCATGCTCGTTGGCGGCGGGGCTTTCCCGTCGGTCAGTTGGGATGTTCGGATCGTCGCGGGCTTCTTGCGGTGGCGGTGACCAGGGCCGCCGGTGGGGGCCGCGCTCACCTGTTCCGAAGTGGCCGGCGCGGGCGGACACCGAGATGGAAAGAGGCATCCCATGTCTTCGCGTTCCGTTTTACGTCCGGCCTCCGGCGGGTGGCGCCGGCGGGTCACCGCGCTGGCGGCGTCCGCGGCCCTGTTCGTGACCGGGTTGGTCGCCGTGGCCGCCCCGAGCGCGCAGGCGCTCGCGCCGGCCCCGGTGGCGTACATCGCCGATCTGTCCGACAACGTGGTGCGGGCGGTGGACAGCGCCACCAACACCGTGGTCGCCACCATCCCCGTCGGCGGCAGCCCGACCGGGGTCACGGTCTCTCCCGACCTGGCGCACGTCTACACGGCGAACAGCGGCTCCGGCTCGGTGTCGGTGATCGACACCGCCACCAACGCCGTCACCGCCACCGTCGCGGTCGGCTCCAGCCCCATCAAGCTCGCGGTGTCGCCGGACAGCAGCACCCTGTACAGCGCCGACTTCGGCGCGGACAGCGTCTCCGTCGTCGACACCGCCACCAACACCGTGACCGCGACCGTCCCGGTCGGGGACGGCCCGTTCGGCATCGCCCTGTCCCCGGGCGGTGCCCGCGCCTACGTGTCCAACAACAACGCCAACACCGTCTCGGTGATCGACACCGCCACCAACGCCGTCACCGCCACCGTCGCGGTCGGCGCCAAGCCGAACGTCATCGCGCTCACCCCGGACGGCACCCACGCCTACGTGACCAACCAGAACTCCGGGTCGGTGTCGGTGATCGACACCGCCACCAACGCCGTCACCGCCACCGTCGCGGTCGACTACGGCCCGTTCGGCCTCTCGCTGTCCCCGGACGGGACCCGCGCCTACGCCAGCAACGGGGACAGTTCGGTCTCCGTCATCGACACCGCCACCAACACGATCGTCGCCACCGTCGGCGTCGGCCGCGGCCCGTTCGAATCCGCGTCCACCCCCGACGGCACCCACCTCTACGTGCCCAACGGCTACGCCGGCACCGTGTCGGTGATCGACACCACGACCAACACCGTCAGCGCGTCCTTCCCGCTCGGGTCGTTCCCGTACGCGATCGCCTTCCCCCACCCGAGCGCCCCGCCGGCCGCCGACCTCGCCGTGACCGTCAGCGACTCCGCCGACCCCGTCCACCGGGGTGACCCGCTCACCTACACCACCACCGTCACCAACCACGGCCACAGCGGCGCCACCGGTACGACCGCGACCCTCGCCCTCTCCGGCGCGGCGACCACCATCGCCTCGGCCACCGCCTCCCAGGGCACCTGTGCCGTCACCGCGCCGACCGTCACCTGCACCCTCGGCGCCCTGCCCAACGGCGCGTCGGCCACCGTCACCGTCGCCGTCACCACGGGAGCCACCGGCACGGTGACCGCGACCGCCACCGCGACCGCCACCGAGGCGGACCCGGCCCCCGCGAACAACACCGCGAGCCAGTCCACCACCGTCAACACCCCGCCGGCCGCGGACATCGCCGTCGACGTCGCCGCGCAGCCCCACCTGGGCATCCTGGTGCCCTACCTCACCTACACCCTCACCGCCCGCAACAACGGCCCCGCCCCGCTCACCTCCGCGACCGTGACGGCCACCCTGCCGCCCGGTGCCACCGCCACCAACCTCTCCGCCGGCTGCACCACCACGCCCGGCACCGTGACCTGCACCTACGGCACGCTCGCCAACGGGGCAAGCGCCGGCAAGTCGTTCCAGTTCCCCCTGCACCTGCTCTCCCTCGGCTCCGTCCACGTCACCGGCACCCGCACCGCCTCGGCCCCCGCCGACCCCAACGCCGCCAACGACAGCGACACCGCGACCTGCACCGTCGTCACCATCCTCCTGGCCACCTGCTCGGGCTGACCCGACACCACCACCCGGCGGGCGGGCACCAGTTCCGCCCGCCGGGGGCCGCCCGCACAGGCGTCCGAGGTACCCGTCGGACATGACCGATGCGGAGTGGGCCGTCGTGCGCGACGCGATGCCCGTGCCCGCCTGGCTGGAAGGCCGCGGCGGGCAGCCGGAGGGCTACTGCCCCCGCCAACTGGTGGACGCGGTGCGCTACCTGGTCACCGCGGCCTGCGTCACCGACCGCGAGGCCAGCCGCACTCTGCTGGCCCGACTGCGTCAGCGGCGCTGGCGCATCACGCTGGTGCGGGCCGACGGCGGTTACACCGGACGCCTGGTCGACCTCGCCCGTGCCGCCTGGCGGATCGTGCTGACCGTGGTCAAACGCAACGACGCCACCGCCGGGTTCACCGTGCTGCCCAAGAGGTGGCTGATGCGCTCACGCCGCCTGGCTCGCGACTGCGAGGCCGGCACCGACACCTCCGAGGCGATGATCCGGTGGTCGATGAGCACGGTCATGAGTCGCCGGCTCGTCCGGCGAGCACACTGAACACCCCCGGACGATTCTCGATCAGCCAGCCCCGCGCGGCCAGGCGCTCGACCTTCGACCGCACTCCCTCCACCTTCGCCGCGACCACCTCCAGACCGAGTGCCGCAGCGAGCCGCCGACAGTCCACCTCCTCCCGCTGCCCGCCAGGACCTCCACGAGCCGTCGGTGGTCCGGCGCCAGCGAGACGAGATCGAGCCCTTCCCGCCAGGCGGGAACCACCGGCCCGGGCACCGCCCCGGCGACCCGCGCAGGCCGTTCACCGGCCACCCCGACCGACAGCGGCTCCTCGCCCGCAGGAGGTTCCGCCAGGACCTCGGCCACCGTCTGACGGGTGATCACGAACCGTTCCCACGTGACTTCCGCCTCTCGCAGCTCGGCCCGCAGAACCTCCATCCGCTGCCGTGCAGCACGCTCGCGCTCCTCCAACAGCCCCACCACCGACGGCATCCGGCACCTCCACCGACGAGACGACACCCCGTCCCTGCCGCCGAGGCCCCGACGCTACGCCTGACCAGCGGAAACACGCCCGCCGCTACCGGGAAGACAACGGCTTCTCAGCGGAGTTCGACGGGTCGGGCTCTGTCCGTGGGCGGCTTCGTGGTCGTGTTGACGGGGTGGTGGGCCGGTAGCTGGGCGGGAGGGGCTTCGGCTGTCCTGTCGTCCTGTCGTCCTGTCGTCCTGTCGTCCTGTGGGTGTGTCAGGTGGTGGCGAGTCGGCTCACCAGCAGCTCCAGCCTCTGCTCGGCTTCGGCCGGCGGCAGTCGCCCCGCCCGGGTCAGGGAGGCCAGTCCGTGCAGGGCTGCCCAGAAGGTCTCGGTGAACAGTCCGGGGTGTACTCCTCCGGCGACCTCGGCGAGGGTCTCCATCAGGGCGGCGAAGGCGTCCTTGAGGGGTTCCGGGGTGTCTTCCTGCGCGTATGCGAGGCCGCCGTCGAGTTGGAAGATGGCGTCGTAGACGGCCGGGTTGCGTTCGGCGAAGTCGAGGTAGGCGCGGGCGAGGGCGGCGACCCGGGCGCGGGGGCCGTGGGCGGCGGAGGTCGCGGCACGCACCGCCGCGGCCATCTCGGTGGCGCCCTGGAGGGCGACGGCGCCGATGATCTCGCGCTTGCCGCGGAAGTGGCTGTAGAGGACGGGCTGGCTGTACTCGATGCGCTCGGCGAGCCGGCGGGTGGTGACCGCGTCCCAGCCCTGCTGCTCGGCGAGTTCGCGGGCCGTGGCCACGATGAGGTGCTCGCGGGAGGCGCGCTCGCGTTCCTTGCGTTCCTGTACCGACATGACTCGATCCTAGCATCGCTAGACAAGGGAGCGATATTAGGTCTAGCGTTACCACGTCACCTAGCAATGCTAGATCCCAGGAGGGGCCGTCATGTTCAAGGCACTTGAGGTGTTCACCGTCGTCGTCGCCGGCCTGATGGTGGGGGTGGAGTTCACGGTCGCCTTCATCGTCAACCGGATCCTCGGCGCACTGCCCGAGGACAGCTACCAGCTCGGCCGCGCCCACGGCGGCCGGATGCTCGGCGCCCTGATGCCGTTCTGGTACTTCACCTCCCTCGCCCTGAGCGCCGTGTGGGCCATAGCCGGATGGCACCGCTCCGGCGCCGGCCTGGTCGTCACCGCCGCCGGGCTGCTGGCCCTCAGCGTGGCCATGTCGATCCTGCTGCTCGTCCCGATCAACAACCAGAGCAAGGCGTGGACCCCCGAGAACCGGCCCGCGGACTGGCGGGAGCAGAGCGCCCGCTGGGACCGCTACCACTACGCCCGCGTCGCCGTCCTCGTCGCCGCCTTCGCCCTGCTGGCCACCGCCCTCGCCTGAGCCCGCAGAGCGGGACGGGCAGACAGCGGCGAGCGGTCAAAGCCCGGCGAGGCCGACCAAAGCCCGGTGAGACAGGTCACCGGTCCGTGCTGCGCGGCCCACGGGCCCTGGCGCTGCCCGCCCCGACCCGCGGCGCCCTCGCCCTCGCCGTCGGCGTACTCGTTCGAGTGCTCCATCCCGAACAGGGCTTTGCGCACCAGTCAGGTGCAGACGTTGCGTCCGTATTCCACGCGGCTCACCTGGAAGTCGTTCGGCCGGTCGCGGCGGAGCTCCTCATGCCGCGCACCGAAGGGGTCGACCGCCTCGTGGAGCGTGCAGCCGCACGCGTCCGTGATCGCGTCGAGTGCCAGGACGATCTGAAGCAGATGCCGCCGGCGACCACGTGACCGCCGACAGCGGCTGCTGATGCCGCGGTAGGGCGGACGCCGGGGGCGCGTGCAACGCCGGTCGGGCACGGCCCCCGTCCGTCACGGAGCCAGGGTGACGGGGCCGAGCCCGGCGGCAGTGCGGGCGAGGGCGTGCAGGGCGGGGTCGTCGGTGGCTGAGCGCCAGGTGAGGGCGAAGCGCAGCGGCGGGGCGTCGTGGACCGGCAGGAAGACGATCCCCGGGGGCCGGTTGTAGCGGGCGGCGATCTCGCCCAGCGGGTGGACGCAGCGCCCTGCGGCGACCAGCGAGAGGATCTCGTGCAGGGTCCGCGCCCTCGGCCCGCGCGGCACCCGCCGACCGAGCGGGGTGCGCAGCGGCACCATGGCGTCGACCCAGTACGCCGGGGCGTCCGGGCCGAAGTCCGCGACGTGGTTGTCCGCGAGGTCCTCCAGCGAGGCGCTGCCGCGCTCGGCCAACGGGTGGCCGGCGGCTACCGCCAGAACCCGTCCGGTGATCAGGACGGTGGGGCCGACGGTGAGGTCGGGTTCGGCGACCGGCAGCCACAGCACGTTGGCGTCGTGGTCCCCGCTGCGCAGCGCGTTGAACGGGTCGCAGCCGTTGACCTCGGTGAACTAGATGTCGCCGCCGGGGTGGGCGGCCCGGAACGCCTCGACCAGCGGCCGCAGTTCGTACCCGGCATGGCCGAACACCCCCAGCCGCAGGGTTCGTTCCGCACCCGGACCGGCCGCCCGAGCGCGGGCCAGTCCGGCGTGCAGCAGGTCGACGGCCTGCTGGAGGTCCTCGCGCAGCCGTCGTCCGACCGGGGTGAGCGCCACCCGGCGGCTCGTGCGGTCGAACAACTTCACGCCGAGCCGGCGTTCCTGAGCGGTGATCGACTGGCTGACCCGGGCCTGCGAGACGTGCAACCGCTCGGCGGTCCGACCGAAGTGCAACTCCTCGGCCAGGGCCAGGAAGATCTCGATGTCGCGCAGCTCCATCCATAACCCCCGTGTTATCGATAGGTCCACGGACCGCCCGTTGTTCCGCTGCTGACCTGCCGAGATGCTAAACGCATCACCACGTGAGAGGACAACGGAGATGCGACGGACCTCGGTACTGGTCACCGGAGCCAACAAGGGACTCGGCTACGAAACCGCCCGTCGGCTCGGCGAGTCGGGCTGGACCGTCTTCCTCGGCTCGCGCGACGAGGAGCGCGGACGGGCCGCGGTGGAGAAGCTGGCCGCCGAGGGCGCGGACGCGGTCCTGGTCCCGCTGGACGTCACCTCGGACGAGTCGGTCGCCGGAGCCCTGCGGCTCGTCCGGGAGCACACCGACCGGCTCGACGTCCTGGTCAACAACGCCGGCACCCCCGGCCGGATCGTGCCGCCCGCGGACAGCACGGCCGAGGAGGTCCACGGCGCCTTCGACACCAACGTGTACGGGGCGATCCGGGTCTGAACCGCCCCGGGTTCGATAGAGACCTCAGCTTGTGGTTGTGACCTGTGGTTTTGCGGTTGTGAGGCGGTAGGTGTTCTCGTATTCGACGGGCGGGACGTGGCCTATCTCACCGTGGAGTCGGCGGTGGTTGTACCAGTCGACCCACTCGGCGGTGGCGAGCTCGACCTGCGACAGCGTGCGCCAGGGCCGCCGGGGTTTGATCAGCTCCGTCTTGAACAGCCCGATCGTGCTCTCCATGAGGGCATTGTCGTAGGCGTCGCCGACGGATCCGATGGAGGCGGCGATGCCGGCGGCGTCGAGGTGCTCGGCCAGGCGGAAAGATGTGTACTGACTGCCCGCGTCGCTGTGATGTATCAACTCGCCCCGTCCGGGCGGATATCCGTCGCGGTCGCGCTGCCACAGGGCCATTTCCAGGGCGTCCAGGACGAGCCTGGTCCGCTTCGTGGTCGCGGCGGACCAGCCGACGATGCGACGGGAGAAGGTGTCCACGACGAACGCGACGTAGACGACGCCGGCGAACGCCGCCACGTGGGTGAAGTCCGCGACCCAGCACCGGTTCGGCGCCGAGGCGACGAAGTCGCGGTCGACCAGATCGGGCGCCCGCGCCGCGGACGGGTCGGGGACCGTGGTCACCACGCGCTTGCCGCGGACGGCCCCGGTGATGCCGAGCTCGCGCATCAACCGCTCGATGGTGCAGCGGGCCACCGTGTGGCCGCGGCGGTTCAGCTCGCGCCAGATCTTGCGGGCGCCGTAGACCCGGAAGTTGTCCTCGTACGCTGCCGTGATCAGATCCTTCAGCTCCGCATCCCGGACCGAACGGGCGGAGGCGGCAAGGTTGTTGAAGGCGTAGTAGGTGGAGGGGGCGATGCTGCAGCCGTGCTCGGTGAGCACGCGGCAGATCGGCTCGACACCGCCGAAGTGGCCCCGGTGCCCGTCGATGAACGCTACGAGCGCAGATGTGGCCGGTCGAGCTCGGCCGCGAAGAAACTCGCCGCGGCCTTGAGGATCTCGTTCGCGCGCTTCAGCTCGGCGATCTCCTTCTTCATCGCCTTGATCTGCGCGGACTCCTCAGTCGTCGTCCCCGGGCGCTGCCCGGAGTCGACCTGGTCCCGTCGGACCCAGTTGCGCAGCGTCTCGGCCGAGCCGATACCGAGCTTCTCCGCGACGGCCCGAAGCGCGGCCGACTCGTTCGGGTAGTCACCGAGGACCTCGGCGACCATACGCACCGCACGACGCCGCAGCTCAGGCGGGTAGGAAGAGGGACGTGCCATGACTCGAATCCTTACACGAAATCGAGCCTCCACCGAACCCGGGGCGGTTCATATGTCGGTGTGGTCGGGTCTGCAGGGGTCCAGGTCCAGCCCGTCCGGAACCTTCACCGGCTGCCCCTGGGAGGCGATCAGAAGGTGGATACCGTCGACGGGGACGCGGTGCGCGACGTCCGAGCCGAGTCTCACCATCTGCCAGAGCGAGCAACCGTCGACCCTGGTCGCCACGGGGAGGGCGCATGCCTCGCAGGCCATGTTGGGCCCGTCGACCTCGTCGACGCCACAGCAGGCACCGCCACGCTTCTCGGGAATCAACCGGGTCCCACGGATATCACCGGGCGCAATGACACTGGCCCCGGGCACGCCGTCGGACAGGGCATGGACTGGCGGGTAGATGCCGCGTGCCTCAGCCTCGCCCGGATCAATCTCGTCCCACAGCCGCCACGGCCCTCCCCAAGGTTCCGGGTCCACGGCAAACGTCCCGGATTCCATGAGCGCCGGAAGCTGGGCCCCGTTCCCGTACTGCTAACGGGCGTGTACCGGCAGTGAGACCTGGGACAAATGAGTAAGCCGTAGCGGGGCAGCGCCGAAGGCGCCTGCCGCCTGTCACAAGCTCGACCACCGTCAAGCGACCGAAGCGACCGAAATTTCAGAGGACGGCATGTGAGTTGATATCCGCTTTCGCACGAGGTTGAGATGGCTGCTCCGTCGGACCAGCGAGAATGGCCGGATGGACGGACTGGGTGGGGCGCTGGAGCGGGCAGCTACGGACGGCGATGTGGTGGACGGCTGGCTCCGAGGGCTGGCGGGCAATCAGGTGCTACCGGTGGAGGTGCTGGCCCGGCTGCTGGAGTTCGACGAGCTGCCGGCGTCGAGCCTCTGGCTCCGGAGCAGGACCTTGGATACCGCAGCGACGGAGCTGCTGGTGGCTTCGCCAGAGGTCCAGCACCGGTTGGACGTGACGGAGAACGCGACGGCGGACGTCGAGGTTCTGGCCCGGCTCGCGCAGGATCCGGAACCCCAGGTCCGGCTCGTGTATGCGGTCATGCTCTTCGAGTACAAGCGCCGTATCCCCGCGGGGGTGCTGGAGATCCTGGCGGAGGACCCGAACCCGAAGATCCGGCGGATCGTCGGCGAGAGGGAGAAGCCGCCCGCCGCGGTGCAGGAGCCACCGATCGTACTGACGGCGGATCAGCGGGTGGCGCACCCGGATCCGGCGGTGCGGATGAAGGCCGCCGCTGATCCCGAGGTACCGACCGTCCTCGCCCTGCGACTGGCGCAGGATCCCGAGAACGACGTCCGGCTCGCGGTGTCGATGCGGGAGGAGCTGACGGAGGAACAGCGCACCGTGATTCCGTGTACGGTGTGGCAGCACCTCTGGTCGCCGCCGTCCTGGATCGCACGGCAGGCGCCCGATCCGGAGGCGGCCCGCCGGATCGCGAGGTCGGCGCACGTGGGGCTGCGGCGGGTGCTCGCGGCTCAACCGCACCTGGCGCCGGACGTGGTGGCCCTGCTGGCGGCGGACGAGGACGAGTGGGTGCGGCGCACGCTGGCCGAGCGGTGCGAGGACGCGCCGCACGAGCTGCTGGTGGAGCTGTACGCCACGGTGCAGGACCGGTATTGGTCGGGGTACCGTCGCCACCGCAACTTCGCCCGGCCCGGGTTGGCCCGGTTCGCCGAGGACCCCAACCCGCGGCTGCGGCAAGCCGCGTTGGACGACCCGGAGGCCGGGCCGGAGCTGGTGCTGCGGCTCGCCGACGACCCTGAGGTGGGCGGCTGGGCGGTGCGCGACCCCAGGCTGCCCGCCGACGAACTGCTCCGGCGGCTCACCCTGCCGGCCCATGCCTTGGCTGCCGCAGGCAATCCGGCACTGCCGGTTGCGATCATGCACCTCCTGCTGGACCTCGCCCGGGCACACTGACCTGCCGGACGCTCGCCCCGTACCACCGTGGAGCGCAGGGCCGCGAAAATCGCGAGCTTGAGATGGCGGTACGTGAGCTGATGCCCGGTTCGGTGTTGCGGTTGGGGGGCGGGCCGGTCCTGGGCTTGCCGGGGGGTCAGGATCGTGGCCTGGTGAACAGTCCTGGCTCGCTCTCGGTCGGAATTCCGCGCCCGGTCAGGCGCTTCAGTTTGATGCGGGCGTTGTTGATGTTGTTCGGAATGGAGCCCAGGTCCATTGCCTCGCATACGTTCCGCGCGCGTAGCGGGGCGTCGGTTTCGGCGAACACGGCCATGATCTGCCGGTAGGCGGGGCCGTCCGGCAGGGCCGGAGTCGGTGTGGCCGGTGCCGGAGGCGTTTCGTCGGGCAGTTCCAGGAGTGTCCTGCGGGTGATCGTGATGTGTTCGGCGGCCTGGGCGAGTCCGTTCAGCAGCGTGGTCAGCTGTTCCGGTCAGCCGACGGGACCTCACGCCGCTTATCGCCCAGTACACCCGGGGCTCGGAACTGGCCGGGCGGTGCTCGTAGTCACGGACCAGCCTGCGGCGCAGCACCAAGATCCCGTTGGTCTGCTCCGCCCTCCAGCGGATCGGCTGCGGGATGGAACCTCGGCCGACCAGGTTGCGCTCGACGATTTCCACCGCGATGCCCAGGCCGGCGCCGTGGTCGACCACGGCCTTCTTGAACCCCTGGTCCACCAGCGCCTTCGTCACCGTCGAGGTCCCGCCGACGACCTTGTCCAGCGACGCGGTGCCGAAGGCGTTGTCGTGGACGGAGGCGGCCAGCACCACCACGGCGATCATCAGGCCCGGCACGTCAACAGCCGGCCCTCGCTTGCGGCCCGGCACCTTCTTGGCGGCGTCACGTCCGGTCGTGGCCGCGGGTACTCCGGCGGCGGCACGCAGGCTCTGGGGCCGCAGACTCGCGGACCAGGAGGGCCGGCAGTTACAGCGGATCCTGCGTCGGGGCAGCACGAACACGGTGCGCCACCGGCGGGCGACGATGTTGCCGGCCTCGGCCGGCGGGAACCGGGTTCCGGTGATCGCCCAACTGGTCCGGGCCGAGGAGGACGCGGGGCGCGACGTGGTCCACCGTTCGACGAGACCGGCCCGGCCTGCCTGGACCCTCGGTGGGCGGGAGGCCGTCCTGCCTGCTCAGTCCTGGCGGCGAGGACTTCGTCGTCCGGGCGGTCACCACCCGCCCGGCCAGGTTCGGGCAGCCCTTCACCCGCTGATCCGTCCGCCGCTCGGCGGCCATGACCCCTCCGGAGTGCCCGCCCGCGGCTCGGACCTGCCCCTTGTGGACCGCGGCGAGGTCGGTCACACCCGCGGCGGCGCACGGCGGCCACCGGCCGCCCACCGCCGGACGGCCGCCCCCGGACGGCTGCCCCGGAGCCGCCGCTCGGTGGCTCCGGGGTAGGGATGGGACGCCGATGTCGCGCAGCGCGGACGGTTGCCGCCTGGCAGCGGTCTCCTCGGCGGTGGCCTGGTGCTGGTCAGCAGTGGGTGCGCGCCTGCTCGATGCCCGGTTCGGCACGGTGGATGTCGAAGGTGGTGGAGAACGTCTGCCGGGCAGTGGCGAGTGTGTCGGCGAGCGGCTGGTACTTCGGGTCCTCCAGGGCGGCCACCCGGGCCAGCTCCGCGGCCGTGTTCAGCCGGCCCACCGCGACGTCCCAGGAGTGGTCCGACGAGCCACTGGCCGGTTGGTCCGGCATCCGGTCGGGCAGCATCCGCACCAGCGTGCAGGCCAGTTCGCCGTCGCTGCTGACCTGTCGGTCGGCGGACCCGGTCGAGCTGCAGGCAGCGAGGGTCAACACCGCTGCGATCAATGGAACAAGACGTCTCATCATGTGCTGATTCCTTCCCCCGGTTGGACGCGCCCGATCACCTTAGCTTGACTCTGTCGGGGATCTTGGAGCTTTCCCGGTGCGTCCATCTGACCAGCGGGCATGCTCGGGGCTGATCGAAGACCCTGTAGTTGTTGAGGTGTCAGTTGTCGCTCCGTCTCCGTTCTGGTGAGCACGTCCCTTCTCTGACCGCGCAGATCGCGCGGGCGAGCAATCCGGGCGGGACGACTGCGATGTGGGTGAGAGACCGGTTGGACGGGCTCTGGCACGACGAGGACTTCGCGGGCTGGTACCCGCGCGACGGACGTCCCGGCATCTCGCCCGCCCAACTGGCCACCGTCAGCGTGCTGCAGTTCCTGCTCGGCCTGTCGGACCGGCAAGCGGCGGAAGCGGTGCGCTGCCGTATCGACTTCAAGTACGCGATGGCCATGGAACTGGATGACCCCGGCTTCCACCACAGCATGCTCGCCGACTTCCGAGAGCGCCTGACCCAGGACGACCGTGCCGACCGCCTCCTCGATCTGGCACTCGTCCGCCCGAAGGAGGCCGGGCTCGTGCGAGAGCGCACCACGCAGCGCACCGACTCCACCCATGTCCTGGCCGCCGTACACGAACCGACCCGGCTGGAGCTGGCCACCGAAGCCGTCCGCGCCGCGTCGGAAGAGGTGGCCCGGACCGCTTCGCACCTGCTGACCGGTCTGGTCGACGAGGAGTGGGGCCGCCGCTACGGCCGCCCGGTCCGCCCGGGCAAGAACCCCACCCGGCCCAAGACGAGGATCCTCGCCGCCGGCGACGACGCCTGCCACCGTCCGCCTCGGCGATCGTCTCCCTCCACGACACGACGGCGCGCTACGTCCGCCACGGGTACATCATCAGCTGGAAGGGCTTCGCCGCGCATGTCACCGAGACACGCGCCCCGGAGAGCGTCGACGTGATCACGGTCGTGGCCACCATCTCGGCCGCCACGAACGACGGCCAGGCCCTGCCCGGCATCCACACCCGCCTCGCGCGGCGCGAGCTGCTACCGGCCGAGCACCTGGTCGACGGTGGCTGCACATCCCTGGTCCACCTGGAACGAGCCGCCCGCGAACACCGGGTCACCGTCGGCGGGCCACTGCCAGGCAACCCGACCCGCCGGCACCGCAAGCGCGAGGGCTTCGACCGGGACGACTTCCACATCGACTTCGACCGCCGGCAGGTCACCTGCCCCAACGGCCAGGTCAGCGCCGGGCGGCACGGCCCCTACCCGACTTCCTCGCCCACCGCGGCACCCCTGATCGTGGCCCGGTTCACCAAGAGCCAGTGCCGGCCGTGTCCCGACCGCCTTCGGTGCACGAGCTCCAGTGGCGCCCGGAACGTGGGCTTCCCTCCGCGAGGACTCCGCGACCTGCAGCCGCACGTCCGCGCCGAGCAGCAGACACCCGACTGGAAGGCCCGCTACGCGGTCCGCTCCGGCATCGAGGGCATCATCAGCGAGTTCGCCCACGGACACGGCAGGCGCTGCTGCCGCTACCGAGGCCGGCCGAAAGCCCACCTGCAACACGTCCTCACCGCCATCGCCGTCACCATCGAACGACTCAGCGGCCGCCCTGTCACCGAGCAGGCCCCCTCACCGAGACTGCCGACCGCCTTCCAGACCTACCTGGACGAGAACGACACCCCCAGACCGAAGTCCTGTCGGACTCTTGGTACTTGAGCTTGACCGTCCAAGATCCCCGACAGAGTCAAGTTAGGGAACAGGGTGATCGTCGGCACTCGGCAGCCGATGCGTCGTGTCAGGACGCCGGGATGAGCAGGCGGATGGCAAGTGCGGTGATCAAGGTGCTGGAGGCCATAGCGGTAGTGAGTCGCCCGCGGCTGCCGGTCAGAGCTCGGCCGAGCAATGCTCCGCCGCCGGCGAGAAGAAGCTGCCAGCTGGCGGACGCTGCGAAAGCAGCAAGGACGAATACGGCCTGCTCCGAGTAGATCGGAGCCGTTGCGGTCTGGCTGCCGAGCACGAGCGCCGCGAAGTAGATCACGGTGAGAGGGTTCACCATCGTGATCCCCAGCAGCGCCGTGTAGGCCCGCGCAGGGCTGACGGGGGCCTCGTCAGCCCGGGTTGTGGTCTGGTGCTTGCGGTACTGGCGGACAGCCGTGGCGCCGCTTCGGACCGCCAGAGTGATGAGCACCGAGACGGAGGCCAATCGCAAGGGAACCATGATCGGCTCGATCGCATGGGTGAGTGTGGAGCCCCCGATCACCGCGATCAGCGCATAGAGACCGTCGGCGGTCGCGACACCGAGTGCGGCGAAGGAACCGACCTTCAGAGACGTCCGAGCTGTGAGGGCCACCAGATATGTCGCGACCGCTCCCACTGGCATGGCGATGCCGTAGCCGGCGAGGAGTCCCGCGACCAGGGCGGCGATCACGACCGGGTGAGAGTCGGCCTCCGCAGTCGGCCGGGCTGCTGCTGGACTCGCACCAGTCGGGCGGTGGAGGTCGGCGGCAGGAAAGCAGCGGTCGTGGTCATGGGCAGATCCTGTGGGCAGCGCGCTTGTCCAGGCAACTGAATTCAGCGGGCGACGGGGTCACGACGGATGTCGGCCAGGCTGGCGGCGGCGGCGTACTTCACGGCACCGGTGTTCGCCCCGACCGGCACCAAGACCCAAGCTGAGCAACGATCAGATCAGGGCCGTACCTGGGGATTGACGCGATCGTGGGCCTGGGGAATTACGCGATCGTCGACAACCAGGCAAACTCACCGGCAGGGCGACCGTGGCCGTACCCGTCTTCGTCCGTCTGGTCGGCCGGCGCGCACCGCCTGCCCCGCTGCGCATTCGGCCGGTCGGTGCCCGGGCCGTCCACGGACGAGATCTCTGATTCGTCCGCATCGGGGGTGCCGCCTGCCTGAGACAGGCGTGCACCCGAGAGGTGAGGAAGACGTTGATGAGCGACTGGCTGGTGTACGAGAGCGGTGAGTGGACCGCCCTGGCCGGGAGGTCGGCCCTACCCGGATCCGAGCAGGCCCTGGCCCCGATGGCCGCGACCGGCCGCAGCGCACGGATGTCCCACCCGAAGCTCCGCTCTTCCTCAAATCGCTTCTCTTCCCGTGCAGTTGCCTGGAAACTGTTGGTGACGGTCCAGTGACCGACCGCGCCTGAACTCCTTCCGGTGCCGCTGATCGGCGGTACCGGCCCTCGACGGAGCTGGGAGAGTTGATGACCGAACACTCCGATCCTTCGGACGCGGGCAGGACGGATGCCGCAGCAGCGGGCACGCGCCCCTCGGAGCAGCCTCCGACTGTCGCACCTCCGGGCAGGCTGCTTCCCACGCCCTACGCGGCCCCTCCCGCACCGTCCGTTCCGCCGCAGCCGCTCGCCCCACCCGAGCAACGAAGGACGTGGGCTTCTCCGCGGCTTCTCGTACCGGTCCTGGTGCTGTGCCTCGCAGTGGCCGGTGGTGCCTGGTGGCTCTGGCTCCGCAACCCGGATCCCGGACAGGACCTGCACGTTGCGGCCGGCACCGTGCAGGCGGACCTCCTGTCCCCGGACGACGTGAGCGCCCTGACCGAAACCACCGTCGTTGCCGGGCCCCGGCTCAGCGAGCCACCCCCCGAACTGACAGCCGAACCCTCGAACTGCGCAGCTGCCGTGGGCCCGGCCACCCGCACCGTCTACGGGAACAGTTGGAAGGCGTTCCTCGCAGCGACCTACCAGGACGCAGCGGGCACCGGCGACTACACGGTGACCCAGGTCATCGGTGTCTACCCGGACGCCGTCGAGGCCGAGAGCGCCTACAAAACCCTGGCCGACGGCGTCAAAGGCTGCCCGACCGCAGTGCGCACCGACCAGGACGGCGGTACCTCGACCTGGAACTACAGCAGCGACACGAGCAGCCCGGACGCGATCGCCTGGACGTCCAGCCAGTACGCCGCTGACGGCTGGTCCTGCTACCGGCAGGCCCGGCTGAAGGACGCGACGCTCTTGCAGGTCGCCCTCTGCCAGGCCGGCGACGGCAAAACGGCCGCCGCCGCCATCGCGGACAAGCTCGCGGCGAAGGTGACGCGGTGAACGCCACCCACCTGGCCCCCCGCACACAGCACGGCAGGATTTCCACAGTGCTGCGCCGAGGACTGGGCCCGCTCCTTGCCGCCGCGCTGATACCGGCCTTCGCCGGCGGACCAGCGGCCGGTGCCACGGCCCCGCAGCACGACAGCCGCGTCGCGGCCGGGCAACCGTCTGCGACTCCGGTACTGAGCCCGGCCACGGACACCGCGGAGAGCACCGCAGCACCTCAGCCGCTGCACACCAGCAGCGCCTACTCCGGAGACCTCAACTCCCGGATCACGTCCTTCGGACGGCAGATCGAGCCGCTGTCGCAACGCGCAAGCGCGCTCACCGCGCAAAGGCAGTCCCTCGACCAACGCAGCGCAGAACTCGACACCGCGCTCGAGGCCCTCGGCACCCAGTCGTCCGCCATTTCGAACAAGTTCGCAGCCCACAACAGCAAGGTCGACGCACACAACGCCAAGGTGGACGCGCACAACGCCAAGCCGCATACCTTCCGCATACCCGCCCAAGCCGCCGAAGCCGACGCCTACTCCGCAGAGAAAGCCGCCCTCGACGCCGAAGGTGCCCAACTCGCCGGAGAAGAAAACGAACTGAATTCCGAGCAGGACCAACTGCGCACCCGGCTGGCCGAACTCGACAAGCAGCTCTCCAGCATCGATGCGGACACGACCGCCTACAACACCAAGGCCAGCGCACTGCGGAACGATGTCCAGCAGCTGGCGCTCCAACGACGCCAACTGCTCCAGCAGATGGCCGCCGTCCTGCAGAGCCTGCCCGTTCCCCCGCCAGCCGCCGCCGACCGACCGAACGCACCGTCACCGGCTGCGGCGTCCATGGCCCGAGGAGGGGACGCACCCCGCCCGACGAACGCCACCGCCGGCCACGCGACCGCGCCCGGCGGCGACACCCCTGCCCGCTCCGCGCAAGCCCAGGCCCTCGACACCTACGGACGTCTGCACGACGTCAAGGTCGACAAACGTCCCGTCACCGCCTACCTGACCCCCGAGACGATCGCCAGCGCCTCCACATCCGACACCAGCCAGCTCAACCCCTCCACCACGTTCGACGGCCTCGTCCCGCAGCCGAACGGCCACTACACAGCACTGATCGCCCAAGCCGCCGGACTCGGCCACAGCGACGGGCAGAACGCCTTCCGCTCCATCCTTGCCAACGGCGGCCGGGCAACAGCCACAGTCGACGGCAAGAAGATCGTCATTGACCAGGTCGAGACGGCCCAGGACTGCCGGGCAGCCGCTGGGAACGCCGCTCTGCCTGACACCGGCTCTTCCTCGGTCGTGCCCGCCACGATGCGAGACGGCTCCCGGGTCCGGTCGGCATCCACGGCCGGCCAGTGCGGCCCCACCGAGGACGATGCCAAAGCGGCCCGGAGCCGAGCCAGTGAACTCCAGGCCCAGCGCCCGCCGCCGATGAACGACCGCGGTACGACTGCCGTCATCGGCGTCTACAACACCGCCACCAAGACCTGGACCAACCGGATCGCCATCGAGGGAGGCGGCCCTCGACCGCCGGACTGGAAGCTACGCCCCGGCGAGGAGTTCGTCCAGGCCCGGGGGACCGCCAGCCGATCGGTCATCCACGCGGAGGAGACCATCATCGACAGCCTCGGACCGGACGAGATCATCGGTTTCGGCGGTGCATCGCGCAACATATGCCGAGACGCCTGCTACCGGGCCCTGACCGGCCGCGGCATCACCTTCGGCGGAGCGGGCGACTTCAACGGCGCACCGGACAAAACTCCGTACTCGACCTTCTGGTCCGAAGGCTGGTAGCCGCTCCAGGACCAGCCCCACCGTCCGGGCCGCCGGTGCTGTTCGGACGGTGGGAACACCGAAACGGAACCGCTGGAACTCCATCCCGGTCCCGTCTCTCAACACCACGTCCGGCGGCGCCGGCACGGAACCGAGGGGACGGGAGCCGAGACGGCACTGACCTCGGACGAAGCCGTGGCGCAGTTCGGCCACCGCCTTTCCCTCGATCGGCGTCCCGCCACCGTGCGCCTGCGACGCCGTGCCGATCCCACGCAGACGTTCAGGCGTGCCCGCTTCGATCCTCCCGGAGCGCGATGAGCGCGCGACCGGCTATCTCGTCGGGGGTGCCGACAGCGTCGACCGCGACAAGGAGCCCTCGCTCTGCGTAGTACCGGGTGATGGGCTCCACCATCGCTTCGTAACTGCTGAACCGGCCGGAGAGCGGGTTCTTCGCCGCCCGGCCGGGCGGACCGCCAGACGGCCAGGAGACCGCCCCGGCCGCTGCGCAGCCGAGCACCCGGCCCGGGGCCCGCCCGGGAGGCCTGGCAGGGTCGCAGGGACCACCTGATGCCCCACCCCGATGCCCCGCCCGCCGGGCCGCCTGATGCCCTACCTGATGCCACCACCCCGCCCCGGCCCCAGCCGCCCCGTCCGTCCGGGCCACAGGGCTGATGGAGACCGCCGGAAAATCCGACGTCCCTGTCTGCGCCCCTCGGTGGTGGTGGGTGGTGGTCGTGCTGGACGGGACCGGCGGCGCTGCGCGAGCTCCACCTCGGCGGCCCAGCCGGGTCCGACCACGACGACCATCAGGCCGCCGAGCACCGCCGCGCCGGGTGCCGCCGAGCACCGCCGCGCCGGGTCTCGTCCGACGTCTCGTCCGACGTCTCGTTCGGGGTTCAGCACCTCGACCTGCCACCGGCCGTTCCCGCAGGCCAGGTCCAGGATTCGGCCCATCTCACCGGCCCGGCTTACCTCTGTGCGCCTGGTCCTGGTGGTGATGGGTGGTGGTGGGCGGGTTGGGCGCGGTCGGTCCAGGGCGGGGCCGCTCACCGGCGCTCGGCCTCTTCCTTCGCACCCGCCTGGTGGCGGCCGCCGCGATCGAGCAGGGGGCGGGCGGCGTGGCCGTCGGCCGGCCCCGGCCCGCCCGGGACTTCCCCAGCGCCCGTAGCCCGCGGGAAGGGTTCCCAGGGAAGTAGTCGGCGCCCGTCGGCCTCCGCTCGCGCCTCTTGACCAGCAGGTCACAGCCCTTGTCCGCGTGCCCGCACCGGCCGATCGAAGACCAGTCCGTAGACCACTCTGCAGACCAGTCCGTGGACCAGTCCGCAGACAACCTCGCCCACCGCCGGGGCAGCCGGGCCCGGCCGGGCCGGTTTCGTCTCCGGGTTCGTCTCTGGTTTCGTTTCCAAGTGCCCCCACCCCGCTGTGCCCGGACTGTTTCCGCGGGTCAGGCCCGGCAAGTTCGCCCAGCACGGCTCCGACTTACCTCTGGGAGCCCTCGGCCCGGCGGACGAAGGAAGGGGGAGGGTGGTGGGCGGCGGCACTGTGGGGTTCGGGGGCGCTGCGCTGTGTTGTTCGCCCTCTTCGGCCGGGGCGGTCAGGGCGGTCACGCCTCCTGTCACGCCCTCGCCGAGAAGGGCGCTATAGGAAGGGCTGTCGCGCCCTGCGACCTGCACGAGCACCTCTCAACCCCCGCTCCTCGACCGGGCGCGCCAGCACCCCGGGACAGCCGCTTCCCGCGCCCGGTCGCCCACCCCTTGACCACCAAGTCGGCGCCCCCACTCGCCGCCCCGGCCGCAGTCGTCCCCTGCGCAAGTTCGAGCTAGTCCGTCGCCGCGGGACTGCTCGGCGCTCGTCGGGCGTCGGGTTCAGCCTCGCGGCTTCAGCGGGCGATCTCCTCGGCCCAGTGCGCCAGTTGGGCGAAGTGCTCCGGTCGCAGCCCGTACCGGCGGTCGATCTTCAGGGTAAGCGCCCGGCCCGGGTGGTTGGCGGCGATCCACTCGGTGTCCTGGGGTCCGATCTCGTCGTCCACCCAGGCGAAGGGCTGCTGGTCGGCCCAGTAGACCAACTGCCGGGTCTTCCAGTGCAGCCCGTCCGGGTCCTTGTGGTTCATCGACTCCCAGTTCACGTGAGGGAGTTTGGGCAGGCCGAGGAGCGGCGCCAGGTGCTCGTCCGCCTCGTGCCGCCAGGCGGTCGCCCACACCAGGTCGTACGGCAGGGCGAGTAGAGACGGCCCGTGGGTGGGGTTCAGCCAGACCCGCAGCGGCTTCGGATCGGTCACGCCCTTGTCGAGCTGACGCTGTCTCCACGTCTGCGAGGGCACCCGGTGGGTCCGGTAGCCTCGGGGGCGGAGGATGCGGTCGAACGGGGCTATCGGCCCGTCGACGTCCAGCATCAGCAGCGGACGGTGTGCCATGAACATCCTCCCAGTTGGTCGCTGCCGGATTCTCTCCCACTTCCGGCCCGCGCGGGGGTGTGTCCAGTGACTGGCTCTGGCCCGTAATCGGTGGTAGCACTGCGTGGTGATCATGGGAGGAGGATCCGCTGGCGGAGGAGGGGGAAGCCTGCGCGTCCGTGCATCTGCCTCATGATCCGTTTAGTGCGGG
This sequence comes from Kitasatospora phosalacinea, assembly GCF_000716545.1. Taxonomy (GTDB): domain Bacteria; phylum Actinomycetota; class Actinomycetes; order Streptomycetales; family Streptomycetaceae; genus Kitasatospora; species Kitasatospora phosalacinea. Next base: position 145,154 of record NZ_JNWZ01000021.1, read on the forward strand.
TGTTGACGCCTTCGGTGCGGCCGTTGTGGAACGGCAGGGTCAGGCCAGCGTTTACGGCGGCGCGGTCGAGTTCGAGGCCGTTCGCGAAGGAGTGCAGGTGGGGAAGAGCGGCAGCGCGGACGGCCGCGATCCAGTCGGTGAGCTTGGCGCCGTTGCCCTCGGCCGGGGTCAGCAACTGGGCGAACTCGTAGACCAGGCGGGCGAGGTCGGCCATCTCGGGGCAGGCCTTGGTGAGCGCGGCGTCCTTCTCGCGCAGGTGGTCGGGGCGGGCCAGGAGCAGGCGGGCGAAGCGCTTCGGAGTGGTGACGGGCCGTTCGCCCTCTGCTCGGCCCTGGTTGATGTAGCGGACCAGGAGGTTCGCGCTGCCGGTGTAGCCCAGTTCCTTGATCTCGCGCAGGAGGTGGGTGACGGGGACCGCGGGGTCCTCGGCCCGGCGTCGGCGCAGGTGATCGCGGTAGGGGTCGACCAGGGCGGGCCGGTAGCGCGGTGCCCGGCGCTCGGCTGGGGGCTCTTTGCGGCGTGCGTGGCGCTTGACGGTGTTCAGGGCGAGGTCGAGGCGGCGGGCGCACTCGAGCAGGCCGACGCCCCTGTCGAGCAGGTCGTGGATCTGCTGCCAGCGCTCGCGGACACTCTGCTCGTGCAGGCCTGCGGGCCGGGCCGGATTCACCGCGGTGGCCCAGCAGGCGGCGTGGGAGCGGACTTCGCCCAGGACCTTGTCGCATAGGTTCGACCACAGGTGCCATCGGTCGCTGACCTGCACCGCTTCCGGAAGTGCCTGCCGGATCGCCTCGCCGTGGGAGCCGGAGCCGTCCCGGCACACGTACTGGGCGCCGGGGTGCTCGCGCAGCCACGCGACCAGCGTCTTGGTGGTGCGGTCGGGCAGGACGTCGATCCGCTCGCCGGTCTCAGCGTCGATGATGACGGTGGCGTACCGGTGCCGGCGCTTGAGCGCGAAGTCGTCGACGCCGAGTACGCGCGGCACACGCAGCGGCGGTAGCACTTGGTGCATGAGGATCCGGAGCGCTGTTGAGCGGGCCACGGCGCAGGCCGGCACGCGGGAGAGGCGGGCACCCGCCCGGCCCGCTAACTCCTTCACCACCGCGCTGAGTTGCCTGGTCAAACGGTTGGTGCGGCGCTGGTAGCGTTCCACGATGCCGGGGACCTGTTCGCGGAACGTCTGTCGCGGACAGCCGAGCACCGGACACACCAGGCGCCGCAGCGTCACCGAGACGACGACTCTCCGCCCGTCCACCGGCACGTCCGTCACCTTCCTCCCGTGAAACCCGTGCACCCGCCCGGTCGGCGTTCCGCACGAGGGACACGGCACCGGGGCGTCCCGGGTTCGGGCCGACACTCGGATCGCATCTCCTTCATCCGACACGCCCTCGACGACCAGTCCCGACAGCCCCGAAAACACCACGCTGACAAGCTCGTTGACATCCAGCACACCATGCCAACGAGAATCGTCACGATAAGTCACCACCGATTACGGGCCAGAGCCGGTCACCGTACAGACCCCACGCTGGCTGCATGACAACCCGAACGCGTGTCCACTACCGCGGGGGAAGGCCCCAGGTCTTCGGGCCGGTGGTCGATCAGCGCCTGCCGGACACACTGCTGCTGGTCCGGATCGAGCACCTGGTGCTCGCCCACCCGGCGGCCGCGGGTCTTTGACACCAGCGCCTCGCGGCCGCCGGTCTGCCAGGCAGCCCACCAGTCGGTCACCGACTCCACGGTGACGCCGAGGAGTTCGGCCACCTCGCGACGGTCCCGGCCCGCCCCAAGCACCGCGACCGCCCGCATCCGCAGAGCTTCCTGAGCCTTCGGCGACAGCCGCCGCGCGTCCTCAAACAGATCCGTCACGCCCGGATCAACGAGCCCGGAACCTTACCGTTTCGGGCAATACCACTGGCGCCGGCCGGGGTTTCGATCTCTCCGGGTAGCTCCATGCCGGGCTTCGTTCCTTCGGCCTGGCCATCGGCGGCATCCCGGGCGCCGGCCCCAGGAAACGTCGTTGCCGCTTGTTGTCGTCTTCTGCCGCAGGGTGTTGCAGGGCGCGCAACGGGATCCGGATCCGGCATGCTTCTGCCAACTCGGTGCTCCTGTGGGGGCGTTGAAGACGGCTGGGGGCCGGCCTGGTGCGCGGAGGTGTGGGTGCGGCCTTCCGGGCGGAACCTGGGGTGCGATTTCTAGTGAGACGCAAATTGACTTCCGGATTTGTGGCCGAATGGAATTCAGTGTCATTTTTCTCTTGGAATGTTGTCGAATTGAATGACTGCCGGGTGTGTGTGGGGATGTCGCGTTGAGGGTGGGATGCTCCGGTCCGTGCGCTGTGGCCCCGGGTGTGCATTTGGGACATTCGCCAACAAATCTTGTTGTTGGTTGATGTGCGGAGTGACGGGCCATATGCTCAGGGTAAGGTCTCGAGGGGATCCGGACCTTCTGTTGCCAGGTTCTGAACGACCTACTATTGGGGGAATTTTCATGCGTCGAATAGTTCGTGCCGGCGTTGCCGCAGCACTTCTGATTTCTCCGGTCCTGGCGGCTGTCGATGCCCAGGCGGCTTCGGCTGACCAGCTGCCGAAGAGCGGAGGGGTTTCCGTCGAAATCAACGACGGAAGCGCGTCTGTCAAGAGCGGCGGCGTCGCGCCCATGAGCAGCACCAAGCTGAGCAGCGGGACCCTGTACTTCACCGGCGTGAACGGCATCCAGGTCGGCAGCAGCTACAACTCGATGCTCGCGTACATCAAATACGAGAAGACCTCGGGTGGTCAGATCTACGCCGAGTTCGCGTACGAGGAAGGCGGGATCACCCACTGGGACCAGGGCGCGTTCTACCAGAACGCGGGCGAGACCAAGAGCTACAGCTGGGGCATCGTCCCGCTGCCGGCGAACTGCTCCGCGATCGGCAAGATGTGGGTGTCCGGGCAGCAGACCTTCCAGACTCCGCCGGAGCACCCCTGCTGAGCCTGACAAGCTGAACCAGAACCACGGGGTGGGTACGGGCTCTGCCCGTACCCACCCCGTGCCGCTGCCCACCACATCCCGGAAGACCCGATGATCGAAGCAATTTTCGGTGCTGTTCCTGCTCTCTTTCCCGTGCTCGCCGTACTCGGCCTCCTTTTCGGCGCGGTGGCCTTCTGGCAGGCCCGGCGCCACCAGTACCCGCCTGCAGTTCCGATTCTGTGGGCCCTATCGCTGGCCGGGGAGCTGACAGCGACACTGACGCCAGGCGGCGGATCGACTGGGTCGCCGAGCTGCTCGATCGGGGCCGGCGTATGGGACACGGCGGTAACCGAGCAGGGGCTGATGAACATCGCCCTGTACGTCCCGCTCGCCTTGTTCGGCACGATCGTTTTCCGCCGGCCCCTGACCATCCTCGCCACCTCCGCAGTACTCTCCGGTGTGACCGAGGTCCTGCAGACTCTGATGGGCCTCGGCCGGGCATGCGACGGCGCCGACTTCGTCGACAACGTCTGTGGCGCACTCGTCGGTACTGCCCTCGCAGTCCTCTGGCTGTGGCTTCGCCGCCGCAAGCCGCAGTTCGGATGCAAGGACGCCCTGCACTCCTTCGCCGCGGCCGGCACCGGCTTCGCGGCCGTGGCTGTCGTCATCTGGATGTTCATCCCGCTCTACCATGATGAATCCGGGTTCGGCACGAATTCCTCCGACGACGGCGGGGTCGGCGCGTCCCGACGCATCGCAGTGAAGCTCTTCGGCCCGGATACCCAAGTGCAAACCACCCAGATGGGTCCCAACCCCGAAAAGTCATCCCAGCGGGTTCTGGACGTCACAACCGACCGGGGCCAGTTCCGAATCGAGTGGCCCACCGAGCGCCTCCTCCTGAGCGCCTCGGCCAACAGCCAGGTCGACCCAGGCTCCCTGACCCAGGACCAGGTGCTCAAAGTCGGCGCAGACTTTGCGACAACTTGGTTCTCCGACCTCACACCGGCAGCGACTCGGACCCTGACCCCCACCGACAGCGCAGGCGGTGCTTACATGCTCACCTACCGCCGGTACAACAGCGATGCCGTGCTGATGCCCATGCGCCTGGACATCACCGTCTCCACTTCCGGACGGATCATGGCGTCATCCGCACGGTGGGACACAGACCCCCAACTGCCGCACCCCACCGTCAGCGCCGATGCGGCAAAAGCGAAGGCCGTCTCAACAGTGCCCGGCTCACGTGCGGACACCACATTCCTCCTGGCCAAGCAGATCGACGGTCAGTGGAGGCCGTGCTGGGCGGTCAACCTCATCAAACAGGGGGAAGCCCAACGCTCGGGCACCGTCGACTTCGTCGATGCCATTACCGGACAGTCGGTGGCACATCAAGGATAGTTTTTCCAGCGCAGGCGATTGGAATTCCAGGGAAAACCAGCGTGCTGCCCTGCCGTCCCCGTAGCGTTCCTGGACAGCACCATCTGGGCACGGGAAAGGTGTTACATCAGGCCCAATGGGCCACGTAGCGTATTTCGCTACTCGGACCACGGCGGCCGCACACTGAAAGATGAAACTAAAGGCGGCGCCGAAATTCCGCCTGGACACCGAAAACGGCTCGGAGGTGGTCTGGCTGTCGGCGGCCGACCTGGCAGGCAGCCACCTCTGCCCGAACGTCGGCGAGCACCTGGTCGCCACCGCCACCGAGGCCCCGCCCGCGGCCACCGCGCCGATGCTGCTGCCGCCCATGACGGACGCCAGCTACCAGTGGCGCCGAACACCCTGCGCGCTGTCGGCCGGCGGTGCCACGCTGGCCCGATGGACGAGCATGACGAGCAGCTGCCGCAGCGCCGGGTCTACGGCGCCGAGCCCGGAGAGGACCCCGGCCCCGATCCGGGTGCGAGTACCGGGAGCTGGTGGGCGGTCCGCTGGACGGCCAGCTGCTGGACATCACCGGCTGGGATGCCGACATGCTGGAGTACGGGGCCGCGTTGATCACAACCTGGGCCACTACGGCGCCGGCGGCCGCGCGCACTACGAGCCCCGGCCCGGCGAGCCGGACCGGTGGGTCTGGCAGGGTGACTCGGCGTAGAGGCCCGATCGGGCCGGTCTTGGTCGTGCGCCCGTCAGGCCGCCTGGTCTGCCTGGTCGTTGAGGTGCATGAGCTGGGTTTGGGCGTTCACCCGGTCGGTGCCTTGCAGTTCCTGCCGGTGCGGGTGCGCCCACACGGTCCGGGCGGCCTGCGCCTCTACTTCCAGCAGCCGACGGTTGTCCTCGGCCTGCTCCTCGTTCCAGCCCTCACTGCCCGCCATGACGGTGCTGTCCTTCGACGCGGTGTCGGTCTGTGGCTCGGTCCAGCGCGGGGCGATGGCAAGGAGGGCGTGCCGGGCTGCGCGGGCGGTTTCCAGGGCCGGCTGGGCGGTCGTCAGGTCGGCCGGGTGTGCGAACGTCTTCTGCTTGCTCACGGGTTCGCATCGTGTGTATGACCCGTGCCGGAGCCGTGCACCGCCTCACCGGCGGCCGTGCTTGGCCCCGTCCGCTGTTCGGCCGGAGTCTGTGCCGAGCCGGGTCGGGTCGGGTGGGGATGGTTCGGTGAGGGTGGGACAGACTGTGCGCATGAGTCCCGACCGCCGCCCGCTGGAGCCGGTCTTCTCCGAGCCCGCCGTCGACCTGGTCCTGCCGGCCGCGGAGCGCCCGCTCCCGCTGCCCGCCGAGCTCTCACCGTTCCTGGAGCCAGGTGGGAACGCCTCCACCCCGCCGCCTGCCCGCCGCCTGCCGGCCGCGTTCGCGCCCGACAGGCCTGAACCCGCACTGCCGGCCTTCGGCAGTCGGTGGTGGGCGCCGCAGGCAATGGGTCGCGGCGCGCACCACCGGGGTCGATTCTTCCCCACCCGGGCGACAGCCCCGTCTTCGGACCCGGGTCTGCCCGGAGCCGCAACGGCTCCGGGCAGCCACGAACACGCCTGCATCCGCTGCCCGATGCTCCACATCGACCCGAAGATGCTCGATCGGCTCGCCGAGATCGAGGCCGACCTCCTCGTCCGCCGCGAGCGCGCCGAAGCCGAAGGCTGGCTCGGTGAGATCGAGGGCATCGACCTCGCCCTCATCTTTCTCAACGGCAAGCGCGAGGAAGCACTCCGCCTCGCTGCCAAGGACCGGGTCAACCTCGCCATGCCTGCCCGCAGAGAGAAGACGAAATGAGCCCTACGGACACGAAGCACTGTCCCGCACAGGACTCACACCAGCAGCCGAATCGACGGAACCTCCGCATCCACCCCGATCTCCGTCTTGCAGCCTCCGCAGTACACACTCGTGGGACGCCGCACGTTCGTCTGGATCGAGCCTTCGCCGGACGTCTCCTGGTGAGGGCAGGAGTTGCCATAGTGCAGGCGGACCCAATTGCTCAACGGCGTTGCGTTCGTGCCCCGCTTGGCATCCTTGAACGGCGCCCACCAGAAGTCCACCACCGTCCGCAACGCCAGCCGGTCGTCCTGGCGCGTCACGTCGAACGCAGCGATCCGCGCCGCGGTGAAGTGCTGCTCGTTCCTGCCGCTCCAGCAGACAGCCCGCTCGGCGCCCCGCTCCAGCGAGGTGGCGCGGCCGACCCGCTCGCAGACGAAGCAATCCAAGTTCAGCTGGATCGCGGGTTTCCAGAACAACCGATCACGATGAACCTTCTCAAGCCCAGACAGAACCGCGGTGATCTCAGCTTGGCGTTTATCCATGCACGTCACCCGACCTGCTGATCTGCGGTTCTTCCCGGGACAGCAGAGGCGGCCGTTCTCCACGCTTTGAGGTGTCGAGTCACGAAGCACGAGAGAACGGCCGCTGTGTATGAGTCTGCCTGCCGATGTGCCCGCTGGTGACGCATTGGGCGTCCTGTCCCGCTTTCGGGTCGAGTTCTACGAGTGCCTTTACGCCCGCGCGGATGTGCTCTTCGAGCTCACGGACGCGGTGCTGTGTGCG